>DATMEV010000097.1:0-19773 GCA_035556795.1 Pseudolabrys sp. | reverse complement strand
CCATCGGCTATTTCAGTCAGGACGTCGGCGAAATGGCCGGCCGCAGCGCGGTCGCCGAGGTGATGGACGGCGCCGGACCGGTCAGCGCGGTGGCCGCCGAGCTGAAAGACCTCGAAGCCGCGATGATCGACCCGGATCGTGTCGACGAGATGGAGGCGATCCTCGAACGTTATGGCGAGGTGCAGGCACGCTTCCAGGACCTTGACGGCTATGCGCTCGATGCGCGCGCGCGCGAAGTGCTCTCCGGCCTTGGCTTCAGCCAGGAAATGATGGAAGGCGATGTCGGCGCGCTGTCCGGCGGCTGGAAGATGCGCGTCGCGCTCGCCCGCATCCTGCTGATGCGCCCCGACGCGATGCTGCTCGACGAGCCGTCGAACCATCTCGATCTGGAAAGCCTGATCTGGCTCGAGCAGTTCCTCAACGGCTATGACGGCGCGCTGCTGATGACCTCGCACGACCGCGAGTTCATGAACCGCATCGTCGGCAAGATCGTCGAGATCGACGGCGGTACGCTCACCACCTATTCCGGCGACTATGATTTCTACGAGCAGCAGCGTGCGCTCGCCGAGAAGCAGCAGCAGGCGCAGTTCGAGCGTCAGCAGGCGATGCTGGAAAAGGAAATCCGGTTCATCGAGCGCTTCAAGGCGCGCGCCTCGCATGCGGCGCAGGTGCAGAGCCGCGTCAAGAAGCTGGAGAAGATCGACCGCGTCGAACCGCCGCGCCGCCGGCAGAGCGTGATGTTCGACTTTCCGCCGGCACCGCGCTCCGGTGAGGATGTCGCGACGCTCAAGGGCGTGCGCAAGACCTATGGCAGCCGCCGCATCTATGACGGCCTCGACTTCCAGGTGCGCCGGCGCGAGCGCTGGTGCGTGCTCGGCATCAACGGCGCCGGCAAGTCGACGTTACTCAAGCTCGTCACCGGTGCGACCGCCCCCGACGACGGCGCTGTCGCGCTCGGCGCCAGCGTCAGGCTGGGCTATTTCGCCCAGCACGCCATGGATCTGCTCGACGGTGAGCGCACCGTGTTCGAGGAGCTCGAATACGCTTTTCCACAGGCGGGCCAGGGCTCGCTGCGCACGCTTGCTGGCTGTTTCGGTTTTTCCGGCGACGACGTGGAGAAGCGTTGTCGCGTGCTCTCCGGCGGTGAGAAGGCGCGGCTCGTCATGGCGAAGATGCTCTACGATCCGCCGAATTTCCTGGTGCTCGACGAGCCGACCAACCACCTCGACATGGCGACCAAGGAAATGCTCGTCGCAGCGCTCGCCGATTACGAGGGCACGATGCTGTTCGTGTCGCACGATCGGCGATTTCTCGCGGCATTGTCGAACCGCGTGCTGGAGCTGACGCCGGATGGCGTGCACGCTTATGGCGGCGGCTATACCGAGTACGTTGCCCGTACCGGCCAGGAAGCGCCCGGACTGCGGCACTGAGCCGCCCTCGTCACTGCGGTTGGCGACATCTTTACGCAAGCGCGTAAAGCAATGTTAGCGAAACCCCGTTAGCGTCCGGAAACGATCCGGGGGTGGGTCACGACACCGCAGATATCCGCAATGGGGATGAGCATTTTCGCGCTGTTCGCGGCGAACGCGGTCGTTCTGGCCGTGATCGCGGTGGCGTTCTATGCCGCCTGGCTCGGCCAGCGGGACGAGCGCCACTGGATTTCGTGGATCGTCGCCAATCTGGTGCTCGCGGTTTCGATGGTGTTCTTCATCCTGCTGCCGGAGGATCGCGGCGGCCTGCAGATTGTCGCCGCCAACGCACTGATGGTGCTGGGGGTCGGTTTCCGCTGGTGCGCCGCGCGGCAATTCGGGCGGCGGCCGGCCGCGGTCGCCATCGTCGTCGCGCCGGCGTTGTTCACCGCAAGCCTTTACATCATGCCAGAGATGCTCAGCCACTGGCAGCGCTTCGCCATCATCAACGGTGTGATGATGATCATTTCGGCGGCGACCTGCTACGAATTCTTCCGCGACCGCCAGGACCGGCTGCTGTCGCGTTATGGCCTCGTCGCCGCCTATGGCCTGCTTGCCGTCGGCTTCGCCGCGCGGGTGGTGCAGGGGCTGATGCTCAACAGCGCCATCACCAATTTCCTGCCCGAAGATCCGATGTTGCTGGCCGGCGTGTTCGGCGCGCTGTTCCATACGACGGCGAGCGGTGCCTTCGCGCTCTCCATCGCCTATGAGCGCAGCGCCATCGACCTGCGCGAGGCGGCGCTGCGCGATCCATTGACCGGTCTCTACAATCGCCGCGCTTTCGAGAACCAGTTGAAGAAGTATCTCGAAGGACAAGCGGCGTTCGCCGTCGTCATTCTCGATATCGATCACTTCAAGGTCGTCAACGACCGCTATGGACACGCCGCGGGCGATGCGGCGCTGTGCGCCTGCGCCAGGACGATCATGCGGACGCTGCGCGCGTCGGATTTCGTCGCCCGCATCGGCGGCGAGGAATTTGCTGCCATCCTGCCGCGCACTTCGGGTGCCAGCGCGCTGGAGGTGATCGAGCGCGTGCGCAGCACCATCGCGGCGCAGGACATCGTCAGCCACGAGGCTCGCTTCCGGGTGACGCTGAGCGGCGGCGTCGCCCACAGCATGTCGGGGCCAAGCGATATGGATGCGCTGATGAAGGCGGCCGATGCCGGGCTCTATCGCGCCAAGAAGGCGGGACGCAACCGCATCGAGCAGGCCGCTGCCGCCTGACGGCGCGGGTCAAACCCGAATCCCGAGTGACGCGCTTCGTCACGCCAAAAACGCTGCCTGCCCTCGGGTCGGGCGAGGGCGTGATTTGCCCGGAAACGGACCGGAGACGATCCCGTCAGGAGCGCGAGGACGCCAGCGCGTCGATCTCCGCATCGGTGGGAAAGCGGCCGAGCGCCTGCTTGGAGAATTTCAGCACGCCATCGACGGTGATCTCGAACACGCCGCCCGAGGAGCGGACGAGTTCGACATCGGCACCGGCACGTTCGCGCAATCGGGCCCCCGCACGGAGGGCTCTCGGTTCGTAGCCTCAACTGCCGCAATAACGGATGGCGACTTTCATGGACTGGCCTGTGTTGCGTGCGGCAAAGACGTAAGAGCGGAGGCGGTGATTGCAAGGGCCGCGTCTATGCCGCGCAACGCCCGGTAATACCCGCCGATCGATGCCCGGGCACCGGCGCTCACTCCGCCAATACGTCGATGCGGCCGATCTCGTCGACAGCGCCGTCGGCGCCGATGCCGCGCGAAATCGCGTGGCAGGTCCAGGCGCCGGGAGTACCGCCGATGCGATAGAGATTGTAGGCGGCGGGCATCCAGGTGCCCCCCGGCGCGGCGGAAGCCGAGGGGACGCCCATTGCCGGTACCGTGCCGTCCGGCCCTTTCAGGCGTACGAGGGAATGGATGTGATCGTGCCCGTGCAGCACCAGTTCGGCGCCGGCTTCCGCGATCACCCGCAGGAAGACCGAGGCGTCGAGCAGCCGCTTGCTGTTGCCGGCGTCGCTGACCGGCGGATGATGGATCAGCACGACGCGGAACGCGCCACGCTGCTTCTGCTCGATGAGGTGGTGCCGCAACCGCGCCAGTTGTTCGCCGCCGATCCAGCCGGTCGCCAGGAACGGCGCCGTCGGCACGCCGCTGGTGACGCCGATAATGGCGAGCGGGCCGCGGCGGCGGACATAGGGCAAGGCGAAGCCCGGCTCGTCGCTGTCCATGAAATGACGCCAGGCCGGCAGCATGCGTGCGGCTTCCGGAACGTAGATATCGTGATTGCCGGGCACCAGGCTCACCCTGTCCGGGCTGCCGAGCATGTTGAGCCAGGCGCGGCCGCGGACGAATTCCTCGCGCAGCCCGAGATTGATGACGTCGCCGGTCATCGCCACATGGTCGGGTTCCGCCGCGCGCAGATCCGCGACGATCGCTTCCAGCACCGCCGGGTCGTGGATGAAGCGTCGCTTGCGCTGCCAGTTGAGATAGCCGGTGATGCGCTTGCTGGCGAGGTCGAGCCATCCGGGCTGCGGCAGCGGTGCGAGATGCGCATCCGACAGATGCGCCAGAACGAAAGAACCCATTACGAACTGCCGATCACAATTCCTGCAAGAAACACCAGCACACCGCCGACGACGATCTGGAACGCCGCACGGAGCAGTGGCGTATCCATGTAACGGTAGCGGATATACGAGATTGCGGCGAGTTCAAGCACCACGACCAGCACCGCCATGGTTGTCGCAGTCCAGAAGTCCGGAATGAGGTAGGGCAGCGTGTGGCCGAGCCCGCCCGCCGCCGTCATCACCCCGCAGATGGTGCCGCGAATCCACGGCGTCCCGCGCCCGGTCAGCGAGCCGTCGTCCGACAGCGCCTCGGCAAAGCCCATCGAGATGCCGGCGCCGACCGATGCGGCGAGCCCGACCAGGAAGGTTTCCCAGGTATTGTGGGTGGCAAAGGCGGCGGCGAACAACGGTGCCAGCGTCGACACCGAGCCGTCCATCAGCCCGGCAAGGCCCGGCTGCACATACTGCAGCACGAAGATGCGCCGCGCGGTGTCGGCTTCCTTGCTGCGGGCGTCGGAAGCGAGGATGCTGCGGTCGAGCTGGCGTGCCAGATGCTCGTGGTCGAGTTCGGCTTCCGCCAGTTCGATCAGCAATTGCCGGGTCGAGGCGTCGCGTGTCTGTTCGGCCGCCTTGCGGTAGAACCGGCCGGCTTCGTATTCCATCGTCTCGGCATATTTGCGCGTGTCTTCCGGCGCCAGTTCCGGAGCGAGCCAGAGCGGGTGCTTGGCGATGAAACCCCTGACGTCCTGTCGGCGGACCAGCGGCAGATAGTCGCCGAATTTCTCCCGGTAGAGATCGAACAGCCGCGTGCGGTGGGTGACCTCCTCGGCCGCCATGTCGCGGAACATGGCTGCGGTGGCCGGGAAGGTCGCACGAAGCCGCTCCGCGAAGCCTAGATAGATCCGGCTGTCCTCCTCCTCGTTGGAGATGGCAAGCGCCAGAATTTCCTGCTCGGTCAAGTCTGAGAAGGCCTTCATGCGGGGGGCTCCGGGCTGCGGCCAGCAGGCTATCTATATTAGAATATTTCTAATCTACAAGGGGGCGGTAGGCCGAATCGGCGGGGCCGTGCGACAAGGCGGCATGCCTCCAGGTCCCGTATCCGCTCCGATGGTCCTTCGATGTCGCTGAACGCCCTGCGTCGCGCCCTCGAACCGGCCATCCGCCGGGTCATGCATTTGTACTGGCGGCTGTCGCGGCCGATGACGCTCGGCGCGCGGGCCGCAGTCTTCGATGCGCAGGGGCGCGTCTTTCTGATCCGCCACAGCTACGTTGATGGCTGGCACCTGCCAGGCGGCGGTGTCGAGGCGGGGGAGAGTATGGTCGGGGCACTGGCCCGCGAACTGATGGAGGAAGGCCATATCGCGCTGACGGCGCCGCCGGCGCTGCACGGCATCTTCTTCAATGGCCACGTGTCGCGTCGCGATCACGTAGCGTTGTATGTCGTGCGCGATTTCGAGCAGGTTTCGCCGCCGGTGCCCAACCGTGAGATCGTCGCCCACGGCTTCTTTGCGCTCGATACGCTGCCTCCGGATACCACGCGCGCGACACGGGCGCGGCTTGCGGAAATCCTCTCTGGCGCGCCAGCGGCGGAGCGCTGGTAGCGGGCGCTGCATCCCTCTGCCGTCAAACCCGCAGTCTCGCTCTGCCACCTGGGCGGGCCATCACCCCGGGCGCGCGCGGCGCCCGGCGAAGGCCGTGCCGTCAGTCGCAGACCTCGACGCGGCGGGTGCGATAGCCGTAGCCGTCCCAATAGCGATGGCGCTCGATGCGGCAGACGGGCTCTTCGACCACATAAGCGGGGCCACGGTAGTAGGGCGGCGGCGGGGGTGCCGGCTCGTAATAGGTCGGGCCGCTATTGGCGATGGCGCTGCCGATGATCGCGCCGGCCGCGAGGCCGCCGATCACACCGGCGCCGACGGCGCAGCCGCGGCAGCGTGCGTCCGCCGACGTCGTCATCGCGGCGGCGAGCAGCGCGGTGGCGGCAAGCGTGGCGAGGGTTTTCATGATGATGATCCCCAAGGTTTGGCCAATCATGCGATTGGGCCGTTAAGCGTTGATTAAGGGCAGGTGGAGCGATGGCGGACGCCGAAGCTCGTTTGTCGTCACCGAAGTTTACAAAAAAGCGACCGCGAACAAAAGCCGCGTGAATTTGGCGTAATTACGATTGCGGTATCCCGGCGTCAGTTTGTGCAGAACCAAAAACCCGGCCTCACAAGGGCACCGGGTTTAGCCCAAGGGACGCGACAGCAGGGACACGACGGCGGAGCGTACTCCGTCGTCACGATGCGTGGCCGTCTTCAGAATCTGTCAGTAGCAGACGCGCACGCGGCGCCAGTGCCAGTAGCCATAAGGGTCGACGACCCGCTGCCGGCGCCAGTAGCAGTCGCCGCCGTAATAGACCGGGCCGGGGCCGTAGGCGTAATAGCCGGGCCGGGGTCCGTAATAGTAGCGGCCGCTATTGGCGAGTGCGCCGCCGATGATCGCGCCGGCGGCCAGTCCGCCGATGACGCCGGCGGCGACGCGACCACCGCGCGCTTCCGCTGTCTGGGGCGCAGCCACGGCCGCGATCGTCAGCGTCGCGGCGGCGGCCAGAACCGTCAGAGTCTTGGTCATCATGGCATCACCTCTCGATTATTCCGAACTCGCTGCGAACGGTCGATGACGAACGACAGGAGATCAACGCGATCGCATCTTGACAGGTTCCGGCTTTCGACATGAACCGGGGGTGAACCCGCTGAGCAGAAAAGGTTTTTCTGGATGAATTCGCGGAAAGGTGATCCGCGGGAGGCTGGATTTTTAGCAATAACAAACCGAAATGGCCTTTCGATGCACTACGTCTGTACCTCCCGTATGCCTCGCCAGCCGCCTCCTCCGGAACGTCGGGAGGTTACGGCGATCAGCGCTACCATCGCGGTTGCGATGATCGCTGACGAAATGATCCGGCCGAGGTGCAGCCCGCCATCGGCGACGGGTTTGGTGAGCCAATCGCCGACGGTGGCGCCGAGCGGGCGCGTGAGAATGAAGGCGAGCCAGAACAATAATGTGTGCGACAGCGTGGTGAAGAAATACGCCGCCGCCAGCGTCGTCAGCGTGGCGGCGAATACCAGCGCGGCTCCGTCGTAACCAAGGCCTGAATCGTCGGCGAAGAAATCGCCGAGCGCAGTGCCGAGCGTATTGGAGAACAGGATCGTCGCCCAATAGAACAGTTCGGCCTTCGGCGTCGCGATGTGATCGACTGATACGGAGCCGAGCGAAAGACGCCATGCCGCCAGCGTCGCCAGCAGCAATGCGAGCAGGATCAGCGAGCCGCCGACATAGCCGATGCCGAGCGAACGATCGGCGAAGTCGGCCATGGTCGTGCCGGCGGTGGTGGTTGCAACGATCACCGCCCAATATAGAAATGGGCGAAAGGTCCTGACGGATACCTGCGCGCTGACCGTGATGACGAAGACCGTGAAGAAAATCGCCGTGCTGGCGGCATAGCCGAGATTCATCGTCATCGAGAGTGCGTCGCCGCCGGTTTCACCAAGCGTTGTCGCCAGGATCTTGATGATCCAGAAGAGGACGGTGACTTGCGCGACCTTGTTGGCATGGACCTCGGTCATGCGGACGCTCCTCGGAGACAAGGATATTCCGATGGCTGTTCTGATGCGGATTTCATGACCGAACCATGGCCGGGGGCGACGTCGTGGCTTTGCCGGGACATTCTCCAATGGTGGAGACCGGCCAACAAACAGTTGATTTGCAAGATATGTGCGAGGACACTCGCGCGCCCGGACCTTACGGAGAAGTGATGATGCCGCAACTTACATTCGATCATGTCCATCTGCGCAGCCCCGACCCGGAGGCGACCGCGACGTGGTTCGAGACCATGCTCGGCGCGCAGGTGATCCGCAGCGTGCAGCAGAACGCGACGCGCATCGACCTGAAGATCGGCGGACAGAACATCTTCATCGCTCCGGTGGGGCCGGACGACAGAATCAATCCGCCGCCGGTCACGCCGGTGCAGGGACTCGACCATATCGGCTTCTTCGTGCGCGACCTCGACGACGTGATCGCGTCGCTGAAAGCGAAAGGTGTGGTGTTCACCACCGAACCGCACAATCCGCGCCCGGGCATCCGCGTCTGCTTCGTCCGCGGACCGCAGGGCATCTCGATCGAACTGCTGGAGCGCGACGCGAAGTACCAGTGAGTCGCGGTACGATCGTCCGATCCCGCGTCAGGCCGGCACCGCCTCGGTGCGGATGATCGTTGACAGGATGCCGACGATCACCGGCAGCAGCAGGCACCAGAAACCGACGAGCCAGTAGAGCACAGCGGCGACGGCACAGCCGGCGGCGAAGTAGACGATGCTGAGCGACAGCCGGCCGAAGCGCGAGCGGATCTGCGCGCTGTGCGCGGCATCGCTCCCCATCAGCAGATCGACGGCATCGAGGGTCGCCTGCGTCGTGCTGCCGGTCATCAGCGTCGTCGGCGGCAGCGTCGAGAGATGGACACGCTGTACGGCGTTCTGCACGGCCATGGCGGCGATGCCGGCGAAGCCTGTCAGCAGCGCGGCCGGGCTGTCGGGGTCGGGAAACGGGCCGTAGCCGACGGCGAGCGCGACGAAGGCGACGAGCAGCGCCACCTTGCCGATGAGCAGGACGCGCAGCGCCGGCAGGTCACGGGCGCGCAACGCCGCTCCGGCGACGCGCGCCAGCGCGATCACCAGGATGAATTCCGGCAGTGCCAGGATCTTGCCGATGATCCCATGAGTCCCCAGCACCAGCGCCGCGCCGAGCGTGACGAAGTTGCCGGTGACATGCGCGGTGAACAGGCCGGCGAGGCCGAGAAATCCGGCGGTGTCGACGAAGCCGCCGTTGAAGGACAACAGTGCGGCGACGGCGGCGGAGCCTTGGGGTTTGTGCATGCGCCGAGTGTGCGGCTTCGCCGCCCGTCGTGCAATTGCCTGTTGCCCGGCGGCCTCGTCCGGGGAAAAGCGCGGCGGATGGTCAGGGCAGTTGCGCGCCGCCGTTGCCGCAGTAGGTTAGGGCGCAATCCGCGACACGGAAGGGAGAGGGCAGATGGCATTCACGGTGACCAGCGACAGCTTCAAGGACGGCGACTATCTCAAGCAGGATCACGTCCTGTCGGCGGATTTCGGTTTCGGCTGCGCCGGCGGCAATCGCTCGCCGCACCTGAAATGGTCGGGCGCGCCGGCCGGCACCAGGAGCTTCGCCGTCACCTGCTACGACCCCGACGCGCCGACCGGCTCGGGGTTCTGGCACTGGGTGGTGGTCAATATTCCGCCGGAGGTGACCGAGCTGCCGCTCGATGCCGGCAATCCGGCTTCCGGCAAGCTGCCGCAAGGTGCGCTGCAGACGCGCACCGATTACGGCAATGCCGCCTATGGCGGACCCTGTCCGCCGGAGGGCGACCATCCGCACCGCTATCTGTTCACGGTGTTTGCGGTCGGCGAGACGCTCGACGTCGCCGCCGATACGTCGGCGGCGGTGATCGGCTTCAACCTGCATTTCAAGACGCTGGCCAAGGCCGCGATCATGGGCCTCTACAAGCGCTGAAGACGGCTTGCACAGCGGCTTGCGCGGCGCGGCCCGTCGGCCGCGTCGCGTCTGCGATGTCGGGAGAAGCTCGCGCGTTATGCGGCGCGCGAAGGTGCGTCGAGCGGCGGCGTGCCGTCATGCATCGCCCCGCGGATCATCTGGCGCAGTTCGGGGCTGTCGGTGTGGCCGTGCACGGCGACGGCATGCTGCACCGCGGCTTCCAGCAGTTCGGTTTCGCTGTCGGCGGCGATCGCCACGGTGCAGTTGTTGTCGCTGCGGACGGCACGGCAGTCGATAAATTTCCGTTGCATCTTGTCCTCCTTGTTCAGGTGAACGGCGAGCTTCGGATATCCCCCGGACGAGGCCGCCCCGGCGGCTCATCTTAAATCCGCCGGCGTGGACCGAACAACAATATTGACGCGTGGAGCGGAGGGAACTGTACCTCCGTCATTTCGCCGGGATCACGTCCCTGGTGCCCTTGGCGCCCATATAGACACCGATCAGCCGCATTGGCGCCGTGCCGGTGTTGACGCCGAAATGCGGCACCGCCATCGCCTCCATCAGCGTATCACCGGTCCTGAAGGTGCGCTTGCCGTGCCGGCCATAGTCGACGGTCAGCTCGCCTTCGAGGATATAGGCAAACAGCGGCGCGCCGTGCTTGTGCAGGACGGTGCGCCCGCCGGGCGCCAGCGTGACGATGGCGGCGGTGATGTGCGCCGGGCCGGTGCGTGGATATGCGATGGTTTCGCCGACGATGGTCTTGCCGGTGGAGAGCAGCGGCACCGCCGGATAGTCCTTCGGCGGTGGCGCCTGGGTGGCGCTATCGCGGGCCTGCGCGACGGTGAAGGTCGAGACGGTCACGGCAGCAAGAATTGCAGCAAGCGGCGCGGCGAGACGGCGGTGACGACCGTGGCGATGGTGACCTGACATGGATGCTTCCCCCTGCGGATTGTCGTTGGGCAGCGCCGTTCTTAGCCCGATTCGTGGTGGTGCCGGCGCGGCGAGGGAACCAGATGCGGCCTTTCGGATTGGTAAGGTTGCATGAGAGCAGTGGGGGATACAGCAACACGTGGCCCGTCCGGGACACGCGATCTTAATGCGCGCGCCTGGAATTGGCGGCAGCACCCAGGAGCAGGAGATTGATGATGCGATTTGTATCGAAATTGACGATGGCGCTTGTCGGCGCGTTGGCGCTGTTCGGCGTCGGCTTTGCGACGGTGACGCCGGCCGATGCGGCAAGCGGCACCATCCACTTCTCCATCGTCAAAGGCGGCTTCTTCGTCGGTGCGGAAGGCGGCAACGGCGTCCTGGAATTCCGTGGCCGGCGCTATCCGCTGTCGATCGGCGGCATCAGCGGCGGCCTCGTCTTCGGCGCCTCGCAGACCAACTTCTCCGGTCGCGTCACCAATATTCGCCGGGCCTCCGACGTTGCGGGGACCTATGGCGCGGCGGGTGCCGGCGCTGCGGTGGGCGCGGGCGTGCGCGTCATCACCCTGCGCAACGAGAAGGGCGCCATCCTGCGCCTGCAGGGTCAGCAGGTTGGGCTGATGGCCAATCTCGATCTGAGCGGACTGGTGATCTCGATGCGGCGATAACGGCGCCGTGCATGCCGGTTTGATGGATTTCGCAACGGGAAAGGGCCGGGGTAGACCCGGCCCTTTCCTTTGTCGTTCGTTTGAAGTGCTGGAGAAGCGAGCGTCGGAACGCGCGCATCAAAACGCCTTGTTGCTCTCCTTCACCATGGCGGCATCGACATAGACCTCGCCGCCCAGCTCGTTGAACTTCTGCGACATCGCCGCCATGCCCTCCTGCTTCACGGCATCGGGCGAGGTCGCGCGCAGCGCCGGGTCGTTGAGCGTCGCCGCGTAGTCGCGCACGTCCTGCGTGATCTTCATCGAGCAGAACTTCGGTCCGCACATCGAGCAGAAATGCGCGACCTTGTGTGCTTCCTTCGGCAGCGTCTCGTCGTGATAGCTGCGGGCGGTATCGGGATCGAGGCCGAGATTGAACTGGTCCTCCCAGCGGAAGTCGAAGCGCGCCCGCGACAATGCATCGTCGCGCAGTTGCGCCGCCGGGTGGCCCTTGGCGAGGTCGGCCGCATGGGCGGCGATCTTGTAGGTGATGACGCCTTCCTTGACGTCGTCGCGGTTTGGCAGGCCGAGATGCTCCTTCGGCGTGACGTAGCAGAGCATGGCGCAGCCGAACCAGCCGATCATGGCCGCGCCGATGCCGGAGGTGATGTGGTCGTAGCCTGGCGCGATGTCGGTGGTGAGCGGCCCGAGCGTATAGAACGGCGCCTCGCCGCACTCCTTGAGCTGCTTGTCCATGTTGATCTTGATCTTGTGCATCGGCACGTGGCCGGGGCCCTCGATCATCACCTGGCAGCCCTTCTTCCAGGCGATCTGCGTCAGCTCGCCGAGCGTCTCCAGTTCGGCAAACTGCGCGCGGTCGTTGGCGTCGGCGATCGAGCCGGGCCGCAGGCCGTCCCCGAGCGAGAACGACACGTCGTACTTACGCATGATGTCGCAGATTTCGTCGAAGCGTTCGTAGAGGAACGATTCCTTGTGCCGCGACAGGCACCACTTTGCCATGATCGAGCCGCCGCGCGAAACGATGCCGGTGACGCGATTGGCGGTCAGCGGCACATAAGCGAGCCGCACGCCGGCGTGGATGGTGAAATAGTCGACGCCCTGTTCGCACTGTTCGATCAGCGTGTCCTTGTAGCACTCCCAGTCGAGCTTGACGGGGTCGCCGTTGACCTTCTCCAGCGCCTGATAGATCGGCACGGTGCCGATCGGCACCGGCGCGTTGCGGATGATCCATTCGCGCGTCGTGTGGATGTTGCGGCCGGTGGAGAGGTCCATCACGGTGTCCGCGCCCCAGCGGATCGACCACACCATCTTCTCGACTTCCTCTTCCACGGAAGAGGTGACGGCGGAGTTGCCGATATTGGCGTTGATCTTGACGAGGAAGTTGCGGCCGATCGCCATGGGTTCGAGCTCGGCGTGGTTGATATTCGCCGGGATGATGGCGCGGCCGCGGGCCACCTCATCGCGCACGAATTCCGGCGTAATGAAGGGAGGGATCGCCGCGCCGAAACTCTCGCCGTCGGCGAGCGCCGCCTGCGCGCGCTCCAGCATCTGCTTGCGGCCGAGATTCTCGCGCTCGGCGACGTAGATCATTTCCTTGGTGACGACGCCGGCACGCGCCCATTCGAGCTGGGTCACCGGCTGTCCATCAAGCGCGCGCAGCGGCTTGTGGACGGTCGGGAACGAGCGTGCCAGATGCGTGTCGCCGACATTGCCGTTGTCTTCCGGCTTGATCTCGCGGCCGACATATTCCTCGACGCCGCCGCGCTCCTTCACCCACCGGGTGCGGTGCCGCTTGAGGCCCTTGTCGACGTCGATCGCAACGTCGTTGTCGGTATAGACGCCCGAAGTGTCGTAGACGCGCACCGGCTCCTCGTTGGCGGAGGGCGCCAGCGCGATCTCGCGCAGCGGCACGCGCAGGTCCGGCGCCGCTGCGGGCGTCACATAAACCTTGCGCGAACCCTGGACCGGCCCGGTGGTGACCTTCGGCGTGACGAGGGCGGAGGGGGTAACGGGCTTGTTCATGATCAGTCTCCTTGTGCGGGGTCGGGGTCGTACGCCGCATAACCCTTGAACGTGATGAAGCCGCCGACGGCGAGAAAGAGAACGCCGCAAACAACATGAAAGTATGCGTAAGCGAACACGGCGCCGCCGAGATAGGCGACATAGGGCGGTGCGATGACCCGGAACACGCCGATGCAGGTCAGTATCAGGCCGATCACCGTGATGATGATGCGCCAGTCGCGCGTCCAGACATTATGCGTGTTGAGGATCGCGAGGCCGGTGACCATCGCCAGAATGCCGGAGAAATAGACGAACAGCGAATAAGAGACGATCTGTTGCGTGATCTCGCGGTAGGCGCCTGGATTGGTGACGAGGCCCAGTCCGATGACCGTCATCACCGGCCCCATCAGTCTGGCGATATGAAATGAGGAATGCATGCGTCCTGTCCCTTCGCCGGCATGACCCGGATCAGGTTCTAAGGGTTTCTCTCAGCCCGCACGGGCACCCCTCGGAACGCGGCTAATGTAGGCGGTTGCGCCCCCTTGTCAACGCAGGCGCAACGTGCCGGCGCGGCGATGCTGTGCGGCTGCCGCCTAAAGCGCCGGCAGCTTGTTGACGGCGACGCGCACGGTTCCGGTCGCTTCCGCGACGACGCGCAGCGTCTTGGAATCGAACTCGATGCCGGTCATGCGCAAGTCGTTGACCGCGGCGTCGACGCGCACCCCGTCGGTGCTCTGGCGGAACTCGGCCAGCGTTTCGCCGATCTTGGTGCGGGCGTCAGCGGCGAAGGGCTTCAGGTCGATGACCGCATGTTCGGCCAGTGCGTCCTGCACATAGGGGATCGCGGCGCGCGCCGCGGCGCCGAGCAGGCCGAAAGCCGCCTCCGATTCGACGGTCAGCGAGATGTCGGTCAACCGCAGCGTCTGGTTGCCGGCATCGAGGACCGGCTTGCCGAGCACATGCACCGTCGCGTCGGCGCCGAAGCCGAACCAGCTCTTGCGTTCCGTCGCCTTGACCAGCATTGCGATTAGCAGCCGGTCGCCGGTGGCATTGATCGTCGCCTTGCGGATCTCGACCTGATAGGGCGTCGTCTTGTCGTCGGGGAAGGTGCGCCCCTTGAACTGCGGCTCCAGGATCTTGTTGATCTCGGTGAACGGAATATCGATCGGCACGCCGATGGCGACGCGCCCGGCATCGAGCTTCTGCACGATCTCGAGTTGCGTGGGGAACGGGCAGTTCGGCTTGGTCGCCGTCGGCACGATGCGGGTTTCCGCCTGGATGCCGATGGTCAGGGTGACGTTCGTCGGATCGATCTTCGGCTGCGCCGCCGAGGCGCGCGTCGGCTTCATTTCAAGATAGAGGTTCGGCAATCCGGTCTTGCCGCCGCCGAGCGGGATCGAGCGGCAGGCTTTCGCCCATTCGCGCCGCGCCGTCTGCTCGATGGTCGGGTCGGCGCGCAGCCGATTCTGCAACGCGTCCATCTGCTCGTTGACCAGACGATCGAGCATCGGCTTCACCTCGTTGCCGACATTGAGCTTGATGCCGCCGACCTGCAGGCCGCCGTCGGCGATCGACACGCTGCCGGTCAGGTTCGGCTCGATGCGCCAGTTCGGCGCGAAGGTCGGCCGCGAGGTGACGGAGACCTGGCCCTTCACCTCCGCCTTCTGGTCGAGCACGCGGCCGGCGAGATTGCCGACCTGCTGGCCGAGCGCCTGGTTGAGCAGCCCGCCGAGTTGCCCCGTGAGGTTGCCGGCCTGAGTGGCGAGCTGGCCGGTCACCTTGATGCTGCCGGCGATTGTGGCGCCGATGGTCAGGCCCTCGGTGCGGCCGGTGACGGTCAGCGGCCCGCGCGCGGCGGTCAGCCCGATATCGGCTTTCGACAGCAGGCTGGAGATCGGATTGTTGCTGGTGCCGCTGAAGTCGCGCGGCGCGGCGGCATCGAGCGTCGTGCGGATGGCGCTGTTCGCCACCACGATCGGCGCGACGACCGACGACAGCCTCGTCATCGGCTTGAGCGGCGGCAGTTCGACGAGCTTCGGCTTCAGGCCGGCATCGCTCGGCCAGATCGCATCGAGCGCCCACAGCGCGCCGTAGAACGACACGATCAGCAAGGCGCCGGCGCCGATGACCAGCCGCAGCCAGCGCAAGCGGCGGAACGGGCGGACCAGGATGATATAGCCGACGCGCCCGACGGTGCGCAGGCTCTCGACCAGAGCGGAGGGGATGCGAATCGCCATGCCGGGATGTTACGGGCGTAAAGTGGCCAATTCCAGCAGGCAGAGCCGGATTGCCGCTTCAGTTCCGGCCGTTCCGGAAATGCTTCAGCGCCGCATAGATCACGTCATTGACCGGGGTCGGCACGTTGAGCGCGTTGCCGAGTTGCGACACGCGCCCCGCCAGCCAGTCGAGTTCGAGGCGGTTGCCGCGATCGAGGTCGTTGGCCATCGACGCCTTCATCGACGCCGGCGTGTGCTTGTCGGCGAAGACCATGCGTTCGTCGATATAGCTCTCGTCGAGAGCGACGCCGCTCGCCCGGCCGACGGCCAGCGTCTCGCGCATGATGTTGCGGAACAGGTTGCGCGTGTCCGGGTCGGCGAGGATCGGCCCCATCGTCATGCGCGTGAGGCTGGTCGCGCCCGAGGTCGCCGACAGGAAAATGAACTTGTGCCAGCGGTCGCGCTGGATGTTGTCGGATTGCGTGATGTTGATGCTGGCGGCTTTCGCCGCCGCGACGAAGGCCGCGAGTTGCGGGTCCGGCCTGCCGTCGATCGTGCCGCAGACGATCGACTGGAACTGGCTGGTCTGCTTGATGACGCCCGGCCGCTCGATCACTGACACCACATAGGTGACACCGGGAATGGTGTGCTCGGCGCCGAGGATCGGCGCGATGCGCTCATAGCTGTCGACGCCGTTCTGCAGCGTGACGATGCGCGTCGCGGGTCCGACCAGCGGGCGTGCCTGCTCGGCGGTCGCCTCCGTGTCCCACAGCTTCACCGTGAACAGCACGATGTCGACCGGGCCGACGGCGGCCGGATCGTCGGTCACGTGCGGCTGCGGCAGGTGCAGGTTGCCGTGGACGCTGTCGATGCTGAGGCCGCTCTTGCGCATGGCGTCGAGCTGCGCGCCGCGCGCGATGAAGAAGACCTCGTGCCCGGCTGCCGCCAGGCGCGCGCCGAAATAGCCGCCGACCGCGCCTGCGGCCATGACTGCGATACGCATTGCACCCCCGCTCGTTCCTTGCTGGCCCGGTTATAGAACCGCCGGCGGCGAAAATGAAATCGGTACCGGCGGCATGTATTAAATCTTGGCAAGGCGCCGCGACAGTGCGGAAGCCTGCCGCCGTCCACCTTATATGAGCGGCAGAGGCGACATGCCGGCTTGCGAAGATCGGCCGGTTTACGGAGATCGCCGATGACCAGACCGCTTGTCGAAATTCCGTTCGTCGAGCCGCAGACGACGCGCCGCGACTTTCTTTACGTCGCCACCGCGGCGGTCGCGGCGTTCGGCGCGGTCGCCAGCCTGGTGCCACTGGTCGACCAGATGAACCCCGATGCCGGAACGCTGGCGGCCGGCGCGCCGATCGATATCGATCTCAGCAAGATCGAGCCCGGCCAGCAGGTGGTGTTCCGCTGGCGCGAGCGCCCGGTCTTCGTCACCCATCGCACGCCGGAGATCCTGCGCGGCTTGCAGAATCCGCAACTCATCAGCCAGCTCGCCGATCCGCAGTCCGACGAACTGCAGCAGCCGCCCTATGCGCGCAACTGGCATCGCTCGGTGAAGCCGGAATTCGGCCTCATCATCGGCATCTGCACGCATCTGGGATGCATTCCGATGTTCTATCCGCAGCCGAATGCGTCATCGCCGGCGCAGGGCTGGCTCGGCGGCTATTTCTGCCCCTGTCACGGATCGAAATACGATCTCGCCGGCCGCGTCTTCAGCGGCGTGCCGGCGCCGTACAATCTGCCGGTGCCGCCGCATCATTACGTCAACGACACGCTGGTCCGCGTCGGCGAAAACCCGGCGGGCGTGTCGTTCGATTTCGGTTCGATCCGCCAGATCTGACGACCGGTCCTGATCGTCCTCTCTGTTCGTCGGATTTATTCGTCGGCACTCGCGCTGCCACCGGCGCACGACGGGGTGCGCCGGCTGGCGGGTGGACTCGTGAGCCCGGCTAGTAGAGCCCGGCTGGCCGGATCGTCGTCCACGCGGCTTCGGAGCGGCGCTGCGGCTGCGGCGCATAGGACGAGACGCGCTCGTTCTGTGATGCGGCCGCTGTCGGCGCGGGCCGGTGTTGCGCGTTTCGCGTCTGCGGCAGCACCACGACCTTCGCGCCGACGGCGGCGCGATTGTAAAGATCGATCACGTCCGTATTGGTCAGGCGGATGCAGCCGCTCGACACCTGTCTTCCGATGGTGCTCGGATCGTTGGTGCCGTGGATGCGATACAAAGTGCCGCCGATATACAGGGCGCGCGCGCCGAGCGGGTTGCCGGGCCCCCCGGAGGTCATGCGCGGCAGATAGGGCTGCCGTGCGATCATCTCCGCCGGCGGATACCAGTCCGGCCATTCGGCCTTGCGGGTGACCGATCGGACGCCCGACCAGGTGAAGCCCTCACGGCCGACGCCGATGCCGTAACGGATCGCGCGGCCGTCGCCGAGCACGTAATAGAGATAAGTGTGCGGCGTATCGATGACGATGGTGCCGGGCGGCTCGCGCGTGTCGTAGCGCACGATCTGCCGCTGCAGGCGCGCAGGAAGCTGCGCGTCCTCGTCGCCGGCGACGGCTGCAGAGTCAAAGTCCTGTGCATCGAAGTTTTGCGTATTGAAGGCAGGCTCGTCGAAGCCGGGCTCGCTGAAGGCGGCCGGCGCGTTGAACGCGACGGCGCGCGCCTGGGGCGCCCGTGACAGCGACTGCGCGGTTGCAAGCGAGCCGGATGCCAGCAGCGCCGCGCCCGCCAGCGACATGGCGAGAGAAAGGGTGCGAATACGCATGGTGACCCTCGGAACTGGTCTCGAACACTCTGTCGAGACAAGCCCCGATCGGGTTCGCCGGTTCCGCTCACAACTTCGCGACTGCCCGCGCGCGGGCGGTTCCGTTCGTGCCGGTTGTCAGCGGCTGCTATTCCGGTTTTTCGTCAGACGCCTCGACCGGCAGGCGCTTCTCGCCCTTCGGCTCGTTGCGCCAGCCGACGGTCGCGTCCGGCATGCTGTCGACCGAGGCGAAATAGGGCTTGATGTCGATCAGCGGTGTGCCGTCGAGGCAATCGACGCCGATCACGGCGAGTCTGTTGCCATCGATGCGCAGCAGGCGGGCGACGCTCATCGCGATCGGATTGGGGCGGGCGGGCGAGCGCAGCGCGAAGGTGCCGCGCTGCACGCCGTAATGGCCGGGCACCTGCAGCACGATGTCGCGGCGCGAGTGGTCCATCCAGTACAACAGGATGATGTGCGAGCAGGTCGCGACATCCTTCAGCGCGGCGGCCCAGCGCGGATCGACCTCGACGGTACAGACTGCGTCGGATTCGCGCGCGTTCTTCGGGCACTGCTTGCGCTCGGTCCAGGGCGTGCGGATGCGGCCGATGAAATAGACCGACGCGTCGTAAGTCTCGGGCAGCGGCACGGTGACTTCGCCCTCCCAGAGTCCGAACTCGTTCTTCCTGTTGCCGCCGGTCTTGTCCGTCGTCGTCATCGCTGCACCGTGCCTCGCGTCATGTCTGCTTCGTGCCTGCTTCGTGCCTGCTCGTGCCCGCCCCGGGATCTTAGCGGTTTGTTAACCATACAGGCCGAGAACTGGCCTATGCAGACCGGGGGATTTCGATCGCCCGCTCTGGCAGTGATTGTATGTCTTCTGGCCCCGATGCCGGAAGACAGTCGGGCAGACGATGTGGCTCTGGGTTCGATCCGCTTGCGGGGCGGATACGATGCGAATCCTCAGCTTCTGCCGGGCGGCAAGCCCAGCGCCTTCACCGGCGTCGACGCCGCTTTTGCGCTCGGCCGCTCCAGCGATTCCATCAAGACCGGACTGACCGGCGAAATCCAGCGTGCCGACTATGCCGCACGCGAGATCGACCCGTCGGAACGGATGCGTGTCGTGCTGGAGGCGGAGAGCGAGGCATTCGCCGGCTGGGCGCTGAAATCGCGCACCGGCGTCGAGAGTATCCGCAGCTACAATCTGCGCTCCTTCGAGGCGGAGCAGGAGGTGCGCGCGCAATGGATCGGCGGCGCGGTGCGCCCTTTCGTCAGCGCGGCGGCGCGCTATGCGACGCTCAACGAGACCAATGCGATCCTCACCGACTTCCTGCCTGACGATCTGCGTTTCACGCGGGTGACGCTGATCCCCGGCATAACCGCGCTCACCCCGCTCGGCGAATTCGGCGCCTCGATCAATCTGTCGGCAATCCGCTATTCGCCGACGCTTGATCTGTTTGGCTATCGCCGCGACAACGAGCGCGTCGAGCCGTTCCTGTTCTATCGCTGGACGGACGACCTCGTCTCGGTGTCGGCTGCGGTGTCGCACGTCAACGGCGTCTGGCACGACGTCGATTTTACCGATCTGCGCGCGACATTGTTCGATCTGTCGCTGTCGATGCGCAGCAAGGACCATCCCTGGCGGCTGGAACT
>DATMEV010000096.1:0-29735 GCA_035556795.1 Pseudolabrys sp. | reverse complement strand
GCGCGCGGATCTTTCACGAAGGTCTTCGACATCGCCGAGACATGCACCAGCCCGTCCTGATGCACGCCGATATCGACGAACGCGCCGAAGGCGGCAACATTGGTGACGACGCCTTCGAGCACCATGCCGGGTTTCAGGTCGTTGAGCGTCTCGACGCCATCCTTGAACTCGGCAGTCTTGAACGCCGGACGCGGGTCGCGTCCGGGCTTTTCCAGTTCGCGCAGGATATCGGTGACGGTCGGCAGGCCGAACGTATCGTCGACAAACGACTTCGGCGACAGCGTCCGCAAGACGGGCGCATTGCCGATCAGCGTCTTGATATCGCTTTTGGTCGCTTCGATGATGCGCCGCACCACCGGATAGGATTCAGGATGCACCGCCGATGTATCGAGCGGATCGTCGCCGCCGGTGATCCGCAGAAAGCCGGCGCACTGCTCGAACGCTTTCGGCCCCAGGCGCGGCACATCCTTGAGCGCCTTGCGCGACCGGAACGGACCATGCGCGTTGCGGTGGGTCACGATGCTCTGGGCGAGCCCCTGCCCGATGCCGGACACCCGCGCCAGCAATGGCGCCGACGCCGTGTTGAGATCGACGCCGACGCCGTTGACGCAGTCTTCCACCACCGCGCCGAGCGAACGCGTCAGCTTGAGCTCGCTGAGGTCGTGCTGATACTGGCCGACACCGATCGACTTCGGATCGATCTTGACCAGTTCGGCCAGCGGATCCTGCAGGCGCCTGGCGATCGACACCGCGCCGCGCAGCGTCACGTCGAGATCGGGCAGTTCTTCCGCGGCAAAGGCCGAAGCCGAATAGACGGAAGCCCCGGCTTCCGACACCACGATCTTGTGCAGCTTGAGCTCCGCGAGGCCCTTGACGAGTTCGCTCGCCAGCTTGTCGGTCTCGCGCGAGGCGGTGCCGTTGCCGATGGCGATCAGTTCGACGCGATGCTCGCGCACCAGTCGCGCCAGAACGGCCAGCGCCTCGTCCCAGCGCCGCTGCGGTTCGTGCGGAAAGATTGCCTGCGTCGCCACGACCTTGCCGGTGGCATCGACGACCGCGACCTTGACGCCGGTGCGAAAGCCGGGATCAAGCCCGAGCGTCGGGCGCGCGCCGGCCGGCGCCGCCAGCAGCAGATCGCGCAGATTGGCGGCGAAGACGCCAACCGCGTCCTCCTCCGATGCCGTCCACAGCCGCAACCGCAGATCGATCGAGAGGGTGACGAAAATCTTGGTGCGCCATGCCCAGCGCACGGTTTCGGCCAGCCATTTGTCGCCCGGACGGCCCTGATCGGCGATCCCGTAAGCGCGCATGATCCGCAGTTCATAAGCGCTCACCGTCTGACGCGTCGCCGGATCGTCCGGCTCGATCGTCAGACTGAGGATTTCCTCCCGCTCGCCGCGAAACAGGGCCAGCACGCGATGCGAGGGCATCCGCGTGAACGCTTCGGAAAAATCGAAATAGTCGGAAAATTTTGCACCGGCCTCCTGCTTGCCCTCGCGCACGCTGGATTTGAGACGTCCCTGCGTCCACAATTCCTCGCGCAACGCACCGATCAGGTCGGCGTTCTCCGCAAAACGCTCGACCAGAATGGCGCGCGCGCCATCGAGCGCCGCGGCAACATCCGCAACGTTCTTGTCGGCCGCGACGAACGGCGCGGCGCTTTCGGCCGGAACGTTCTGCGGCTCGCCGAGCAACAGATCGGCCAGCGGCTCGAGACCTGCTTCCTTGGCAATCTCGGCCTTGGTCCGCCGCTTCGGCTTGAACGGAAGATAGATGTCCTCGAGCCGCCCCTTGCTGTCGGCCGCCATGATCGCGGCCTCCAGCGCCGCGTCGAGTTTCCCCTGCTCGCGCACGGAATCCAGAACCACCTTGCGCCGGTCTTCCAGTTCCCGCAGATATCGCAGCCGTTCTTCCAGCGTGCGAAGCTGCGTATCGTCGAGAGAGCCGGTCGCCTCCTTGCGATAGCGCGCGACGAACGGAACGGTTGCGCCGCCATCGAGAAGATCGACCGCCGCCTGAACCTGCTGCTCCCGAACACCGAGTTCTCCGGCAATACGCGCAGGAATGGAAAGCATCGGGCATTACTCCGGCAGCAAGGTCACTGGGGATCGCCGGACATTCGTGCCGAACGACAGCGGCGAGTGCAGATATGGGCAGCGGCAGCCTGATTCTTCAAGCAGCCCCAACCGCTATCCAAAGCCGCTATCCCGAACCGTTATCCAAGCCGATATTCCACGCCGATATTCCAAACCGATCTTCCAAGCCGATCCGGAAATGGCGATGGAAGCCGAAGCACCGGCTCGGTAGCCGCGGATCGGCGAAGCTCCATTGCGTCCATCGCCTCGGGCGCGTCGCGTCCCCATGCACGCCGGCGATACCGTGCAGGCTCCCGGCCGTTCTGTGTCGCAACGACCAGAACGGCAACGGGGCGGATGTAAGCCATCCGCCCCGCCGCAGTCGTCATGTCATCCCGGATCGATCACGAGAACGCGAAATCGACCTTCTGCAGATGCGAGAGCTGAACGTTCTTCAGGGTCAGCGTGTCGTTGGTGCTGCTAGTAAAGACAACGTCTCCCTGAACCTGCTGCGCGTGCGCCAGGGCGTCGGCGAAGCTGGAAAACACGTCCTTGCTGAACGACAGCACGTCGTGACCGGAACCGGTTGCGACAAAGTCGGTAATGATGTCATTGCCGAAATTCGTGCCGAAGTGGAACGTATCAGAACCAGGACCGCCGATCAGGATGTCGTCGACACCGGCATTGCTCTTGAGCACATCCGAGCCGAACGTTCCGGTGACATAGGCGACGGACTTTTCGCTCACATTGCCGGCGGCATCGGTGCTTGTCGCCGAGAAATTATGATTTCCGTTCGCCAGCGAACCGGAGGTGAAGCTCCAGCTTCCATCCGATTTGGCTGTGGCGGTGCCGATCTGCGCATCGCCATCATAGATCTTGACGAGGGAATCGGCTTCCGCCTTTCCACCAAGAACCACCTTGTTGACGCTGGTGGTGCCGCTGGGCGTGAAGGTGGACATGGTCGGCGCATGCGGCGCCACCGTATCGACCGTCATCGAGACCGAGCTGGAGGTCGCGCCGGCGCTTGCGCCGTCGGTATCCATCACCTTGAAGCTATGGTCACCGTCCGCCAGGCTGCCGGTCTTGTAGCTCCAGGCTCCGCTGGCGTCGGTCTTGGCGGTGCCGATCTGGGTATTGCCGTCGAATATCTTGAGGACGCTGTTGGCCTCCCCATGCCCCTGCAAGGTGAGGACCTTGGCAGACGTCACTCCGTCATGAGCGATATTGGTATCCGGCGTGATACCCGCGATGTTCGGCGCGACGACAGCGTCACCCGACGACGAACCGCCGTTCGAACCGCCCGAGGTCCCGCCGCTGTCGCCGGTCACGGCGACCTTCAGCGACGACGAGGCGCCGCTTGCGTTGCCGGCGAGATCGGTCGCGGTTGCGGTGAAGGCATGCGAGCCGGTTGCCAGATCGGTCGCGTCAAAGCTCCAGCTTCCGTTGCTCAGGGCCGTGGCCGTTCCGATCGCCTTGCTGCCGTCGTAGATCGTGACCGTGCTGTTCGCCTCGGCTGTCCCCTTCAGGGTGATCGCATGAGCGCTGGTCGCGCCGTCGCCGACCTTGTCGGTATCCGGCGAAAACGACTTGATCGTCGGGGCAACGGGCGCCTTGGTGTCCACCGTGATCGCCACCACGGACGAAGCCGAACCATTGGCGCCGAGCGCCGCCAGCTTGTGCGCGCCGTCCGACAGAACCGGCGTGGTGTAGCTCCAGTTGCCGTTGCTGTCGGCCGTCGCGGTGCCGATCTGCTTGGTCCCGTCGTAGATCTTCACCGTGCTCTTCGCGGCAGCCGTTCCCTGCAGATCGATGCGGTTGTCGTTGGTGATGCCGTCTCCCTTGACGCCGCTATCCTGCGAAAAAGAGACAATCTTCGTGTCAACCTTGGTTACGCTGTCGCTGTTGCTGCCGCTATTGCTGTTGCTGCCGCTGTCGTTCGGCTTCGACGGCGCCGGGTCGGCCGGCACCTTCGAGTCGTCCGGCGTTGTCGGGGTGGTGGGTGTCGTCGGGCTCGTAGGCGTTGACGTGTTCGGCGTGTTCGAAGCCGTAAACATGCCGGACGACTGCGTATTGTTCACGTTCGATACGTTGCTGTCAGACGTGAACGCAATGTAGTTCGCCTGATTCCCCGAAACCGTGCCGTTCTTGCTCGAGTCGATATCGAGAATGGTGGTCACGTTGGAGTTGACGGTGATCGAGCTCGACGCGATGACGTGAATGCCCGGCTTATAAGGCACATTCGCATCCGACGCGACGACGGTATTGCCGCTGACATTCAAACCCGAGGCATTGATAATCGAAATGCCGTTCGGATAACCGGTCGCGATATAATTGTCCTGAATCGAGATATTGCTGAAGCCAAGGCCGGCCTCGTCTCCGAAGAAGATGCCTTGCGATGGATTCGCCGATGTAAACGTCATGACGTTGTCATGAATGCTGACATTCGACGACGCCGTCTTTGTTCCCACCGACATGAACTGAATGCCATCCGGATGGTCGGAGGCTGTCGGGTGGAAGTCCGAGAAATTGTTGTAGGCGACCTCGACCTTGGTGACGGCGGCAAACTGGAAACCGTCGGAGCGAAGATTCGTCAGGTTATTATTGGTGATGGTGATGTTGCTGCTGTTCAGATACATCCCGCCATTCGCGAGGCCGGTAAAGACGTTGTGGTCGACGACCACATTCGACGAATCCGACACCAGGATGCCGCTCGCATTATCCTTGAATGCACTCGACCCGCCGATGAAGGAGCTGTCCTTCACCACGACATTAGAGCTCTTCTCAATGTCGAGGGCGTATCCGCTGTAACTTCCGTTCGTCGACGAGGGCGCGAATGTCAGGCCGGAGAGCGTTACACCGTTTGCCTGATTGACAGTGAGACTCGTGAATGTCGAAGCGCTGGTGCTGCTGGCAGCCTGTAGTGTGATCGGAAGAGACGATCCACCACCATTGATTGTTACGTCGCCATAATTTCCCGGATTAAGAATGATTACTGTATCGGCCGTGCGACCCGCGATGGCCTTCAGCAATTCCGAAGAATTTGAGACGGTAACAGTAACTGTCATAAGCGGCACCTTCCCTCATGCGTTGCCAGATGAGCCACCTCCCCGGTGGCAAGATCGGATAGTCTTCGCTTACTGAAAGGAGAATGGGGCATATCGAAGGCCAGTCGACAGCAAATGTTTTTTTGATTGTCCCGCCATCATGACAACCTGCGATAAGCAAAGCAGCAAGACGTAAACAAAGGCTCAAGACATAACGTAATATAACATCGATGCGGACGAGTGTTATAACGAGGCTAACCGCCTCTGAATACCAACGATAAAACGCTGAATGCTATCAATAAAACTGCGTTATGATCGACCGCGCGAACACTGTTAAAGATGCAATAACAAAAAGGCCGGGGGATTCCCGCACCAGCAATCCGGCCTCGCGTGGGTCCCGGCCCATCCGGCCGACCTGCCCATCAAGTCGAATCAAAACGACTCAGGAGGTCTTGTTTGATCGCCTTCCGACGGCGAGCCGCCCTGACGGCCGCTAACCGTCGGTCGAGGGCCGCCCGGCGGCCACGCCGGTGCCGTGCCGCTGCAGGGCATCGCTCATCTTGCGTCCGAGACTCTCGTTATGCTCCCGGATCAGCGACAGATGATCGCCGATGACGGGGATCACCTCCACACCCTGAGTGAACAGATCGCTCCATCCGAGGCTGCTGTCCGGCGTGCGGACCGACTGGTTGTCGTCGAGAAATTCCGTCCGGAAGACGACCCCGCGCGAATCGAGGCGGCGCGGCCGATAGGTCCTTTCCAGCCTGGCATAGAGACGTTCGAGCAGGCCCCAGTGTAACGGGATGCCCTTCTCATCGAGCATCGCGGTCATCTGGCGAGGATCGGCAAGGGGCAGATTCAGCCGCAGGCGTAGCCTGTTCTTCTCTTGCTTGAGATACCACCACGCAACGAAACAGGTTGTCCTGAAGCGCGCCATCAGCGACGGCCGCTTGCCGCCGGCCGGTGCCCAGCACTCCTTGAGATTCATCCATACCACTTCGCGGAGCGCCGGATTCCTCGCCCATTTGTCGACGACGACGACAAGCTCGACCTTGCCGCCCTGTTTCTGGAATTGGTGGGCGGCCTCGAATGCGATCAGCCCGGCGAACGAATGGCCCGCCAGCAGGCACGGCGACTGGCCGGTATGCGCCTTGAGCGCGTCGACAAACGACGCCACCAGTTCATCCATCGTCGGAAACGCTGCGGTGCGGTTCGCAGCGACCGCAGCGCGCCAGCTCAGTGGCCACGGCGCTTCGATACCGAAAACCGGGTGCCGTTCGCCCATCAACTGCGCCAGCCGGAATTCATCCGGCCCGGCATAGATGAAATAGACGGGAAGCTCGGTGCCGCCTTCTTTCAGCGACACGACGGCCGGCAGACGCTTGGCCTCCGGCGCCTGCCGGTCGATCACCGCCGCGAGCTTCTGCACCGTCGGATGACGAAACAGTTCGGGAATGCCCAGCGAGACATTGTACGTCTTGTTGATCTCGTAGATCAGCCGGGTGATCATCAGCGAATGGCCGCCGAGCGCAAAGAAGTCGTCGTGGCGGCTGATCTTGTCGACCTTCAGGATATCCTGCCAGATCTGCGCCAGACCGATTTCGGTCGTCGTGCCCGGCGGCTCATGCTCCTCACCGGATGACGCCGTCTGCCAGTCCGTCGCCATGAGCGCCTTACGGTCGATCTTGCCGTTCGGCGTCAACGGAAACGCGTCAAGGACAATGATGCCCGACGGCACCATATAGGCCGGCAGCCTCTGCGAGAGAAAGGCTTTGATGTCGGCGATATCGACGGGCCTGGCGCGCGCGGTGACGAAGGCGACAAGCTGTTTGTCGCCGCCCCGCTCCTGCACGCATAGCACCGCATCCGCGATATGCGGGTGCTTGCGCAGCACATTGGCGATCTCGTCAAGCTCGATGCGGAACCCGCGGATCTTGACCTGATGATCGGTTCGCCCAAGAAACTCGACATAGCCGTTCGGCAGACGGCGGACGAGATCGCCCGTGCGATACAGGCGCCCGCCCGTCATGAACGGATCGGGAATGAAACGCTCCGCCGTCAGCTCAATACGGTTCAGGTATCCCTTCGCGACACCGTCGCCGCCAATATAGAGTTCGCCGGGAGCCCACAGCGGCGCCAGTTGCAGCCCGTCCTGCAGAACATAAAGCTGCGTATTGGCGACCGGCGGACCGACATGCACGGCTTCCCCGGAATGGACCCGTGCGACCGCCGACCAGACCGTCGTCTCCGTCGGGCCGTACATATTCCAGAGCGACCCGCAGCGAGCCAGCAACTCGCCGGCAAGCTCCCTCGGCCATGCCTCGCCGCCACACAAAATCTTCAGATGCGGATTGCCGCTCCACCCTGCATCCAGCAACAGGCGCCATGTTGCCGGCGTCGCCTGCATCAGCGTCACACCGTAATGATCCAGCATCTTCGCAAGCGCGATGCCGTCCGCGGCGGTGTCGGCCGCGGCAATCACCACCCGGGCGCCGCAGATCAGCGGCAGAAAGATTTCGAGAACCGCGATATCGAACGACACCGTCGTCACCGCGAGGACGATGTCATCCGGCGTGAGCCCCGGCTCGTTCTGCATCGCGACGAGGAAGTTGACGACATTGCGGTGCGTAAGCTGCACGCCCTTCGGCTTGCCGGTGGAGCCCGACGTATAGATGACATAGGCAACGTCGTCGGCACTCCGGCTGTCGCTCTCCAGAGCATGCGCCGCCGTTTCATCGGGCAGATCATCGAGACAAACGATCTCCGCGCCGATGTTCGGAACCTGCTTGCGCAAGGCCGTCTGGGTTAACAGGATCCGCGGCTGCGCGTCGTCCAGCATCAGGCTGATCCGATCCGCCGGATAGATCGGATCGAGCGGGATATAGGCGCCGCCGGCCTTCAGGATCGCCAGCAGGCCGACGATCATATCGAACGATCGCTGGACATAGAGCGCGGCGGTGGCTCCCGGGCCGAGGCCACGGCTCTGCAGATGCCGGGCGAGCCGCGCCGCGCGGCGCTCAAGCTCCTGATAGCTCATTTCCTGGCCGCCGAAGACCAGCGCCGTCTTCTCGGGCGTGCGCCGGGCCTGTTCCTCGAACAACCGCTCGACGCGGGCGTCGTGCGGATAATCCCGCTCCGTGCGATTGAACTCTCGCAGCAGCATCTGTCGTTCCGGCTCGGCAAGCAGCGGAAGCTCATTGATAGGCTGTTGCGGATGACCGACGATCGCATTGAGCAGAATGCTGAAATGATCCAGCAGCGACGAAATCATCTCCGGGCCGAAGAGGTCCGGGCTGTATTCGGCCTCGGCTTTCAACCGGGATTCGTGTTCGACAATCCGGAACGACAGATCGAAGCTCGGCCTGCCGTTCGGACGCGCCGTGCTCTGGCGGTTCAGGCCCGGAAGCGTCGCGGTCTTGTTCTCGAATGCGAAGGTCACCTGCACCAGCGGCGCACGGCTAGCATCCGGCTCGCCTGCGAAGTCCTCGATCAGGGTTTCGAGCGAAATATCCTGATGGACCAAGGCACCGAACACGGCCTCTCTGGCGCGCTCCAGAACGGTCATGAATCCGGGGTTTTCCGACAGATCGACGCGCAGCGGCAAGATCTCCGCCGGCCGGCGCGCATCTGCCTGCCCCGCATGCGTCGCCCCGGGCACAGACGCGCCGATCACCAGATCCGTCTGCCCGGTATAGCGATAAAGCAGCACCTGGAATGCCGCCAGAAATCCGGTGAAAACGCTTTGCGCATCCGCGCCGACGATACGCCGTATCCGCTCGGACAATCCCGGCGACAGGCTTCTCGACTCGACAGCAAGACGATTGCTCAGTACGGCCGGCCGCTGGTGCTCCCTCGGCAATTCCAGCGCCTCCGGCGCACCCGCCAGTCGCGCCTTCCAGTACCCGTGAATATTCGACTTGCGAGCCGAATGTTTATCTCCACGACGGGATGATGGACTCAACATAAGAGCTTCGTCTTCGCGCTTCATTTCTGCCTGCTCTGCCTCGTCGGCTGAATCGTCGGCCTTCGGCGACGGATGCGCGGTCTTTGCAACAGCCTCCCCGCCCTTGCGCTCCGGATTGCCGGCCGGCGCCGCACCACCTGTGACAACCGCCTCGGCCCGGAGCGCCTGGTGCAGCGGCGCCGACGGATCGGCAAGCAGCGAGCGCACCAGCATCAGGTAATCCGCGGCAAAATCACGGACCGTTTCGCTTTCAAAGAGATCGGAGCGATATTTGAAAGCACCAAGAAACGTACCGCCCCGCTCGATGAACTGAACAGCCAGATCAAACTGGCCATCCTGCTGGCTGAACGCATAGGGCGCGAGCCGCAGCCCGCCGATCTCGACCGCCGCCTGCGTCTCGTCTCCGGACAACAGACCTTCGATGTCGCGGAACTGATCGAAGCGCTGCAGAATGAAGAAGGTGTCGAACAGCGGCGTCCGATTGCCCGCGCGCGTCGGATGCAGACGCTCCACCATCAGAGGCAGCGGAAACTCCTGTCCGTCCAGCGCTTCAAGCACCGTCTGCCGCAGCGCAGTCACCAGATCCAGAAATGTTGCCGTGAACCTGAGCTGGCTGCGGAGCGGAACGGTGTTGACGAAATCGCCGACGACGCGAATGAAATCCGGTTTGCTGCGCCCGAATGTCGGCGTTCCGACGATGACGTCCTGAATGCCCGTCATATGCAGCAGGAACACCTTGAAGGTCGCCAGCAAAACCACGAAGGGAGTGGTGGCCTGCTGGCGCGCCAGTTCCTTGATCTGTGCCGTCGCGTCGGCATCGATCCGGATCGGCAGCGAGGCACCGGCGGCAACACCATGCTCGGAACGCGGCCGGTCGGCCGGAATTTCGATGCGTGACCGCGGCGGCGCCAGCTTGCCGCGCCAGTAAGACCACAGACGCTCGCCATCCGCGCCGTCGAGATAGTCTCTCTGCCACGCGACATAGTCGGCATATTCAAGCGTCGCGCGAGGCAATTTCGCCGGTTTTCCGCCTGCGGCCTCGTCATAGATCCTGAACATATCCTCGATCAGCAGCACCAGCGACCAGCCATCCGCTGCGATGTGATGCACCGTCAGCAGCAGCACGTGATCGGAGCTGTCTCTCGTGTACAACGACGCGCGGAATACCGGGCCGTGCGCCAGATCGAACGGTCGCTCGTAGTCAGCACGCACGCGCCGATAGATCTCGTCATCGCTGAGCCCGGCAACATCGTATTCGTTGAGGGCGACGGTTGCGGCGCCGGCGATGCGCTGCATCAGCACGCCGTCCTTCAATTCATAGGTGGTTCGCAGGATGCCGTGCCGGTCGACCAGCGATTGCAGCGCATGATTGAAATTCGATATGTCGATCGTGCTCAGGATGCGCAGCGGCATGGCGACATGGTAAGCCGCGCTTTCGGGCATCTGCCGGTGCAGGAACCAGAGCGATTGCTGGCTGTAGGATGGCGGTACGAGCTTGCTGCTGCCGGCGGCCCGTGCGCGCAACTCTGCAAGAATGACATCCCGCTGGGTCGCCAGTTGCGCCCGCTGCTCATCCGACAGCACGCCCTTCGGCGCACGAAACCGCAGCCGATCGCCTTCGAACCAGAGCTCGACTCCCTGTGACGTCAATATGCTCAGCAAGCTCTCCGTCACAACGAGCCCTCCTCCCAGACCTCGACCTCTTCCGAAGCCTGGATTTTCGGCGAATTGCTTTTGACAGCAGCGCATACTGCCGGAACCAGTTGTTCGACGCTCGGCCCCTGGAGGAAATCGATCATTGGAATGACGATCCCGAGATCGGTCTCGATGCGGTTCTTCAACTGAACCGCCATCAGCGAGTCGAATCCCCAGGCCGACAGCGGCGATGTCGTATCGAAAGATTCCGGCGCCGCGCCCAGAACATGCGCCGCCTCGGTCCGCAGATAATCGGCGATCAGCGCCGGCCATGCTTCGCTCGACGCCTCGATCAGCCTGGCCCGTGACAGCCCGGCCGGTGCTGCGGATGCGGCATCGAGCCCGGCGGTTTCGACAAGCGAGCCGAGGAACGGATCGGCAGCGAAATGCGGATAGGCCCGGGCAAATTCCGGCCAGTTCATCGGCATGACGGCGGCCTGCACATCGCCGCCGACGAGCAGATCGCTCAACGCCGACAGGCCTCTGGCGGTGCTGATCGTCGCTGCGCCCTTGAGCATGTCGTTGCGACCGCCGCGTCCGGCCTCGACCGCCATGCCGACTTCACCCCAGGTGCCCCAGTTGATGCTGAGCGCCGGCAGGCCCTGCGCCCTGCGATGATGAGCCAGCGCATCGAGCACCGCGTTTGCCGCGGCATAGCCACCGAGCAACGGCGAATTGAGCAGGGCGGATGACGACGAGCACAGAACGAAGAAATCCAGCGGTTCTTTACCGAACAGTCGATGCAGGGCGAGCGCGCCACCGGCCTTGGCGTGCTGTTCGCTCCGGAACGCGGAAACGCTTTGCGTCGCCAGCGCCTCGAATTGCAGGATGCCGGCAGCATGGATGACGCCACGCACCGGCGGCGCTCCCTGCCCGTTCCTCGCTGCGAGATAACCGGAGAGCGCACGCTCGTCTCCGATATCGATCGAAGGCGTCTCGACACGCGCGCCGAGGGCTTCGAGCCCGGCGACCGCTGCGGCTCGCCGCCCCTCGACACTCTCCGGATCGAGCGATGCCCACGCCGCGCGCGCGGGGAGAGGCGTCCGGCCAAGCAGCAGCAGATGTCGCGCACCGCGATCGGCGAGCCAGCGCGCCATGGCGAGCCCGAGCCCGCCGCGGCCGCCGGTGATCAGATAGGCTGCATCCGCTCGCGCGACGAAGTCATCGGCCGGCCGCTCGCGCGGCGCTTTGCGGACGAGCCGCGGCACGTAACGTTCGCCGCCACGGAACGCGATCTTGTCCTCGCCGTCGGCATCCGTCACCTCGCGGATGATCTGGACGGCAGCGTCAGCCGGCACCGGATTGTCGGCGAGATCGACAAGACCGCCCCATAGTTCGGCGTTCTCGACGGAAAGCGCCTTGCCCGCCCCCCAAAGAGCCGCGTGCCCGAACCCGTTGCACGGATCGGTTTCCACGACCGCCTGCGTGCCGCAGGTCGCCAGCCAGATGCGCGGATGCACCATCCGGCTCTTCGCACCACGCAGCAAATGCAACAGGCTTTCGGCGCCGGCCGCCTGATCCCGTTCAGTATCCCCACCGCCTGCATCCAGACTCCACAGATGCAGGACCGCTGCCGGCGGCGCAACCTCGTCAAACAGCCGGGTATAGTCTTCCGCTTCGCCGGGACGCATGGTGACGCGGTCGCCGGCGCGAGACCAGCGCTCGCCTTTCTTCACCAGAACCGTCGACAGACCATCGGCCGCGCGGATATCCGCGATCCGCCCGGCCACGCCATACGAGTCCGCGAAGATCAGCCACGAACCCGGTGCGGCGGCGCGGGCCGACCGGTCGCCGGACGTCTGCTTCTCCCAGACGACGCGGTGATACCAGTCGTCGGGAACATGCGCCGCATCCTCGGACGATTCATCGAGATACCAGAGGCGCGCTTCGCGCGTCTCGCTGACCAGCGCACCGCTCTCGTCGAACACCTCGACATCGCCGATGACGACATTGCTGTCGTCATCCGTCGCGGCACGCAATCTGGCGCGCGCCCACAATACGTCGCCGACCGGCGAGCGGTGGAAACGCACCTCGCCGACACCGCCGCCGACGAAGGCGCCGCCGGTCGCGCCGTCGGTGCGGTCGAGCGGCATCGTCGCGACCAGCACGTGACCGCAGGAATCCGCCACCGCCGGATGGAAGCGGTAACGGCGCGCCTGCGCCGCCAGCGACGGCACGACACGGATGCGGCCGACAGCCTCGCGCTCGCCGCGCCATACCTGTTCCATGCCCCGGAAGTTCGGTCCCCATTCGTTGCCACGCTTCTCCAGCGCTTCGTAGAACGCGCCGCCGTCAAGCGTCGCGTCGCAGCCGGCCCGCAGGGCCTCGAGCGTATCGGCTCCATCCACTGTGTCCGGCGTCGGAATCATCGCGACCTTCGCGGTGACGTGGCGGGTCCAGTTCTTCGGATCGGCCTTCGTCCCATCCGCAACATCGCGACTATGCACGGCGAAATGCAGCGCGTCGTCCGGCTGGCGCCTGAGGCTGATCTGCAAGCGGCGCCGGCCGGCCTCGTGCAGGATCATCGGCGCTTCGATCTCGATCTTGGTCACCGAGAGCGAGCCTGTGCCGAGCACCTCGCCGGCGGCGGCGAGCGCCATCTCGATGTAAGCGGTGGCCGGGACGATGGCCGCCCCCTGCACCCGATGATCGCGCAGCCAGGGATGACTCTCGAGGTCGATTTCCTCTTCCCAGATCGACACGCCCGGCGGATCGGCAAGGTCGCGACGCTCGCCCAGAAGCGGGTGATGCGCGGTGTCGGAGCGCCGTGCAGCCGTGTGCTCCGGCGGCAGCCAGTAACGCCCGCGCTGGAACGGATAGGTCGGCAGCGCAATGCGCCGGCCGTTGCCGCTTGCCGCGACCGCCTCCCAGCGCACATCGGCGCCGTGCGCATAAAGCTCCGCAAGCGCGGTCAGTATCGCGCGCCGCGCGGGCTCGCCTTTGCGCAGCGATGCAGATGCATTCCACGTGGCATCGGGCGCGTTACGCCTGGCGAACGGCAGCAGCGTCGGGTGCGGTCCGACTTCGAGCAGACTCGTGATGCCGAGCGTCTTCAGCGTCTCGATCGACGCGGCGAACCGCACCGGCTGCCGCGCATGCTGCCGCCAGTAATTGCCGTCCGGCTTCTCGCCGCCGGCAAAGACCTTGCCACTCACATTCGATATGAGCGGCAGGCGCGGCGCGGCACAAGCGACGGCGCTGGCGCGTTTCGCGAACGGCTCCAGCATCGGCTCGAGCAGCGGCGAATGGAACGCATGCGAAACATTCAGCCGGCGCCCTTCGATGCCGCCCGCCGCAAGATCGGCCAGCAGACGTTCGACGGCTTCCGCGGTTCCGGACACCACCGTTTCGTTCGGCGCATTGACCGCAGCGAGCGCCAGACGGTCTTCGAGCCCGCGCAGTCGCGGCACGATCTGTTCTTCGGATGCGAATACCGCAGCCATCGCGCCGCCGGCCGGCAATGCCTGCATCAGCCGCGCGCGCTCGGCGATCAGTTTCAGGCCATCCTCGAATGTCAGGACACCGGCAACGCAGGCCGCCGTATATTCCCCGACGCTGTGGCCGAGAACCGCCGACGGCGTAATCCCCCAGGATCGCCAGAGTTCGGCAAGCGCATATTCGACCGCGAACAACGCCGGCTGCGTGTAGGCCGTATGCGCCAGAACCGACGCATCCAAATCCTCGGCAAGCACCAGTTCGCGAAACGGCCGGTCGAGCAGCGGGTCGAGCAGCACCGCCGCCCGCTCGATCACGTCACGGAAAACCGGCTCGGCATCGTAAAGACCGCGCGCCATGCCCGGATACTGCGAGCCCTGCCCCGTAAACAGGAACGCGATCTTAGCGCGTTCGCCGGGACGCATCGGCCCGCCCGTCGCCAGGCCGGCCATCTTGCCGGACGCCGCATCGCCCAGTCTGTCCGCAAGCTCGGATACCGAGCCGGCGACGACCGCCAGCCGACGCGGCAGATGCGTGCGCCCGCGCGACAGCGTCGTCGCGACATCGGCGAGCGTCAGCGACGAATCCGTTCGCAAGGCCGCCGCAGTCGTCTGCGCCAGCGCGCGCAGCGCCGCATCGTCGCGGGCAGACAGCGGAACGAGATGCAGATCGGGTACCGCCATCGCCGCAGCCGGCACGGAGGGCAACGGCGCTTCCTCGACGATCACATGCGCATTGGTACCGCTGAAGCCGAATGAACTCACGCCGGCCCTGCGCGGCCGCTGGTCTCTCGGCCACGGCGTCAACGCCGTCGGAATGCGGATCGGCCAGTCGTTCCAGGCGATCCGCGGATTCGGCTCGGAGAAATGCAGATGCGGCGGGATAGCCTCGTGCCGGAGCGCCATCACGGTCTTCAGCAGACCGGCAAGTCCGGAGGACGCCTCCGCGTGCCCGATATTGGTCTTGATCGAGCCGACCAGCAGCGGCTTGCCGGGCTCACGTCCCTGCCCCATCACGCGGCCAAGCGCTTCGATCTCGATGGGATCGCCCAGCGGCGTACCGGTGCCGTGCGCCTCGATATAGTCGATATCGGCCGGCGTCAGCCCCGCATCCGCGAGCGCATCGCGCAACACCGCCTCCTGCGCCGGCCCGTTCGGTACCGTCAATCCGCTGCTGCGCCCATCGGAATTGCTCGCCGACCCGCGGATCACGCCGAGGATCGGATCGCCGTCGGCCAGCGCGTCGGAAAGGCGCTTGAGCGCGATCACCGCGCAACCCTCGGAACGGACGAAACCGTCGGCAGCGGCGTCGAACGTCTTGCAGGCGCCATCGGGCGCCATCATTCCCCATTTCGAGAACAGCACCATCGCATCCGGCAGCAGGATGACGTTGACGCCGCCCGCCAGGGCGAGATTGCTCTCTCCGGCGCGCAGGCTCTGGCAGGCCAGATGCACGGCGACCAGCGACGACGAACACGCCGTGTCGAGGGCAACGCACGGCCCCTGAAAGCCGAACGTAAAGGCAATCCGGCCCGCAGCGGCATTCAATGCACCGCCGGTTGCGGAATAGACATCGGCGTTCTCCGGCCCGCCACGCCGCAGCATCTGCGCATAGTCGCTGGTGGTGATGCCGACGAAGACGCCGGTCGCGCTGCCGGCCAGCCGGTCGGGCGCGAGGCCGGCGTTTTGCAGCGCCTCGTAGCTTGTCTCCAGCAGCAATCGTTGCTGCGGATCGAGCGTCGAGGCTTCGCGCGGCGATATGCCGAAGAAGTGCGGGTCGAAGCCGTCGATGCCGGCAAGGAAGCCGCCGCGCCGCACGACCATCTTGCCCGGCGCCTTCGGGTCGGGATCGTAATAGGCATCGGCATCCCACCGGTCAGCCGGAACATCGGACACGGCATCGACGCCGTCGCGAACGAGCCGCCACAAATCGTCCGGCGTCTCGATGCCGCCGGGATAACGGCAGCCCGCGCCGATGATCGCGACCGGCGCATGCCGCGCACGCGTGCTGGCATCGAGTTTCGCCTGCAGGCGCTCGATGGCAACCAGCGATTCCTGGAGAAGATTGCGGCGTTCGGTCATACGGTCCCCCGCAAATCAGTCTGCCGATGGCGCCATCGCAGCGCGCAGGCGATCACCAGGGCTCCGAGCAGCAGCACGGCAGCGACGACTCCGGCAAACGAGCGGACGGGCAGCACATCGATCAGCAGACTCGCTGCGAACAAACCGCCAAAGATCGTCCCGACAATCGAGGCGGGCGCCGCCGCAGTCGCCCGATCCAGCGCCAGCAGGCTGGCAAATCCGGCAAGGCCTATTCCGACCAGAACCAGCCAGTCATGAAGAGCCGGCATGATCCAGACCACAGGCATCACAGGCGTCAGCACCACGGCGACGCCGAAGGCCGTATAGAACAGATTGGCAAGCGTGCTTTCAGCGCGCAGCGAGCGCGTCATGACGATGTAGAGAGCGAGACTGACGGCGACCATGAGCGGAAATGCCAACGTCGAAACCGTTGCATGATTGCGAAGCATGGCAAGGACGCCGACCCCCACGGCAAGCACCACAGCGACGGTCCAGTTCGGCCGTGATGCCACCTCGCCAAGGCACAGCGTCGCTGCCATCAGAACAAGCAACGGCACCAGCAGCAGAAAGACCATCATCGTCTGCGGTGCGACACCCCATGACAACCCGATGAGCCACGACGCCGGCATGGCGACCATCAGCAGCGATCGCGATATCTGGAACACCGGGCGCCGCGTATACAGCAATGCCATCGGCCTGCGCCATCCCCACACCGCAAGCATGAAAAAGAGATGTACGACATAGCGCGTCCAGACCACCTGATAGCCACTATAGGCTCGCTGCAGATGCGCGCCGAGCAATTCGACGATCATCCAGAACGCGACGAAGAGCATGGTAAACGCGGTCTGCCGGGCGACGATCATTGAATCGCCTCCAGACGTGCGGCGAGACGCGCTTCAAGTTCGGCATCGTCAAGCTCATCAAGGTCGCTGTCCTGCGGCGGCAGCGGCACCGGAATCCTGGCCGGCGCGGCCTCGGCACCGTTCAGTTCCCGGCCCAGGAAACCGGCCAGCGCGACGACGTTCGGATAGTTGAAGGTGAGCGTCGACGGCAGCGGCCGTTGCGCCACCCGCTCAAGCCGCCGCTTCAGCTCGACCGACATCAGCGAATCCATTCCCAACTCAAACAGGCCCATCTCCGGCGCCACGATTTCGTTTCGGCCCAGACCGAGAACGGCGGCGACTTCAGCGCTGACGGCATCGACGATCAGATCGTGGCGCGCATCGGGTTGCGCTTTCGCCAGTCTGTCGATCAATCCGAAGTCCGCCCCGGCCCGCTGCTCCGGGTTGTCGCGCGCCGCCGCGCGCGGCCGCGATGCTTCGAGCCGCGACAGCATCGGCCGCGGGCGCCGCGCCTCGTGCAGCGGCTTCAGCACATCCCAGTCGATGCGCGCAACCATCGCCTGCCGCTCGCGACCCGCCAGCAAACGCTCCAGCGCGTCGAATGCGTGCATCGCCGGAACCGGCTCCAGCCCCGCTTCACGGAACGACTGCTGGCTCGCCTGCGAGGCAAGACGCATCGCCTCCCACGTTCCCCAGTTCACCGAGACGATATCCGGGCCGGCACCGGACGCGGCCGACGCCGTCGCATCAAGGAACTGATTGGCCGCGGCATAGTGAGCAAGCCCGGCGGCGCCGAGAATGGCCGTGCTCGACGAGAACAGCACGACGAAGTCCAGCGGCGTGCCGTGCGTCAGCCGTTCCAGCACGACCGTGCCGTCGATCTTGGCCCTCAAGGTCGCATCGACCTGCGCCGGCGTGATGGTGCCGATCGGAGCGGAACTGAATGCGGCCGCCGCATGAATGATGCCGCGCAGCGGCGGCGCGTCAGCGGCGAGCAAGGCAAACACGTCGCGCATCGCGGCTTCGTCTGCGACGTCGCCGGCGAGCGGAATGATGCGCGTCCCCATCGCCTCGATCGCGCGCAATGCCGGCAGGTCTGGGTCGGGCTGCCGTCCGAGCAGCGCCAGATTCCGCGCACCATGCTCGGCCAGCCAGCGCGCGACCAGCAGACCGAGGCCGCCGAAGCCGCCGGTGACGAGATAGGTCGCATCGGGACGCAACGTGATCGTCTTGCGCGCCGGCGCTGTGGCACGATCGAGCCGTGCGGCCAGCCGTCGGCCGTCTCGCCACGCCGTCTGATCCTCGCCATCCGCGCAATCGACGGACGCGAGCAGCAGGTCGGCAAAGCCATCCGCGTCGCCTGCGGGCGGAAGATCGATCAGCCCGCCCCAGCAGTCGGGCTGTTCGAGCGCGAAGACACGGCCGATGCCCCAGAGCGGCGCCTGCCACCGGCCGCCGTCGCGCCCGGATTGTCCGGCGGGTTGAGCGCCGCTGGTGATGAGCCAGGCGCGCATCGCGCGATCGCCCTTGTGGATCTGTGCGAGCCAGCGCAGCGGCCAGTGGCACGACAGCGCCTTGGCGCGGGCGAGCACGGCCGCGTCGGAACGGACTGCATCGGCAAGCTCCAGCGCACCGAGATAGACGATCTCGTCGCACGGCGGCAGTTCGGATTCCGCCCTGTCGGCCGCAAACACGGTGACGGTATCGCCGCGCGTCGTCAGCCGGCCGGCGAGCGCCGCGCCGACGCCGTCGCGATCACCGATCAGCACCCAATGCCGCTTGCGTGGCAGCGCGCGGGCAACGATGAGTCGTTGCTGCGATTGCGCGCGCGAAACGGGATCGCCACCGGGAATGGCCATCGGCACGCCGAAGCCTTCCGCCGCGAGCAGTTCGAGCCAGCGTTGCGTGTCGATCAGCGGATAGTCCGGGCGCAGCGACGTATCGGTGAAGCGCCACCATCCCGGCGTCATGCCGAATGTCAGATCGATCCACGGCTCCGGCGTTACGCCTTCGAGCAGGAACAGAAGTCCGTCCGGTGCGAGCAGGCTGCGGACATGCGCAAGCGTCTGCCGCAGATCGGCCGTCGCGTGGAGCACATTGGCGGCGATGACAATGTCGTAATGCGCCGGTGCGAATCCCTGCGCGACCGGATCGCGCTCGATATCGAGCAGCCTGCATTGCAGCGACGGATAGAAATCGAACTGCCCGGCCGCGCGCTCGAGGAACAAGGGCGAGATATCGGTGAACGTGTACTCCACCTGCTCCGGATCGAGCCTCGGCAGGACATAACTTGTCGTGCCGCCGGTGCCGGCGCCGATTTCAAGAATGCGAAGGCGCCGGCCTGCCGGGCGTTTCGCAACCGTATCGTCGAGCGCATCTCTCAGCGCGTCGTTGAGCGTTTCGGCGAGCGCGGTGTTGTAGGTGCGCGCGAACGGCGATTCGATATAGAGCTGGCGCGCTTCGGCAAGCGAACCGCCGGGGAACAGCAATTGCAACGGATCCTGTTTGCCGGCGAGCACGTCGGCCAGCGCGCTGCCGCAGCGGCGCAGGATGCTCAGCTCGGCATCGACGCCACGGAAGCGCATCAGCAATTCATCGTACCGCGCATCGATATCGACCGGCACCGGCGCGCGCACCACCTCATAGTGCTCGCCCCGGCGGCGCAGCACGCCCTCCTCGATCAGGATATCGAGGATGCGGAGGATAAGTTTTGACGACGGGACCGGGTTGCCGAAAACATGACCCTCGGTCATGTCCACCCCGAGCCGGCGCAGGGCGTCGATGCTATGGGCGACACTGAGCCGGTCGAGCTCCGGCAGCAGGTCGTCGTAGACTGCAAGATCATATTGCCCGGCCAGTTCGGCGAAACGATGACGGGCCGCCGGCGCAATCCGGTCCGGCCCGGCAAGCCGCGGCGATGCCGCGAGCGGTGCCTCCAGCCATTCGACGCGATAGAACAGATCGTCGATAATCGCGTTGCCCGCCCCTGCAACGCGCGCCAGCGCCGCGGCGGATGCCCGGCGCAGGCAGACGCCGGCCACTTCGCCGACCACCGCGCCTTCCGCATCGCGCAGCACGACATCGGCGAGCCATTCCTGCGGATCGCGCGCATCGGGGTCGCGCAGTCGCGCATGGCACCACAGCGCCGCCGGCAATGGCTGCGTCAGCACGATGCGCTCCACGGCGGTGAGCAGGTAGACGTCGTGCGCGCTCTCCGGCGTCGCCAGCCCGCAGGCCTGCATGGCGCCGTCGAGCAACGCCGGATGCGCCCAGGCGACAGCATCGGCCGCACAGCCTTCCGGCAGTTCGATGCGCACCAGCGCTTCGCCCGTCACCACTTCACTCTTGGCCGCTTCGCGCTTGGCCGCATGCGCGGCATGGATGCTGCGGAAACGCCCGGAGAGATCGATGCCCAGCTCCGCCAGCCGCCGATAGAAATCCGCGCCGTCCGTTGCCGGCCCGAGCCGCGCCTGCAGGGCAGCGAGGCTCTCCTGCGCACCGGCATCGGCAGCGCCGTTGACCAGACGATCGGATGAAAGGCGGCCGGTGACATGCGTCGTCCAGCCATCCGCGCCGTCGTCGGCGGCATCGCGCGCGCGGCTGGCGATCGTGAACGAGACCGCACCGTCTTCCGCTTCGCCGAATGACGTCTGCACGCGCCGCGCGCCGTCGCGCAGCACCAGCGGCTGGCGGATGACGAAATCCCTCACCGCATGGCGCACGCTGCCGAACGCCGCCTTTGCACAGGCCTGCGCCATCTCCAGAAACACCGGGCCGGCGACCAGCACCTGACCGTTCACGCGGTGATCGGCGAGATAGGCCGGCGCATCCGCCGTCAGTTCGGTCTCGAACACCGGCACTGCGGTCGGCAGCCGCGCACCCAGCAGCGGATGGCCCCCCGCGCGCGCCGGGCGTGGCCGTTTCGCGCCGCCCGGCGACGGTGTCACCCAGTAGCGCTTGCGTTCGAACGGATAGGTCGGCAGCACCGCTCGGCGATGCGCGTAGGGCTGCTGCACGCTTTCCCAATCGACCGGCGCGCCGCGGACATAGAGCCCGGCGAGAGCTGCCATGATCTCCTGCCAGTCGTTCTTGTCGCGCCGCAGCGAGGCGAACAGCGCCGCGCCGTCTTCCGGCAGCACCTGCTGTGCCAGCGCCATCAGCGTCGGATGCGGCCCAACATCGAGGAAGGCACGATAGCCCTTGTCGTAAAGCGAGCGGATGCCGTCGGCGAAGCGCACCGGCTCGCGCAGATGCCGCCGCCAGTAAACCGCATCGGGCGCCTCGCCGGGCAGCGCCGCACCGCCGGTGACGTTCCACGCCACCGGAATGCGCGGCGCCTGCATGGCAACGCCGCGCGCGCAGGCTTCCATCGCATCGAGCGCCGGCTCGACCAGCGGCGAATGCGCGGCAAAGGACACGAACAGCACCTGTCCGCGAACCTCCTCGCCGGCAAAATGCGCCAGCACCGCATCGACGGCATCGGCCACGCCGGAAATCACCACGCTCTCCGGCGCGTTGATCGCCGCAATGGACACGCGCCCTGCGAAAGGCGCAAGCGCGGCTGCAACGCGCGCTTCCGAGGCGAACACCGCCGCCATCCGCCCGCCCGGCGGCAGCGACGCCATCAGCCGCCCGCGTTCGGCGATCAGCCGCACGCCGTCTTCCAGCGAGAAGACGCCGGCGACACAGGCGGCGACATATTCCCCGACCGAATGCCCGATGACGGCGGCGGGCTCGATGCCCCACGAGCGCCAGAGCTGCGCCAGACCGTATTCGACCGCGAACAGCGCGGGCTGCGTCCAGGCGGTGTCGTGAATGGTTCCATCCTCGGGCGCCGAGCGCAGCACGGATAATAGTGTGTGGCCCTTCGGATCCGGGCCGAGCGCCCTGTCGCAACGGTCGATGACGTCGCGGAACACCGGCGCGGCGTCGTAAAGACGGCGGCCCATGCCCGGATATTGCGACCCCTGGCCGGGGAACAGGAACACCACTTCCGGCGGCTGGCCGGGAACCGCGGCGCCGACATGCAGCGAGGGATGCGGTTCGCCGGCCGCATAGGCCCCGAGCGCCGCGCGCGCCGTCTCCGTCGTATCGGCGACGACCGCCAGCCGCTGGGTGAACTGGGCGCGGCCGATGCCCGCCGTCGCCGCGATATCGTCGAGCCTTCCACCGCCGGCCAGCAGATCGTCGTAACGCGCGGCAAGATCGGCCAATGCCCGGTCGCTGCGCGCCGACAGCGGCAGGCACTCCACCGGCATCGAGACAGGCATTTCCGGCGTCTGCGCCGATGCCGCCGGCTGCGGCGCTTCCTCGACGAGGACATGCGCATTGGTGCCGCTGAAGCCGAACGAGCTGACGCCGGCGACGCGGGGCCGCGCGCCGCGCCGCCACGCGCGCGCCTCTCGCGGCACGGTCACCGGGCATTCCGACCACGGAATGTGTGGGCTCGGCTCGCGGAAATGCAGATGCGCCGGAATGCGCTCGTGCTGCAACGACAGCACCACCTTGATGACGCCGGCAATGCCGGCCGCAGATTCCAGATGACCGATATTGGTCTTCACCGAGCCGACGACCAGCGGATTGCCGGCGTCGCGCCCCTCACCCAGCGCGAAGGCGAGCGCCCGCACCTCGATCGGATCGCCGAGCGTGGTGCCGGTGCCATGCGCCTCGACATAATCGATGTCGGCGGGTTGCAGGCGCGCATCCGCCAGCGCGGCGCGGATCACCGCCTCCTGCGCCGGCCCGCTCGGCACGGTGAGGCCGCCGCTGCGTCCGTCCTGATTGGTGGCCGTGCCGCGTATCACGGCGAGCACGCGATCCTTGTCGGCCAGCGCATCGGCAAGCCGCTTGAGCACCAGCACGCCGCAGCCCTCGCCGCGCGCGAAGCCGTCGGCCGCCGCATCGAAGGTCTTGCAGCGCCCGTCCGGCGCCAGCATGTGCGCCTTGGACAGCGCCACCGTCGTCTCCGGCGAGCACATCACATTGACGCCACCGGCGAGCGCCAGACGCGTCTCGCCATTGCGCAGGCTCTGGCAGGCGGCATGCAGCGCGACGAGCGACGACGAACACGCGGTGTCGATGGCGAGCGCGGGGCCGTTCAGCCCGAGGCAGTAGGCGATGCGTCCGGCGGCGACGCTGTGCGCATTGCCGGAGGCGAGATAGGCGTCGATCTCGTCGGCGCCGCGGTCGAGCAGGCGCTGGAAATGATCGCTGTTGCAGATGCCGACGAACACGCCGGTGGCCGAGCCGGCCAGCCGGTCGGCGGAAATGCCGGCATGCTCCAGCGCCTCCCATGCCACCTCCAGCAGCAATCGCTGCTGCGGGTCCATGGTCAGCGCCTCGCGCGGCGCGATGCCGAAGAACGGCGCGTCGAACAGGCTGACGTCGTCGAGGAAGCCGCCATTGCGCACCGACATGCGGCCCGCGGCATCGGGATCCGGATCGAAGAACGCGTCGATGTCCCAGCGGTCGCGCGGCACTTCGCGGATGGCGTCGCGGCCTTCGTCGAGCAGCGACCAGAACCGGTCCGGGCTGTCGGCGCCGCCGGGGAAGCGGCAGCCGATGCCGACCACCGCGATGGGCTCCGGCGCATGCTGCTTCAGCGCCTCCACCTGATCGTGCAGGTCGAGCGCCAGCAACGCCAGTCGCTTCGGCGGCAGCTTGCTGATGCGGTCGATGAAATCGTTCATGACGCACCCTTTGCCTGCATCCGCGCCGCATAGAGCCGCTCGACGTCTTCGTCGGAGAGGTCCTCGATCGCCTCGACCAGACCGGGCGACGGCTGGCGTGCCACGCTGTCTTCCGTTCGCGCGGCCGCATCGCCAGCCGCCTGTCCGGCAGACTGAGCATTCAGGCCGAGCACGCCGGCGAGATGGTCGGTCAGCGCATCGATGGTCGGATGGTCGAACAGCAACGTCGCCGGCAGCGGCTTGCCGACCGCCGCGCTCAGACGGTTGCGCAGTTCGACCGACAGCAGCGAGTCGAGGCCGAGTTCGCCGAGCGGCGTGCGGGGATCGACGGCGCGGCTCGCATCGAGGCCGAGCGTCTGCAAGGCACGTTCGCGCACGAAGGTCGCCAGAACGATGCGCTTGCGCGCGGCCGGCGCATCGGCAAGCTGCCCGGCGAGATCGGGCGCGTTCGGCTTTGCAGCGTCCACCTTCGGGGCGGGCGCGGCGCGTGGCGCTTCGTCGACGACCTCGGCAAGCAACGCCGCGCGCGCCGGCGACAAACCCTGCGCGACATGGCGCGACCAGTCGGCGGGCAGCACCACCGTCTGCGCACCGGTCCGCTCGCCATTGTCGTGCAGCAGATGCGACAGCGCCGCGATGCCCTGATCCGGCGACAGCGCGCCCAGCCCCTGTTGCGCGAGGCGCTCGATCACCGCACGGTCGGCGGCGGCGCCGATCTCGCTCCAGCCGCCCCAGTTGATGCTCAGCGCCGGCCGTCCCTCGCCGCGCCGGCGCTGCGCCAGCGCATCGAGGAAGGCATTGGCGGCGGAATGATTGGCCTGCCCCGGCGAGCCGAGCACGGCGGCAATCGACGAATAGAAAACAAGCCAGTCGAGCGGGTCGCCGCGCGTCAGCGTATCGAGCAGCGCCGCGCCGGTCACTTTCGGACCCAGCACATGCGCGAAGGTGTCGGCGCTCTGTTGCATCAGCGCCGCGTCGTCGAGGCGGCCGGCACTGTGCACGATGCCGCGTAGCGGCGGCCCGTCGCTATGGATGCGCCGCAGCAGTTCGCGCAGCACGCCGGCATCGGTGACGTCGAGCTGTTCGGTGACGATCGCCGTGCCCTTCGCCGCCAGCGCTTTTAGCACCGCCTCGTTGTCCGGCGTGGCGGCGCGACGACCAACGGCGACGACGCGACCGGCGCCCTGCTCCGCCAGCCAGCGCACGGTGAGCAGACCGAGGCCGGACAGACCACCGGTGACGAGATAGGTGCCGTCGCGGCGCACCGGCGTCACATTGTGCAGGCGATGCGTCACCACCACTTTGCCGGCGTGACGGGCTTCCGCCATCAGCCGGAACGCCGACGCGGTATCGGCAAGCGGGAAGACGTGACGCGGCAGCGACACCAATGCGCCATTGCGCAGATCGTCGCTCAGTTGCGCAAACAGTCCGCCGATCAGGTCCGGCTGCTGCGCGGCGGTCTCGCCCCAGTCGACGACGAAATAGCGGATGCCGCGGTTGAGCGCGTCCACCCATTGCGGCGTCTTGATATCGCGCTTGCCGATCTCGACGAAGCGGCCGCCGCGCGCCAATGCCTTGAAACTCGCATCGATGGTCGCGCCCGCGAGCGAATTGAGCACCACATCGACGCCGCGGCCACCGGTCGCGGCGAGGATCGCATCGGCAAAACCATCGCTGCGGGAATCGAGCACATGCGCAACGCCCATCGCATGCAGCATCTCGCGTTTCCACGGCGCGCCGGCCGTCGCGAAGATCTCCGCGCCGGCACGCTGCGCCAGCCGCACCGCCGCCATGCCGACGCCGCCGGCGCCCGCATGGATCAGCACCCGCTCGCCGGCGCGCAGACCGGCAAGATGCGAGAGGCAGAACGCCGCCGTGAGGAAGGCGATCGGGAAGGCCGCCGCCTCCGCCGCGCTCATGCCGGCCGGCACCGGCTGCACCAGTTCGGCGCGCGCGACGACATGCGAGGCGAAGCTGCCGCCCGCCACCGCCATCACCCGGTCGCCCGGTTTCACATGCGCGACGCCGGCGCCGACGGCGACGACCGTGCCGGCGCATTCGCCGCCGAGCGGTCCGGGATCGCCGGGATAGAGGCCGAGCACGTTGAGCACGTCCTTGAAATTCAGGCCCGTCGCCGCGACGGCGATCTGCACCTCGCCGGCGCCCGGCGCGCGCGCCGGCAGCGGCGCATGGTCGAAGCGGTCGAGCACCCCGGGCACGGCCGGCACCAGCCGCCACGGCGTTTCCGGCACATTGTTGTTTGCGTCGTCCGCCGCTAGCTGCCGCGCGAGACGCGCGACGCGGCGCGCGCCGCCGCGCAGCGCCACCTGCGGCTCGCTGCCGTCGGCATCCAGTTCCGCCGCGAGCAAATCGAGCCCGGCCATCGTCTCGACCGGATCGAGATCGACGCAGACGCATTTGAGCTCCGGATGTTCGAGCGTCAGCGTCTTCGCCAGCCCCCACAGCGGCGCGGCGGCCGGCGAGACGGCGCGGTCCTGCGCATCGGCGGGCTGCGCGCCGCGCGTCACGAACCACAGGCGCGGCGGCGCGGCTTCGGCGGCGAGCGCCTGCGCCAGCATCAGCGCGCCGACTGCGCCGGCATTCGCCGCCGCCGGATCGTCGTTCTCCGCATCAAGCGACCAGGCGTGGATGACGCCACTCACCGGCAGACCGGCCTTGCGCAGATCGGCGAGCAGGCGACGGATGGCATCGGCGGACTGCGGCTGGATCCGGTGCGTGCGCGCATCGGCGACGCCTCCTTCCGGTGCCGCCAGCGTGACGAGATCGCCGGCGGCGCGCAGTTGCAGCGCCAGCGTCGCGGCGATGCCTCTTCGATCGGCGAGGATCAGCCAGTGGCGCGGCGAAGCCCGCACGACACGCGCATCGGCCCGGGCAAGGAACAGCGATTGCAGCGCCAGCGCGCCCTGCTGTTCTCCCTCCGGCAGAGCGACGAGCGCATCGAAGCCGCATTCCGGCAGCATCCGCAGCCAGCGCGCGCGCGGCAGCGTCGCATAGTCCGGCCGCAGCGCCGTATCGGTGAACGCCCACCAGCCTTCGGTGAGCCCCACCGTCAGATCGAACCAGCGTTGCGGCGCGGTAACCTCCAGCATTGCCAGCAGCCCGCCCGGCATCAGCAGCCGTCGCACCCGCGCCAGCGTGCGGTGCAGATCGGCGGTGGCGTGAATGACATTGGCGGCGATGACGATATCGAAACGCCGGTCGGCGAAGCCTTGCTCGTCCGGCTCGCGCTCGAGATCGAGCACCGCGAAGTGCATCGCCGGATGATCCGCGAAACGCTCGCGCGCCCGCGTGACGAAGGCCGGGCCGACATCGGTGAAAGTGTATTCGACGCCTTCTCTCGGCAGACGCGGCGCGACACGCGCCGTGGTGCCGCCGGTGCCCGCGCCGATTTCGAGAATGCGCAGCGCCCGCCCTTCGCGCGCGGCGGCAGCGGCCTGCGCGATAACTTCTGCCATCAAGCCGTTGAACACCTGCGCCGTTGGCGCATCGCGGTAGAGCGCCTCCGCCGTCTCCGTCGAACCGCCGGGAAACAGCAGTTGCATCGGATCGCAATCGCCGCGCAATGCCGCCGCCAGTTCACCGGCAACGCGGCCGGTTAGTTCGATCTCCGCGGCACCGCCCGGCGGCGCCTGCGCGATCATCAGCGCCAGCCGGTTTGCGAGCCCGTCGCCTTGCGGCAGTTCGTCGAATGCGCGCATCACGCGCCAGCCGCCGGCGGGCTGCGGCGTCAGCCATCCGGCCTCGCCGAGGATCGCCAGCAGGCGACCGAACAGCCGCCGATGACGCGGCAGCACGCGCAGTTGCATCGCGAGTTCGTCGGGCTTCACCGTCGCGCCCGTCACCGGCCGCCAGCCGAGATCGCGCATCGCCTGCACGACATAGTCGATGCACAGCGTTTCCAGCCCGCGGTGGGTCGCTTCGTAATCGGCAAGCCGCGCCGAGACACGCAACGCATCGAGCTGCGCCGTCGCCGTCGTCGCCAGCATCGCGGGCTCCGGCATCGGCAATGCGCGCAGGTCCACCGGCGGCGCGGCGCGCCAGGCGATACGATAAAGACTGTCGTCCAGCCATTGCGCCCCGGACTTCGGCCGGTCCCGACGCTCGCCAAGCCGCGCCAGCGCATCGCGCGTCACCCGCTTCAGCGCGACGGCATCGAGCACGCCGATAACGGCGCCGGCCTCATCGAACAGACGCAGGTCGGCAACGCAGCTATCGCCGGCGGCCGAACGAATCGCGACATGGCTGAAGCAGCGCGAGCCCGGCCGCCGCGCCAGCGCATAGCGACCGATGCCGATCGGCAGATAGATCGCATCGGGGTCGTCCTGCGTCGGCAGCGCCGCGGCGATTACCTGCAAGCACCCGTCGAGCAGCAGCGGATGCATCTGATAGGCGGCGATGTCCGCTCCATCATCGAGCGCAATCTCACCAAGCGCCTGCGCTTCTCCGCGCCACAACTGCCTGACGACATGAAACGCCGCGCCGAATTCGATGCCGCGCCGCGCCAGATCGGCATAGTGATCGGCCGGCGCGACCGGTCGCGGGCATTGCGCACGCAATTGCGCGAGCGCCGGACCGTCGAACGCCATAGTCGCGCACCGAACGCTCGCGGTGACGTGCTGCGTCCAGTCGCCGCCGGCATCGCCGTTATCGTCAAGGCTGCTGATCGACACTGCGGCAATGCCGTCGCGCGGCGCGCCGCAGACCGTCTGCACCACGCGCACGCCGCCGTCGTCGTCGAACAGCATCGCCTCGCGGATGACGACATCGTCCAAGCAGGTGGTCTGGCCATTGCTCGCATGGCCGAGCCGTTCGGCACCCGCCGCCAGCAGCATGTCGAGATAGGCCGTCGCCGGCAGCGCGATACGCCCGGCGACGCGATGATCGCGCACGAAGGGCGGCGTATCGGCGGCGAGCTGCGTTTCGTAAATCGCCTCCGGCGCGGCCGTCCGCAACCGCCCGCCAAGCAGCGGATGCCGCACAGCGCCGACGCGCGCCGTAACGACCGCGCGTTGCGGTTTCGCCTTGAACCAATAAGACTGTCGCTGGAACGGATAGGTCGGCAGATCGACGATGCGCCGCCGCTCCTGCGCGACGCCGCGCCAATCGACCCGCGCGCCGCAGCGATAGACCGCGGCGACGCTCTCCAGCATCTGCTGCAGGTCGTCGCGCCCCTTGTCATCGCGACCTTTGCGCAGCGACGGAACGAACGCGCACGCAGTCTCGCCGAAAGCCGCGCCGGCAAACGACAGCAGGGTCGGCTGCGGACCGATCTCGATGCAGCAATCGACACGCGCGGCGGCGATCGTCGCCAGACAGTCGCCGAAGCGCACCGCCTCGCGCATATGCCTGCGCCAGTAGGCCGGTTGCGTCACCTCCTGCGCCGTCGCCAGCCGGCCGGTCAGGTTCGACACCAGCCGCAATTGCGGCGCGGACAGCCGGATACCCGCAACCGTGCGCTCGAATTCATCGAGCACCGGATCGACCAGCGGCGAATGGAACGCATGCGACACCGGCAGGCTCTGGCAGCGGATGCCGTCCGCCGTCAGTTGCCGGCAGATCGCTTCGACATCGGCCCGGTGACCGGAGATCACCGTCTGCGCCGGCCCGTTGACGCCGGCGACCGCGACCCGCCCCGCATAAAGCGCGAGCGCCGGAGCGACGCGGCCTTCCGGCGCGAACACCGCCGCCATCGCGCCACCTGCCGGCAACGACTGCATCAGCGCGCCGCGCCTGGCGACCAGCGCCAACGCGTCTTCAAGGCTGAACACGCCGGCGATGCAGGCGGCGACATATTCGCCGACCGAGTGACCGGCGACGATGTTCGGCACGATACCGAAAGAACGCCACAGCTCCGAAAGCGCATATTCGACAGCGAACAGAGCCGGCTGC
>DATMEV010000095.1:0-25548 GCA_035556795.1 Pseudolabrys sp. | reverse complement strand
GAACATGACCGCCGAGATGGCGGTGGCGGTCGCCGGCGGCTTTGGACCCCGCGCGTCGAAATCGAGCGTCAAAGTGACCCGCAATATTCCGGGACAGCAATTCTCCGGCGATGTGCCGCTGACCTTCCCGCTGCGGCCCGGTGACACCGTCGTCGTCAAGGAGCGCTGGTTCTGATCGCCGGCAGCTAAACGCCGGCGATCTTGCGCGGTCGGATCGGCTGAGAGGCTCTACAGACTGCGCCATGCGGCGCGTCCGGCGTTTCTCGCCGGATCATTTTTTCAGATGGCGGGTAAGGAAGTTGCGGGTACGCGACCAGGCCAGATCGCTGCTCGGCTTGTGATAGGCAGAGCGCTCGTCGCAGCTGAAGCCGTGGCCGGCCTCGTCGTAGACATGAACCTCGATCTCCGGCCGCTTCTGCCGGATGATCTCGACATCGCTGAGTGGAATTCCCTGATCCTGCGCGCCGAAATGCAGTTGCACCGATACTTTCGGCTGCTCGTCGGCGTTGCGCGCAATCGCGCCGCCATAATAGCCGACGGCTGCGGTGAGCCCCGACAGCCGCGTCGCCGCCAGGAAAGCGATGCTGCCGCCCATGCAATAGCCGACGACGGCAAGCGGTCCGGCGGACTTGATCGCGTCGATCGCCGCCTGCGTGTCGCGCAGCATCGCGTCCCAATCCGGATTGGCGATGAATTTGCGTGCATTGGCGATCTCGTCCGGAGAATAGCCGGACTCGAAATCGCGTTGCTGGCGATCGAACAGTGCCGGCGCGATCGCTACGTAGCCTTCCGCGGCAAAGCGGTCGGTGACGTTGCGGATATGGCTGTTGACGCCGAAGATTTCCTGAATGACGACGATGCCGCCTTTCGCGGTGCCCGCCGGATCGGCACGATAGGCGCCGAGCGTGTGTCCGTCGCTGGCGGTAAGCGTGAGATGCTGGCCCAAAAGATCCTCCCTGGTCTCGTAATCTGAAGGTCGTTTGCGAGCTGAAAATCTCGCGAACTGAGCTGTCGGTCGGCAGCGACCCTACCGCAGGCTGCCCGTTGCTTGAAGCGGAACGCCATCCGCTGTGGCGGGTGTCGCGCTTCAGCCGCGTTGGGGCAAGTCGAACATCCGCGCCAGCAATTCGTAGGAGCGGCGTCGTGCCCCATGGTCGTGGACCATGGTGGTGATCATCACTTCGTCGGCGTCGGTCGCGTCGATCAATGCCTGCAGCCGGTCGCGTACGACCTGCGGGCCACCCACCACCAGCCGCTTGCGGTTGTGGACGATACGCTCGCGGTCGAGCGGCGAATAATCGTAGGCATCGGCTTCTTCCGGCGAGGCGAGCGGCAGATATTCGCCCTTGGCGCGGCGGACGAAATGCAGATCGGCGGCCGAGGCGAGCCGGTCGGCCTGCGCGTCGGTGTCGGCGCAGATCACCGCCAGAGCGAGGATCGCATAAGGCTCGCGCATGCGCTCCGACGGTTTGAAACGCGAGCGATATAGCTGCATCGGAATCGCCGGATCGAGATCGGAGAAATGTGCGGCGAAGGAGAATCCGGCGCCGATCTGCGCCGCGAGCTGCGCGCTGTAGTCGCTTGACCCCAGCAGCCAGATCGGCGGCAACGGCACGCCCGCCGGCATCGCCTGGATCTTGTGGTACGGATGACCGTCCGGAAAGGCGCGGGTTTCCAGCAGCATCAGTTCCTGAAAGCGGTCGAGGAAATCGTCGGCCTCGCTGATTCCCTGCCGCCGTCGCAGCGCGTAGGATGTCACCTGATCGGTGCCGGGCGCGCGGCCGAGGCCGAGATCGATGCGGTCCGGATAAAGCGCTTCCAGCACCTTGAAACGTTCCGCCACCATCAGTGGTGCATGGTTCGGCAGCATGATCCCGCCGGAGCCGACGCGGATGCCGCTTGTCTGCGCGGCGATCTGGCCGATCATGATCTCCGGCGCCGAGCTGGCGATGGCCGGCATATTGTGATGTTCGGCGAGCCAGTAGCGGGTATAGCCGAGCCGGTCGGCGAGGCGCGCGAGATCGATGCTGTTGCGCAGCGCCTGCGCCGGCGCTGCGCCCGATACGACGGGCGACAGGTCGAGGACGGAAAGCGGAGTCATCATTCTCCTATAGGATCATTCCGGCGCGCTGTCATTGGGCGGGCCTTTGGCCCGAAGCTGCTCGCGATGCCGTCATTTGACTCTCGCATTCATCCTTGCCATGCGGCGGTCAACCGCGTGCAGAGGGCGTCGTTGACGGGTACACTGGGTCGGGTGTGCGATGTGAGAGAGAATACGGCATGGCCTTGACGAGCGAATGGAAGGTTCCGACTGCGGTACAGCCGAAGGCGGAAGACTATGCCTACGATCTCGATCGCGCGCTGTTGTCGGTGATCGGCCTGCGCTCCATCGTCTCGTCCGATGCCTTCACGGCGGAGACGCTGGGCACCGAGCGTGCCGGCAACGGCGTGCTGATCGGCAACGGTCTCGTTCTGACCATCGGCTATCTGATCACCGAGGCGGAAACCGTGTGGTTGCATCTGGGCGATGGCCGCGTCGCCGAGGGCTATGCGCTGGGTTTCGACGGCGAGACCGGGCTTGGTCTGGTGCAGGCGTTGACCGCGCTCGATCTGCCGGCGCTGCCGATGGGCCGCGCGGCTAATCTGCAGGAAGGCGAGCGTGTCGTCGTCGCCGGCGCTGGTGGCCGCAGCCGCTCGGTCGCCGCGCGCGTCGTCGCCCGCCAGGAGTTCGCCGGTTATTGGGAGTATGTGCTGGAGGACGCGATCTTCACCTATCCGTCGCACCCCAACTGGGGCGGCACGGCGCTGATCGGTCCGGCCGGCGATCTGCTCGGCATCGGTTCGCTGCAGCTCGAGCGGGCGCGCGACGTCAAGACCGAGCATCTCAACATGATCGTGCCGATCGACGTGGCACCGCCGGTGATCGAGGGACTCACCCGTTACGGCCGGGTCGATCGGCCGGTGCGGCCATGGCTCGGCGTCTATTCGACCGAAATCGACGACAAGCTGGTGGTGGTCGGCATCGCCCCGAAGGGGCCGGCGGCGCGCGCCGAACTCAAGACCGGCGACGTGCTGGTCGCGGTCGACGGGAAGAAAGTCACGACGCTGGCGGAACTCTATCGACGGATCTGGTCGCTCGGCAGCGCCGGCGTAGAGATTCCGTTGACCATATATCGCGACGGCGTGACCTTTCACGTCCGCGTCAACTCGTCCGATCGCGCGCGGTTTCTGAAAACGCCGCGTCTGCATTGAGGCGCCGGAGGCGCCGGATCGCCCTGTCCGTGCAATTAACGATAATCGGCACCGGCGCTTTTAGACAATTTTCAGCCTGTGGCGGCTAGCCTCGCCGTCCGTTATGGGCCGAGGCGCACAATGAACGCCCTGCAGATTGAAAAACTCATCGAGGGTCTGGGCATCCTCGTCGTCGACAACAATCCCTATACGCGCAAGCTGACGCGGATAATGTTGACCAATGTCGGCGCCAAGGCGATCTACGAGGCAGCCGACGGTATCGAGGCATTGGGCGCGATCCGCGTCGCCAATCCGGATGTGATGATCCTCGACTGGGAGATGCCGGCGCTCGACGGCCCGCAGGTGATGCAGATCATCCGCTCGCCGGATAATTTTCCGAAGCCCAATCTGCCGGTCATCGTACTGACGCGCTACGGCCAGCGCTCGCGGATCAATGCGGCGCTGCGGCTCGGCGTCCATGAATTCCTGGTGCAGCCGACCTCGCCAGCGGCGCTGCGCGACCGGCTGATGTCGATCGTGGTGCGGCCGCGGCCGATGATGTGGATCGGCAAATATTATGTGCCGAGGCCGCGTGTGCTGTTGAAGAAGACAGATTTGCTGGCGGCGGCGCTGTCGGCCTATCGCAGCAACACGCCGTTCCCGGAAGCGCTCGACAGCGGCGACTTCGGGGACCCGGCGGTGCCTTTGACCGTGCATTAGAGCATGAACCCGGCAAGCCGGAACCGGCTCTCGGGAGAGATCATGTTCAAACAAAATCCTGCTCGAACAAAGCAACGAACGGCGATCTGATTCAGCATAGATGAATCAGGCCCGGAAGGTCGTGTCCCACGACGACAGGCCGCTGCCGCAATCACGGTCGTGACAAAGAAATCCGGATAGCGACCGGGCGCGCACTGACTGCATCGTAGATGATGCTGTGCGACGCACGCCGGCGGTCTGATCGGATTTCCTCATCAAACAAATCGCCGCGGCTTGTTTGACTTGCCGCTATCCCCCCGTCACCACAGCGCGACCCGTCGGCATCGTGCCGAGGTGGTCGAATTCGCGAGGTTACGGTCGCGTGAGTGTCATCGAATTCTATCGCAGCCGGCCTGGCCGGCTGGTACCCGGCCTCGTTCAGGCGCTGTTGGTCGCCGCGGCCGCGTTCGCATTGCAGCACATTCCCGGACTGCATTTTCTCAGTCCGCTGATCATCGCCGCTGTGCTCGGCATTGCCTGGCGCTGCATTGTCGGCGTCTCGGAGGCCGGGCAGGCCGGCGTGGCCTTCGCGGCAAAAGCGTTGCTGCGCCTGGCGATCATCCTGCTCGGCCTGCAGATCAGCATCGGCCAGATCGTCGGCATGGGATGGGTCGGCTTCATCGTCGCCGGCTTCGCGCTGGTGTCGACGTTCTGCTTCACGCTCTGGTTCGGGCGGCTGATCGGTGCCGATCCGGCGCTGGTGGAGCTGATCGCCGCCGGCACGTCGGTGTGTGGCGCCTCGGCGATCGTCGCCACCAATACCGTCACCCGCGCCGACGATGCCGACGTCGCCTATGCGCTGGGCTGCATCACCTTGTTCGGAACGCTGGCAGTCATTGTCTATCCGGTTCTCATGGTGATTTTGAATCTTGCGCCGGCGGAATACGGCCTGTGGGTGGGTGCATCGATCCATGAAGTGGCGCAGGTCGTGGCGGCGGGCTTTCAGGGCGGCCATGAGGCCGGCGACGCCGCAACCATCGTCAAGTTGATCCGGGTGCTGATGCTGGCGCCGCTGCTGCTGGCACTGGGCTGGTTCCGGCCAGGCGTTGATGCTGCGGCATCGGCCTCCCGGCGCGTCGGTGTGCCGGGATTCGTGCTGGGCTTCATCGCCATGGTCATCCTCAATTCTCTCGTCCCGCTGCCACCGGTGATGAGCCAGGGCGCGGCGTTGCTGACGCTCGGTCTGCTGACGGTATCGCTCGCCGCTATCGGCCTGATGACGTCCTTCGCGCATGTGCTCAGGCGCGGCATGAAGCCGCTGGCGGTGGCGGCGGCCGCGACGCTGTTCATCGCGATCACGTGTCTGGTGCTGTCGAAACTGTTCGCTGCCGCCGTGCTTTAAGTGTCGCGGATCGGCAGTGCGGCTGTGTCAGCCCGTGTGAGCAGGCGGCCGTCCAGCGGGGGCGATCAGCGCCAGCAGTGCGCGCGCCGTTCGGCTGCGATGGCGGTCGCGATGGTAGAGCGCGCTGTAGGCGCGGCGCGGCAGCGTCAGCGGTAACCGCGCCAGCTTGCCACCGGCCAGATCGGCGCTGACCACCGATCGCGAAATCGCGGTGGCGCCGGCACCTGCGGCCACGGCGGTCTTGATCGCTTCGTTCGACGGCAGCTCCAGGACGACGTCGAGATCGGCCAGGCGCATTCCCATGCCGCGCAGCGCCGCCTCGAACATCGAACGCGTTCCCGAGCCGTCTTCGCGCAGTACCCATTGGAGGGTCTTCAGATCGTCGGATGTAATCCGCTTGCGTCGCGCCAGCGGATGCCGGCCGGCCACCACGATGGCCATCTGATCGGTGGCGACGATCTGCTGCCGCAGCAGTGGATGGCTGACCTCGCCTTCGACGAAGCCGATCTCGGCGGTGCCGTCGAGCACCGCCTTGGCGACATTTGCGGTGTTGTCGATGCCGAGTTGTACGGCGATCTGCGGATAAGCGTGTCTGAATTTCACCAGATGTTTCGGCAGCCAGTAGCTGGCGATGGTGAGGCTGGCGCGCAGCCGCAGCGTGCCGCGCTGCAGGCCGTCGATCTCCGCCAAAGCGGCCTTGGCGGCTTCGACGCGCGCCAGAATATCCTGCGCTTCCTGCAGCAGCACGCGGCCGGCTTCCGTCAGGCGGATCTGGCGGCCGACCCGGTCGAACAGCGGCGTCGCGCACTGGCTTTCCAGCATGGCGATGGCGGCGCTGACGCCGGACTGGGTGAGCTTCAGATGGCGCGCGGCGCGCGTCATGTGTTCGCCCTCGGCGACCGCGACAAAGATCCGAAGCTGGTCGAGCGTCATCCGCCACCGTGTCACATCGTGCGGCCGTAGCGCTTTGCGCGGCGGCAATGCAGCGCATTGTGCAGCGGCCGCGATGGCGAAAGCAACGGATGCCGGTGAAGGCCGCAACGAGGCAGTCTGCATGGCCCGTATGGCTGTGCCGGGCGCCTAGGCCGGCGCCAGCTTCTTCTCGACGGCGAAGGGGCTGAGGCCGAGCCAGGTCTGCATCTGACGGGCAAGATGGCGCTCCCCGGTCAGCATCAGCGTGCCGCTGGCGACGGCGTCGCGTACCGTTGTCAGGCCGATCCAGATTGCCGTCATCGTTCGCAGGTCGACGGTGACATAGAGATCGACATCGAAGCCCGGATCGACCAGGCACAGATCGACCTCCGCCTGTGGTTCGATCACCAGCCACCAGCGTCGCTGCGCCGGCGGCAGTTCGGGATAGGTGAACTGGATCACACACCGCCGGTCCGGCATCGGCGCCGGATCGAGATTGCGTCGCATGTCCCACATCAGCAGCGACGGATCGAGATTTTTCAGCGAGGGCTGTGCCTCCACCCAGTGCTGACCCCAGATGCCGATCGACTGGATCACTGCTTCCAGATCCTGCCCGGCGCGGGTCAGATGATATTCGCAGACGCCCCGATCACGCCCCGACGCGACACGGCGGAGGATGCCGGCCTCTTCGAGATTCTTCAGCCGCTTCGACAGCAGCGCCGGCGACATGCGCGGCACGCCGCGCCGCAGATCGTTGAATCGTGTCGAGCCGGCGACCAGTTCGCGCAGCAGCACGATGGTCCAGCGCGTGCACAGCACTTCGGCGGCCATCGCCACCGGGCAGAACTGCCTGTAACTGCCTTGCGTCATGGCCAAACTCTGCGGTTTGCCGATTGGCAGGCTACGCCCAACCGTGGGTTCCGACCAGTTCAGAATTCATACCGCATCGATTCAGTTCCTGAACTGGAGCCGCCGTGCGCTGTGCCCCGTCTTCTCCGGCATCGTCATCTCGGAGCAGCTGGCCGGCCGCAGTCCGGCGAACGGAACTGCGGCGCAGGTTTGCCTTCGCTCCAAGGAAGTTTCTCAAGGGAGTTTCTCATGAGCGACGACACCATCACCACATTCGGACGGCGGCTGCGCGGCACGCTTATCGGCCGGACCGATCCCGGCTACGATGCGGCACGCAAACTCTACAATGGCATGATCGACCGGCGGCCTGTGCTGATCGCCCGCTGTGCCGACATCGCAGATGTGATCGCGGCGGTGCAGTTCGGTCGCGAACAAAAATTACCGATTGCCATCCGCGGCGGCGGTCACAGTGGCCCCGGCCTCGGCGGTGTCGACGACGGTCTGGTGATCGACCTGTCGGCGATGAAGGGCGTACGCGTCGATCCGCTCAGCCGCACCGTGCGGGCCGGGCCGGGCTGCACCTCCGGCGATGTCGATCACGCCACCGGTGCATTCGGCCTTGCGGTGCCCTTCGGCATCGTCTCGACTACTGGTATCGCCGGGCTGACGCTCGGCGGCGGTTCCGGCTATCTGAGCCGCCAGTTCGGCCTCACCATCGACAATTTGCTGGAAGCGGATGTGGTGCTCGCCGATGGCCGTTTCGTCACCGCCAGCAAGACGCACAATGCCGATCTGTTATGGGCGCTGCGCGGCGGCGGCGGCAATTTCGGTGTCGTCACCAGCTTCCTGTTCCAGGCGCATCCTGTCGGCATGGTCTATGCCGGTCCGATGGCATGGGAACAGAGCCATGCGCGGCAGATCATGCGCGCCTATCGCGATTTTCTGCCGCGGGCGCCGGAGAAGCTGGGGGCGTTTCTCGGTCTCAAGACGGTGCCGGCGAATCCGCATTTTCCGAAGGAGTTCTGGGGCACGCGCATCTGTCTGATCGTCGCCTGCTACAACGGATCCGAGCCCGAGGGGAAACGCGCGCTGGCGCCGCTGCTCGATGCGTTGCCGCCGCCCGTCCTCAACTGGATGGCAACGATGCCCTATCCGGCACTGCAGAGTCTGTTCGACGGGCTCTATCCGAGCGGAATGCAGTGGTACTGGAAGGGGGATTTCGTCAATGATCTCAGCGATGATGCCATTGATGTTCATCTCGACCATGCCGCCAGGACGCCGAGCGAGCTGTCGTTGATGCATCTTTATCCGATCGATGGCGCGGTGCATCGCGTTGGCGTCGGTGACGCCGCCTGGGGCGTGCGGGATGCAGGATGGTCGATGGTCATCGCCGGCATCGACCCGAATCCCGACAAGCGCGACGCTGTGGCGCAATGGGCCAAGCAATACTGGCAGGCGGTGCATCCGTTCAATCCGGGCGGCGGCTATTCCAATTTCATGATGGCCGACGAGGGCGAGGCGCGCGTCAGGGCATCCTATGGCGGCAACTACGAGCGGCTTGCTGCGCTGAAGGCGAAATACGACCCGGAAAACCTGTTCCGGGTGAACCAGAATATCAGCCCCGCACGAGCCCAGGAGCACGCGAAGTCCGCTTCGTAATGGTTCGAGGCGAACTCCCGTGCCGCGGTCTGTCCGCCGGCGCTTCGCTGTCCGCGACAGGCCGGCGGCCGGACGTTGTTTTCTGCCACGGCCGGATGCGGCCGCGTTCGTGGAGGTTGTCCGCTTCGTAGCGACGCGAAGTCAGTGTGACATCAGCGTCGGCACGGTCATGGATTCGAGAATGCTGCGGGTGGCGCCACCGAGGATGAACTGGCGCAGGCGTGAGTGCCCGTATCCACCCATGACCAGAAAGTCGATGGATGAGTCGGAGATGAAATTGAGGATCGTCGTCCCGACATCGACGGTCATCGGCAGGTTTTTCAGCTCGACGTTGACGCCGTGGCGCGCGATATGGCGCGCGATGTCGATGCCGGGCACATCCGTGCTTTTCGGCTGGTCGTTGTCGACGACGATCAGGCTGGTAAGCTTCGATTGCCGGATGAACGGCATGGCGTCGGCGATGGCGCGCGCCGCGGGGCGGCTGCCATCCCAGCATACTGCGACGCGATCGAGTTTCAGGTCATCCTTCTGGATATAGGGAACGACCAGCACCGGCCCGCCGGATTCGAACAGTGTCGTTTCGGCGATCGCGCTATCGATCACGTCGTCGTTGAACTCGGACTGCGATACGATCGCGAGATCGAATCGACGTGCGATCTCGGCGAACTGCGTCGGCGCGCCGACGGTGGCGACATTGAATTTGTGCGATCCTGCCGACAGGCCGTCGCGGCGTACACGCTCTTCGAAGTCGGCGGCTGCTGCGTCGGCTTTTGCCTGCGCTGCGGCCTGTGCCTCGGCGACGTAGCTCCGGGGAACCGCAACGCCCATGTCGACCGCCGGTAGAACGGGATCATAGACAAATGCGACGCCGGCCAAATGCGCCTGGAATTGGCGTGCCACCGAAACCGCAAACCGCGCCGTCTGCGTGCGGTCGGGGCTCAGAGGCAGATTGACGACAATATCCTTGATCATTGTGACGTCCTCCTGAAAGAGCGGTTCGATTCCTACACCGCCGTCGTGGCGGACTTGTTGAGCGACGACAAACTATCGTCCGATCGTGACGACCGGACGGTCCGGAGCAAGCCCGGCCGCCGCCGACAATCCTCGCACTCCTTCCGTTTGGCTGGCAACCGGTGGGTCTGGGTGCAGGCGATGCGCGGCTGTTCAGTGCATGATCGTTGCGCGGCTCGTCCGGGTCATCAGCCATATTGCCAGCGCCGCCATGCCGAGCAGCGCCATCGGTGCGGCGATCGGCCAGGCGCTGGCCCCGAGCCATGCGCCGACGAGCGCGCCGCAGGCCGATGCCGCCGATTGCTGCAGAAAGCCGAGCAGCGAGGAGGCCGCCCCGGCTCGTTCGGGAAACGGCGTGAGCGCCGCGGCGGTTGCCTGCGGCAAGGCAAGGCCGAGCCCGAACAGATAGATCGCGGCGGACAGGACGATGGTGAACGCTGTGTCCATGCCGAGCGCGGTGAAGCTGGCCATCGCCACCCCGCCCATCGCCAGCGCGCCGCAGCCGAGCCCGATAATCCGGCCCAGTCCGAGGCGAACGACGAGCCGGGCCGCAACGGTGGTGCCGAGCAGGAAACCGATCGAGCCGGCGGCAAACGCGCCGGCAAACGCCATCGCGGTGAGTTCGTACAGATTCTGTAGCAGGAAAGTCGCGCCGGATATCCACGCGAACAGTCCGGCATAGGCGCAGGCGACGATGCCCAGATGCGCGAGATAGGAGCGATCACGCAGAATGATCCGGTAGGAGCGGAGCACCGATGGCAGCGATACCGGTTCGGCAGCGCGTGTTTTCAGTGTTTCCGGCAGATACCACCAGACCAGTGCAACGCATTCCAGACCGACGATTGCCATGGCGATAAAGTTTGCTCGCCAGTCGAAATAGGTTTCGAGAACCCCGCCGATCAGCGGCGCGACGAGCGGCGCAAGGCCCATGACAACGGCGATGATCGCCATCTCGCGCCCGGCGCGCGCGCCGGCATAAAGATCGCGGACGATGGCACGCGCCAGAACGATGGCGCCGCAGCCGCCGAATGCCTGGAACAGCCGCAGTACGATCAGCATCTCGATCGAGGTCGATACGGTGCACAGCAGCGTGGTGATGCAATAGAGCAGGACGGCCGCGACGAGAACCGGCTTGCGTCCGTAACGGTCCGACAACGGGCCGTAGACGATCTGTCCGAGCGCGAAGCCGACGAGATAGGATGAGATCGTCAACTGCACCTGCTGGGTCGTTGCGCCGAAGGCCGCGCTGATGCCGGGCAGGGACGGCACATACATATCGGTCGAAAACGGACCGATGGCGCTGAGCAGACCGAGCAGGATGGTGAGCGCGAGGCTTCCGGGTTTAATCAACGCTCACCGTGCCGTCTGGCCATAGCGGTGCAGGCCGGTGCCGTGCGCATCGAGCCAGGTCTTGGCGCGATCCATATCCGGACAGATCCGTTGCAATGTGCGCCAGAAGCGCGGCGAATGGTTGAGTTCTACGCGGTGCGCGACCTCATGCGCCGCCAGATAGTCGAGGACGAAGGGCGGAGCAAGTATCAGTCGCCAGGAATAGGACAGCACGCCGGTGCAGGAACATGATCCCCAGCGGCTCGTCTGGTCGCGGATCGAGATGCGCTTGATGGTAACGTCCAGCATTTCGGCATAACGGCGGCTGGCCGCGCCGAGATCGGCGGATGCCTCGCGCTTGAGAAAATCGATGACGCGGCGGTTGATGTGCGGGGCTTCGCCGGCGACGCAGAGCATGGGCGTTCCGTCGTCGCCAATCCCGGTCCAGACGACACCGCGTGCGCCGGGACGATGAGTGATACGGTGCACGATGCCGCGCAGCGGCACCTCGGCGCCGTCGGCGAAGGCGGCGGCGCAGGGCAGCCGGTTGAGCCGTGCCGCGATCCAGGCGCCATGCTTCTGCGCGAAGAGCTGCGCATCGCGCAGGCTGCCGCGCGGCGGCATGGTCAGGACGATCTCGCGGGTCACAGCATGGATACGCAATGTATAGCGGCGCGCCTGGCGGTGCCGACGAACCCGCACGTCATAGGTCGCCCGCTCATGGGTGACGGCGATGGACGGCGGCTCGCTGTGGCCGCGAGACAGAAATGCGCGCAGAGGCATTGTCGAAATCTGATTGGCGATATCCGATTACCGCAGCCCGAGTACCGAAGTCCGATCAGCGAATGGCCGCTCGACCCATGTGTCTGGAAGCCGCGCTGTTTGTCGGCAGTCAGATATGAGACCGATTCGGCCGGCTAACCGTTCTGCCGATTCGGTCGGCAGCGAATGCAGGCGAATCTGCCACCGGGGCGGCGAATGCTCAAGCCGCCGGGGCTGCGCGGCGCGGCCGGGCGACCGTCGCTTCGCCATTGTTGGCGCGCATGAAGGCCGCCATCCGTGGCGCGATGTCGGCGCGAAAACGCGAGCCGTTGAACACGCCATAATGGCCGACATCCGGCTGCATGTGGTGCGCATGCTTCTCGGCGGGAATATTCGGGCAGAGGCGGTGCGCCGCGGCCGTCTGTCCCAGTCCGGAAATGTCGTCGTTCTCGCCTTCGATCGTCATCAGCGCGACGCGCCTGATCTTCGAGGGATCGATCGGCTCGCCGCGATGGGTCATCTCGCCTTTCGGCAGGGCGTGCTTGATGAAGACGGTGTCGATGGTCTGCAGATAGAACTCCGCCGAGAGATCCATCACCGCCAGGTATTCGTCATAGAAGGCGCGATGGCGCTGCGCCGAATCGCCGTCGCCCTTGACCAGGTTCATGAACATGTTGCCGTAGGCATCGATATGCCGGTCGAGATTCATGCTCATGAAGCCGTGCAATTGCAGGAAGCCGGGATAGACGTCGCGCATGAAGCCCGGATGCGGGAACGGCACCTTGGTGATGACGTTCTGGGCGAACCAGTCAAGTCCCCGCTGCTGCGCCAGATCGTTGACGGCGGTCGGATGGCAGCGCGTATCGATCGGCCCGCCCATCAGCATCATCGAGCGCGGCACGCAAGGGTCGTCGGAGGCTTCCATCAGGGATACCGCCGCGAGCACCGGCACCGCAGGCTGGCAGACGCCGATCACATGCGTGTCGGGACCAAGCGCCCGCAGCATCGCCATGACATAGTCGATATAATCGTCGAGATCGAAACGCCCCTCGGAGACCGGCACCATCCGCGCATCGGTCCAGTCGGTGATGTAGACGTCGTGGTGCGGCAGGAAGGTCTCGACCGTGCCGCGCAGCAGAGTGGCGAAGTGCCCGGACATCGGTGCGACGATCAGCACTTTCGGCTGCGGCGTCGGCAAGGGGCGGCTCGTCAGGCGCTGGAAGTGCAGCATGGTGCAGAACGGCCGGGTCCATACCGGCACGATCGCCACCGGCACCGCGTCGCCGTCGATCACCGTCGTATCGATATTCCACTCCGGCTTCTGATAGCGGCGCGTCGTCCGTTCGAACATCTCCGCCATCGCTGCGACGGTCTTGCCGTACACCGTGTGCGACAACGGGTTGACAGGGTTCCGAAACAGCAGCCGGGTAGCGTCGGCGGCCATCCGCGATGGATTGAGTGCCGCGTGACCGAGTTCGTAGAGCCAGTACATCGGCGTCGATGCATGAAAGCCGCCCTCGCCAGGGAGCGCGGCGGCTCCACCGAATTCGCCAATCGCCATCGTGTTTGTCCCAGCCCCGTGATGCTCAGTGAGTTGCTGCATTGCAAAAGGATGACGCCTTTTTACCCCAGCGTCAATCTAACGCAGCAAATTTCTGCCCCGCGAAGCCTTGGAAGATAACCGCTTTTCTGCGGCCTAACGTTTGCAGGCGGACCTTTATTCGCCCATTTGCAGCAAAGTTCCATAGTGCCGCGCGCTGCGCAGCAGCAATGAGAAGGCAACGCAGCCAGCGGCAAACAGCACGGCGTTGAGCGCCAGCGCCTGCAACATCAGGTCGGCTCGGAACACATGATCGATCAACAACGCGCGCATGCCCTCGAACACATAGGTCGGCGGCAGCATCCAGGCGATCGATTGCAGCCAGGCCGGCAGCACCGAGACAGGATAATAGACGCAGCAGATCGGCAGCAGCAGGAACATGAAGGTCCAGGCCAGCGTTTCGGCGCCCAGTCCGTTGCGCAGCAGCAAGCCGGCGACGAGGATGCCGATCGCCCAGCTCGTCAGCATCAGGTTCATGAAGAAAGCGGCGAGGGCCAAGCCGAGCCCCCAGAGATTGAATCCGAAGAACGCGATCGCCATCAGCGTCACCGGGATCATGCCGATCGCGAGGCGGATCAGACTCATGACCACCAGTGCGGCAATGAACTCGGCCGGGCGCAGTGGCGACATCATGATGTTGCCGAGGTTGCGCGCATACATCTCTTCGAGAAACGAAATCGAGAATCCGAGCTGCCCGCGGAACAGAATGTCCCACAGTAGCACCGAGCCGATGAATACGCCGCCCGCCTGCACGAAATATCCGGAATTCTGCTGCAGATAAGTTTGCAGGAATCCCCACATCAGCATCTGCACCATCGGCCAGTAGATCAGGTCGAGAATCCGCGGCCACGACGAGCGCAGCAAATACCAGTAGCGCCGCACCATCGCGGCGACGCGGCGAACGGAAAATTCCATCACGGCGAAACTCCTTCGCGCGCTTCGCCACGGCCGCGGGCGATGTCGAGGAATACGTCTTCGAGCGTCTCGCGCCCGTAACGCGCCAGAAGACGCTGCGGCGTATCGTCGTCGACGATGGTGCCGCGCTTCATCATGATGACGCGCTCGCACAGACGCTCGACCTCGCCCATATTGTGCGAAGCGAGCAGCAGCGTCGCGCCGCGCGCACGGCAGTAGCGTTCCAGATGCGTGCGTACCCAGTCGGCGGTATCCGGATCGAGCGAGGCCGTCGGTTCGTCGAGCAGCAGCACCTCCGGATTGTTGAGCAGCGCCTTGGCGACCGACACGCGGGTCTTCTGTCCGGCGGACAGCTTGCCGGCGGGACGGTCGAGAATCTCGATGAGGTTGAGATCCGATGCCAGGTCGGCGATCCGCCCCGGCACGTCGGCGACGCCGTAGAGTTCGCCGAAGACCCGCAGATTCTGCCGCACGGTGAGCCGCATCGGCATGTCGACATAGGGACTCTGGAAGTTCATCCGGTGCAGCACGCGGTAGCGCTGGCGCGGCATCTCGGCGCCGAGCACCCGCACGCTCCCCGATGTCGGGGTGAGCAATCCCATGATCGTGGCGATGGTCGTGCTCTTGCCGGCGCCGTTGCCGCCGAGCAGGGCGGTGATCGTTCCCGGCATGAGCTGGAATGAGATTCCGCTCACGGCTGTAGTCGCGCCATAGGTTTTCACCAGGCGGTCGACGGAAATCGCGGCGATTGCAGTTGCATCCATGATATGGCGTCGTTTCGACGGATCGTCCGTGGCGGCGTGAGATCGATGCCGGAGCGTGGCATCCGCCGCAGATGTGCCGTCGCCACCGTCACTTGTCCAGCCCGCCGGCCTGGCAAAAATGCAGGCCGGCACCAGGCCCCATCGTAGGTCTGTTGCCGCGGAACCGGCCGCGTATCGGACGCGAGGGCTCCTGCGCCGCCGATAGGTCGCTGCCTCGGCGGCCGGGCGCACTTTTAAACCGACGATCATGTTAAAAGAGCGGCCATGCCATTGTTCGACCTCGCCGTTTCGCATCCGCATCGCAATGTCCGTCTCGATACGCTTGTGCGCCTGCGCTGGCTGGCGATCGTCGGTCAGACGACGGCGATCCTCTGTGTCTATTACGGCCTAGAATTTACCCTGCCGTTATGGCCGTGCCTGGCGGTCGTCAGTTCCTCGGCGCTGCTGAATATCGGACTGCGCTTCATCTTCAGTGCCAGCCAACGGCTCGAACCTGAGCGTGCCGCCTGGCTGCTCGCCTTCGACATTGCCGAACTGGCGGTGCTGCTGTTCCTGACCGGCGGTCTGCAGAACCCTTTCGCCTTCCTGTTCCTCGGTCCGGTGCTGTTCTCGGCGACGGCGCTGCCGCCGCGCTATACGCTGATGCTTGGCGCTTTCGCCGTGCTCTGCGCCACCGTGCTGGTGTTCGCGCATGATCCGCTGCCGTGGGACAACGTCGATCCGCTCGAATTGCCGCCGATCTACATGGTCGGCGTCTGGCTTTCGATCCTGCTGTCGATGGGCTTCATCGGAGTCTATGCTTGGCAGATCACCGAGGAAGCGCGTCAGCTGACCGACGCGCTTGCCGCCACCGAACTGGTGCTGGCGCATGAGCAGCATCTCTCGCAGCTCGATGGACTGGCCGCTGCGGCTGCGCATGAGCTCGGCACGCCGCTGTCGACCATTACGGTGATTGCACGCGAGCTCGAGCGTGCTACGTCCGCCAGTTCACCGCATCGCGACGATATCCGCCTGCTGCGCGAGCAGGCGCAGCGCTGCCGCGATATTTTGGGTAAGATCACCGAACTCTCGACCAGCAACGAGCCGCTCGACCGCATGCCGCTGTCGACGCTGATCGAGGAGGTTGTCGGTCCGCATCGCAATTTCGGCGTTGCCATCGCAGGGCCGGAGCCGGATGACGGCGAACCGTTGGCGACACGCAATCCGGCGATCCTCTACGGGCTTGGTAACATCGTCGAGAACGCCGTCGATTTTGCACGCGAGCGCGTCACGGTGGTCACGCAATGGGACGACCACGAGGTTACCATCACCGTCACCGACGACGGGCCTGGCTTCGCGCCGGAAATCCTGTCGCGCATTGGCGAGCCGTATGTCACCAGCCGGCGCGGCCGCCGCATCGGCGACAAATCCGAGAACGCCGGTCTTGGCCTCGGATTCTTCATCGCCAAGACGCTTCTGGAACGTTCCGGCGCGACTGTGGCGCTGGAAAATCGGGCGCCGCCGGCGCACGGAGCGGTGATCAGTATTCGCTGGAACCGGGACGATTTCGAGCGCCCGCTCGGGGGCCCCGAATAGTGCTGCGACCCAGCGTCGCGGATCGACGTCCTAAACATGCTGCAAAGCGTCGGGAACCCGCCAAATTTGCGCCATCGTCGATATTTACGGTAATATTATGTGATATGCCGCGCTTGAATGCCGCATGGAAATTGCGGCAAGACCAGCGTCGCCCCCGACCCGAATCCAGAGCCGAGAGGTAACAGACGTGTCACTTACCGCCATCGACAGTGCCCCGACGCCCCGCGAAGCGGTTCCTGCGGAGCGTTCGCTGCTGATCGTCGAGGACGACAAGTCGTTCCTGCAACGGCTCGCCAAGGCGCTGGAGTCGCGCGGCTTCGTCGTGACCACGGCTGAATCGGTCGCCGATGGATTGCTGCAGCTCGAGCAGTCGCCGCCGGCTTTCGCGGTCGTCGATATGCGGCTTGCCGACGGTAACGGTCTTGAAGTGATCTCGGCGCTCAAACGTAAGCGGCCGGATGCGCGCGGCATCATCCTCACCGGTTACGGCAACATCGCCACCGCGGTGAACGCCATCAAGCTCGGCGCCGTTGATTATCTCGCGAAGCCTGTGGATGCCGACGATGTGCTCGCGGCGTTGCTGGCGCTCGATCACAAGTCGATCGAACTGCCGGAAAACCCGATGTCGGCGGACCGGGTCCGCTGGGAGCATATCCAACGCGTCTATGAGATGTGTGGCCGCAACGTCTCGGAAACCGCGCGGCGGTTGAGCATGCATCGGCGGACCTTGCAGCGCATTCTTGCCAAGCGCGCCCCGCGATAACGAATAGGGGCTGCGACAAATCTCATTATCCTGAGATGTCCGGCAAGGCCGGATCTCGAAGGAGGAGACCGCACTAAATTCCCTCGCCATAGGGGCCGGCTGGATCGATCAGTGATTGCAGCCGCAGCGTCGCGGCGCGCGCAATCGTCAGCATCATCGCCTTGCGGGTCGGCGCGGCCAGCCGGTGTTCGGGCGCCTCGCATTTGATCTCGGCGCCGAAAGCGTCGGCAATGATCAGGCCGGCATCCGAGGGAAAAATCTCGCACGGCACTGCCGCGCTGGTGGCGAAGAACAGCCGGTCGCAATGCAGCCGGTAGTCGGTCCATTTGTGATCGGCGCGGAAATCGGCAACCGACGATTTGATTTCGACGATCCAGATTTCGCCCTTGCGGTCGAGCGCCACCAGATCGGCGCGACGGCCCGACGCCAAAGGCAATTCGCTGACGCAGGAAAATCCGAACGAGGCGAGAAGCCGCGCCGTGCCGCGCGCCACCGCGAGCGCCGTCTCCGACTGGCGGCCGTCGACCGGTGGCGCGATGCCGGGGCGGGTTTGCATCAGCGTGCGGCCGCTTGCGCCCGCTCCGGAAATGCTGCGGCGAGGCCGTCGCGGGTGGCGGGCAGGAGGCCCCGCTCGGTGATCAGGCCGGTGATCAGCCGTGCCGGCGTTACGTCGAAGGCATAGTTCGCTGCCGTCGAGCCGTCGGGCAGGATCTGCACCGTCTCGATGCGCCCGTCGGCGGTGCGACCGGTGATCTTCGATACTTCATCCTGCGAGCGCTGCTCGATTGGAATTTCCGCAAGCCCGTCCTCGATCCGGAAGTCGATGGTCGGGGACGGCAGCGCCACGTAGAAAGGCACGCCATTGTCGTGCGCGGCAAGCGCTTTGAGATAGGTGCCGATCTTGTTGCAGACGTCGCCTCGTGCGGTGACGCGATCGGTACCGACGATCACCAGATCAACGAGGCCGTGCTGCATCAGGTGGCCGCCGGTATTGTCCGGGATCACGGTATGGGCGACGCCGTGATGGTTGAGCTCCCAGGCAGTCAGCGAGGCGCCCTGATTGCGTGGCCGCGTCTCGTCGGCGTAGACGTGCAGCGGGATGCCCTTGTCGTGCGCCAGATAGATCGGCGCGGTGGCGGTACCCCAATCGACGGTGGCGAGCCAGCCGGCGTTGCAATGGGTCAGCACATTGACGCGCTCGCCCGGTTGCTTGCGCGCGGCGATATCCTCGATCAACCGCAAGCCGTGCTCGCCGATGGCGCGGTTGATGGCGACATCCTCGTCACAGATCTCGGCGGCGCGGCGCTGAGCAGCCGCGAGGCGTTCCGCGTGCGGACGGTTGCGGACCGCCGCCATCATCTCGTCGAGCGCCCACCGCAGATTGATCGCCGTCGGGCGTGTTGCCATCAGCGTCCCGTAGGCGGTATCGAGCGCATCGTCCGACGCATCGACGTGTAGCGCCAGAACGATGCCATAAGCGGCGACCGCGCCGATCAGCGGCGCGCCGCGCACCAGCATCGCCTCGATCGAATAAGCGGCATCGTCCAGCGTTTTCAGCCGCAAGGTCTTGAAGGCGTGCGGCAGCATGGTCTGGTCGATGATGCCGACGCTGCCGTCGTCCTCGACCCAGATGCTGCGCATCGGTGTACCGTTGACTTTCATGCGCCCTGCATACCGGCGATTTCGCCGGCGGAAAAGCAGGAACCCTTCACGGTTGCGAATTCCGCATGGTAGAATGGCAGGGGGTGGGAACATCCGATGACTGAGATCGACTACGAGACCGAATACAACAACCGCGCCCGGGTGCCGGAGCATCCGCAGGTCATGGAGGGGTGGGTCCGTGATGCCGCCGCCTATCGTGCGGCGCGTCCGGAGGCCAGGATCGGTATCTCCTACGGTCCTTCGGCACGGCAGACGCTCGATATCTTTCCCGCGCCCGGTGCCGGCGACGATGCGCCGCTTGCCATGTTCGTGCATGGTGGCTGGTGGCGTTCGCTCGATCCATCGAGCTTCAGCCATATGGCGGCCGGCCCCAATGCCCGCGGCGTCACCGTTGCCGTCGCTGGCTACGATCTGTGCCCGCAGGTGACGATCGCGCAGATCATCGACCAGATCCGCGCGGCCTGTCTGTTGTTGTGGCGGACTTACAGAAAACGTTTCGTCGTCTACGGCCATTCCGCCGGCGGACATCTCTCCGCCTGCATGACGGCGACCAACTGGACGACGCTCGATCCCGACGTCCCGGGCGATCTGGTGCCCGCCGGTTATGCCATCTCAGGCCTGTTCGATCTGGTGCCGCTGACTCATACCAGCATGAATACGGACTTCCGCATGACCGAGACGAGCGCCCGCATGATCTCGCCGATCAACTGGCCGGTGCCGCGCGGTCGCACGCTTGATGCCGTCGTCGGCGCCCGCGAATCGAACGAGTTTCTGCGTCAAAGTCAGACGATGGCGGAAGTGTGGAGCGGTCATGCGCACACGCATTATGCGGCGTTGCCGGATGCCGATCATTTTACCGTACTGGCGCCGTTGACCGGGGCGGGCAGCGCGATGACGGCACGGGTGAGTGAATTGGCACGGCATCCGCAGGGGATTTCGCGTTAGCCGGCCGGCCGGGGCTACTTACAGCCAGTAGCGGTAGACGAAGGTCAATGTCAGCGCCGCGCCGAAGCCGACCACCATGATCCGTACGATCCGGCGCGGCAGAATGCGTGCGATCCACGAACCGATCAGGCCACCGGCTACCGTTCCTATGCACAATGCGAGCGTCTGCGGCCACAGCACGGCGCCTTGCGCGACATAGATGCAGGCCGCGACAAATGTATTCAAACTGCTGACGAGATTTTTGGTGACGTTGGCGGCGCGGTAATTGCCGCCGGTGGCGACCGACAGCACGCCAAGCAGCAGGATGCCGACGCCGGCGCCGAAATAGCCGCCATAGAACGACACTGGCAGCAGCATTTTCAGACTCGTGACGCTGAACCGGATGGTGTTGCCGCGCCGTTTCGCCCGCTCGCGCAGCCATCGCGCGATGCGGTCCGACAGCGCGAACATCACCGTTGCAAAGCCGAGCAACAGCGGGACCAAGGATTCAAACAGCCGGACCGGGGTGATCAGCAGCAGCATCGCGCCAAGGGCCGCGCCGATGACCGACGCGACGATCAGCCCGGCGAACGCCCGGTTGAGTGGCGGCAATTGCGTGCGATCGGCGACGGCAGCGATGAAGTTCGACGGCACCAGCGATGTATTGGTGCAGACGGCGGCGGCAATCGGATGAACGCCCGAAGCGATCAGCGCCGGATAGGTAACCAGCGATGCGCCGCCGACCACGGCCGACAGGATGCCGCCCAGCATGCCCGCGGCGGCCAGTAGGAGAATGTGAAGATGATCCACCGAGACGAGTGCCTGGATCGGGAAAAGCCTGAATGCCGGAGCGCGATCCGTTCCGATCTTCCCGGATCGTGCTCTCGTTCGCCAGCGATATTCAAGGTGAAATGGTTCCCGCGCTCCGGATCGGATCCGAAAACATGGCTTCGCGGGGATTGTCCTAGAAGAACGCCTGAATACCGGTTTGCGCGCGGCCGAGAATCAGCGCGTGGATGTCGTGCGTGCCCTCATAGGTATTGACCGTCTCGAGGTTACACAGCACGCGCATCACGTGATACTCGTCGGCAATGCCGTTGCCGCCATGCATGTCGCGGGCAGCGCGCGCGATATCCAGGGCCTTGCCGCAATTGTTGCGCTTCATCAGCGAGATCGACGGCGGCGCGGCGCGATGATCTTCCAGCATGCGGCCGAGCCGCAGCGCGCCGGCAAGTCCGAGCGCGATCTCTGTCTGCATATCGGCGAGCTTCTTCTGGATGAGCTGGTTGGCGGCCAGCGGCCGGCCGAACTGCTTGCGGTCGAGCACATATTGACGCGCCTGATGCCAGCAGAATTCCGCCGCGCCCATGGCGCCCCAGGCGATGCCGTAGCGTGCATTGTTGAGACAGCCGAACGGGCCGGCCAGCCCGGTGATGGTGGGGAAGATATTCTCTTCCGGCACCACGCAATCCTCCAGCACGACCTGGCCGGTGATTGAGGCGCGCAGCGATAATTTGCCTTCGAGCTTGGGCGTCGAGAAGCCCTTGGTGCCGCGCTCGACGATGAAGCCGCGGATCGCGCCGTCGAGCTTGGCCCAGACTACCGCCACATGCGCAGCCGGGGAATTGCTAATCCAGGTCTTGGCGCCATTGAGCTTGTAGCCGCCGGCCACTTTCTCGGCGCGGGTGATCATCGAGCCGGGGTCGGAGCCGTAGTCCGGCTCGGTCAGGCCGAAGCAGCCGATCATCTCGCCGGAGGCGAGCTTCGGGAGATATTTCCGGCGCTGCGCCTCGGTACCGTAGGCAAAGATCGGATACATCACCAGCGACGACTGCACCGACATTGCCGAGCGATAGCCGGAGTCGACGCGCTCGACCTCGCGGGCGATCAGGCCGTAGGAGACATAACCAAGGCCGGCGCCGCCGTAATCCTCGGGGATAGTGGGACCGAGCAGGCCCAGCGCGCCCATCTCCTGGAACATCTCCGGGTCGAAGCGCTCGTCTCGATAGGCGCTGAGCACGCGTGGCATCAGCTTGTCCTGCGCGTAGCCGCGCGCGGTGTCGCGCACCATCTTCTCTTCTTCGGTCAGGTCGTGTTCGAGATCGAGAGGGTCTTCCCACACAAAGGCGTTGTCCTTGAGTGCCCCCGCCGGTTTGACGTCCGGTTTCTCAACTGTCTGTGACATGCACGCTCCTGCTTAGATCGTGTGTATTGTCTGTCAGAAGAGGTATGCCCGGCAACCGGAAAGAGCGAACCCGGTGCGGAACTTGCACAGGCCGCCGACGCAGACGGATTAAAACGCACTGTCTTGAAACGCGCCAAAAATAGCCGAGAACGAAAGGACGTATCGATCGCCTTGTTCTCTATTCACTGCCGCTGAAAAAATACCGCATAAGACGTCAAGACAAGGGCAGTCGTTCCGGGTAAAGACCAGAGCCATCCACCCGGTAAGAAAACCGGGGGGGCGATGGCCGGCCAATTCGCTGCTATTGCTATTCCGAATGCTCCGGCCATCTGGAGGGGTATGAACAAAATTGCGATCATTGTGCCCAGAGCCAACGTTCGTACCTGCCGGGGTTGATAGTGCGCGTGCCGCCGTAAGACCAATCCGCTCAAAACCGATAAGAGGACAAGCGATACAACGAATGTCTTCTCTTGAAATTCGATATAGAAGGCGGATCTATACTGACTGAACAGGTCGGCAGGCGGCAGCGTATTGTGAGGGATCGCTTCCAAAGCAATTGCCCAAAAGGCTGATGCATACCAAATTACGGCGGCGATGAAGCTGCAAAACACAAGCCATTTTTGCTCGGTTTGACTCATGCGAGCTCACTAGAATGTGGGAGTTGCTTATTTGATGCGACGATAGGCAGAGAGATCATCGCCCACCTTGATCAGGCTGTATTCCGATGCGATCTTTTCCAGAATTATATCTGACATTTGCTGATCCATTCTCCATAGCGGAGGCTTGTTATCGATTAGTAATAATTTTGCGCGCGAGAGCGGCCCATCGATCTGAGCTCTAAGCGGTGTCATAGTCGACGGAATAAATTGAAAGCCAGGGGCTCTTTTTGTCTTGAGTAAAAATGCCCAATCACGGGACGAATATATAAAAGCCTGATCTTCGGGCGCTACTAACTCCTCGATCAGCGCTACGTCGGCCGCGGAGACTTCAACTGCAGAAAACACCGTGGGCGTGTCGCGATGCTGCTGTTTGCCGTCGAGCGCTGCTCTGACCATCGAAGGATAGAGCCAATACCCTCGGACTCCATACTTGGTGTCCATCCAGGGATCCTTGAAAGCCACCACATAAAAAATGCCGATGGCTGCCATCCCGCAGCAAAGAGCCGAACGATGGGCAAAAATTATCGATGGATTACTTCTCGAAACTTGATCGATGGCGGTCTTGATCCAGAATACAAAAACCAACGCTGGAAAATAAGCATTTGAAAACCACACCGCAGCAAGCGACATGTTCCAAAATTTTGTGAGCTGTGCGAGACTAAAAAGAGAGATCATAAGCAAAATGTTGTGTGGAGCATCCGTTTTGTTTCCGCCTTGTTTGAAGTCGCATGAAAGAGCCCAGAGTACGGTCGCGCATAAAATAAGTGGAATTATTACAGTTAAGGGGTACTCGTATGGCGCCAGCCAATTGACCGGCCATGCACCGAAACCCCCGGCATATAAGAGCAGTGGCTCGAAAAGCTTGAGGTAGTATCCAAACGATAGTGCGCCTTTTCCGCTTCCTAGAACCGACAGGGCTATGAAAGTAGAGGCAGCGAAGACAGCGAATATCAAGGGATCGGCTGACACCCTTGGAAAATGCTTTTCAGTAGCCCAGCAACAAAATATGCCGATACATATCAGGTAGATACCGATTTCCGTGACCCAGTAGGTTGAAGCCGCAGCCAAAAAACCTGCAGCGCATAAATACGCTACCTGTGTCTTCCGTGCGCTTGTCCAGTAATAGACAAAGGCGATGAAGAATAGCGGAGCTAGTGGAAAACGAAGAGGCCAGCCCGATGGGGCACGAAATGGCATCGGTCCATAAAAGTTCATAACGGCAGCAAAAAGCGTCAAAAGAAGAGCCCAAGAGCGAGAGCGCAGAAGCAAGCTCGCTAACTTGTAAAAGGTGCAATAAAAGAAAAGAGATCCGGCAAGCGTGACCGCCGCCGCTGTTTCATAGGTGCGGTGCGGAGAAGCATCCAGGAAATAAGAAAATAATACACCTGGCCCGACGCCATATTGCGTCATGAAGTCGACATTCGGGACCAATCCGGGACTGTATTGGTAAAGTGCTGGACCGATAAAGAAACTGATGGGGTGCGGATCTACACCGATCGCTGTCGCAAGATCGCTGAGGGGACGATTAATACCGCGGGGATAAGCATTGCACCAAGATCCGCGCTGGCTGCAATCATCGACCCAGGCAGATTGAGAATGCGTATGCTCAATGAGAAGCCATTCATCTACTTGTTAAAGTGTTGAATATAGCATGCCCGATTGTATCTCATAAGAATGACAAGCGCTGCAGCTAGGTGTTGCACAGGATTTTCCGGTCAGAGAAATCCTCCAAGCTAAAAACAAAAACCCGCCGGCAGGCCGGCGGGCTTTCGGTCGCTTGGGCGATCCGGTCAGATCGCTTCCTTGAGTTCCTTGGAAGCGCGGAAGGCGACCTTCTTGCTGGCCTTGATCTTGATCGCCTCGCCAGTCGCGGGGTTGCGGCCCATGCGCGCGGCGCGCTTGCGGACCTGCAGGACGCCGAGACCGACGATCTTCACCCGCTCGCCCTTTTTCAGGTGCTTGGTGATGAGGCCGACGAGGTCCGTCAGAATCTCCTGACCCTGCTTCTTGGTCAGTTCGTGGCTTTCGGCGATGTTGGTCGCGAGATCCTTCAGGGTAACCGGCTTGGCGGCCTTGGTCCCGTCCGTCTTCGCTGCGCCTGCTTTCGCCTTCGCGCCAGCCTTGACGCTTGCTTTTGCTGCCATTGTCTTTCGAGCTCCTCGAGCGCGAATTGCGCCCCGAATCAGCACTAGGAGATTCGCCGCGCCGCGTGAATCGTTTTTCGTCAATAAAATAGCGGCTTCCCCACAAAAGCGATGCGACTGTTGTCCAAAAACCCCATTGTGGCAGGCGTTTTTGGCGCTTTGCTGCGTCGGCCGTGCTCGGCTGACGGACGGCCGCACCGGGGAAGTGGGGATTTCCGATGGGCCGGCAGCCTTCCTCGCCGTCGGCAGGCAGGCCGGTGGCGCTTGCCGCCAGGACGGATCTGCCGCGTGGGAACCGCCGCGCCGAGGGATATCGGAGCGTCGTCGTCAGGCTCGGGGTTGCCGAAGCCCCGTGCCGGCATTGTTCACGATTGCCGCCCCGCCGTCATTGTTCTATGAACGCGCCAGGTTCTACCAAGACCCTAGGCACCCGTAGCTCAGCTGGATAGAGCGTTGCCCTCCGAAGGCAAAGGTCACACGTTCGAATCGTGTCGGGTGCGCCA
>DATMEV010000094.1:0-6336 GCA_035556795.1 Pseudolabrys sp. | reverse complement strand
TCGCCGTGCACCGCTCCGATCCCGGGCTGATGCTCGGCTACTGGAACCGGCCCGACGAAGAATCGGCCGTCTACCGCGGCGAATGGTTTGTCGGCGGGGATCTCGCCTGCATCGACGCGGACGGCTACGTCTTCCACAAAGGCCGCGCCAACGATCTCATGAAGGCCCTCGGCTATCGCGTCTCGCCGCTGGAGGTGGAGAGCGTCCTCGCGCAGCATCCCGCGGTCGCCGAGGTCGCCTGCTGCGAGGCCCGCGTGCGCGCCGATGTGAGCGTCATTGCCGCGTTCATCGTACGTCAGCCGGGCGGCAATGCCGATGCCGCCGAGATCGAGCGCTTCGCGGCCGAACACCTCGCCGCCTACAAGCGGCCCCGGTGCATCGTCTTCATCGACGCATTGCCACGCACCGCGAATGGCAAGGTGATGCGGCAGGCGCTGCGCGTCCCGGACGAGTTGTCCGCAGGCTGACGCATCGCATGACGCCCACCTGCCGCGCCTAACCCAGCGTCTCACCGCGTTGCAGATCCGCCGTCAGCGCCCGCGCGCCCGTTCTTCAAGCGCAAGACGACCTGATCAGGCGGCGTTATCCGCGCCGTCACCAGTCTCTCGCCCCGTTAGCGCAAAGCTAAGCCGCTTTCTTGGCTTGCGCCGCAACGGCCGCGAGCTGGCCGATGAAGCCACGCACACCCTTCAGGCGATCCGTCGGCAGATCCCATTCGGCACGGAACACCAGCTTCTGATCCGGCTGCACCTTGATGAGGCCGCGTGAGGCCTGCACGAACCCAACGAGCCCTTCGGGGTTCGCGAACGCATTGCGGTAGAAGGCGACAACCGCGCCGCGCGGGCCCGCATCCACCTGCGACACTCCGGCCTGCCGGCACAGCGCCTTGATCTCCATGACGTCGAGCAAATGCTCGACTTCCTCCGGCAGCGGACCGAAACGATCGACCAGCTCGGCGGCGAAGTTGTCGATCTCCTCGCGCGTCTCGAGCGTGGAAAGACGGCGATAGAGCCCGAGGCGGAGTTGCAGGTCGGCGACGTAGGTCTCCGGAATGAGCACCGAAGTCCCGAGCGAGATCGCAGGGCTCCACTGGTCAGTCGTCGCTTCCAGGTCGCCGCCCTTCATGGACGCAACCGCCTCCTCCAGCATCGACTGGTAAAGCTCGAAGCCCACCTCGCGGATGTGGCCGGACTGCTCTTCGCCGAGAAGATTGCCAGCGCCGCGGATGTCGAGGTCGTGCGAGGCGAGAGAGAAGCCGGCGCCCAGCGTGTCGAGCGACTGCAGCACCTTGAGCCGCTGCTCCGCGCGCGGCGTGATCTTCGCCTTTTCCGGCAGCGTCAGCAGTGCGTAGGCGCGCAGCTTCGAACGGCCGACGCGGCCGCGCAACTGATAGAGTTGCGCCAGGCCGAAGCGATCGGCGCGATGCACGATCAGCGTATTGGCGGACGGAATGTCGAGACCGGATTCGACGATGGTCGTCGACAGGAGCACGTCGTAGCGGCCTTCGTAGAAGGCCGACATGATCTCCTCCAGCACGCTCGACGGCATCTGTCCGTGCGCGACGGCGACTTTGATTTCCGGAACGTTCTTGTCGAGAAAGTCCTTGGCGCCGGCGAGATCCTCGATACGCGGCACGACATAGAACGACTGCCCGCCACGATAACGTTCGCGCAGCAAGGCCTCGCGGACGACAAGCGCATCGAACGGTGAAATGAAGGTGCGCACCGCGAGGCGATCGACCGGCGGTGAAGCAATGATCGACAGATCGCGTACGCCGGTCAGGGCAAGCTGCAGCGTGCGCGGGATCGGCGTCGCCGTCAGCGTCAGCACATGCACCTCGGCGCGAAGCTGCTTCAGCTTCTCCTTGTGAGCGACGCCAAAATGCTGTTCTTCGTCGACGATCAGCAGACCGAGGTCCTTGAAAGCGATGCTCTTGCCGAGCAGCGCATGCGTGCCGACAACGATATCGACCGATCCGTCCGTCAACCCCTTCTTGGTCGCCGACAGCTCAGCCGCGGTGACAAGCCGAGACGCCTGCCCGATCCTGACCGGGAAACCGCGGAACCGCTCGGTGAAGGTCTTGAAATGTTGGCGCGCCAGCAGCGTCGTCGGCACGACGACGGCGACCTGTTTACCGGCCATCACCGCAACGAAGGCCGCACGCAATGCGACCTCCGTCTTGCCGAAGCCGACATCGCCGCAGACAAGACGATCCATCGGCTTGCCGGCGCCGAGATCGTCGAGCGCCGCGTCGATGGCATGCTGCTGGTCGTCGGTTTCCTCGTAAGGGAATCCGGCGCAGAACTCGTCATAGGCGCCGGCGCTGATCGCCAGACGCGGCGCCTCGCGCACCTGCCGCGCGGCGGCGACCTTGATCAGCTCGCCGGCCATTTCGAGGATGCGCTTCTTCATGCGCGCCTTGCGCGCCTGCCAGTTGCCACCGCCGAGGCGATCGAGCTCGACCTTGGTGTCTTCCGAACCGTAGCGCGACAACAGGTCGATGTTCTCGACCGGCAGATAGAGCTTGGCGCCTTCGGCGTAATGCAGTTCGAGGCAATCGTGCGGCGCGCCGGAGACTTCGATCGCCGTCAGACCGATGAAGCGGCCGATGCCGTGATCGACATGGACGACGAGATCGCCGGCGGCGAGGCTCGACACTTCGGCGATGAAGTTTTCGGCTTTCCGCGCAGCACGGCGCGGCCGCGCCATGCGATCGCCGAGAATGTCCTGCTCTCCGATGACCGCGGCGTCTGCCGTTTCGAAGCCGGCCTCGATACCGAGCACCGCGAGCGCGATCTGCGGCAAGCGGCAAGCCTGCGCCTCCGCCCAGGAGCGCACCAGTGCGAGATTGTCGAGTCCATGATCGGACAGCACATGCCGCATGCGCTCGCGCGCACCCTCGCTCCACAGCGCGACAGTGACCTGCTTGCCATCGGTCTGCAGTGCCCGCACATGCGCCGTCACCGCGTCGAAGACATTGGCGTCGGGGATGGCGCGTTCCGCTGCGAAATTGCGGCCCGGCCGGATGCCAGTATCGACAACGCGCGGCGCATCCGGCACGTCAAACGGCGTCAGCACCACGCGCGATGCGGCGTCGAGCCGCTCGGTCCATTCGGTGTCGGAGAAATAGAGACGCTGCGGCGGCAGCGGCCGATACGGAACGCCGGATTTGTCGGCCAGCGCCTGCGTGCGCGCTTCGAAATAGTCGGCGATCTGCGCGAAGCGTTCGCGGGCGGCATCCTCGGCGAGCGGTTCGAAGACCACTGGCGTATCCGGCAGATAATCGAAAATCGTATCGAGCTGGTCGTGGAACAGCGGCAGCCAGTGCTCCATGCCGGGATAACGCCGTCCCTCGCTCACCGCCTCGTAGAGCAGATCGTCGGGTGTCGCCGCGCCGAACTCCGACACATAGCCGGTGCGGAAGCGGCGGATCGTCTCCGTCGTCAGTTGAAACTCCGATACCGGCACGAGATCCAGCGTGCGGACGTCCATCTCGGTGCGTTGCGTCTGCGGATCGAAGGAACGGATCGTCTCCAGTGCATCGCCAAAGAAATCGAGCCGCACCGGCAGATCGAGCCCGGGCGGATAGAGATCGAGAATGCCGCCGCGCACCGCATAGTCGCCGGGCTCGCGCACCGTCGCGGCGCGGACATAGCCGTTGAGCTCCAGCCATTCGACGATCTTGCCCATGCCGATGACGTTGCCGGGCGCCGCCGACAAGGCCTGCCGTGCGATCAGCGCCTTCGCCGGGACGCGCTGCAAGGCGGCGTTCACCGTCGTCAGCAGCACCGAGGCACGGTCGCGGCCTTCGATCCGTGCCAATCGCGACAGGGTCAGCACGCGCTGCGCCATCACAGTGGCATTCGGCGACACGCGATCGTAAGGCAGGCAGTCCCAGGCCGGCAGTTCGAGCACCGCGATCTCGGGCGCGAAGAAGGAAAGCGCGCGCGCCAGCGCATTCATGCGCGGCCCGTCACGGCAGATGACCGCGAGGCTCGTGGCCGGCGCATGGGCACGCGCGGCAACGGCACGGGCAAGATCGCCGATGACCAGACCTTCGGCGCCGTCGCTCACTTGCGCGAGCGTCAGCGTCGTTCCCGGCGACAGCTTGGCGACGGGCGACGGTCCGGTCCGTTGCGGTGCGACGTTCACGGGTGTCTGTCGGTTCGGAAATGGAAGGCGCGCATGCGGCGGAACAGCGGCGTGTCGTATTCGGACGGTACCGGCTGCTCGCCGGTTACCCATGACAGCAGATCGGCGTCGGGCACTTCGATCAGCCCTTCGTAATCGTCGAGTTCGGCATCGGTGAGCGTCTCGATGTGCGCGTCAGCGAAGCCGCCCATGATCAGGTCGGTCTCCCGGATGCCGCGATGCCAGGAGCGGAACAACAGACGGCGCCGGCGATTGTCCAGCCCCTCGCTCGACCGTTTGGTTCCTGTCGTCATATCCGCAGCTTCCGATCCCGCCAACGCCAAAAACCCGGACATAGGGCCGGGCGCGATTTATATAAACGGCTGCACGGTATTTGCCAGCGGTCGGGCCGGTTTATTCCACCGCGATGCCTTTACCCGCGCCGCCGCCGACTGTGTTCGAACGCCAAAATCGGTTACCACGTCGTCCGGACCGTCTCACGCGCCGATGGAGCAGATGCGCCCGACCATCCTCAATCCCCTCTTCGCATCGCTCACCAGCCTGCCCGGTGTCGGCCCCAAGCTGGAGCGGCTTTACCGTCGGCTTCTGGGGCGCGAGGAGCCGCATGTCATCGACCTGTTGTTGCACCTTCCCTCCGGTGTCGTCGATCGCCGCGCACAACCGAAACTCGCCGAGGTGGTACCCGGCACCATGGTGACGGTCGCCGTGACCATCGAACAGCACCGCCCCTCGCCGCCGCATCGCTCCCGCGCGCCCTACCGCATCTTCACGAGCGACGAGACCGGCACGCTGACCCTGACCTTCTTCCATGCGCGCGCCGACCAGCTTCAAAAACAGATGCCGGAAGGCTCGCGCCGCTACGTCTCGGGCACCGCCGAATTCTACGATGGCGAATTGCAGATGGTGCACCCCGACCGTGTCGTCGATGAAGACGGTTTCGCGACGCTGCCGCTTGTTGAGCCGGTCTATCCGCTGACCGAGGGGCTGGCGGCGGGCAATGTCCGCCGCACCATGCAGGGCGCCATGCAGCGAATTCCGGCGCTGCCGGAATGGCAGGACGAAACGTGGCTGGTGCGCGAGCGGTTTCCGCCCTTCGCCGAGGCGCTGCGCGCGCTGCATCAGCCCGATGATCCCTCCGGCATCCTGCCCGACAGCATCGCGTGGAAACGCCTTGCCTACGACGAACTGCTCGCCGGCCAGCTCGCGCTCGCTCTGGTGCGCGCCCATATGCGCAAACAATCAGGTCGCGGCAGCGCCAGCGAAGGCGTGCTGCGGCAAAAAGTGATCGATGCGCTGCCTTACTCCCTGACGCCGTCACAGGCGCGCGCGGTGGACGACATCGTCAACGATCTTGCTCTGCCGCGTCGCATGCTGCGACTGCTGCAGGGCGATGTCGGCTCCGGCAAAACGGTCGTCGCGCTCGTCGCCGCTGCGACGGTGATCGAGGCCGGACGGCAGGCGGCGATCATGGCGCCGACGGAAATCCTGGCACGCCAGCACTACAGCACGATTGCGCCGCTCGCCGCCGCCGCCGGCCTGCGCATCGCGATCCTTACCGGCCGCGATCGCGGCAAGGATCGGCGCGAGATGCTGGAGCGCCTGGCTATCGGCGATATCGACCTTGTCGTCGGTACCCACGCGCTGTTTCAGGACGATGTCGCGTTCAAGGACCTGGCGCTCGCCATCGTCGACGAGCAGCACCGCTTCGGCGTGCACCAGCGCCTCGCGCTGGCCGACAAGGGCCGTGGCGCCGACCTCCTGGTGATGACGGCGACGCCGATCCCGCGCACGCTGGTGCTCACCCATTTCGGCGACATGGACGTTTCCATTTTGGCCGAAAAGCCCGCCGGCCGGCAGCCGATCGATACCGCCGTGCTGCCTATCTCCGAATATGGCCGGGTGGTATCCCGGCTCAAGGCGCGTATCGCGGAGGGGGCGCAAGCCTTCTGGGTGTGCCCGCTGGTGGAGGAATCGGAAACGCTGGACGTGGTGGCGGCCGAGGACCGCTTTGCCGAACTCAAGAAGGTGTTCGGCGACGAGGTGGCGCTGGTGCATGGCCGCATGAGCGCGAGCCAGAAGCAGGCGGTGATGGACCGGTTCGTGGCCGGGGACACCAAGGTGCTGGTGGCTACCACCGTGATCGAGGTGGGCGTGAACGTGCCGCGCGCCACCATCATGATCATC
>DATMEV010000093.1:0-45680 GCA_035556795.1 Pseudolabrys sp. | reverse complement strand
CGCCTTGCGGCGCTCCGCCCGTCCTTTGCGGACAAAGGAACGGACTTCGTCGTGCGGCGTCTGTTCGGCTACCGGGGCCGCGCTTTTCGTTTCGGGCCGCGTCCGCTCTCCGCATCCTGACGCCAGTCCCCATGTCGGGTGGTCGCATCGCAATGCTCGGAACGGGCATAAGCCCTCACCCGTCAGCGAACCCGTCGCGGGAGGCCGTAGTACCTCCGGGCGGATCCCCGGCGCCGCCCGGGAACGACGGTTGCGAACCGTCGCGCGCGGGCGCCGCGTCACGGTCCATGGCCGCATCTCCGGCCGGACCCCGGGGTTTGGGCAAGGCGCAAGCCTGAGCCTGCTCCTCGCCCTTCCTCCGGCTGCTCCGCCATCAAGACGCCTCTAGATGGCGCCCCTCGCCGAGCAGGACAGGGATAGGACTATAGTCATTTAGGAATAAAGTCAATACACCTGTCCACGCGACAAGCCGCCGGGCCAAGAGCGGCAAGCGATGGAGGAGAGCGATGGAGGAAAGCGGCCCGGCGCGCCGCAGCCGTGTTCCCGTGCGAGACGGCGAATGCAGGCGCCATCTTTCCTCTCATGTCCGGTTGCCGGCGATGGTGAGTTGCGGAAACCGTGCCGCGTCGCGGGCGAGATCGGTGCTCGCCACCTTGTCCCAGGCCATGCCGACGAGAGCGCCGGCTTTCGCGCCCGCAATCGCATTGCCGGTGATCGTCGCCGCGCCGGCGCCGGGTGCCACCGACACCGCGATACCGGTCGGCGCGCCGCGCACGACATTGCCGTTCACCGTCACGTCGCGCAGATAGGTTCCGGTGCCGACCGAGATGCCGACGACGGCGGCATTGTCGACGACATTGCCGGTGACCGCGGTATCAGCCTCGACGCCGATGCCGATGCCCCAGCCGTCGTTCGGATCGGTGCCGGCGGGGCGGCGGCGGGTGATGTTGCGCAGCATATTTCCCTGCACCACCGCCAGACGTCCGCCTTCCTTGAAATTCGTCACCGCGATGCCGATCGCCGCGTCGTCGACGACATTGCCGGCAATCACCGCGCCCTCGAAATCGAACTCGGCATAGAGCGCCACTTCGCCGATGGCGTTGCAGGTATTGTCGATGATCTGGATGCCGGAAGCGGCATTGCCGCGCACTGCGCTGAACGCCGCATCGCGGATGCGGTTGCCGCGCACGATCACATTCGCGGCGCGATAGACATTGATCGCATTACCGTTCTCGCCGGAGCCGCCACCGCGCGCCAGAATGCCCTCGATGCGGTTGTCGGCGACGATGCTGCCGTCGTGGCCCTTCTGCGAACGCCAGATATGGATGCCGCCATTGCCGGCGCCGCGAATCGTGTTGCCGCTCACGGTCAGCCCGCGCGCATCGAGCGCATGCAGCGCGACATCGCCGCTGGTCTCGATGCTGTTGCCGCTGACGATGCCTTCGACCTCGACGAGCTTCACCGCTACGCCGCCGGCATGGCTGATGGTGCAGTCGGTCAGCCGCAGGCCGCCGAGGCCGGCGAGGTCGAGCAGCGCATTGCCGCTGTGTCGGCGCATGCCGTCGATCGCCAGACCGGCAAGCGTCACCGCCTGCGCGCCGTGCGCCGTCAACAGCGGCGCGTCGCCGCTGAGCAGCAGTCGCGTCGCACCGCGCGTGCCGGATATCTGCGCACCTGCGGGCAGCGTCAGCCCGGCGGCACGGAAACTGCCGGGCGGCAGGGTCAGCGGCACGCGCCGCGCCGCAGCCTGATCGATGGCCTGCTGCAACGCGCGGCTCTGGTCGTCCGGCGCATCCGGTCGCAGTGCATCGGGCCGCAGCGCGTCGGCCCTCCGCGCATTGGATCGTGTCTGCGCCGAGGCGTGGTCCGCCGTTGCGAGGGCCGCGCCGCCGGCGAGCGCCGTCGCGATTGCGGCGCGGCGGCTGAGTGTGTCCGCAGGATCAAGTGGCATCGGCACGCATCCCGGTTCGAGATCGAGCAGCAAGTGTAGCGATGCGAGGCTTACCGCCGCGTTGCCGCGATTGCAGATGACGGCAACGATCCGGCAACCATGATGACGGTCATGCGGGAGACGGCGCTATGACTTGCGTCGTCCGAACAGCCGGGCGATGAATCGATAGCCGGGCATGGCAAGGCGCTCGATGCCGCGCTCCAGCGCCTCGTCGCGGAGGCGGGTGCGCGGCCAGCGATAGATCAGCGCGTAGCACAGCCAGATCACCAGGAAGGTGAAGACGCCGGCAAACACCGTGTCGGTAAAGAAGTGTCCGCCCATGCCGATGCGGATCGCGCCCATCGCGGCGGTGAAGACGAAGGCGCCGGCATAGGCGAGCGGCCGCCACGGCGGCGGCGCCAGCGCCGCGGGCGCGAACAGCCAGGCGGCGCCGGAAACATCGCCGGACACGAACGAGCAATTGTTGGGACAGTCGCCGCGCACGTCCCACCACGGCACGAAGGTCTCCTGCCCGTTGAACGGCGTGACGTCGATCGGCCGCGAACGGCCCCAATGCTCCTTGAGGATGCCATTGGTGAGCAGGCCGGGACCGAGCGCCATGGTCGCGATCAGGAAGACGATGGCGCGCGCGGAGACGAGCAGCTTCCGGCGAGGCAGAACGAGCTTGATCGCCAGCGCCAGCCCCGGCACCGCGACCGCGATCGTCACCAGCCACAGCATCGCGTCGCGCAGCGTCATCACCAGCGGATCGAGGCGCAGCCCGAACAGATTGCCGCCGCGGTCGATGCGGTAGAACGGTTCGGCGATGCGCAGATCGAGATCCGGATATAGCCCGAAGACGATCCCAACGACGGCGGCGATGATGAGGGCGGCGATCAGACCGGTGCGGTTCATGCGGGGGCGCTATAGCGTTTTCAAGCGAGGTGAAACCATGTCGCGTGACGAAAACGCGCGGGAACAGAAATCGTGAGAACAGGACTGAAGCGCTTTGCTTCTGGTCCCGTCGGAAGCCCAGACGCTCTAGCGAAGCCGCGGGGCCTTGGGAAGCGCACTGATGTCACGCGCCCGGCGCGCCGGGCTGGCCGCGCCAGCGGCCGGCGGAACGCCCGGCGATCGCCCAGTAGACCAGCCCGAACACCATGCCGGCCATCGCGGTGAGTTCCGTCTCGCGGCTGACCAGCGGCGGCGGATTGTCGATCGGCTCCTCGATCGTCTGGCCGAGGCCGGCGCCGTAATAGGCGAGCAGCATCACCGCCGCGCCGACCGCCACATAAGCGAGCAGCGAGCGGACCGAGAAACCCTCCGCGAGCACGATGGCGATCAGCAGCGGCACGAAGGCGATGGTCGCGGTGACGCCGGAGGCGAACATCGCCACGCCCCAGAAGGCCACGCGCTCGCCGATGTCGCCGGAGAGGACGTGCCATTGCGGGCCGAGAATGCCGAGCGCCAGCGCCACGCCGGCGGCGAACATCGCAACGAAGATCGCGAACAGGATGACGACGATGCGGCCGATCAGCGCCATGATGCCTTCTCTCCGCCGTCATCCCGGGGACGGCCCCTCGGATCGGCCGAAGCCGGTGTGAGTGCGCGCCGCGCGGCAGACGGCCGCCCCCGTTTCAAAGCCGCTGTTCGTCCTTCGCGGACTTCGCGGTGCGGCGCCGCCTGGGGATGGCGGCTTTCATGATTCCTCGTCCTGCATCGCCATCGCCCGCAGCGCCAGACGTTCGCGCGCCGAGAGTTTTTCGGTGGCGCTCTTGAGCTGTCCGCAAGCGGCGAGGATGTCGCGGCCGCGCGGCGTGCGCACCGGCGAGGCGTAGCCGGCATTGAACACGACCTCGGAGAACTTCTCGATCTGCTCCCAGTCGGAGCATTCGTATGTCGATCCGGGCCACGGGTTGAACGGGATGAGATTGATCTTGGCCGGAATGCCCTTGAGCAGCCGCACCAGCGCCTTGGCGTCGTCGATGGAATCGTTGACGCCCTTGAGCATCACATATTCGAAGGTGATGCGACGCGCATTCGATGCGCCGGGATAGTTGCGGCAGGCGTCGAGCAACTGCGCGATATTGTATTTGCGGTTGATCGGTACCAGCACGTCACGCAGATCGTCGCGCACCGCGTGCAGCGAGATCGCCAGCAATACGCCGATCTCGGCGCCGGTGCGCTCGATCATCGGCACCACGCCGGAGGTCGAGAGCGTGATGCGGCGCTTCGAGATGCCGATGCCCTCGCCGTCGGAAACGATCAGCAGCGCGTCGCGGACATTGTCGAAATTGTAGAGCGGCTCGCCCATGCCCATCATCACGATGTTGGTGACCAGGCGGTCGCCGTTCGGGACGATGCCGTCGGTGGGGCGCACGCCGCCCGGCCAGTCGCCGAGCCGGTCGCGCGCCACCATCACCTGGCCGACGATCTCGCCGGCGGTGAGGTTGCGCACCAGCCGCTGCGTGCCGGTGTGGCAGAACGAGCAGTTGAGCGTGCAGCCGACCTGGCTCGACACGCACAGCGTCGCGCGGTCGGTATCGGGGATGTAGACGCACTCGACCTCGTGTGGCCGCTCGCCGGGATTCTCGCCCGGCAGCCGCAGCAGCCATTTGCGCGTGCCGTCGACCGAGATCTGCTCGGCGACGACCTCCGGCCGCGCCAGCGTGAAGCGGGCATCGAGCGCGACGCGCAGGTCCTTCGACACGCTGGTCATCGCGTCGAATGTCTTCGCGCCCCGGACATACAGCCAGTTCCAGAGCTGCTGCACGCGCATCTTGCGCGCCTTCTCCGGCACGCCGGCGGCCGCCAGCGCCTCGGCGAGTTGCGGCCGCGACAGGCCGATCAGCGACGGCTTTTCCGGCGCGACATAGCGTTCGAGCGCAACCTTCTCGATCGGGGCGGGCGGCGGTGCGAGATTCACATCCATCGGGTCATCAGGCGCGGGCGGTGCCCGCGCATCCATCATCATAAACGCCGGATCAACGCCGGCTGACGCCAGGGCCGGCAGCCGGGGCGCCGGTCGCGGCCGGCCGGCTGCGCTCTCTTCGATAGAAGATGGGTGCCCGGGTCAAGCCCGCAACCTCCGGTCCGACTGGCCGCGTCCGGCCGCAGCAAAGGGTTGCGTCTATCCGCGCGCCCGTCCGCAGCCTGCTGGCGCACGCATTTGCTTGCTTATTTGCATTCCTGCGCGGCGCGGTCGAGCGCCTGGGTCACGCCCTTGAGCGAATAGGTGTCGGTGGTCTTGGTGCCGCGCTGCGACTCCGCCTTGACGACGGCCTCGGCGCCGCCGCGCAGCGCGGTAACCAGCTTGGCTTCGTCCGGCGCGTTCTTGACCCAGGCGCTGTCGTTCTGCGCATAGAGGGCGATGCTGTCGCTGCCGACCTCCACCGCGCCGTCGGCGCTCGATTTCGCCGGATAGCCGAGGATGATGGAGACTTCCTCCGTCACCTTCTCCGCCGGGCGGCTGGATATGAACAGGTAGGAGGGATCGCGGCGGACATTGGCCGGCAGCGTCTTGGTCGGCCGCGAAATCACGAAACAGACCTTCTTGCCGCCGGGCGATGCGGCATAGGCGCCCCAGTCGCCGTACTGGCCGAGCAGGTTCGGCTGGGCGCCGCCGATGCTCGGTACGGGTTTGGCCGCCGGCTTGGCAACGGGTTTCGCGGTTTGCGCGTGAAGGGCCGTCGGATACAGCGCCATTGCCAGGAACGGAGCAACGATGCGAGCGAAGCGCTTCAAAGTCATTAATTCAGCCTTGTCGAGAGGATGTGCCGATTGGATCGGGCTGCCCCCGGCGGTGTCACGAGGCGGACCGATGCCGCGAATGAGGTTCGTGAAACGATCTCAGATCAGGGATTATAACTTCAGGGACGCGGGATTCTATCCGAATAGGATGAAAAATCGGCAATACAGGGGCATCGCGACACAGAGGCATCGTGTGGATGTCTGCTGGACAGCCCGCGTCATGATGAGACGGCCATGAAAGCCATGAAAGCATTGCTCTGCACCCGCCTCGGCGGCCCCGACGATCTCGAACTGCAGGACCTGCCTGCGCCGGTTGCCGGCGCCGGTGAAGTGGTGGTGGCGGTCAGGGCGGTGGCGCTGAATTTCTTCGACACGCTGATCATCGCCGGCAAATACCAGCGCAAGCCGGCGCTGCCGTTCTCGCCGGGCGCGGAATTCGCCGGCATCGTCACCGCGGTCGGGCCGGGCGTCACGTCGGTCGGGCCGGGCGACCGCGTCGCCGGCTATATCGGCGAGGGCGCCGCGCGTGAGGCGGTCGTCGTGCCGGCGGAGGTGCTGGTGCGGCTTCCCGACGCGCTTGCCTTCGAGCGCGCCGCCGGCGTCACCGTCACCTACGGCACCTCGCTCTATGCGCTGAAGAACCGGGCGCGATTGCAGCCGGGCGAGACACTCGCCGTGCTCGGCGCTTCCGGCGGCGTCGGTCTGGCGGCAGTGGAGCTGGGGCGCATCATCGGCGCGCGGGTGATCGCCTGTGCATCCGCCGACGACAAGCTCGATTTCGCGCGCGCGCATGGCGCCGCCGACGGCATCAATTACGGCCGCGACGATCTGAAGCTGTCGCTCCGTGCGCTCACCGGCGGCCGCGGACCCGACGTCGTTTACGATCCGGTCGGCGGCGCCTATGCGGAGCAGGCGCTGCGCGCCACCGCCTGGCTCGGCCGTTTCCTGGTGGTCGGCTTCGCCGCCGGCGAAATCCCGAAGATGCCGCTGAACCTGGCGCTGCTGCGCAATTGCGACATTCTCGGCGTCAACTGGGGCGGCTGGGCTGCGCGCGATCCGGGCGGCAATCGCGCCAACACCGCGGAGCTGATGCAATGGTGCGCGGAGGGACGGCTGTCGGCGCATGTTCATGCCGTCTATCCGCTCGCGCAGGCGAAGCAGGCGCTCAACGACATCGCGTCGCGCAAGGTGATGGGCAAGGCGATCCTGCGGCCGTAAAGCCGTTCGGATCGCTCGTCGGGGCGCGGCGCGTCGTGCTGCTGGCGTCGCGGACGGTCGTCAGCGGCTGACGAAGCGCGACAGTTTCTCCAGTGCGAGCTGCGCGCGGGCGCGGTGTGTCGGCGTGATATGGCCGGCGACGAGGCGGATCGCGGCGGCCAGCATCGCCGCATCGTCGGCGAAGCCGAGCATCGGCACGATGTCGGGCACGCCGTCGAACGGCATGATGAAATAGGCGAGCGCCCCGAACAGCGCGATGCGGACATGATGCGGCGTGCGCCGGTCGATCGCGCAGTAATAGGCGGCGATGAGGTCCGGCGCGAACGGGATCAGCGCCGCGACGCGCTGCAGCTTGCCCCAGAAGCGGCTGCGGACCAGCCGCTCGTCGCGGGCAAAACCGGAAGCGTTGAAACCGGAGGCGGATGCGTGCGCTGTTTTCATGCTTTCCCAGATGGGAACGGCGATGGCGCGCTGCAATGGCGGGGTTCCCGAGGGGCAGCGCGGGAACCCGGAACCGCCGGTCGGGAACCCGACGCTGCGGCCCGAGTCTACGGCATTGCCGCACACGGAACCGGCTCGCGTGGCGACAACGCGTTGAAACAGGAGAGCCCGGTTCCGATTTTATTGGCCCCGGCAGTTCTAGACCGCCAGCCGGTCCATCGCCTCGGCCAGCTTGATGTCGCGCTCGGTCAGCCCGCCCGCATCGTGCGTTGATAGCGTCACGTCCACCGTCTTGTAGACGTTGAACCATTCCGGGTGGTGGTTCATTTCTTCCGCCACGTCCGCCACCCGGGTCATGAAGGCGAAGGCCTCCTTGAAGTCGCGGAAGACGAAGCGGCGGGTGATGGCGTCGCGGTCCGTCGCCTCGGACCAGCCGGTCAGGCGCGCCAGCGCCTGCTGGCGGGCGTCGCCGGTGAGCTTGCGGGTCATGATGAACCTCCATTGACGATCATTCGACGGCCGAACGCCGGCGGCACCCTCGTCGCCTTTATCCTGCCGCCTTTACCGCTGCTTTTGCCGTGCCTTTGCTTTGCCTTGGCGGTTGCACTGCGGCATTTCGCAGCTATAGTCCGCGCGCATCCGCGGGCCCCGGGCCCGCGCTTTGGTTTCGACAGTCGCCGGTTCCGACAGTCGCCGGTTTTGACGACCACCGTTGCCGCCGCGCCATCAGGTTAGCCCCGGTTCGGGGCGAAAGCGAAGCCGGCGCCAAAGCAAGGCTGGCTCCCAAGGCCGGCTCCAAAGCGAGACAGGCTTCACGCGGCTGCCCGGACCGTGACGAGACCATGATCGAACCCCTATCCGCCCTTTCCCGCGCACCGCGATGCGTCCGGGCAAGGGAGAAAGACAACCGATGAATCTGCGCAATATCGCCATCATTGCCCACGTCGACCACGGCAAGACGACGCTCGTCGACCGCCTGTTGCAGCAATCCGGCACCTATCGCGAGAACCAGCGCGTCGCCGAGCGCGTCATGGATTCCAACGATATCGAGCGCGAGCGCGGCATCACCATCCTCGCCAAGGCGACCTCGGTGGTCTGGGAGAATACCCGCATCAACATCGTCGATACGCCGGGCCACGCCGATTTCGGCGGCGAGGTCGAGCGCATCCTCAACATGGTCGATGGCGCCATCGTGCTGGTCGATGCGGCGGAAGGGCCGCTGCCGCAAACCAAATTCGTGGTGTCGAAGGCGCTGCGCATGGGCCTGCGTCCGATCGTCGTCATCAACAAGGTCGATCGCGCCGACGCGCGCGCCAACGAGGTGCTCAACGAGGTCTTCGACCTGTTCGCGGCGCTCGATGCCAGCGACGAACAGCTCGACTTCCCGATCCTCTACGGCTCCGCCAAACAGGGCTGGATGTCGCCGAACCTCGAAGGCCCGTCGGACAACGGCATGCGGCCGCTGTTCGAACTGGTGCTCAGCCATGTGCCGCCGGCCAAGGTCGAGGACGGGCCGTTCCGCATGCTCGGCACGATCATGGAATCGAACCCCTATCTCGGCCGGCTGATCACCGGGCGCATCACGTCCGGCACCGTCAAGCCGAACCAGACGGTCAAGGTGCTCGACCGCCACGGCAACCTGGTGGAGAGCGGTCGCGTTTCCAAGGTGCTGGCGTTCCGCGGCATCGAGCGCCAGCCGATCGACGAGGCCGGCGCCGGCGACATCGTCGCGATTGCCGGCCTGCCGGAGGCCTCGGTGGCGCATACGATCTGCGCGCCGGAGGTGACGGAGGCCATTCCGGCGCAGCCGATCGATCCGCCGACCCTGGCGATGACCTTCCGCGTCAACGATTCACCGCTCGCCGGCACCGAAGGCGACAAGGTGACGAGCCGGATGATCCGCGATCGCCTGCTGCGCGAGGCGGAGGCCAATGTCGCGCTGCGCGTGACGGAAAGCGACGACAAGGATTCGATGGAGGTCGCGGGCCGCGGCGAATTGCAGCTCGGCATCCTGATCGAGAACATGCGGCGCGAAGGCTTCGAACTGTCGGTATCGCGTCCGAAGGTCTTGCTGCGCGAGGACAACGGCGAATTGCAGGAACCGATCGAGGAAGTGGTCATCGACCTCGACGAGGAACATTCCGGCATCGTCGTGCAGAAGATGTCGGAGCGCAAAGCCGACCTGATGGAAATGCGGCCGTCCGGCGGCAATCGTCAGCGCCTCGTCTTCCATGCGCCGACGCGCGGTCTGATCGGCTATCAGGGCGAACTGCTGACCGACACCCGCGGCACCGCCATCATGAACCGCGTCTTCCATGCCTATGCGCCGTTCAAGGGAGCAATCCAGGGCCGCCGCAACGGCGTGCTGATCTCCAACGATGCCGGCGAGGCGGTGGCCTATGCGCTGTGGAACCTGGAGGATCGCGGCCCGATGATGATCGAGCCGGGCTGGAAGGTCTATACCGGCATGATCGTCGGCGAGCACACGCGCGACAACGATCTCGTCGTCAACGTGCTCAAGGGCAAGAAGCTGACCAATATCCGCACCACCTCGAAGGACGAGGCGGTTCGCCTCACTCCGCCGATCAAGATGACGCTGGAGAAGGCGCTGGCCTACATCCAGGACGACGAACTTGTCGAGGTGACGCCGAAGTCGATCCGCCTGCGCAAGAAGCTGCTCGACGAGAACGAGCGCAAGCGCGACGAACGCGCCCGCGAAACGGCGGAAGCGTGAACCCGTTCATCGTTTCGTGATCGCGCCGCCCGGAACGGAAAACTTGCGGATAAGGCCCGGGACAAGCCGGCCGGGTGTGGCGTGTAATCCACACCCGTTAACTCATTCGCTACCACGGGGCTTGAAGCGCGCGCGGTGGCTTGCTCATATCCAGGCATGAGCATCGTCACCATCGAGATTCGCCGCGCCAAGCCCGCCGATGCGATGGCCGTCGCCGCGACCCATGACGACGCTTGGCGGTCTGCTTATCGCGGCATCATTCCCGGCATCGAGCTCGACCGGCTGATCAACCGTCGCGGCCCGGACTGGTGGGATTCGGCGATCCGCAAGGGCAGCCGCATCTCGCTGTTGCAATTCGGCGACCAGGTCGCCGGCTATAGCAATTACGGCCGCAACCGCGCCCGCAGCTTGTCCTATGACGGCGAAGTCTACGAACTCTATCTGCGGCCGGAGTTCCAGGGGCTCGGCTTCGGTCGCCGCCTGTTCGCCGCCGCACGCAAGGACATGATCCAGAGCGGATTGAAATCGATCGTCGTCTGGGCACTGTCCGACAACGAGCCGGCGGTGGAGTTCTACCGCGCCGTCGGCGGCCGCGCCGTCGCCCGCTCCTCGGAACGCTTCGGCGACAAGACCCTCGACAAGGTCGCCTACGCCTGGCCGGCGTAAGCCGCTCTCCGCTCGCTCCTTCGATATCGCCGACCGATCGATGCGCGTCTCATGACGCGATGCGACGCCGTTGCCTCCCGTGACGACGGGTGAGGATCAGCGCGCCGTTGTCGATCGGCGCTGCGGGCTCACAGATCCGGCGCCGGCAGATCGTGCTGCATGCAGGCGGCGCGCACCGTATTGGCGAGCAGGCAGGCGATGGTCATCGGTCCGACGCCGCCCGGCACCGGCGTGATCGCGCCGGCAACTTGCGCCGCTTCCGGCGCGACATCGCCGACGATGCGGGCGCGGCCATCGGCGCCGGTGACGCGGTTGATGCCGACATCGATTACCGTGGCGCCGGGCTTGATCCAGTCGGCATGCACCATCGCCGGACGGCCGGCGGCGGCGACCACCAGATCGGCGCGCCGGCAGAGCTGCGGCACATCCTTGGTATGCGAATGCGCGACGGTGACGGTGGCGTTGGCCGCGAGCAGCAGTTGCGCCACCGGCTTGCCGACGATGTTGGAGCGGCCGATCACCAGCGCTTCCAGCCCATCGAGCGAGGGCAGCGCGCTGCGCGCCAGGATCAGGCAGCCGAGCGGCGTGCACGGCACCAGGCCGGGCAGGCCGCGTTGCAGGCGACCGGCATTGATCGGGTGAAAACCGTCGACGTCCTTTGCCGGATCGATGGCGTCGATCACCTTGTCGACGCCGCATTGCGGCGGCAGCGGCAGTTGCACGAGAATGCCGTGCACGTCCGGATCGCGGTTGAGCCTTGCGATCAGCGCCAGCAGCTCGGCTTCGCTCACGTCCTGCGGCAGATGGTGATCGAAAGCGCGCATGCCGGCTTCCAGCACCGCCTTGCTCTTGGCGCGCACATAGACGCGGCTCGCCGGATCCTCGCCGATCAGCACCACCGCGAGGCCGGGGCGCAGATGCTGCGCTTCGAGATCGCGCACCGCGATGGCGACGCGCGCGCGTAATCCGGCGGCGATTGCCTTGCCGTCGATGATGCGGGCGGTCGCGGCCGAGGAGGAGCGGGGCGACGTCTCTGGTGGCATCATGCACCGGCCTTTCGCTCGGCGCTGCGGGCGAGCGCGGCAATCACCGCCGCTGCATCGCCGGCGATGCGCAGCCGCTTGATCCGTGCCGTCTCGCCGGCGACGAAGCCGACGGCGCTGCGCGGCACGCCGGCGGTTTCGGCAATCAGCGCGATCAGCGCTTTATTCGCCGCGCCCTCGACCGGTGCGCTGCGCACCCGCGCCTTCAGCACGGCGCGGCCGTCGGCCAGCGTCTCGATACCGTCGATGCCGTCGCGGCCGCCCTTCGGCGTCAGCCGCACCGACAGCAGGACGCCATCGCCGGTTGCACTCCATGGCCGCGCGACGCTGATACCCGGCGCTGCGCCGGCCGGAAAGGGTGGCTTCGATGCGCGGCGGCCTGCTGTCGTGCGTCCCGGCATCGCCTCAGAAGACGTTCGGATAGATGTAACGGGCAATGACGCTCTGGATGAAGAAGATGATCAGGATCAGGATCACCGGCGAAATGTCGATGCCGCCGAGATTGGGCAGCACGTTGCGGATCGGCCGCAGCACCGGCTCGGTAATCCGGTAGAGAAATTCGCCGATGGTGCTGACGAGCTGGTTGCGCGTGTTCACCACGTTGAAGGCGATCAGCCATGAGAGGATGGCGGCGGCGATCAGCAGCCAGACGTAAATCTGCAGGATCAGGAGGATGACATCGAGAAGCGCGCGCATGGCAAGGATTTCGTCCGGGTTTCGTCCAAAGGGTCTTTGTACGGATGGTCGGCGGAGGGCGCTAGCCGGGAACGCGGCGAACGTAGCGGGAAGGCCAACCCGGAACAAGCCGGGGGACAATCGGTCCGCCGGCGCGGGCGTATCTGTGCCCGGCGTCCGGCCTCCGCGTCGATGCACGATCCTTGACACCACCAAACCCACGCCGTACATCCCCCGCACTCGTTTCGAGGCTGGCCGGACTTCGATCCCATATCGATGATCCGTGCTTCGGCGGGGCCATAGCTCAGCTGGGAGAGCGCGTCGTTCGCAATGACGAGGTCGGCGGTTCGATCCCGCCTGGCTCCACCAATCCCCTCCGGACCGGTATCTCTCTCATTTGTTGTCAGGCGTTGTCTGTTGCCCGGCCGCGCTCGCGGTTTGTCCTCGACCGCCTCTGCGCCAGTTTCCGGGCCGGGCGCCATCGCGGTCAGCGCTGCGGCGGTTCCGAGCCGATCCAGCGATTGAGGAAGGCGGCAAGCCAGTTGCGCGACGCCAGATCGTAGACCGGCCGGTCGGCGAAATGCGCGTGGCGCGGCTTGGCGTTCGGCAGTTCGAGGCGCTGGGCGCCGCGCACCGTCCACCGGCACATCATCGCGTGCGTCACTTCCGGATGGAACTGCAGCGCGTAGCCGCTGCCGTAGCGAAAGGCCTGCGAGCTGAACGTGTCGCCCTCGGCCAGCAGTTCCGCGCCGGAGGGGAGGGCAAACCCTTCCCGGTGCCACTGATAGACGTGGTCGGGCCACTGGGCGCAGACCTGCAGTCCCGCTTCGGTCGGCCGGATCGGGTAATAGCCGACCTCGGCGTGGCCTTCCGGGTGCGGCGCCACCGTCGAGCCGAGATGGCGCGCCATCATCTGCGCGCCCAGACAGATGCCGAGAAACGGCTTGTTCTCCTTGAGCGGCACGCCGATCCAGTCGATCTCGCGTCTGACGAAGTCGTCGGGATCGTTGGCGCTCTGCGGCCCGCCGAAGATCACCGCTCCGGCGTGCGCCTGCATGGTTTCCGGCAGCGGATCGCCGAGCGGCGGCCGGCGGATGTCGAGCGGAAAGCCGAGCCGCGCCAGCGCCTGGCCGACCCGGCCGGCGGAGGAATTGGCCTGATGCAGAACGAGGAGGACCGGCTGTCTGGGGGCGGCGTGTGTCATGACGCGGTGCGCCATTGGTAAGCCGTCCGCACCACAATGCAACCGTCGATACGCCGGCCGGTGTGTCGGCGGGCCTGCTATGAATCCGATGCGGGGCTGCCGGACCCGGCAGTGCCGGCGTCTTGCTGGCGGGCGCGCCGCCGCGATTGCCGGTAATCGACCGCTGCGAGCAGCAGGGCGTTGGGGATGAGCGCCATCGCTGCGACCACCAGCTTCGGCAGCAGGCCCGGTATGGCGCGCCGTTTTCCCGCCATCAGCGCCCGATAGCCATCTTCCGCCACCTGCCGGGCAGGGACCGACAGCAGGCCCGGCCCGACACCGGCGCGTACGCCGGCGCGCTGCGCAAACTCGGTCGCGACCGGCCCGGGGCACAGCACCGTGACGCGGATGCCGCGCGGCTTCAATTCCGCCGACAGGGCTTCGCTGAACGACAGCACATAGGCCTTGCTGGCGTAGTAGACCGCCATGCCCGGCCCCGGCACGAAAGCGGCGATCGAGGCGACATTGAGAATGCCGCCGCGGTGCCGCTCCAGACTGTCGACGAAGGCCAGCGACAGATCGGTGAGCGTGCGGATATTGACCTCGATCATCTCCGCCTGCTCGCCGCGCGACAGCGTTGCGGCGTGGCCGACGAGACCGAAGCCGGCATTGTTGACGATGTATTGCGGCGCGAGGCCGGCCTGCGCCAGCGCATCGGCGATTGTTGCCGCCGCGTCGCCGCGCGCCAGATCGAGAGCCAGCACCAGCGGTGGCCGGCCACCCTGCGCGACGCTTCCGGATGCGATCTCGGCGGCGAGTATGTTCAGCCGCTCCTGCCGCCGTGCCACCAGCACCAGTTCATGGCCGTGAGCGGCGAAGACACGGGCGAGTTCGACGCCGATGCCTGCCGACGCACCGGTGATCAGCGTGACAGGGCGTAACGAAGTCATGACGGCTGTATCCCGGCGATGCGTGGCGCGGATCATAGAGCATGATCCGGAAGAGTGCGCAGCGGTTTTCCGGAAAGCATGTGCCCGCATCTGGCCCGGGCGATCATGCGCAGGCAATATGCGCCGGCGCGATAGAAAAGTACGGAATGCCTTTCCACTCCATCTTCCGAACGCCGCGGCATTCGCGTGCCTGCGCCATCCGGCCGCAGCGCGCCCCGCGCAAAAGCCGGATCGTGCGGCTATCCTGCCGCCGGCGCATTTCGCGATCCCCCGGTTGTCGTGCCGGCGCTGTTGCCGGCGCCCGCGAAACGCTAGGATCGTCGCGGCGCCATCCGCGCGCCGCTCGCCGACCGGTCTTTAATTTCAACAGAGAAACAAACTTCAGGCATCATGACGCAAAACGCTTCCGCTCAATCCGCCCCGGCCCAGGATCCGAAACTCGCGATGGCGATGGCGCACTGGTCGCATCGCTGCATCTCCAACGGCGTGATCCTCGCCGACTTTCAGGACATCACCGCTTCGGTGAAGTCGTGGAACGACTGGTGCGCCGCCTGGTCGGAACGCGCGGCGCTGCATGAAGCCCTGGGCCGCGAGGCGCTGGCGAAGCAGCATACGCGCAGCGCCGCGGAGCATCTGACCCGCGCCGGCGTCTATTATCACTTCGGCAAATTCCTGTTCGTCCACGATCTGCCGCAGATGCAAGCCGCGCACCGCAAGGCGGTGGAATGCCGGCAACTGGCGCTGCCGTATCTCGACCCGCCGGGCGAGCGCGTCGAGATTCCCTACGAGGGCAAAACGCTGATCGGCATCTTCCGCAAGCCGCGCGGCGCCGATAAGCCGCCGGTCGTCATCCTCACCATGGGGCTCGATTCGACGAAGGAGGAAATGGACGCGATGGAGCGTACCTTCCTCGAACGCGGCATGGCGACGCTGACCTTCGACGGGCCGGGACAGGGCGAGGCGGAATATGACTTCGCCATTCGCGGCGACTACGAGGTGGCCGGCACCGCGGTGGTCGACTGGCTGATGACGCGCAAGGACGTCGATACGAACCGCATCGGTATCTGGGGCGTCAGCCTCGGGGGCTACTATGCGCCGCGCATCGTCGCCTTCGAGAAGCGCATCAAGGCGTGCATTTCCCTCTCCGGTCCTTACGATTGGGCCGAATGCCTCGACTTCATGCCGGAGCTGACGCGCAACGTCTTCCAGGTGCGCAGCCGCGCCACCGACGCCGACGACGTGCGCCGCAAGGCGGCGAAGCTGTCGCTCAGCGGCGTGGCGCAGAACATCACCTGCCCGCTGTTCATCGTCACCGGCAAGCTCGATCGCGTGACGCCGTGGCACCATGCCGAGCGGCTGGCGGCCGAAGCGAAGGGGCCGGTCGAACTGCTGGTGATCGAGGACGGCTCGCACGTCGCCAACAACCGGCCGCACAAATACCGGCCGCAGTCCGCCGACTGGATGGCCGACCAGTTGCGCGCGGCACGCTGAGCGGCGTCAATCGCCGGCCCTGCTTGCAGAAAGACCGAAGCCCGGATCATGTCCGGGCTTCGTTCATTTCAGGTCGCGCAAGACGGTCCGCGCAAGAGGGTCCGCGCAAGGCGACGGATTTCAGCCGGCGCGGCCGAAGCCGCGCGGGAAGGCGTGCATGCGCTCGATGCCGGTGTCGGTGATCAGCAGCATCTCGCCGGTCTGCACGCCGGCGGTGCGGTCGCGCGTCACGACGTTCGGCTGCACCACCACCGTCTGGCCGGCGCGGAACGGTGCCTCCGGCACCGGGCCGGCGGGCCGGCTCTTCGAGCCGAGGATCGGCGGCAGATAGCCGCCGCCATAGCCGTGCAGCAGATCGTCGATGATGGTGAAGCCGGCATCCTCGATGACGCCGGCCGCCTCGATCACCTGCGCCGGGGTCGTGCCGGCTTTCAGGATCGCGGTCACCGCATCGAAGGCCGCATCGGCCACGGCATGCAGTTCCTGATAGAGCGCCGGGGGATCCATGCCGATGGCGCAGCTGCGCAGTACCTGGCCCTGCTGCTCCCAGAACGCGGCAGTAATCTCCGCCGTGACGACGTCGCCGATTTCGATCTTGCGCGCCGAGGCATACTGGCGCGGCACGCCCACTGCCGGCGAGAGCATCGAGGTGGCACCGATATAGTGGATGAAATGCGTTCCGCCGAGCGGCGAATAGGATTGCTCGATGTAGCTGCCGAGTTCGCGCTCATTGACGCCGGGACGGGCGTGCTCATGCAGCGCCGCCATGCCGAGATCGCTGAAATAGGCGCCGATGCGCAGCCAGTCGAGTTCCTCGGCCGACTTGACCTGCCGCAGCGTCACGTAAGCGCGGTTGAGATTCTTCGGCGTGCCGAACTTTTCCGTCAGCGCTGCGTGCTGGTCGAGGCTCAGTGGCCCCATGAAGGCGACGCGGCCGTTGCGCGCGCCACGCTTCGCCAGCACGTCGAGCGCCGCGCGGATCGACGAGGCGCCGCCCCACAGGGCATCGGCGTCGCGGGCGATGATCTGGGCCAGCGGCTCGTGATTGACGTGCTGGACGAACAGCGCGTCACGCTCGCCGGGCGTGAAGATGCCGACCGCCTCGGCGGTCACCGGCCATTGCGTCAGCCACTGCACCACCGAGCCGGAGCGGTTGGCGCCGCAGAACAGCAGGTGATCGCAATCGTGCTCCGCGAGCAGCGCCGAGACGGCATCGCGGCGGCGCTTCATTTCGCTGTCGCTGAAGCCCGGATAGTCGGTCTTGACGAGGTTTTGCAGGTGGTCGGGTAGCGGTGGAATTGTCATTGCACAGTCCTGTTTTCCGGCATCGTAACCCAGATGATCGCGGCAACCGCCAGCGTCAAAATGCCCAACCCCGCAAACAGCAGGCTCACTGTCGCGCCGATGCTCTGCAGCAAGGCGACGGTCACCGTCGCGGTGGTCATGAAGGCGGCGTTGAGGATGTTCACCGCCGCCACCGTGCGGGCGCGATAGTCGGCGCCGGCCCAGGCCTGCACCGCCGCGAACACCGGCACGATGTAAAGGCCACCGCCGATGGCGAGGCCGGCGAGATCGAAGGCGACGCGCAGGCCGCTGAACGAGGTGAGCACTGCGCCCGGCCCCGCCGCGGCGACAGGCTCGGCATGCGCGACGGCAAGCCCGAGATCAATGGCGAAGCCGCCGAGCAGCAGCGCCCCGGCAAAGGTCGTGCTGAGCACGATGCGGCCGCGCGCGACGATCGCCGCCAGCGCCGAGCCGATGCCGACGGCGATCGAGAACAACGCCAGATAGGCGGTGACGGTGTGCTCGTCGCCGCCGAGCCGCGTCTTGATCAGCGGCGGCAGCAGCGACAGCGTGACGATGCCGGCGAGCCAGAACCAACTCGTCACCAGCGCCCCCCACCACAGACGCCGGTCGGCGCGCAGATGGCGAAGCAAGGCCGCCGTCGAGCGCGCGATATTGACGGACACGATCAGCGTCGGCGCGCTCTCGCCGGTCGGCGGGATCATCAGGCTCGACAACCAGCACGCCACCGCGAACACCGCGACGACGACGCAGATCGCGATCAGGTCGCCGCCGCCGGCGGAAGCGAAGCCCGCCGCCATCGTGCCGGTGAGAATGGCGATGAAGGTTGCGCCCTCGACAAGCGCATTTGCCGCCGGCAAGGCCGGCAGCGGCAGATGGTCGGGCAGGATGCCGTATTTGATCGGTCCGAACAGCGCCGCGACGACGCCGAAGCCGAACAGCGCGACGAACAGCATTGGCACCGACGATTGCAGGAAGCCGACGATTGCCAGCAAGGCGATGGCGATCTCGCCGCCCTTGAGCCATTGCGCGACGCGCGCCTTGTCGTAGCGGTCGGCAAGTTCGCCGCCGAGCGCCGAGAGGAAGAAATACGGCGAGATGAACACCGCGCCGGCGAGCGTGATCAACGCCTCGCCGCTGGTGCCGCCGATCCGGAACAGGATCAGGAACACCAACGCGGTCTTCAGGAAATTATCGTTGAAGGCGGAAAAGAACTGGCACCAGAACAACGGTGCAAACCGCCGCGACAGCATCAATCGCATCGGTCTGTCGCCATCGCATCACCTGTCCCATGCTGTCGGGTCCCGTCTCGTCGGGTCGCGTGCCATCGGGTTGCTGCCATTGCCCGGCCGGCCTGGACGGCAAGCGCGATCTGCAGGTGATTCGGCATCGAAAGCAATCGCCGATACGGCGATCGGTAATTCCGGGATGATTCTGAGCCTTCCGCGCCTTGCGTATCCGGCATCGTGTGCGCGCGATGGCCCGCGATCCGCAATCAATGCGATGCGATCAACTCACATCCGCAATCCTGTGGATCGGACGGCAGCAGCAACGACGATCAGGAATGATCAGGCGCCGTGGGCGTGGCGGCAGGGCCACGATCCCGGATCGCCTCCACTGTTCGCGGCCTGCACTCTTCGCGCAAGCAGTGACGCGATCCATTTTTTCTCGAGTGCTCTTGTGCAAACTTTCTAGCACGAGCTCTCTTGCTCTCCTGTGCAAATCCGCTCGCGCAAATCTAAATGCAAGTTCGGGTGAAAAACCGCTTCGCACGGTTTTCCCGGAATTGCTCAATAGGGAATCTTCCGGTCCCTCGGCTGCATCCAGATGGCTGCCAGGGTGAGTGCGGCAGCGGCGATAACCGAAATCGCGAAAAGCAGAAGCATGGTGTCGCTCCCTCGTCGCAATGGGCGCTGCGCCCGGATATCGGGATAACGCGATCGGAAACGCGGCGCTGAACGAAACGTTCCGCAATTTCGCGGCGGCGTCACCCCCTTTGTTTCGCATTGCGGGATAAGCAATGGCAATGGCGGCAGTCGCTCCGCGAAATCAAGGCTGTGGGCGCCGGTGAAGATGGAACTTCACGGCCGCGATGCAGCATCGATGTTCCCTGTCACCGCATTTCACAGGCGGGAACCCGGTCGTCGGCGCTTTTGCCGAATCACGCGCCGCTCGCTCTGTGGCGCCGTGCATCCGGCAGGTGCTGCAGGAATGCTGCAAGAAGAAGCGCTGCATGACTTGTCGCGCGAACCATCGCGATCCGCTGTGCGTTCACTCCGGACGCCCCGCAGCACGGTTTGCGAGCGGACCGATGGGACCTGCCGATTGGAGATTCCTGCTCATGACATTTCCTATGGATTGCCCGGATTTGAATTGTCGTCGCCGTCGCGCCGGCCATGCTCTGCGCTTGCCGCTGCTGGCGACGCTCGCCGGCTTCAGCCTCGCGCCGCTGCCGGCGCTTGCGCAAGCCACGACATTGCCCCCACCGACGAGCGGAGACATGACCCCCAGCGCCACCGCGACGGAGACGCCCGCCAGGCAATCCGCGCCGGCGCAGGCGAATGAAGCCTCCGGTCACGATTCGCAAACCGGAAAGCCGGAAACCGGCCCGGAATCGACCGGGCAGGGGTCCCGCGCCGGCGACACCGGAACGCAAGATCGGCCTGAGCCGCTGCCGTCCGACAGCAACGACGCGAAGGACAAGCGCTGACACGCAATCCGTGGAGACCGGCGCGCCGGGGCATCGCGCACGAGCTTATTGCGGAATGCATCGCGGCCCATATGGGGCGGTGCAGTGCCGTCCTGTGCGCGGAGCGTGATCTGTCTTTCGGCAGGATGCCTCTGGCATGAAGTCCGGGGAGAAGGAGGCTCTGCCGCCGTCTTGAGAACTGCGGCCGGCGCTGCGGCGCTGCCTGGACAAGGCGGATAAAGACGAAGCCGATATCGAGCAAAGGCGCGGTGTGCATTTCCGTTATGCGCGCAAACTGCAAGAATGGTCTGATGATGCGCAACAATCGTCAGATCCTGGAAAGCCCGTTCAAACTGACCGTCATCGGCTGCGTTCTGCTGCTTGCCGCAGCCGGCATGCTGGCGGTCGTTCAGCGGCATGCCCTAGTCGCCGAACTGGAACAGGAAAGCACCGTTCTCCACCGGCTCGCCTCGCAGCGCGCCGACCAGCATGATGCGCATCTCACCGCGCTGTCGGCGATCGCGGTGGCCGCGGAGGGAGCAAGGCACGATCTGTTTCTCGATGTCGCCGCGACCATCTCGCGTTTTTACCCGCGCATCGACGAAGTGCAGCTCGTTCCGCTCGCCTCTTCGGGGCAAACGGTCGGCACCGAACCGCTCGATCCCGCCACCGCGGATCTTGTCCGTTCGGCGGCCGGAGCGTCCGACGGACGGATCGCTCTGCTGCCGCATCCGCAGCGGCCGCATCATTACATCATGGTCAAGCGCAGCCCCAATTCGGATGCGGCGCGCTATGGGCTGATGCTGGGTATCGATGCCCGGAAGCTGCTCGGTGACGGAGGCGCGTTCTGGTCGCGCCCCGGCATCTCGCTCGGTCTGTCTCTGCCGGATGGTCATTCGCTCATCGATCGGGGCAAATCATCCGAGACGGTCCGGTTCTCCAAGCCGCTCGGCAGCGCGTCGCAGCCGCTGCTGCTGGAAACCGGAATGAAGATCGGGCCAGCCGAACTCTTTCCTCCTCTGAAGACCGGCCTGGTGCTCGTCCTCGTCGGGCTCTTCTATCTCGCGGCCCTGGCCGCCCTGCGCCAGCGGGCGCGCACCCGCGCGGCGATCGAGCAGGCACGACTCAGCGCGCTGGATTCGCGCCTCGCCCATGCCTCGCGCGTCAACGCCTTGGGCGAAATGGCCAGCGGTCTCGCGCATGAACTGACGCAACCGCTCACCGCCATCCTCGCGCAGGCGCAGGCCGGGCGCCGAATGCTTGGCCGCGGCGATACGGCGGCGCTGGCGCCGGTGCTGGACGATACCGTGACACAGGCCCGCCGGGCTTCCTCGATCCTGGAGCGTTTCCGCAACTGGTCGCGTCCGCAGCATGCATCGACGTCGGCTTTCGATCTGCGCGAAGCCCTCGACAACGTGCAGGCGCTGCTGGCGCCGCAAGCCGCGATCCACGGCGTGCGACTTGCGTTCGACATTCCGAAGGCGCCGGTTTCCGTCACCGCCGATTCCGTTGAAATGGAGCAGGTCGTCTTCAATCTCGTGCGCAACGCCATCGAGGCGACGGGCGACAAGGACGGCACCGGTCGCGTCTCCATCAGGCTGCGGCAGGAGGAAGATCAAACCGTGCTGGAGGTTGCCGACAATGGCCCGGGCGTAGCCGAGGAGCTGCGACCGCGCCTGTTCACGCCGTTCACGACCACCCGGGTGGATGGCACCGGGCTGGGTCTGGCGCTCAGCCAGCGTCTCGTGGAGCGTGCCGGCGGCGATATCGCCCTGATCGATGGCGGCCCCGGCGCCACCTTCCGCGTCGTCCTGCCGCGCAGCCGGAAATTCGCGGAGGCCGCGCAATGAGCCGCGCCGTCTATCTGGTCGACGACGACGAGGCGGTGCGTCGTGCCCTCGGCCTGCTTCTGTCGACCGTCGGCATCAAGGCCGTGGGCTTCTCCGATCCGCAGACGTTTCTCGCCCAGGTATCGAAACTGACGCCCGGCTGTCTCATCCTCGATATCCGCATGCCGGTCATTTCCGGGCTGAAGCTGCAGGAGCGGCTCACCGAGCAAGGCATCGACTGGCCGACGATCGTCATTTCCGGTCATGGCGACATCGAGGCCTGCCGGCGCGCCTTCCGTAACGGCGCGGTCGATTTCCTTTCCAAACCGGTCGACGAGCAGGATTTGATCGACGCGATCCAGAAGGGACAGGAAGCGCTGGAGCGCATGCTTGCCCGTCACGCCGAGACGGCGGAAACGCAGGCGCTGCTGGCCGCGCTGACGCCGCGCGAGCGTGAAGTTCTCGACCGCATCGCCGAAGGCTTCACGACGCGCCAGATCGCCGAAGGGCTGGGCCTGTCGCCGCGAACGGTGGAAAGCCACCGTGCGGCGATCGGCGCCAAGCTCGGCACGACCTCGCAGGCGGAGATGACGCGCCTCTGGCTCGACGGGCACGGAACTCCGTAGAACTACGGACGCTGCCGCCAGGTCTACGAATACGAGCGGGCCCCAGGTCGAACTAGTTTCCTTCCATCAATTGGAAAGGAGACCCATGATGATCCGCAACCTCGTGCTCGCGACCGCGCTTCTTGTTCCGTTCGCCGCCACCGCGCAGGAACTGCCGAGCGCTCCCTATCTGCCGCTCGATCTGGCGACCAAGGCGGCGGATGCCGCGCTGAAGGCCTGCGTCGCCCAGGGCCACAATGTCAGCGTCGCCATCGTGGCGCGCGACGGCTCGACCAAGGTGATGCTGAAGGCCGACAATTCCGGCCCGCATACGGTGACCAGCGCGCAGGGCAAGGCGTTCACGTCCGCTGCCATGGGTCGCGACACCGCGGGTCTCGCCGAGTTCATCGCCTCCAAGCCGGCGAATGACGGGCTGCGGAATATGGATGCGCGCATGGTCATTCAGGCCGGTGGTCTGCCGGTCAAGTTCGGCAAGGCGCTGGTCGGCGGCATCGGTGTCGGCGGTGCGCCCTCGGGCGACATCGATGCCAATTGCGCGGCCGCCGGGCTGAAGGCGATCGGCGCGACCCTGTAAGCGCCTGTCACGGAACAGCGATGCGGCCCGCTTTGCGCGGGTCGCTCCTCGGTCAAGGAGATGCTGCAATGCTGCGCATGATCCTCGTTTGCGTGCTGCTTGCCACGACATCCTTCATGCAAGCCTCCCTCGTGCACGCGCAAACCGCGCCGTCGGCCGGCGAAATCGCCGCCTATGAAGGGCTGCATCGGGCGGCGCAAAGCGGACATGTCGACGACATCCGCCGCCTTGCCGGAGCCGGCGCGGCGCTGGACGAACGCGACGCGCATGGTCGCACGCCCGCGCATGTCGCGGCGTTCGCCGCCAGAGGCGAGGCGTTGCGTGCGCTGGCGAAAGCCGGCGCCGACATGAACGCGCTGGACAGCCAGGCCTACGACGTCGTCACCATCGCCGCCGTTGCGGACGATCCCGACCTGATGTCGCTCGCGATACAACTCGGCAATGATCCCCGGCTGACGACCAGTCCCTATCGCGGAACGGCGCTGATCGCTGCCGCGCATCTCGGCCATGTCGAGGTGGTGCGGCGTCTGATCGTCGCCGGCGCGCCGCTCGATCACGTCAACAATCTTGGCTGGACGGCGCTCATGGAAGCGGTGGTTCTGGGCAACGGCGGCCGGAATCATCAGCAGGTGGTGCGGCTGCTCCTCGACGCCGGCGCCGATCGATCGATAGCGGATCGCGACGGGGTTTCGCCGCTCGCGCATGCCCGCGCCCGCGGATATTCCGAGATCGTGGCGTTGCTGGAAAAGCGCCGCTGACCGTCAGTAACGAGAGCGGTGTGCCGCCAGTGGGGGCGCATGATCGACGGCGATCAGCGACCGGTCCCGTTTGGCGGAGCGGTTGCGGGACCGTTCGTGGCGGCCCGGAGCTCCCGCCGGCGCGTGAAATCAAGATTCGGAATTGTCGTGTTTCGGTGCGTTATCTGGTGAGAGGGGGAGACGCACTATAGGTCTATCTAATTGATTTAATTATTATATCTCTGTGCGATTTTTAAAAAGGCCAACAGAAAGGCCAACAATTTTCGAGACTGTCTATGATCGGTGACGAACAGCGACGAAATATTCCGGTTCAAATAATCGGCAGCAGCGCCGTTCGATGGTTTGGCTATCTATTGGCGTAGGCTATCCGCGGTAGCCGTGAATTGACTGTCGCGATCATTACACCCTCTCCCGGTAGACCACGAGTGCGACCTGAGTCGATTCAGAAACTAAGCTAAAAACGAGGCTCATTATCACTCAATGAAGAATCCCCTCTCAATGAAGGTTCTGGTTTGCGGCGGAAGAGCGTTCGACGACACCGAGTTTATCTTCTCGGAATTGGACCGGCTTCACGCCCAATACGGCTTTCGCACAGTCATTGAGGGCGATGCCCGAGGGGTCGATCGCATTGCCGGCGAATGGGCACGGTCGCGTGGACTTGAGCTCATTGAGTTTCCAGCGGACTGGAAAAATGAAGGCCGCCACGCGGCCCTCATTCGTAACCTTCGGATGCTGAACGAGGGCAAACCCGATCTAGTCGTCGCTTTTCCCGGTGGTGGCGGCACTTGGTACACATGCGCACATGCAGAAAAGCTCAACATTCCGATTGTGAAACCCGCTCCTGACAGCCGCCGATAATAAATCTCAGCATAGACGCCGATTGACCCCTTCGTTCTTGGCAACGCGCGGTCTGAAAGACGTTCCGCGCTATCAGGACTCGATAAATGCCGACTTGATCGGCCGATCGTAACAGAAAACACGATACATCGCTGACGCGTGCATTGGCTCATATCCCATTGCAAATTCAGATAATTCGGTTTGACCTAATGATGGAAAATTGCAGTCATCCCGACCGCGGGCAACCGCCGTTACGTCGAATATTCGGAGCGCCACCTCAAGATGGCGGTAGTCCAATCAGACATAACCCGCCAAGGGTTAAGTCGTGCTCGATGAGCTTTTCCTGCGCCATTCCTCGGGCGCTGCGTTGATCAAGGCGAGGCGGCAGAACTTGGCAACGGCGGGAGATGTGGTTTGTAGCAGCAGGGTTTCAAGTTTGAATGTCCGTGCAGCCTGGCCCCTTAAGATAGCGTCCCGAAATTCTTCGTGAGTATCCATCCAGCGGTGGACAGTCGTGCGGCCAACCCCCATCACACCCGCGGATGCCGTGAGCGAAAGCCCGCTCCTCATGAGCGTAACCACTTGGTTACACGCTTCCGGCTTGTAACCATTGGGGCGGCCACGTCGTTTACTGGTCTCAGCGTTGGAGCTGGGCTTGGCAGCCCCGACGACCACCTCGGCAATCCCGCCATCATCGAATGGGCCGATGCGAGTACAGGTCTGGCCGTCGCTCTCAGACCGGTACAAAGTATTCGATCGGCGATCGGGAACAAGGCGATGGCGGAAGGCGGTCATTCTCGCCACCCATCGTCCCTGAAGATGCCATGAGCCTCCGAAGATGCCCTGCTGTGAAGGGGGGCATCTTCGCTCTCGGAAGGCATCTTCGCCATTCCCGGGAGTCGCCATTGCCACTTTGCTCCGCTCTTAAACCCCACCTTTTCGACCTGCACATTCAGCTTGTTTCGAGCAGATCGAAACGGCTTGCTCTGGCTCACCGGCTTGCCTTCGGCGAGCAAACCTGCCGCCCGGGCCTCAGACTCGATCTCCAAGACGTCTGCCGACCCCGCCGCAAGAACGATTTTCAGAAACTCGACAGCCTCGCGCGTGAGGCCTCCGCCGCTGTCATCCGTGCCGCCGCGCCCTTCGGATGCTGACAATGCCTCATCAATCGAACGGTCCACATACCCACCCTCGAACATGACGTTCGACGACAGGATGCCATCGGTGACCTCTTGCTGTTCGAGCCGGAAGGCTAGCCCCTCGCATTTCTGGCTCAGGTTGTTTTTGGCCTGCAACAGGAGGCGCCGGGCTTCATCCTCCGAATCCTCGATCACCGCGAAGGCGGAGCGGGCCGCAGCCACGAACGCGATTGAGCCGGCGAACCGGTTCAGCGCATTCTGCTGGCCGTCCCCGCCCTTATTGAGATGCGTCACGGCCAGCACCGCGATACCAAGCCTGTTGGCCATGTTGGCGATCGGCTCCAACGCTTCGCGGGTCGCGACGTTGCCGTTGCCGTCGGCGCCACCCATGTAGGCGCTGATTGGGTCGATGACGATCAAGCGAACATCGCCAATCTCTTTGGCCTTGGCTTCGAGCAAGGCTACATCGGTCTTGAGACTGAACGTTTTGCGGCCCTGGCCATCCGGATTGGTTACGGCTTCAACGATCTCAACGTGGCTTCTATCAGCCCCTGCTGCCATCAGGCGGGGCACGATGGTGTCCGCAATGCCATCCTCCGCGCTCAAAAAAAGAACGCTGCCTTGCGGCGCATCACCCTCGTCGCAAGGCCACGCTCCCCCGGTCGATATCCTCGCCGAGATGAATGCGGTGAGCTGGCTCTTGCCGAGCCCAGGTGGACCGCCGATAAGGACCAACTTGCCCTTGGCAATCCGACCGGGCCAAACCCATTCGAGCCGTTCCGGCTCGATGTCGCTGGCACGCTGGCTGATGATTCGCGGCCCGCTGCTATCGATTCGAATTGCAAGAGCATCCAGTTCGGAGTTGCTGAGCCGGGCGAGCGTGCTGGGCGAATAGTTCATCACTCGGCCTCCCGCTTCATCGCAGCGTCCGCGAGCGGCTGATTGTTGCGGAGCCTGCTCAGCACCGATTCTGGCAGTAGGTTGTCAATGCAGCCCGGCGCAGCGTAGTCGATCCAGCTTACTGCCGTCCTCGCATCGATTATTCCAGCTTTGAACGAGATGCAGGCGTTCGTCACCATCTGCGAGATGTCGCTGAGGCGATGAACGATACCGCGACCCGCGCCTAAGAGTAGGTCGCGATCTATTTGGATTTCCCCGGCTTGATGATCGGGGACCAATTTAGTATTGAGCATCGGCGTATTCCTAATGGCCCGTTCCTGTCTCACCAGGGCGGGCCTTCTCTTTAAGAGAAGCCCGCAACGGACGATGATGTCGGGGAAAGGTTCAGGCCGTCGTCCCGACGACGGGCAGCGAACGAAGCCACGCTTCGGCGGCGTCCGTGGTAACCAGAGACTTGGCACCTGCCTTGCGCAGCATCAGGCGGCCGGCTTTGATCTCGGCGTATGCCATGGTCCTGCCGATACGTGCCCAAGAGCAAAATTCAGCGATGGTCATTGCACCGCCGGGAATGGCTTGGTTGGTCAGATCAGCTTTGAGTTGGGGAGACATTCAGCACGTCCTTTCTTGTGCGCGTGGCTGCGCTTGACCTGCTGCGAACGTGAACTAACGAAAATTCGCCGTAAAAGATAATAAGTTGCTGTTTTTAGGATTTCGGCGAATTATCAGCGGCCGACGGCCTTCCGACCTTGCGGGTAAGGCGAGCCTTCTTGATGGCGTCACGGATGGACTGACGCGTCGGTTTGTAACCCCGCTCTTGCAGTTCCTCTTCGACCCGATTGTGGGTGACAAGTGCTCCGGATGCGCTGAGCGCGGCGACGATCTCTTTGATGATCTTAATGCTGGGGCGCGGCGTTTTTGGCTCAGCTTCCGGCATAGCGCTGCCGAGCGTCATTAGGAAGGTACTCAAGGTTTTCGTCTGCACCTGCACCTTGAACCAACGCTGTGGCTTCACGGGCTTCTGAGCCGCAAAATTCGCAGCTAGGTCAAAATTCTTGTCCTGCTCCTGATGCAGGGGCGCAAGCCAAAGCTCGTTGCTATCGGAATCGATACCTCGCGGTGTTCTGATCCACCGGCGGGCTCGCGCCCCGAACCATTCCGTTGGCACTGGAATGGGTGCTTTTGCGTGCTTCGCTTTCTGCCCGCGAAACTGTATCCCGCCGTTCAGGCCGGCCTCGCTCATCGCATCTTCAGCCTCAAGATTGATCGCATCGGTGATGTCAAAGTGCCGGGTAAGATCAACCAGCCGTTCCTCCGCCCGCGCTCTAATCACCGGAGTCGTGGCAATGAGAGCGAACGCTTCGCCCAGCGGCATCCATTCTCGGCTCTCGCTCATGCTGCCTCGCGGGTCATATCCATTCGAACTCGAAGGTTCGCTGAAAGCGGCAGCAGTTAGCCTACCGGACGACGGCTGCGCCGTCGCGAAGGGGCCGCTTCTGCCCGCCCGGCCCTGATCCGCTCCAACAACACGCTGGCGGGTTCGTCGGCGAGGTCTTGCGGCACGAGTTCACCCCGGAAGGCTTTGGCGAGCACGGCCTGATCGAGGCGGCCGATCAGTTTGCGGGCACTAGTCGCCTCGGCGGCGAGGCGGTCGATTTTAGCGAAGGCAGTTTCGAGGCCATGGATAACCACACGTTGCTCGACAATGGAGAGCAGCGGCACCTTCACGTCCTCGATCATGCCCTTCGTCAGAGCCTGCCTAGTGACCCCGTAATTCTCACTGTTGATCCAGCCCTGTACATCGGGGGACCAAAGAAAAAACAGCAGGTAACGCGGATCAAGTTCCTGCCTGCATCGAATGATCGCAACATGCTGGTTGACCCGCGCTCCCACTAGGATTTCAGGCACTATGCATGCTCGACCGATTGAGGCTCCCGTTATGTTGAGAAGAACATCGTTAGATCGAACTCTCACGCCATCGAGCGCCTTGGCAGCAACATCGTCGATATAAACTAGTCCCTCAACCTCGAAGCTTTCAAAATAGATATTCTGCGACCTGATGAATGGGACGCCTGTGGTCTTGTATACGTTCGATCCACCTCGGGGCGTTGCACCACTGCCGATCTTGGTTGTCGCATCTCCAAGCCGGACGAACTCGGCATCATCCATGCCCGCAAACGCCGCAGCGAGTGCCGCCTGCTTGTACTTTTCGACAAGACGAGGGATATGATCGAGGTGATCGCGGGCGCGTCTGGATTTGCCGGTGAGGCTATCGATCTTCGCTACGATCCGCCTCTGCTCGGGGAGCGGCGGGAGAGCGATTGGAGTTTCCTCGAACTTGCCCTTGGTCACATGCCGTAGGCCGACCCCACCGTGCGCTTTTGCTATCTGCTCATCCAGCGTCTGGTTGATCGCGTATCGAAAAAAGGCACGATCCAAGTTATCGGCATCAAAACGCACGTTGAAGATGTGCTGGTTCAGTATTGCCTTGGGTCCGTTCCAAATGTGCGCACCGAATGATGTGCCGGGCGTCCCCGACCACGCAAACAACAGATCCCCTTCTTTGACCAAGAAGCGCTTTTCTACAGGTCCAGCATAGTGATTGAACTTGGCGTCTGATCTGTTGAGGTTCTGGATGCGTACAATCGGCAGTCCAGTATCCGACCAGTCCGACGGCTTGAACGCCTTACCATTCACAAGGTCACAGACGGAGCCGATGGTAGTTGCGGACCACCCCTGCGGTAGTTCACTCATTCCGCCGCCTCCGCAACAGCAGCAGCCTCAACGCTGTTCGGCTCGATCTCCTCCGACAGCGCCTCGATCTCTTCGAGCGCGGCCTTGAGATGACCGATGATGGCGGCGGCGATATCCTCGGGCTCGGTCAGCGCCTCCTCGGCCTCGGCCTCGGTGTCACGCAGCCAGGCGATGTCGAGATTGTCGTTACGGGCCGTTATGGCCTCGCGGGTGAATTTGCGCCACCGGCCTTCCTCTCCCAGATCCTTGCGCTTGGTGCCACCGTTCGGATCGGAGCCATAGGCCTTCTCAAACTCGGCGAAGTCCTCGACCGTCAGCGGGCGGGTCTTGCCGAAGGCGGGCATGTTGGCCCGCAAGTCGTAGACCCACACCGCTTTGGTGTTGGCCTTGTCGGACTTGCCGCGCTGGAAGAACAGCACATTGGTCTTGACCCCTTGCGCATAAAAAATTCCGGTCGGCAGCCGCAGGATGGTGTGCAGGTTGCAGAGGTCCATCAGCCATGTGCGCAGCCGGCGGCCTGTATTGTCCTCGAACAGCACATTATCCGGCACCACCACGGCGGCGCGACCGCCGGACTTCAAGGCACGGACGATGTGTTCGACAAAGGCCAACTGCTTGTTCGAGGTGTCTGCCGTCACCGAGAAATCGGAGCGGGTCGGGCGGCCACCCCCCTTCTTGGTGCCGAAGGGCGGGTTGGTCAGGACAAGGTCGGCCTTGGGCAGCGCCTCGCCGTCCGGCGACAGCGTATCGATATTGCTGACGCCACCTTCAATGCCGTGCAGCAACAGGTTCATCAGGCAGAGCCGATGCGTGTCTGGCACCAGTTCTGCTCCAACAAGGGCATTATGACGCTGGAAGAAAACTTGCGTCTCCGACAGCTTGTAGAGATCGTCGGTGTGATCCTTGATGGAGCGGTCGGCGGCGACGAGGAAACCAGCCGTGCCCGCCGCCGGGTCCTGTATTATCTCGCCCGCCTGCGGCTGCATTAGCCGCACGATGCAATCAATTAACGGACGCGGCGTGAAATACTGACCGGCGCCGGATTTCTTGTCGGCGGCGTTCTTCTCCAGCAAGCCCTCGTAGAGGTTGCCAAGCCCTTCCTCGCGAGCAGAGAACCAGTCGAGCTGGTCGATATTCGAGGTCAGCGCCTTGAGGTTGGTCGGCTTGCGCAGCCGGGTCTGCGCGTCGGTGAAGATCGCCGCGACGAGGCCATCCTTCGCCTTGCCAAGATCGAGCAACATGGCCTTGTAATAGTCGAGCTGCTCCATGCCCTCTTTCTTCGCGAGGCGACCCCAGCGCCAGCTCTCCGGAAGGCGGTTTTCGCGCCCTGTTTCCTCCAACATCTTGAGGAACAGCAGGTAAGTCAGCTCGGTCACGTATTCGTTGTAGGTGACGCCGTCATCACGCAGGACGTTGCACAGACCCCAGAGCTTGGCGACAATATCGGTGGTGCTGGTCATCAAGCAGTCTTCTTCCACATTTCTTCGTTGATCCCGGCAAGAATGGTCTCAAGCTCGCCGCCAAACACCTTGTTGAGCCGCGTGAACCCGCCATCGGCAATGAACGGTTCCTTGTCGATGGCCTCACGGTCAACGACGATTTCTTTCCGCACCTGTTCACCGATGCGCGTGAGCCATCGCTTCTGCGGCTCGGTCCACTGACGGCTCGCCATCACCGAACGCATAGCGGCTTTCACACGGTCCTCATAGGGCACAAGCGGATCACCGATGGCGGCTTGCCGCACAAAGCCGATGATCGAGGCAGCGATCTCCTCGTTCCTGGCGTCAGCCCATGCCCGGCGCAGATTGGCCTCGGAATAACCCTTGCGGTCAAGTGCGAGGCGCAGTTCCTTCAGGTCGGCGCGGGTCAGATCACGCGGGCGCTGCACCACGAGCTTGAGAGCCGCGATAGTGTTGATGTTGTCGCGCACGAAAGCGGAGAAGCTGTCGAGGAAATCTTCTGGCTTCTCGGCATCACCATAGCCGCGCGTTACGGCGACGATCTCATCGGTATGATGCGAGATCGGGATGTAACGAGGATCGTTGCCATCGGCCTGCCAGTCGAGGATCGGGCCGATGGCCGCGCGATCTTTCAGCCACGCTGCAAGGTCTGGTGCTTTGCCTGACAGCAGGCGCTGCAACGTCGCCTCGGGCGTCTCCCCCGCGACAGCCTCGAAGCGCTGGCAAGCTTCATCGGGCAGCTTTTTGAGGCGACGGCGCAGCTTCACGGCGATCTGCTCGCGAATGGTCTCACGCTGGGCGTCATCGGCGGCGCTGATCATCTCGCCAACGAGCTGCTCGAAACTGATCGACGGATTCACCACTACCGGCTTCATGTCGGTGAGGTTCTGGAGATGCGGATAGAGGTCCACGGCGTCAAAGATGCGGAAGACCTCCTTGCCGATCTCGTCGCATCGGCGAGTCGCCCGTCCAATCATCTGCTCGTAAAGAATGCGGCTGTTGACCCGGCGTAGGAAAACAAGATTTGTGATTTTCGGCACGTCAATACCGGTGGTGAGCAGATCGACGGTGACAGCGATCTTAGGATCGGTGTCATTGCGGAACGAGCGTATCAGGGTCTGTACCTTGTCCACACTGCCGGTGATCTTTCTCACCGCCGCGTCGTCGATTTCGCCATAGGCGGCGGCGAACGCTTTCTTGATGGCACTGACGACAATATCGGCATGGGCATCGGTCGCCGCGAAAATCAGCGTTTTGCCGGGCAATGCCGGATCGATATGTTTGGCCAGCTCCTCTGCAACCACGCGGTTGAATTCCGGCGTGATCACCTGCTTGTTGAATTGCTCCACCTCGAAGTGGATTTCGTCGGGCGCGTGGGCGAGGTCGATCTCGCCGCTGCGCGTATCCAGCAAATCAAGCTGTTCGTCCTTCGCAAAGGTGATACCGCCTTTGGCCAGCACCGTCTCGATTCTGACCGGCGGCTCATGGTCGATCAGGAAGCCGTCTATCACCGCCTCGCGGTAGGAATAGCGGAATATCGGTTCGCCAAAAATGTCGGTGGTATGCAGCGCTGGCGTGGCGGTGAGTCCGACCTTCACCGCATCGAAATATTCCAACACGCGCCGATATTTGGAGATGTAGTCATCCTGCCCCCGGAATGAGAGTTCGGCATCGGACATCTCGCGGTCAAGCAGATAGCCTCTGTGGCATTCGTCGATGACCATGAGGTCATATTGATCGATGGAAGGCGCCTCGGACGTATCCGCGGCATACAGAACGCGCTTAACGAGTCCCTGGATGGTGCAGATGTGCACCTTGGTCTCGACATCAGGGGTGACATCCTCCAACCCCTTCAGCCCGAAAATCTCGGAGAAGGTCTTTCCCGACACGACTTTGGTGGTCGAGAACTCGCCCTCGGTCTGGTGACCGAGCGCCGAACGATCCACGACAAAACAGATACGGCGAAACCGTTTGGCCGACAGCAGGCGGTAGAGCAACGCAATGGCGAGCTTGGTCTTGCCGGTGCCGGTCGCCATCGCGACCAACATAGACCGTTGTTCCGCCGATAGCGCCGTTTCAACGGCACGGATGGCCGCTTCCTGATAGTACCGGAGCGGGAAGCCGAACTCGAACGATTTGGCCTTCAGCTCTGCATCCGCTGCATCCTGATCGACTTCTAGCAGGCCGGTCAGCCCCTGCGGCGTCGGCCAGTTGACCAGCGCACGGCGATGGTTGGCCTTGCGGCGCGTATCACGAAACCAGATGCCGCTCTCGGTCTCGATTTGTTTGAGATACGATCGACCATTGGCGGCGAACACGAAGGGCACCCGGTGCTCGCCCCATGGGCCGCCCGCAAACGCGAAATCGCTGCTGTTCTTGACGCCCACCGAGTATCGCTGTGACTGGTCGATAGCCGCAGAGATGTTCTTGCGCTTGCGCTTGGCCTCGACCAGGCCAATCAGCGTCATGCCGACAAAGAGCGCGTAATCGGCAGGCCCATTGGCGGTGGGCCATTCGGCAATCGCCATATTGCGCCCCTTGGCCGGACGGACGCCGGCGCTATAGCGCAAAGTCTTGGTGTCTGCCTCCCAACCGTTATCACGCAGCTGCTGGTCGATCAGAGCGCGGGTCTCGGCTTCGTCTAGATCGATTCTGGCGGCGGCTTCCTCGCCACGCTCCACCAGTTTCAGAACCTCGGTACGGGGGGCAGCCTCCGCCTCGGCCTGGATGGCGGCGAGCTTCGCAGCCATTTCGATTAAGGCCGCCTCGCTGTCGTGGGCCAGTTGTTCCCAGACGGCTCGTTCCTCCGCCTCGCGCTTGAGCCGCTGCTCAAGTGTTTCCCGCACCCGGCTTTCTGTTTCCGCGCGCGCTTTCGCGGCGTCAGCCACCTCAGTGCTTTCGGCAGCTCTGCGCTGGAGCGCAGCGATCTCCTCTTTCAAGGCCTCTGTGGCATCGACGGGTTCAGGCGGCGGGACAAAGGGGCCAGGATTGAACTTCGGCTGCCCGCCATAAGTCCGGTGAAACCAGATGCCGAGCTGACGGGCAAATTTGAGCGCGATCAAAGCCTCGGAATGAGTTCCTTTGGCCTCGTGGACCGCGATGTTGCCGGTCTTCCGAAGCGCATGGAAGACGTCCGCCGCTTCCCTCGGCAGGATACGATCATATGAGAGACGCCGAAGGGTCTCCTCGAAAGCCTCCTTGTCACCGAGATAGACCGCATGGTGTGCGGCGATCAGCTTGGCAAGGATTTCGGCTAATTGCCGCAGCTTGAAGATGGTGGTCGGCGGGTCTTCGCGAAAATAACGCTCGGCCTGAGCACCCAATGCCGCCAGACGCGGATCGTGCGCGCTCAGAAAACCGAAATTCACGCTTTCGGGTATCTCCCTCGGCCCCATGCCTGGAAAGATTACATATTCTGGCTAGGGCGTCTTCCTTTTTGGGCGGACTAGATCATGCCTACGCCTTATATGGCAAAGAAGATTATCACCGAATTGGCGCCGCTCATGCGGACGCACCCTTGAACAGCAGCACGCGCCCACCATCGCGCAGGGTGTCGCAATAATCCGCCCACCACGTCATGAGCTTCACACGCTCATCCCAATAATCGCCGCGAGCATAAGCCCGCCGTACCGCGTTCGGCTCAATGTGTGCAAGCGCAGCCTCGATAGCATTGACGCTCCATTTGCCGCTTTCATTGGCGAGGGTCGAGAAGGTCGAACGAAACCCATGCGCGGTGGCTTCCTCCTGTGAAAAGCCAAGCCGCCGCAAAGCACCGTTCAACGTATTTTCGCTAATCGGCCTCATCACGCTTCGCAGGCCAGGAAATACGAATCCGCCCTCGCCATGCCCTGTGATTCGATACAATGATTCCAAAATCGCGGCGGCTTGCTCCGGCAGAGGAATTCGGTGCGGCTTCCGCATCTTCATCCGCTCACCTGGAATGCTCCACAAGTGATTGCTCAGGTCGAACTCGCACCACGTCGCATGACGCAGCTCGCCGGGGCGGCAGGCGAGCAACGCCATAAGCTGCAATGCAGCCTTTGTCGTCGGCTGACCCTCAAAACCGTGGATGGCCCGAAGTAAACCACCGAATGCAACCGGATCGGTAATCGCGGCACGGTGTTGCGGTTTTGGCGGGGAGATTGCACCTTTCAATGCTAGCGTCGGATCATTGTCAGCGCGAGCCGTTGCAATGGCGAAGCGAAACAAGGCGCCGATGACCGCTCGTAAACGCTTTGCCTTTTCCAATTTGCCAGCGGCCTGCACAGGCTCAAGCACCTTAAGAACTTGCGCTGCTGAGATGGTCCGGATGGGAAAAGCGCCGAGATGGTTCTTGGCCACACCAAGCAGCCATTCGGTCTTGTTGGCGGTCACCTTGGCGATGCCTTCTCGCTTTTTCTTGGCCAAAAACTCGTCGGCAATGGTCCCGAACGTGTTGGCATTGGCCTCCGCGCGCGCGGCCTTGACCTGCCGTTTGTGGGTCGCCGGATCGAGGCCTTCCCGCAATAAAGCCTTGGCCTCGTCGCGGCGTTTTCTGGCCGCCTCCAGAGATAGTCCTGCCGGAGCTTTGCCATACGGACCTATGGCCAATTTCTTCTGCCTGCCGTCGAAGCGGTAGGCGAAATTCCAGAGTTTGCCGCCGGTGGGCATAATCCAGACTTGCAGCCCGCCACCAGCCGATAGTTTCACGACTTTCTTGCCCGGCTTGGCGTTTCTGATGACCGTATCCGTGAGTGTCATGCCCGCTCCGAAATGTTGGCCTTTTGAAAACCGCTGTTGGCCCGAGGCCAACAAAAAAGCCAACAAATCCCATGGCTGTCAACGAGCGGGGGCGAACAGCCACGAACACGAAATACGAAAATATCAATTATTTCAGCTATTTCTGAGGCCGAAACGAACAGCGGCGAACTATGGGGAAAGGCTGGTGGTGCCGCAAGAGGGACTCGAACCCCCGACCCCCTCATTACGAATGAGGTGCTCTACCAACTGAGCTATTGCGGCTTGCCAGGCGCTTCATGCCGTTTGCGTGCTTCGGCCCTGTGCCGAAGCCGCCACCGTCGAATGCGCCTTCTGATATCGGCATGACGGCGAATTGGCAACCGGCTTGCCGTGCACCCTGTAGCGGTTTGTCTGCAATATCGGCTTGCCGCGCCGACCGGCGTTACCGGAACAGCCGCTGGAACCAGTTGCCGCCGGTTTCGGTGGCGGTTTTCGGCGTTGCCCAGCTATCCGGGGGGGCGGAGAAGGCCGGCGTTCCCTCCCGGTCCGAGCGGTCGTCGACGCCGGTGCCGCCAAGCCCCGGATCGTCGGGCGCCTGAACCAGCGGGATCACCGGCGTTGCCGGCCGGGCGGCGGCCGCGGCGGGTCCCGGGGGGGATGGTCCGGGCGAAACCGGCGCGACCTTGGCGTCGGCCTCGACCGGTGCCGGCGGAACCGCCGCAAGTCTGTCTTCGGCGGCGTCTTCTGGTTCGGCGTCCGCCGCCTCCGGGGAGGGCGGGGTCGCTGCGTCGGCAATGGCCCGTGCGATGGCCGGCGGGGAGGCTTCGGCGGCGACATCGATCACCGGCCGTTCGACGCCGATCTCATGCACCGGAACCTTCCATTCGAAAGCGTCGAGGCGTCCGGTGACCGGCGACACCGGCAGCCAGGTCTCGGAGACGACGCCGTCGGCGGTCCACACCGGATCGGGCGCCGCCTGCACCGCCCGCGCCATCCATTCGCGCGCCCGGCCGGCGTCGCCGTGCTCGCCGTCCTCGATCGCCGCCATCAGCAGCGCGACGCGACGCGTTGGTGTCGTCAGATAAGGCGCCAGCGTCGTGCGGGCTTCGTCGAATTGCCGCGCGTCGATGGCGGCGCGCGCCAGTGCCAGCGACCCTTCGATCGAGCCCGGCGTCTTTTCCGACAGGCTGCGCACGCGCGCCAGCCGCTCGCGGGCCGCGGCGCCGAGCCGGGCGCCGGCATAGGCATCCGCCAGATCGGGATGCGGATTGGCGCGCCAGGCGATATCGAGAAGGCGCGACGCCTTGCGCCGCTCGCCGGCCTCGGCCAGCCGCCGGCCGACGAACACGGCGGCCGGCACCAGCGACGGCGCCAGCTTCACCGCCTCGCGCGCCAGCGTCAGGGCGGCGTCGCGGTCGTGCTCCGAGAGCGCCCGCGCCGTCAGCAGCACCGCCTGCTGGCGGCGATAGGCGGGTTTGTCGAGATCGCGGCGCATCAGTTCGAGCCGCTCCAGCGCGCCGGCCCAGTCGCCGTCGGCGCAACGGAAATCGAGCACCGCCTGCGTGGCCCAGTTGACGCCCGGCGCATCCTTCGCCGCTGCTTCAGCGTGGCGGCGTGCCGCCTGCCGGTCGTCGCGCCGCTGCGCTTCGACATAGAGGCCGCGCAGACCGAGCAGCCGCGTGTCACGCCGTTCCGCCATCGCGCGAAACGCCGTTTCCGCTTCGTTTGCCGCGCCCGACAATTGCGCCGCCTGTGCCGACAGCAGCAGCGTCAGCGGCTCGTGCGGCGACAGCCGCTGCGCATCGCCGGCGGCGCGTCGCGCCGCCTGCGCGTCGCCGCTGCCGATAGCGATCAGCCCGCGCGAGATTGCGTGGTAGCCGCGCATGGCGCGCCGGTTGCGGATGAACAGCGACACCTGCTCGGGCGAACGCCAGACGAACCGCAGGAGCGACCAGATCAGTATGGCGGCGGCAACGAGAGACAGCAGCGCAACGGCTGCCACCGTTACCGACGTTTCGATCCGGTAACCGAGCCAGGTGATGGCGACATCGCCGGGGCGGTCGACGAACCAAGCGGCACCGAGCGCCAGCAACCCGACGCAGATGAAGAAGAATGCGACCCGGATCATCGCCGCGCATCCTTCACGGCTGCACCAGACGGCGTGCTTCGTCGGCGGCAAGACGGCGGCTGGCGTCGAGCGCCTGCTGCCGCGCCTCGACGCGTCCGATCCATGGATCGGCCGGCGCGCGGACCGTCGGCGGCAAGATTTTCACCTGCGCCAGTGTTCCGGTGAGATCGCCTCTCGCTATACTGTCCCTGATGCGCGCGAGAATCGCTGCGGGATCGGAGCCCGCCGCTTCGCCGACCGGGCGGATGCGCACCAGCCGGCTGGCATTGGCTTCCAGCCGTTCGAGAAAGCCGCTGCCCGGCGTCGCCGCACTGGCCTCCGCCGCCGTGTGCATCGCCGGCAGCAAGGCGGTGATTTCCTGCAACAAGATGTTGGCGCGTGGCAGGCCGGTTGCGGCGAGCGGCGCGAGCGCGGCCGTTGCCGTCGCATCGACGCCGAGTGCCCGCACCGCCGACAGTTCTGCGGCAAATGGCGAGCCGGACTGGACGATGTCGCGCAGCGTCAGCGTGGCCACGGCGCGTCGTGTCGCCTCGTCCGGCTTGCCGGATGCTGCGGCTTGCGCCGCGAGCGTGCGCTCCATCGTGTCGAGGCGAGCCGCGAGCGCGGCATCGGGTGCGGCATCCGGTGGTGCGGTTGCGGCAGATGTCGATGCAGCCTGCGAGGCTGTCTGTAACGCCTTGGCGGCGGCGCTGCTGGCATCGGCGACGGTCTTCTCCAGCGCGGCGATGTGCGTCGCCTGCGATTCGATGCGCGCATTCAGGCCGGCGAGCGCGCGGTCGTTGGCTTTCGCCGTCTGCTCGGCTGCCGCGATGCGCTGCGCCAGCGCCGGATCGGCGGCGGCATTGCGCGGTGTATTGGCGGCCGCCTGTTCGAGCGCCGTCAGGCGTTGCGCCAGTTCGTTCGTCGCCTTGGTGTCGGAGGCGGGGCGATTGCCGAGGTCGCGCAATTGCGTCTCGAGCGCCGCGACGCGCGTCTGCAGCGTCGTCATGCCGCCATCGCGCGCCGGCACCAGGCCCGCGAGCCACAGGCCGACGAGCGCGACCAGTGCGATGAGGCCGCCTGCGGCGCCGGCAAGGACGAGTGTGACGATGCCGGATGCGCCGGCGACAGCACGATGTGGTTGTCCGTCGGTCGCGCCTGCATCGGCTGCTGCTGCGGATTCGTCCGGCGGATCGTTACCGGCGGCGGTTTCGCGCGTGGCTTCATCCGACAGCTCGGTCGCGGTGAGATCGATGGTCGGCGGCGTGCGCGACGGTCCGCCGGCCGATGCGTCGTTCGACCCGCCCGGCGCCGCGTCGGCGTCGCGATCGACCGCCGTTGCCGCTGGGCCGGATGCGCGATCGGTTTCTGCCATCCCATTCTCCGATGCCATTTTGCTGCCGGACCGGCAATGCGTCCAACTCGCTTTATCGCCGTGCGGACCTTAGCAAACTGCGAACATCAATCCGATGGCACGACGATTCCGCCGGAATCGATGCAATCGAGCAGCAGCGCCTCGTCGGGGCGCGCGATGACCGCGATTCGCTGCGCGCCGGCGGCCCGCAGCACCTCGGCGATCGGCGTGGCGAAACAGACATGCAGCGGCGCCAGCGCCGGCGGCCCGAGCGCGGCGACGCTGTCGCGGAACAACAGCGCGCTGCGCCGGGAATAATGGGCGACCACATCGATTTCGCCGGCGGCCAGCATCTGCGCCGCTTCGGCGGAAAGCGCGCGCGGGACGGCGCGGTAGACGACGGCAAGCTGCGTCTGCCGGCCGTGCGCCGCCAGCATGCCGACGACATCGGCGGCGCGGGTCTCGCCGGCAAGATAGAGCAGCGGCTCCGAGCGGCCGTGCGGCTGCGCGGCGATGATCCGCGCCAGATCGACGGCATCGCCGCCCGCCGTCTCGATGCGGCGCAAGCCGGCCGCGCGTGCCGCGTCGGCGGTGGCGCCGCCGACGGCAAAGACCGGCAGGTCGATGATTGCTGCGCGCTGCGGATGGCCGGCGAGCGCCCGCGCCGCATTGGCGCTGGTCAGTACCAGTGCCGCGAACGGGCCGTCGCCGAGATCGGGCGTCAGCGGCTCGATCCGCATCAGCGGCGCCAGCACGGCGCGATGGCCGCGCGCCTGCAAGGCGGCGGCGGTGCGCGCATTGTCGGGCTCCGGCCGCGTGATCAGGATCCGCATCAGCGCGTCCCGCCCGCCGCGGTGGAAACCGCACCGGATTGCGCCGTCTGTTCCGGCAATGCTACCTCCCTCGCCGTTGCCCGGGATGCTCATGTCTATGATGTATGTGGTCGTTGATCTATGTCACATTCGCCGTGTTTTCCGTGCCTCTCCGCAGGGGGAAGGCCGGGCGGCGGCACGAACCGGGCATGATAGCCGATGATCGTTCTTGGGATCGAGACGACCTGCGATGAAACCGCCGCCGCCGTGGTCGAGCGCGACGACGACGGCCATGGCCGCATCCTGTCGAATATCGTGCTGTCGCAGATCAACGAGCATGCCGCTTTCGGCGGCGTGGTGCCGGAAATCGCGGCGCGCGCGCATGTCGAGGCGATCGACGTCATCGTCGGTAATGCAATGGCGCAGGCCGGCGTTCCCTTCAACCGGCTCGACGGCGTCGCCGCCGCCGCCGGACCGGGCCTGATCGGCGGCGTCATCGTCGGGCTGACCACGGCCAAGGCCATCGCGCTGGTCAACGAGAAGCCGCTGATCGCAGTCAATCATCTCGAAGCGCACGCGCTGACGGCGCGGCTCACCGACGCGACGCCGTTTCCGTTCTGCCTGTTTCTTGCTTCCGGCGGCCACACGCAGGTGGTGGCGGTGCGTGGCGTCGGCGAATACGAGCGGCTCGGCACGACGCTCGACGATGCCATCGGCGAGGCTTTCGACAAGACCGCCAAGCTGCTCGGTCTCGGCTATCCCGGCGGCCCGCAGGTGGAGCGCGAGGCGCTGCGCGGCGATCCCGAGCGCTTCGCGCTGCCGCGGCCGATGTCCGGCCGCAACGATGCCGACTTTTCCTTCTCCGGCCTGAAGACCGCGCTGCGGCTCGAGGCGGAGAAGATCGCGCCGCTCTCGGATCAGGATGTCGCCGATCTGTGTGCCTCGTTCCAGCAGGCGATCGTCGATGTGGTGCTCGACCGGCTGCGCGCCGGTCTGCGCATCTTCCGCGGCCGCTATGGTGCGCCCACTGCGCTGGTCGCCGCCGGCGGCGTTGCCGCCAATCAGGCGCTGCGCAAGGTGCTGCACCGGCTCGCCTTCGAGGTCGGCACGGTGCTGGTGGTGCCGCCGGTGGAACTGTGCACCGACAACGGCGCGATGATCGCCTGGGCCGGCGCCGAGCGCCTGGCGCGCGGCTTCGTCGATCCGCTGGAGATCGCGCCGCGTGCCCGCTGGCCGCTGAACGAGGTCACCGGCTTGAAGACCGCCGGGCAATATCGTTCGATGTCGCGCAAATGACCGCGACAGACGCGATCCCGGGAGCGGACCGATGAGTGCAGCGAACGGCGGGATCAGCCGCGTCAGCGTGCTGGGCGCTGGCGCCTGGGGCATCGCGCTTGCCAATCTCGCTGCCCGTGCCGGCCTTGCGGTGACCCTGTGGGCGCGTGATGGCAGTGCCGTGGCGCGCATGCGCGAGCGGCGCGAAGGCACGAGGCTGCCTGGCATCCGCATCGAGCCGCAGATTGCGATCACCGGCGATCTGGCGCAGGCGGCCGATACGCAGGCGATCCTGCTCGTCGTCCCGGCGCAGGCGTTGCGCGAGGTCGCGGCCTCGCTGCACGATCTCATTCCGTCCGGCACGCCGGTGATCGCCTGCGCCAAGGGCATCGAGCGCGGCACGCACCGCTTCATGACCGAGGTCATCGCCGAAGGCGCGCAGACTGCGCTGCCGGCGATCCTTTCCGGTCCGAGCTTCGCCGCGGATGTCGCGGGCGGCCTGCCGACGGCGGTGACGCTCGCCGCGAAAGAGCCGGGACTGGCGGAGAAGCTCTCGCATGCGCTCGGCTCGGCGACCTTCCGGCCCTACCACACCAGCGATGTGCGCGGCGTCGAGATCGGCGGCGCGGCGAAGAACGTGCTGGCGATCGCAGCGGGGATCGTCGCCGGCCGCGGTCTCGGCGCCAGCGCCGCGGCGGCGCTGACGACGCGCGGCTTTGCCGAACTGTTTCGTTTCGGCCGCGCCTTCGGCGCGCGTCCGGAGACGCTGACCGGATTGTCGGGGCTGGGCGATCTGATCCTCACCTGCTCCGGTCCGCAGTCGCGCAACTATTCGCTGGGCCTCGCGCTCGGCAAAGGCCTGACGCTGTCGGAAGCCGGCGGCGGCAAGCTCGCCGAGGGCGCGTTCACCGCGCCGGCGTTGCTGGCGCTTGCCGGTGCGCGCGGCGTCGAGATGCCGATCGCGCAGGCCGTCGCCGCGGTGCTTGACGGCAGCCTGAAAGTGGACGAAGCGATCGAAGCATTGATGTCGCGGCCGTTCCGCGCGGAAACCTGACGCGAAGCCTGACGCGAGAGTCAGCAGAAGAGTTCAGCAATGGCTTACTGGCTGATGAAATCCGAACCCGACGCCTGGTCGTGGGAGCAGCAGGTCAAGCGCGGCGCCAAGGGCGAGCCTTGGTCCGGCGTGCGCAACCACACTGCCAAGCTGAACCTGATGAAGATGAAGAAGGGCGACCGCGCTTTCTTCTATCACTCGAATATCGGCAAGGAGATCGTCGGGATCGTCGAGATCATCCGCGAGCATTTTCCCGACGCCACCGCCGAGGCGGGCTCGCCCTGGGTCGTGGTGCAGGTAAAGGCCATCGAGCCGCTGCCGCAACCGGTGACGCTCGCTGCCGTCAAGGCGGAGCCGCGGCTGCAGGACATGGCGTTGCTGAAATATTCGCGCCTGTCGGTGCAGCCGGTAACGGCGGCGGAATGGCGGCTGATCTGCCAGATGGGCAATCTGGAACGCTAAAGTTATTTGGCGGCTCAGCCGGTCCGTCGTGCAATCGCGACCCAGAACGGCTCGTGCGAGGAGAATTTGATATTCCCGAAGCCTGCATCGAGCAGCATGGTTTCGATCTCGATTCGGCTAAAACGTTTTTCCAGCGGCGTGCAGAATCGATCGTAGGCGTCGGTGCGCATCATGTAGAAGCTTTTGTCGCGATAAAACGAAAGCGGCCAAACGCGCGGCAGCGCACCCGCACGATCAAACAACGCTGCCAAGCGGGCCAATGGCCAATAGACAGCGCTGGCCAGAGCGCCGGCGGTGATGAGCTGAAAGCCCGGCGGAAACTTGGAGATCAGAAGCCGACCGGCGTTCGACAAACGCCACAGTATGCGATACCAGACCGGTCGATTGTCTAGGCTGTAGTAGAGATAAAGCAGGAGCGGTGCGCCCGGCTTAAGCTTGGCGGCAATCGCTCGCAGTGCACCCTCGGTATCGGGTACGTGGTGCAGCACCCCCAAACAATACGCGAAGTCAAGTGAGGTGTCGGCCATCGGCAGTGCATTGGCCTCGCCCTCTATCACCGTCGTATTCGAAAACGTCGAGAGATTAGCGCGCGCCACGGCGACTGCTTGGGGACTCGGATCCACGGCATAGAGCCGACCAACCTGAGGTGCCACGATTTTTGCCCAGCGGCCGGAGCCGCATCCGACATCGACGCCGGCAGCATCGGGCGGTAGATCGTTCCATGGAAAGAGGTCGAAATAAGAATTAAAGGCCGCGAGGTGGTCTCGCTCCGACAACTCGCCTTCGGCATGGGTGAAGGCGCTCCATTCAGCGCCAAAGCTCTTCACCGTCCGTGTGTCGAGGTTGACCACACGCGCGCCCGTGCCCAGTGCTATAGACTTTATGCTGGCCGGCTATCGTCAACAAGCGCAGCCCAGCCGGGAATGGCGGCTGATCTGCCAGATGGGTGGATTGCGCGGATCGGCCTGAAAAACACGGGTTTTTGGCGCCGAGTGGTGCTAAACCCCACCAAAGTGGGACGGTTCATGCCTTGTCGATGGCGGAAGGCGGGGCGCATAATAACCGTCAAGTGACAAGCAGATGGGCTCGCTGCGCCGTTCGCGGCGCGCGGCGATTCGTCAGGGAGAGAGCGAGATGTCGGACAAAGTGTACGAAGTATCCCCCGAGTGGAAAGCGCGCGCCTTCATCGATGCCGCCAAATACAAGGAAATGTATGCGGCATCGATCGCCGATCCGGACAGGTTCTGGGGCGAGCAGGCGAAGCGGCTGACCTGGACCAAGCCCTTCACCAAGGTGAAGAACACGTCGTTCGAGCCCGGCAAGATCTCGATCAAATGGTTCGAGGATGGCCGGCTCAACGCCTGTTACAACTGCATCGATCGACATCTCGAAACGCGCGGCGACCAGCCGGCGATCATCTGGGAAGGCGACGATCCGAGCGTCGACAAGACCGTCACCTACAAGCAATTGCACGAGATGGTCTGCCGCTTCGCCAATGTGCTCAAGCAGCAGGGCGTCAAGAAGGGCGACCGCGTCACCATCTATCTGCCGATGATCATCGAGGCGGCGGTGGCGATCCTCGCCTGCGCCCGCATCGGCGCCATCCATTCGGTGATCTTCGGCGGCTTCTCGCCGGATTCGATCGCCGGCCGCATCGTCGACTGCAAATCCAGCATCGTCGTCACCGCCGACGAGGGGCTGCGCGGCGGCCGCAAGATTCCGTTGAAAGCCAATGTCGATACGGCCTGCGACAAGGCCGGCGGCGTCGACTCGGTGATCGTGATCCGGCACACCGGTGGCGCCGTCAACATGCAGGCCGGCCGCGACCACTATTACGACGATCTGGCGAAGTCGGTGTCGGCGGATTGTCCCTGCGAGGACATGAGCGCCGAGGACCCGCTGTTCATCCTCTACACGTCGGGTTCGACCGGCAAGCCGAAGGGTGTGCTGCACACCACCGGCGGCTATCTGCTGTTCTGCGCCATGACGCATCAATATGTGTTCGACTATCACGACGGCGACATCTACTGGTGCACCGCCGACGTCGGCTGGGTCACCGGTCACAGCTACATCCTGTACGGGCCGCTCGCCAACGGCGCGATCACCATGATGTTCGAAGGCGTGCCGAACTATCCGAGCATGTCGCGCTTCTGGGAGATCGTCGACAAGCACAAGGTCAACATCATCTACACCGCGCCGACCGCGATCCGCGCGCTGATGCAGGCCGGTGACGAGCCGGTGAAGAAGACCTCGCGCAAGAGTCTGCGGCTGCTCGGTTCGGTCGGCGAGCCGATCAATCCGGAAGCCTGGGAATGGTATCACCGCGTCGTCGGCGACGGCCGCTGCCCGGTAGTCGATACCTGGTGGCAGACGGAGACCGGCGGCATCCTGATTTCGCCGCTGCCCGGCGCCATCGCGCAGAAGCCGGGCTCGGCGACGCTGCCGTTCTTCGGCGTCAAGCCGGAGATCGTCGATGCCGAAGGCCAGCCGGTCGTCGGCGCCGGCAGCGGCAATCTGTGCATGACCGATTCATGGCCGGGCCAGATGCGCACCGTCTACGGCGATCATGCGCGGTTCGAGGAGACCTACTTCTCCACGTACAAGGGCAAGTATTTCTCCGGCGACGGCTGCCGCCGCGACGAGGACGGCTATTACTGGATCACCGGCCGCGTCGACGATGTCATCAACGTCTCCGGCCACCGCATGGGCACGGCCGAAGTGGAAAGCGCGCTGGTCGCGCATGAGAAGGTTTCGGAAGCGGCCGTGGTCGGCTATCCGCACGACATCAAGGGGCAGGGCATCTATGCCTATGTCACGCTGATGGCCGGCGAACAGCCGAGCGAGGATCTGCGCAAGGAACTGGTGCAGTGGGTGCGCAAGGAAATCGGCGCCATCGCCTCGCCGGACTTCATCCAGTTCGCGCCCGGGCTGCCGAAGACGCGCTCCGG
>DATMEV010000092.1:0-13217 GCA_035556795.1 Pseudolabrys sp. | reverse complement strand
CACCGGCGAATTCACCCTGCACCTCCATATCGGCACAATCGCGCTGGCCGCGATGCAGGGATTCGTCGATTTCGGTGCATTCAGCGGTATTTTGCACCCAAAGGCGTAGGCGCGGCACTTATCCCTGTAAAATCTCGACTTTTTTGAGCAAGCGCAAGGTTTTGTGAGCCGGTCTGACGTATTGCGGCTCGACAAACCGGATAGAACCCTTCTAAAAAGTAAGGGTAGAGGCGCTCAAAGATATAAAGTCATGCCATACGACGGGTTTTTTGCGCAGGCGCTCGACAAATTGCGCGACGAGCGCCGCTATCGGGTCTTTGCCGATCTGGAACGTCTCGCGGGGCGGTTCCCCTATGCGGTCTGGCATTCGCCGCAGGGACCGCGCGATGTCGTCATCTGGTGCTCGAACGACTATCTCGGCATGGGCCAGCACCCGAAGGTGATCGGCGCGATGGTCGAGGCGGCCTCGCGCATGGGCACCGGCGCCGGCGGCACCCGCAACATCGCCGGCACGCATCATCCGCTGGTCGAGTTGGAGCGCGAGCTCGCCGACCTGCACCGCAAGGATGGCGCGCTGCTGTTCACCTCCGGCTATGTCTCCAACCAGACCGGCATCTCCACCATCGCCAAGATGCTGCCGGACTGCCTGCTGCTGTCGGATGCGCTCAACCACAATTCGATGATCGAGGGCGTCCGCCAGTCGGGCTGCGAGAAAGTCGTCTGGCGGCACAACGACGTCGCGCATCTGGAAGAGCTGCTGCGCGCGGTGCCGAAAGACCGGCCGAAGCTGATCGCCTTCGAGAGTCTTTATTCAATGGACGGCGATGTCGCGCCGATCCACAAGATTTGCGACCTCGCCGAACATTACGGCGCGATGACCTATATCGATGAGGTGCATGCCGTCGGCATGTACGGCCCGCGCGGCGGCGGAATCGCGGAACGCGAGAACGCCATGCACCGCATCGACGTGATCGAAGGCACGCTGGCCAAGGCGTTCGGCTGCCTCGGCGGCTATATCACCGGCTCGGCGACGCTGATCGACGCCGTGCGTTCCTATGCGCCGGGCTTCATCTTCACCACCGCGCTGCCGCCGGCGATCTGCGCCGCTGCCGCCGCCGCGATCCGCCATCTCAAGGCTTCGCAGTGGGAGCGCGACCGGCATCAGGACCGGGCCGCGCGCGTCAAGGCCGTACTCAACGGCGCCGGCCTGCCGGTGATGCCGAGCACCACGCATATCGTGCCGCTGTTCGTCGGCGATCCCGAGAAATGCAAGAAGGCGAGCGACATGCTGCTCGCCGAGCATGCGATCTATATCCAGCCGATCAACTATCCGACCGTGCCGCGCGGCATGGAGCGGCTGCGCATCACGCCCTCGCCCTATCACGACGACGCCGTGATCGACCGGCTCGCGGAAGCGCTGATCCAGGTATGGGATGCGCTCGATCTGCCGAAGCGCGATCAGGCACTGGCGGCGGAATAACCACTCTCCCGATCCGCACCGCGCACATGCACGGTCAATCGTCGAACGGCACTTTCCGCACCGGCGGCGGCTCCGGCTCGGGCGGCATCCGCTCGTGCCGGATCGACCAGTGCGAAACGATCGGGATCGCCAGCGAGATCACCACGATACGCGCCAGATGATGCGCGCCGATATAGACCGGGTCGAGGCTGAGCGCGAGCGCCAGCACCATCATCACATCGACCGCGCCGGGGGCAAAGGCGATCGAAACGTCGGCCGGCTGCAGCTCCGTGCCGACGACCAGAATGACGATGAATAGCGCCGCGATCGCGACCGACACGGCAAGCGAGCCGAGCGCCGCGCCCAGATAATTGAAGAACATCCGTATCGACGTATTGGTGAAGCGCGCGCCGGTGACGCAGCCGAGCGCCAGCATCGCCGCATTCACCGCCCACCATGGCATCACCGCATGGACCAAGCCGGAGCCGTGCAATGCCCCGGAGCAGACCATCGCCCCGAACAGCAAACCGCCGGGAAAATTGAACCGCTGGAAGATCACGCCGGCTGCGGCGGACGCACCGATCAGGATCGCCAGTTCACCCAGCAGGTCCGGATTGAAGGGACCGCCGACGGATGGCGCATCCGCGCCGACCAGCCCCAGCATCGTCAGACCGAGCGGCAGCGCGATCGAGATCACCATTACCCGCACCGTCTGCACGACGGCGACGGCGCGCATGTCTACCCCAAGCTCGCCGGCCATCACCATCACCTGCGACAGCGCGCCGGGAGCGCTCGCCAGCAGCGAGGCGGTCGTTCCCCAGCCATGGACGTAGCGCAGATAACCGCTGCTCAGGATACTGATGAAGACGATCGCGATGACCATGACCGCGACGCTCAACGGCCAGGTCCCCATCCCCCGCAGCGTTTCGGGCGTCACCACCGCGCCGAGCGACACGCCGATGGCAATGAAGACCACCTGCGTGAATCGCCGCGGGATCACCATGGTCCGGCCGGCGAGCGCCGCCGCCGCGACCACGACCATCGAACCGATCAGCCAGCCGGCAGGAATATGCAGCCAGCCGAATACGACGCCGCCGATCCCGCCAATAAGCAGGGTTTCGACAACACTGGCGATCGATCGGGAGAACGGTAACGACAAGGCTGATCCGGGCGAGAAGGAAGCCGATCCATGCCGCCTGCCTCCCCCGACGTCAAATGCCGACAGCCGCCACAGCGCGAAAATGCCATTCTTCGCCGGAAGGTCTGCTATGCGCAGGCACCGCCGGCGCGCTATGCTGCCCCGCGGGTTCGTCAGGGAACCGTCCGGGGACGGCGATGCTGCAAGGCTGGTTCTTTATCGCGGTTGCGCTCGGCTATATCGGCCTGCTGTTTCTGATCGCGAGCTATGGCGACCGACGCCGCACGGCGCGCAGCGACCGCACCCGGCTGCTGATCTACCCGCTGTCGCTGGCGATCTATTGCACCTCGTGGACGTTCTTCGGATCGGTCGGCCTCGCCTCCCGCACCGGCTATGACTTCCTGACCATCTATGTCGGGCCGGTGATCATGGTCGGCCTGTGCGCGCCGCTGCTGGCGCGCATCGTGCGGCTCGCCAAGGCGCAGAACATCACCTCGATCGCGGATTTCATCGCCGCCCGCTACGGCAAGAGCCAGGCAGTCGCCGCCTGTGTCGCGTTGATCGCCATCATCGGCAGCATTCCCTACATCGCCCTGCAGCTCAAGGCGGTGTCGAGTTCGCTGGAGACGATCACCGCCCAGTTGCATGCCGACACCACCGGCGCATCAATGTTCGGCGACATCTCGCTGCTGGTGGCGCTGGCGATGGCGATCTTCGCAATCCTGTTCGGCACCCGCCACGTCGACGCCACCGAGCACCAGGACGGACTGATGCTGGCGATCGCGACGGAATCGATCGTCAAGCTGTTCGCGTTTCTCGCGGTCGGCCTCTATGTCACCTTCTGGATGTATAGCGGCCCGCTGGAACTGTTCGGCGAAGCCATGCAGGTACCGCGCACCGCGGCGATCCTGTCGCGCGAACCGCAACTCGATTCTCTGGTCGCGATGACGCTGCTGTCGTTTTTCGCGATCCTGCTGCTGCCGCGCCAGTTTCATGTCGCGGTGGTCGAGAACAACAACGAGAACGAGGTGCGACGCGCCGCCTGGCTGTTCCCCGTCTATCTCGTGCTCATCAATCTGTTCGTCATTCCGATCGCCGTCGCGGGACTCATGGTCTTTCCCGCCGGCGAGGTCGACAGCGACATGTTCGTGCTGGCGCTGCCGCTCGCCGCAGGATCCCACACATTCGCCATGGCCGCCTTCGTCGGCGGCCTGTCGGCCGCAACCGCGATGGTGATCGTGGAATCGGTGGCGCTGTCGATCATGCTGTCGAACGATATCGTCGTGCCGCTGTTTCTCAAGCGGCGGCGGGCGCTCGCCGGCCAGGACGATATCGGCGCGATGCTGCTGCGGGTGCGCCGCTTCGCCATCTTCTTCATCCTGCTGCTCGCCTATCTCTATTACCGGTCCGCCGGCGACGCGCAGCTTGCCTCCATCGGCCTGTTGTCCTTCGCCGCCGTGGCGCAGCTGGCGCCGGCGTTCTTCGGCGGCCTGATCTGGCGGCGGGCGACGGCGCATGGCGCCATCGGCGGCATGGCCATCGGCTTCGCCGTGTGGGCCTACACGCTGCTGCTGCCGAGCATCGCCGACGCGGGGCTGATCAACAGCGATACGCTGATCCATGGGCCGTGGGGCATCCATGCCTTGCGACCGCAACATCTCTTCGGCCTCGACCTGCCGCCGCTCGTCCATGGCGTGATGTGGAGCCTGGCGCTGAATATCGCCGCCTTCATCGGCTTCACGCTGCGCCGCGCGCCGGCGCCGATCGAGCGGCTGCAGGCCAATCTGTTCGTGCCAAGCGACCTGACGCCGAGCGCGCCGACATTCCGCCTGTGGCGCTCGACCGTCGCAGTCGGCGAACTGACCGGAACGGTCGCCCGCTATTTCGGCGAAGAGCGCACCCGCACCTCGTTCGAGAATTTCGCCCGCGCGCGGCGTATCAATCTCGATCCGAAGGCAGACGCCGACCTGCAATTGCTGCGCTATGCCGAGCATCTGCTCGCCTCGGCGATCGGCACCGCGTCCTCGCGACTGGTGCTCTCGCTGCTGCTGCGCAAGCCCACCGTCTCGACCAAGGCGGCGCTGAAGCTGCTCGACGACGCCAATGCGGCGATCCAGTACAACCGGGAGATCCTGCAGACGGCGCTGGACCACGTTCGCCAGGGTATTGCCGTGTTCGACAAGGAGCTTCAGCTCATCTGCTGGAACCAGCAATTCGGCGAGCTGCTCGATCTGCCGCCGTCGCTCACCCGCGCGGGCACCCGGCTCGATGAGATCCTCCGTTACGGCGCCACCCACGATGCTTCCGCGCCGGAGGTGATCGAGGAACGCATCCGCACCCAGCTCGGGCGCTATATCGAGGGCGGCGAGGCCTTCCTCGAGCGCTTCGCCGGCCGTGGCCAATTCATCGAGGTGCGCTCCAACTGCATGCCCGACGGCGGCATCGCCACGACCTTCACCGACATCACGCCGAGTGTCGAGGCCGCCGATGCGCTGGAAAAGGCCAACGAGACGCTGGAGCGCCGCGTGCGCGAGCGCACCGAGGAACTCACGCGCCTCAATGCGGCGCTGGCGCGCGCCAAGCGCGAGGCCGACGAGGCCAACGTCTCCAAGACGCGCTTTCTAGCGGCGGCGAGCCACGACATCCTGCAGCCGCTCAATGCCGCACGACTCTACGTCACCAGCCTGGTGGAACGCCGCGGCGCCAGTCCGGACGGCGAACTGGTGGGCAATATCGACGCCTCGCTGGAGGCAGTCGAGGAAATCTTCAGCGCATTGCTGGATATGTCGCGGCTCGATACCGGCGTGCTGCGGCCGGAATTCGCCAGCTTCCGCATCGACCAGCTTTTGCGGCAGATCGAGGTGGAGTTCGCGCCGATCGCCCGCAGCAAGGGACTTGAACTGGTGTTCGTGCCATGTGCGCGGGTGGTGCGCTCCGACCGGCTGCTGCTGCGGCGACTGCTGCAGAACCTGGTGTCGAACGCCATCAAATATACCCCGCAAGGGCGCGTGCTGGTCGGCTGCCGGCTGCGCGGCGACTATCTACGCATCGATGTGTGCGACACCGGCGTCGGCATCCCGCCGTCCAAGCACAAGATCATCTTCGCCGAATTCCACCGGCTCGATCAGGGTGCGCGCATCGCCCGCGGCCTCGGGCTCGGCCTGTCGATCGTCGAGCGCATCGCTCGCGTGCTCAAGCACGAGATCGACGTCGATTCCGCCGTCGGCCGCGGCGCCCGTTTCTCGATCACCGTGCCGCTGTCGAACGCCGCGCCGGCACCGCTGCCGATCCCGGTCAACTCCGATCCGAACGCCAGCCAGCTCACCGGTACGGTGGTGCTGTGCATCGATAACGAGCCGGCGATCCTCAGAGGCATGGAAACGCTGCTCGGCGGCTGGGGCTGCCGCGTTCTCGCCGCGCCGGATGCGGCGGGCGCGCTGGCGCTGCTGGAGGAAATCGAAACCATGCCGAACGGCGTGCTGGTCGACTACCATCTCGACGAAAGCAACGGCATCGCCGCCATCGAGCAGATTCGCGGCCGCTACGGCGACGCTGAACTGCCCGCGATCCTGATCACCGCCGATCGCAGTCCGCGGGTGCGCGACGAAGCGCGGCGGCACGGCATTCTGGTGCTCAACAAGCCGGTGCGTCCGGCGCCGCTGCGTGCGCTGCTGGCACAATGGCGCACGCGCCGCATCGCCGCCGCAGAATAGAGAATCCGCGCTCGGCACGTTCTGATTCGATCGTTCGAGGTTGGCCTGTCGCGCGCCGCCGCGCTTCAGGATTCCGCTAGCGCCGGCTGATGCCAGTGCCCGGCTTCGATCTTGGCGGCGGCAATCACCGCCTGCGTACGGCTGTCGACGCCGAGCTTCTGCAGAATGGCGGAGACATGCGCCTTCACGGTCGCCTCTGACACGCCGAGCTGGAAGGCGATCTGCTTGTTCAGCAGTCCTTCCGACAGCATCATCAACACGCGCACCTGCTGCGGCGTCAACGTCGCCATCCTGGTCATCAGCTGATGCAGTTCGGCATCCGCCCGGTCAGGCACGCCGGTATCCGGCGGCGTCCATACACCGCCTTCGAGCACACGCGCGATGACGGAACGCATCTCCTCGACACCCAGCGTTTTCGGAATGAACCCCGATGCGCCGAATTCCATGCAGCGACGGATGGCGGCCGGGTCGTCATTCGCCGACACGACGATCACCGGCACGCTCGGATATTGCGCGCGCAGATACATGAGGCTGGAGAAGCCGCGGCCGCCGGGCATCGTCAGATCGAGCAGCACCAGATCGATATCGTGGTGCTGTTCGAGCAGCAGCGATACCTCGTCGAAGGTGCCTGCTTCCGTGATCTCGAGATGCGCAAACGCGCTGGCGACCGCTTCCCGCAGTGCGCGTCGGAACAACGGATGATCATCGGCGATAACGAAGCGATAGGATTCGGCGCTGTGCACGATCGCAAACTCGCGTTGTGAAGCGGCGTCGGCCATTCCGCAGACGGCCGCCTTTCCGTCATTTTTAAGACGAGGTGAACGCTGTGCAAGTGTTTCCAGCAATATTGCCAATCTTTCGTCTGTAATCGGGGTTCCCTGTCACCTGATTGTATTTTACGATGGAAGATAATGCGCCTGTTTCCATAGTGTTAGATCGATCGCTAGATCGAAAGTCTAATACAATGTCGATGGAGCCAAATGCCGGCGCGGCGACCTCTGGATCGCGGCGAAGCGCCCTGCCCAACCGCACCGGCGAAAAGCCGGCAGCCGATCCGCGGTGGGCGGCTAAGCGCCGGCGCCGAGAAATTGCAGCACGATCTCGCGATGATGCGGCGCGCGGCGATGCTCAACGAGATAGATGCCCTGCCAAGTGCCGAGTTTCAGCGTCCCGGAAGCGACGGGGACATGCAGCGTCACGCCGGCAAGCATGGCCTTGACGTGGGCCGGCATGTCGTCCGGTCCTTCGCTGCGGTGAATCCAGTCGGCATCCTCGGGCGCCAGGCGGTCGAACGCCGTCAGCAGATCGCGCTGCACGTCCGGATCGGCATTCTCCTGGATCGTCAGCGACGCCGAAGTATGCCGCAGAAACAGCAACAGCAAGCCGTCGCGCGCCGCGATTTCCTTCAGGAAGGCAGCCGCTTCCCTGGTGATATCGGTAAAACCGACGCCCTGCGTTTCGACGCTGAGTCGCGCGCTGGCGATCAGTTGCGGAGCAACGCGGCTGATCCGCGACAGCTTTACGCTCATCGTGTCGGCCTCGACTCAGATCTTCTCACGCGCATCCTTCTGCAGATCGCTGAGCATGTCGAGCATGTGTCGCCAGACCTTGCGCGCATAATCGAGGGCCCGCTCGACGTCCTCGTTGCTCGGCAACCGCAGCCGCGCATCCGGCGACTGCGTATCCGCAGGCCGATCGCCCGGATCCGGCATCATATCCGGCTTTGTCGCATCGGGATTTGCAGCGTCGCGCGCCGCCAGTTGCCGCTTGAGTTCTGCATTGGCGTCCTGCAGCCGGCCGATCTCCTTCTCCAGAGCGCTTCGCTCCTCCGGCGCCGCCTGACAGGCCCAGCCGGCCGCGCGCGGGGCACAAAACGACACCTCGCCGGTGACATGGTCGAGCCGCACGAAGGCATCGCCGCGCGGGCTGAAGGTGTAGCGGTCCTCCGCACGCCGCCCGGCACGCGCATCGGGCACGGTATCGGCCTGCGCCGGCACGACCTGCGGCGCGGGCCGCAACGGTTGTTGCGCCACCGCGACGCCGGCAAGACCAAAGGTAAGGCCAAAGGTAAGACCGGCAGCCAGGCCGAAGGCTGCCGTCTTCCGCATCAGATGCCGTCTCCGGCACCGCATGAGCTGCGACGTCATTTCCGGCATGGTTCCCGGCATGATTCCTGGAATGGAATGCCGCCCTCCGTTCACACGTCCGAGCGATAGGCCTTTCGTCCCGACGTCAACGCATCATCGAGCAAAGCGATCCGGTCCTGCCCCCAGAACACCTCGCCATCGAGCACGTAGCAGGGCGAGCCGAAGGCATCGGTCGCCAGCGCGTCCTTGATGTTCTGCTGGTAGGCCGCCCTGACCGCGTCGGTCTTGCTGTCGGCCAGCAGCGCCTGCCCCGGCAGCCCGACACTGTCGGCCAGCGCCACCAGTTCCGCCTCCTCCGCCAGATTGCGCTCTTCCGCCCACACGGCGGCAAAGGCGCGGCGCAGGAAGGCATCCGGTTCGGTGCCGGATTTCACCACTGCCACGGCGAAATGGTCGGCCGCTTCGACGTTGAACGGCCAGAACTTCGGATGGATGTTCAGCGGCACGCCGCGCTTCTCGCGCCAGCGCTGCAGTTCCATCAGCCGGTAGCGCTGCCGCGCCGGCGCCCGTTTGCCCAGCGGCAGGCCGCCGGTCTCCGGAAATACGCTCGCCAGCGACATCGGCTTGACGTTCACCCGGGCGCCGTGACGGCGGGCCAGTTCGGTGAACGGAGCATGGCCCAGATAGGCCCACGGAGACACCAGCGAGAAATAATAGTCGATCGTGCGCGACATCGAGACCTCTTTGAACTTCCGGCCTGTTTGAACTCCGGCCGGCGAGCCGGAACCCGGACTGACGGCGGCGACACTAGCATTGCCCACCGCCGGAAAGAACGCCGCTGCCGGCCGCGCCGCACGATTCCTGTGCGATGCGGCATCGGCGCCGGTTTCTATCCCCAAACTTCGCCTTTTATACTACGATTTCAGTAGGTTATGTCGCAGGGGCTGTTGTTGACTCACCCCATCGCCCTCAGTATGGTCCGCGCGGCTTCGGGGGCGGTCGCGACGCGATTGCTGTCGTCGCGCGTCGGATGCAGGCTCCAGGGCAGGTCTTCGCAGGAAGGGCTCAGAGCATGGCAGACAACGCGCCAGACAATGGCAACCACCGCAAAGCGTCCGAGGACGAAGCCCATCTCTCCGCGAGGCTTGCACGTCTCGGCGATCGGCTCGCGAAGAAGCGGCCGGCTTCCGAACAGCGCTCGCCGGCTCAGCAGGGCACCGACGCGTCGGGGCTCGCGCGCGGCTTCCGGCTCTCAACCGAGCTGGTCGCCGGAGTTCTGGTGGGTGCGGGCATCGGCTGGCTGATCGACCGATGGCTGGGCATCGCTCCGTGGGGGATGATCGTGTTTCTCCTGCTTGGATTCGCGAGCGGCGTTTTGAACGTGATACGTGCCGCAGGCATTTCGCCCGGCAACAGGACTGACTAATGGCCGACCCGATTCACCAGTTTAATATCGTCAATCTGTTTCCTGTGACCCAGATTGGCGGCCACGACATCTCCTTCACCAATTCCGCCGCCTTCATGGTCGTCGCGGTCGGCGGCATCGCCGCCTTCCTGCTGGCGACGACCACCAAGCGCTCGCTGGTGCCCTCGCGCCTGCAGTCGGCGGCGGAACTGACCTACGAATTCGTCGCCGACATGATCAGCAGCACCGCGGGCAAGGAAGGGATGCGGTTCTTCCCCTTCGTGTTCTCGCTGTTCATGTTCATCCTGGTCACCAATCTGATCGGCGTCATTCCCTATACCTTCACCGTCGCCTCCCACATCAGCGTGACGGCGGCGCTGGCGCTGGCGGTGTTCTTCGTGGTGATCGGCTACGGCGTCTGGCACAACGGATTGCGTTTCCTCAATCTGTTCGTGCCCAAGGGCATCCCGCTCTACATCCTGCCGCTGATCACCATCATCGAGCTTCTGTCGTTCCTGTCGCGGCCGATCTCGCACAGCGTTCGTCTGTTCGCCAACATGCTGGCCGGGCATATCACGCTGAAGGTGTTCGCCTCCTTCGTCGCGATGCTGATGGCTTTCGGCGTCGGCGGCTGGCTCGGCGCGATCCTGCCGCTGGCGCTGGTGATCGCCATCACCGCGCTGGAACTGCTGGTGGCGGCGCTGCAGGCCTATGTCTTCGCCATTCTCACCTGCATCTATCTCAACGATGCAATCCACCCGGGTCACTGACACCCGACTACACTCGGAAAAAAGGAGCTCTCTCATGGATCCCATCGCAGCAAAGTATATCGGTGCGGGCATCGCCTGCCTCGGCATGGGCGGCGCCGCCATCGGTATCGGCGCGATCTTCAGCCAGTATCTCGCCGCGGCGCTGCGTAACCCGTCGGCGGCCCAGGGCCAGTTCGGCAACCTGATTTTCGGCTTCGCCGTGACCGAAGCGCTCGGCATCTTCTCGCTGCTGATCGCGCTCCTGCTGCTGTTCGCAGTCTAAGAACAAGAGCGGACCGACGACGATGGCCACCACAACGGCACATACCGAGCAACCGGCGGGGCATAAGGAGTTGTTTCCTCCTTTCAACTCGCAGACTTTTGCCTCGCAGCTCTTCTGGCTGGCCCTCACCTTCGTCTTTCTCTACGTGATGATGTCGAAGGTCGCGCTGCCTCGGATCGGCGCGATCATCGACAGCCGGCAGCAGCGCATCGACGACGACCTCGCCGAAGCGCAAACGCTGAAGAACGAATCGGAGGCCGCCGTCGCGGCCTACGAGAAGGCGCTGGCCGACGCTCATAGCCGGGGGCAGGCCATCGCCAACGAGATGCGCGACAAGCAGGCGGCCGCTGCCGAAGCCAGCCGCAAGGCGCTGGAGGCCGAACTCCACACCAAGCTGGCCGCGGCCGAGAAAACCATTGCCGCCACCAAGACGGCAGCGATGGCCAATGTCGGCGCCATCGCCGAAAGCGCGGCCACGGCGATCGTCGAAAGACTGATCGGCGCCGCACCGGCACAACAGACGGTGAGCGCTGCCGTCGCCGACGCGCTGAAGCGCTGAAGCGGAACCTGACCGAGGACCACATGTTCGATCTCTACGCGCCGGAAACCTGGGTCGCTGTCGCCTTCGTGATTTTCGTCGGGCTGCTGCTTTATCTCGGCGTTCACAAATCCCTCGCCACGGCGCTCGACAACCGCGCGGCCCGCATCAAGGCCGATCTCGACGAAGCGCGCCGTCTCAAGGACGAGGCGCTGGCTCTGGTCGAGACCTATCGGCGCAAGAAGCAGGAAGCCGAGAAGGAAGCCGAAGACATCGTCGCCAATGCCAAGGCCGAGGCGGTGCGCCTCGAAGCCGAAGCCAAGACGAAGATCGAGGAATTCGTCGCCCGCCGGACCCGCATGGCCGAAGACAAGATCGCCCAGGCCGAAACGCAGGCGATGACCGACGTGCGCGCGGCCGCCGCCGATGCGGCGATCGCCGCTGCCGAGACCATCCTGACCGCCACCACCAAGGGCAAGGTCGCCGAAGACCTGCTGGCGAAAGGCATCGCGGACGTCCGCAGCAAGCTCAACTAGAGCCTTTCGCCGTTTCACCGGAACGCCGACAGGCTCCGGATTTTTGAGCTGACGCGTTTTCTCCACGCGGACCGGTGCCCGCTTCGATCGAACACTCTCTGGCGCACGCGGCATTCGCGCGTGCTGCCGCTGCTGCGGATTGACGCGGCAGCCGCTTTCGCCTGCCCGGATCGGGGCCGAATCAGTTATCCACAAGACGATCAGGTGTAAGAGCCGGGGCGCAGCAACGCCCGTGCTTCCGATGCGTGCGACCGGTGCTGTCTGTCGTTCAACGATGCGACGGCATCGATGAACCGAACGAGATTGGAAGCCCCGTGGTCATCTTCGATTGCAATGGCGTGCTCGTCGACAGCGAACTGCTGATCACAACGACCGCCTCGCAAGAGTTTTCCCGCATCGGGCTGACGCTGCCGCCCGATCTGCTGGCGCGCTATTTCACCGGGCGGCGCACCGCCGACATGCTGGCGGAGATCGAGATCGCTGCCGGCCGCCGTCTGCCGAAGGACTTCGCCGGCCGCCTGTCCGCCGCGATCCTCGACCGCTTCCGCCGCGACCTGCGCGCCACTGCGCATGCCGCCCACGCGCTGACCTGGCTGCGCGGGCCGAAATGCGTCGCCTCCTCCTCGCCGCTCGAGCGCATGCGCATGTGCCTCGAAACGGCGGGACTGCTGAAATTCTTCGACCCCTACCTGTTCTCGGCCAGCGAACTGCAACGCGGCAAGCCGGCGCCGGATATCTTTCTACTGGTCGCCGAGAAGATGCGCATATCGCCGCGCGACTGCATCGTGGTGGAGGATTCGCCGGTCGGCGTGGCTGCGGCCGCCGCCGCCGGCATGACGCCGATCGGCTTCATCGGCGGCACTCACGCCGGTCCCAACCTCGCCGCCCGCCTGACGGCGTCTGGCGCACGCACGGTCATCCGCGACATGCGGCTGCTCAAGGGGACGGTGGTCGCGCTGCGCGGCTGGTGATGCTCGGTCGCTGTCCGCACGCCATCGTTCCGCGCCGCGCACGCAGGCGCTTTCCAGGCAGACATGCGTCGTTATCCCTTCGCTCGCGGACATCCGTCATTGCCGCTGGTCTCGCGCATGCATGCGCACGTTCTCTCCCGCGTGCAGGCATGCGTGATCGCCCCTGTTGTTTGACGGCGCGGGGGCGCCGGACGTTTTTTCTTTCCCCTCGGCAACAGCGAGGGGCGACGGAGCGCCTCGGGCGCAACGTCGTGGTTGTCCGCCGCCGCCTCGCGACGGCAACGGAAGCGCATCTTCCGGCGAGGGAAGACGCGCGCGCCCTGCGGCGCTCCGTGCTG
>DATMEV010000091.1:0-9535 GCA_035556795.1 Pseudolabrys sp. | reverse complement strand
GCGCGAGCACGCGCCCTGGGCGCTCGCCGATTTCGGCATCCGCTGCGTCATCTCGACCGCGTTCGGCGATATTTTCTACAACAACTGCTTCAAGAACGGCATGCTGCCGATCCGCGTCTCGCCGGAGGATCTGGAGAAGCTATTCGACGATGCCGAGCGCGGATCGAACGCGACGCTGACCATCGATCTGGAAAAGCAGGAGATCCGCGGGCCGGACGGCGGCGTCATCGCTTTTGACGTCGACCCGCACCGCAAGCGCTGCCTGCTCAACGGCCTCGACGATATCGGCCTGACGCACGAGAAGCGGCCGCAGATCGACAGCTACGAAAAGCAGATCGCCACCGAACGCCCGTGGGTGTGAGCCGCTTGCCGGCATTCTGAACCAGCAGTTTCGACCGCGATCACCGGGCGGGGATGCGGGCCCGCGTCTGCCGGCATGCGCTGCTGTCCCTTCCGCGCAAGCGTGCGTATCGTCCCACGCCGCGCGCCGGCACGCAGCCCTTTCCCGCACGCAGGCGTGCGGATGCGCCCCTGTTGTTGACGGCGCGGGGGTCGCCGGCGGTTTCCTGCTGGCCCCTCCCGGCGTTGCGGCACGCATGAGGGGCGACGGAGCGCCGAAGGCGCAACGTCGTGGTCCCGCACTCATGAGAGTGCGGAGCGCACTTCTTGCGAAGCACGCACGCCTTGCGGCGCTCCGCCCGTCCTTTGCGGAGAAAGGAGCGGACTTCGTCGTGCGGCGTCTGTTCGGCTACCGGGGCCGCGCTTTTCGTTTCGGGCCGTGTCCGCTCTCCGCATCCTGACGCCAGTCCCCATGTCGGGTGGCCGCGTCGCAATGCCCGGAACGGGCGCAAGCCCTCACCCGTCAGCGAACCCGTCGCAGGAGGTCCTGGTGCCTCCGGGCGGATCCCGGCGCCGCCCGGGAACGACGATTGCGAACCGTCGCGCGCGGGCGCCGCGTCGCGGTCCCTGGCCGCATCTCCGGCCCGAACCCCGGGGCTTGAGCAAAGGCGCAAGCCTGAGCCTGCTCCCCGCCTTTCCTCCGGCTGCTCCGCCATCAAGACGCCTCTAGATGGCGCCCCTCGCCGAGCAGGACACGGATAGGACTATAATCATTTAGGAATAAAGTCAAGTCTGGCGGCTGCGGCCCTAGCGCGACGCGATGGCTTCGGCGATCGCTACGGTGCGTTCGGCCATTTCCGCATGCATGCGCTCGACCATGCGGCCGCCGATCTGCACCACGCCCTTGCCACGGTTTTCCGGCTTCTCGAATTCGGCGATCATCGCGCGCGCCTGCGCGATCTCCCCGGCATCCGGCGAGAACATGCGGTTGCACGGCTCGATCTGGTTCGGATGGATCAGCGTCTTGCCGTCGAAACCGAAGTCGCGCGCCTGCTCGCATTCGCGCAGGAACCCCTCGGCATTGCCGAGATCGTTATAGACACCGTCGAGCACGTCGATGCCGGCCGCATGCGCGGCGAGCACCGTGTTCGACAGCCACGGCAGCATCGGCGCGCGGCCGGGCACCTGACGCGCCCGCGTCTCTTTCGCCAGATCGTTGGTGCCGAGCACGAAACAGGCAAGCCGCGTTTCGGAATCGGCCGCCATCTGCGCCAGCGGCAGGATGTTGAAGATCGCCAGCGGCGTTTCGATCATCGCCCAGATACGGATGCGCTGATCGGCGCGGGTGTCGAGCAGCCGCCGCCCGAGCGCCTGCAACTGCCCCGCGGTTTCGATCTTCGGCACCAGGATGGCATCCGGCACGGCGGCGAGCGCGGCGTTGAAATCATCGGCGAACCAGGGACTGGCCAGCGCATTGGTGCGGATCACCACCTCGCGCGATCCGAAGCCGCCGGCCTTCACCGCCGCCGTCACCTGGGCGCGCGCCGCGTCCTTGGCATCCGGCGCCACCGCGTCTTCGAGATCGAGGATGACGCCGTCGGCCGGCAGCGTGCGCGCTTTCTCCAGCGCCCGGGCGTTGGAACCGGGCATATAGAGAACGCTGCGGCGCGGACGGATGACCATGACTTCCCCTGTCGTCTGAACGGGCCGCCTCGTCTGCGGGCGGCCGTGGCACCGCAGGACCGCCCGCGACGCCTGCGCAGGCTAGAGCCTTCCCGCTTCCGATGGAATCGGAAGCGCGGCTCTTATCGCCGCGTTGCCGCGTTGTCCTTACGCCGGGCGGGCCTGCTTCATTCGTCAACGCGCTCGCCCGCGGGCAGACATGCTTCGACCGATTTCCAATGGCGGGCCGCCGCCGATTGTGCAAGACACTCTGCATCTCCCACCTCCATCGTGTACCGCCATGCCATTTCCCATCCGCCTGCTCGACGGCTACCGCGCCTTCCTTCTCAGCCGGTTGCGACGGGAGCAGGCGCATTACCGCGAGCTGTCGCAGGCGGGACAGGCGCCGGAGGTGATGGTGATCGGCTGCTGCGACTCGCGCGTGTCGCCGGAAGTGATCTTCGACGCCGGGCCCGGCGAACTGTTCGTGGTGCGCAACGTCGCCAATCTGGTGCCGCCCTATGCCCCGGACGGCAAGGCGCACGGCGTCTCGGCGGCGCTCGAATTCGGCGTCACCGCCTTGAAGGTGAAGCACATCGTGGTGCTCGGCCATGCGCAATGCGGCGGCGTCAAAGCCTTCGCCACCGAGCACGAGCCGCTGACGCCGACCGACTTCATCGGCCAGTGGATGACGCTGATGGCGCCCGCGGCGGACAGGGCCGGCCTGCAGGGCGACGTGCCGCTCGCGGATTACCTGACGCGGCTCGAACAGGCGAATGTCGTCAACAGCCTGGAAAACCTGATGACCTTCCCGCGGCTGCGCGAGCGCGTCGAGAGCGGCGAACTGTTCCTGCACGGCGCCTATTTCGGCGTCGCCACCGGCAAGCTGTCGGTACGCGACGAGGTGACCGGCCAGTTCGTGCAGGCGGCGTCCGAAGACCACGCGCATCTGTTCGCGACGCCGCGGTTCTGACGCGCGCTGCGCGCGGGTGCCTCGCACCCGCCGCCGTCCAGCAATATCCGTCAAAAACAACAATGCCCGGCGCAGGCCGGGCATTATCGTTTGAACGGCGCAAGCGACCCGGCGGCGGCCGCGTGATGTGGCCGGATCTATGCCGCCGGATTCACGCTGCCGATTCAGGCTGCCAGGTTCATGCTACCGGGTTCAGGCGGCTTTGCGCTTGGCCTCGATCAGCTTGCGGTTGATCAGCACTTCGGCGATCTGGATGGTGTTGAGCGCCGCGCCCTTGCGCAGATTGTCCGACACCACCCACATTTCGAGGCCGTTCTCCACCGTCGCGTCCTCGCGGATGCGGCTGATATAGGTGGCGTCCTCGCCGGCCGCCTCGTAAGGCGTGACGTAGCCGCCGGGCTCGTGCTTGTCGATCACCAGACAGCCCGGCGCGGTGCGCAGGATCTCGCGCGCCTCGTCGGCCGAGATCGGTTTCTCGAACTCGATGTTCACCGCCTCCGAATGGCTGACGAACACCGGCACGCGCACGCAGGTGGCGGCGACCTTGATCTTCGGGTCGAGAATCTTCTTGGTCTCGACGTTCATCTTCCACTCTTCCTTCGTGTAGCCGTCCTCCATGAAGACGTCGATCTGAGGAATGAGATTGAACGCGATGCGCTTGGGGAATTTTTTCGTCTGCATCTCGTCGAGCGTGAACACCGACTTGGTCTGCGCGAACAGTTCGTCCATCGCATCCTTGCCGGCGCCGGACACCGACTGATAGGTGGCGACGACGACGCGCTTGATCGTCGCCTTGTCGTGCAGCGGCTTCAGCGCGACGACGAGCTGCGCCGTCGAGCAGTTCGGGTTGGCGATGATGCCCTTCTTGCGGAAGCCGGCAACCGCATCGGCATTCACCTCCGGCACGACCAGCGGCACGTCCGGGTCCATGCGCCAGGCCGACGAATTGTCGATCACCACCGCGCCTTGCGCGGCGATCTTCGGCGACCATTCCTTCGACACCGCGCCGCCGGCCGACATCAGGCAGATATCGACGTCGGAGAAATCGTAGGTGTCGAGCGCCTTCACTTTCAGGGTTTTGTCGCCGAACGAGCACTCCGTGCCCTGGCTTTTGCGCGAGGCCAAAGCGACGACCTCGTCGGCGGGAAAGGCCCGCTCAGCCAGAATGGACAGCATTTCGCGCCCGACATTGCCGGTCGCGCCCGCAACGGCGACCTTGTAACCCATTGTTAACTCTCCGAAAAAATTTCCGGCCGCGTGGAACTCCGCGGCAACCGGATGCCAGCGTGTCTAGGAGAAAATCTGTGGAAAGACAACGGTTCAGCGAAGCGGGTCACCTGCGTTGGCGATGTATTCCGAGTTCCGTGCCGAGCGTGCGGCATCCATCCTGCGGCATCCCTGGACCGGGCGTCTCGCGGCGACGCTGCTGCAGGTCGGCGCCTATTGCAGCGGGCTGGCGGCGGTCGGCGTGCTGGCTGTCTACCTGACCGGCCTGCCGAAACCGGCGTCCGTGCCGTCCGAACAGGCGGCCGCTCCGGCCTGGGTGGCGGTCGAGCGGCCATTCCCCGCTTTCGCGCTGGCGATCCCGGAAGCTGGCGACGCGCCCGCCGCCTATGCGATCCTGCGCCACCCCGACGGCGGCGGGAAGGACGTGCTGACGCTCGGCGAGGCTGACGGCAACGCACCCTATCTGACGGTGGAGATCTACCGGCCCGGCAGCGAGGCCGCCGGCTTCGCGGCGCCGGAGCAGGATGTCCAGACCCGCGCCCGCCGGCTCGGGCCGCTGACCACGGCACAGCCGGGCGCGCCGCTCGACAGCAAGTTCGGCCCGTTCGCCATCGAGGCGGTGACGATCGGCGGAGAAGTGCCGCGCCGCTGCATCGGCTTCAACCGCACCTATGACGAGCCACGGCTGCAGATCGCCGGGCTGTTCTGCCAGGGCGACGACATGATCGTCGACCGGGGCACGCTCGCCTGCGCGCTCGACCGGTTGACGCTGATGTCCTCCGGCAGCGATCCGAGCATCGGCGCGCTGTTCGCGCAGGCCGAATTGCGGCGCAGCTTCTGCGGCCAGCGCAGCATTTTGATGACGCCGACGCCGAAATATCCGACGCTGTGGAAGGCGCTCGACCAGCGCGGCCACAGCACCGGCCGGTAATAAAAAACCGGGCCGCGTCGCCGCGGCCCGGATAGTTCATTCGATACGGCACGTATTGCGGCGCGCGCTATTGCGTGAACGGATTGCGGAAACCGCCCTGCGCCGGCGTCGTGCGCGGCGGGAACGACGCCTCCAGATAATCGAGGATGATGTTCCGCTCGGCCGCCTCCGGCGCCGGCATGCCGTGTTTGGAGATCATCAGGTCGATCGATTCATTCCACTGGCGCCGGTTCATGCCCTGTTGCGCCACCAGCTTGAAACCGTGACAAGCGGTGCAGGCATAGAAGGTGTCGTCGCGGCCGGCACCGGCCGGATAATCCTCCGGTGCTTCGTCCTGCGCGCGCGCCGCCGCGCCGGCAACGAGCAGAACCGCAGCGGCGAGCGAAAGCTGCCGCGCGATGCGCGCGGCAGCAGCAATGAGCGTGTACGCAAACACCATTCCGGTCAGCCCACCAGCACGGCAATCCGGTGCATGGCATTGCCGCCATAGCCCTGCGGATTCCAGAAACCGGCCATATGCGGCTGCATGACGCCCTTGGAGTCGGTGCCGCGCGTCCAGATCTCGTAATAGCCGTCCGCCGGCAGCTTCACGTTCGCGGTCCAGCGCTGCCAGTCGTATTTGTTCTTCGGCTTCGACAGCTTGGCCCGCGTCCATGTCGCGCCGAAATCAACCGAGATATCGACGTGATCGACGGTGAGATCGCCGGCCCAGGCGGCGCCGCGCAGCTTGATCTCCTTGGTGCCGGCGGCGATCTTGGCGCCGTTCGCCGGACTGGTGATGATCGAGCGCACCGGCATCGATTCGAGAATCCGGAAATTCTTCGGATCGCCCTTGGCACCGGGGATCATCGGCTTGATCGGCACGCGGTAGGAGAATTCGGTCATGCCGGGACCGTCATGCTCCTTGTCGCGAATCCAGATGCGCTTGAGCCATTTCGCCGACACCGATCCCGGCCAGCCGGGAATGAACAGCCGCAGCGGCCCGCCATGGATGTTCGGCAACGGCTGGCCGTTGAGCGCGAAGACGATGAGGTTGTTCTCGTCCATCAGCTTCTTGATCGGCACGCCGCGCGACAGCGTCGGCTTGCTCTCGTCGCCGGAGAGATGCAGGTCGCTGCCGTAATGGCCGGAGAACACCGCCGACGGCTTCAGCCCGGCGCTCTTGAGCACGTCGGCCAGCTTGACGCCGGTCCATTCCGGGCAGCCGACGCCGCCATTGGTCCACTGGTTGCCGCGCGCCTGCGGCGTGAAGAAGGAACGGCCGTTGCCGCCGCATTCCAGCACCAGACGGCGGGTCACCGGCTTGAACTTCGCCTTCAGTTCGCCGAGCGTCAGCGTCAGCTTCTTGTTGACCTCGCCGTCGACGACGAACGACCACTTGTCCGGATCCTTGCTCTCTTCCGGAATCTGGCCGTTGTTGCGCACGAACAGCTTGTCGGTCGGCGTGGTGTCGTCGTCGAGCAGGCTTTCCGGCGTCTCCGCCACCAGCGGCCGATCGCCGAGCACCACCAGCTTGTCGCTCTTGCCCGGATAATTGAGATGCTGCGGTCCCTTCGGCGCCGCCGGCGCGGCCGCGCCTGCAGGTGCACCCGAGGATGATGACGACTGCGCCATCGCCGCCGGGATTAAGCCACCCGGCATCGAAGCGGCGTAGGGAATCGCGCCGCCGACGGCGGCGCCCATTGCCGCAAGTCCGGCACCGCCGAGAAATCCGCGCCTGCTGCTGTCTGTGTGGCGACCGAAAACAATGGCATCTGCCCGCTCCGGATCGTTGTCATAAAGCTCATCAATCGAGCGCTCGCGCGCACGTCTCCTGAAAGTCGTCATGTTGTCCTCGTCGTTGGCTCCGCTCCCGGAGCCGACTAGCCGGCGTTCGCGTCCCGAACGCCGTTATGCTGCGCGTAGCCTAGCCTCGCGCCAGAGACCGCACAATCGGCCGGCGCGTTCGCGCCGGTGGCGCCTTTTGTCCCACAGCCGCCGCCCGCGTCGGGATCGGAACCGGCGGCCGGGGCCAGGGCGCTGCCGCTGGCAGTTTGTCGAGGAGGCTCACGGTAACGTGTCGGAATATCGCGCGATGCCTCGCCCCGGATCGGGGCCCTTGGCGCGCCTCAGAGCGTTGTTCTGACATGTTATTCGCGCGCGAACCGGTGGCGGCTTCGTCCGAAACGGGTATAATGCCGGCTGCAAATCGGATTCTGGCGAGGACTTTATGAAAATCGGTCGTTTTTCCATGATTCTTGCGGGACTGGCGGCGGCTGCGCTGCTGGTCGCGCCGGCCGACGCCGCGCCGCGCAAACGCGCCGATTCCCGCACCGATGTCCGCGCCGCCACGCCGGACCGCACCGTGGTGCGCTGGCAGGACGAAAACGGCCGCTCGCGCACCCGCATCATCGTGCAGAAGCGCTCGTTCCTCGACGCCGGCACCAACGTGCAGCGCGGCGAGCGCAAATTCACCGACTACGTCATCCCGCCGGGCTATTCCGCGACCGGCATCATCGACAATACGGCGATGAACCGGGAAAAGGAGACCATGCCCGGACCGTTCGACCTGCCGAGCAGGAACAATCCGCGGCAGTGGTAACGACGCATCGGCTGTTGCGACGCCGACTGTAGCGACGCGGTCATCGGAAACGGAATCAACGAAACAGAAAAGCCGGGGCGCGTGCCCCGGCTTTTTTCGTCGAACCCGATCGCCGCAGGCGCGGCCGGATGCTCTCAGCCGGCCTTTTCGATTTCGGCGATGATCGCGTCGCCCATCTCGCGGGTGCTGACCGGCTTCGTGCCGGGTGCGGCGATATCCGCGGTGCGCAGGCCACGGTCGAGCGTCGCGGCGATCGCCGCATCGATGCGGTCCGCGTCGTCGCCGAGATTGAACGAATAGCGCAGCGCCATGCCGAACGAGGCGATCATCGCGATCGGATTGGCGAGTCCCTTGCCGGCGATATCCGGCGCCGAGCCGTGCACCGGCTCGTAGAGCGCCTTGCGCGTCTTGGTCTTCGGATCGACATCGCCGAGCGAAGCCGAGGGCAGCATGCCGAGCGAGCCGGTGAGCATCGCCGCCACGTCGGACAGCACGTCGCCGAACAGATTGTCGGTGACGATGACGTCGAACTGCTTGGGATTGCGCACGAGCTGCATCGCGCCGGAATCGGCGAGCTGGTGATCGAGCGCCACGTCCTTGAATTCGCGTTCGTGCGTCTGGGTGACGACCTCGTTCCAGAGCACGCCGCTCTTCATGACGTTGCGCTTCTCCATCGACGTCACCTTGTTGCGCCGCTGGCGGGCAAGCTCGAAGGCGACGCGGGAGATGCGCTCGATCTCGTAGGTGTCGTAGACCTGCGTATCGACGGCGCGCTTCTGGCCGTTGCCGAGATCGGTGATTTCCTTCGGCTCGCCGAAATAAACGCCGCCGGTGAGCTCGCGCACGATGACGATATCGAGGCCCTCGATGATCTCCCGCTTCAGGCTCGAGGCCTCGGCCAACGCCGGATAGCAGATCGCCGGGCGCAGATTGGCGAACAGTTCAAGATCCTTGCGCAGACGCAGCAGGCCCGCCTCAGGGCGCACGTCGAACGGCACCGGGTCCCATTTCGGGCCGCCAACCGCACCGAGCAGGATCGCATCGGCAGCCTTCGCCTTCGCGACCGTGGCATCGGTGATCGCAACCTTGTCGGCATCGTAGGCACAACCGCCGACGAGACCGGTCTCGGTCTCGAACTGCGTCAGCCCCTGCGCGTTCAGCCAGTCGATCAGGCGCTGGACCTCTCCCATCACCTCGGGGCCGATGCCGTCGCCGGGGAGAAGCAATAATTTCTGCGGTGTCATAGTAGAATTGTCCTGTCGCTGGTTGGCGGTCTATGTGAGGCGTGCGGCCTTGCTAAAATCCCTGCCCGCCTTTTGCAAGCCGCATCGCCCGAACGCCCGTATTCGCAGGGCTCCCTGAACGGTTTGCATGCCCCAATCCGCCCCCACCATCGCCGACCGGCGGCCCGCTTTTGCCATTCTGACACTCGCCATCGGCCCTGCGGTCGGGCTCGGAATCTGCCGTTTCGCCTACTCGCTGGTTCTGCCTGATATGCGCGACTCGCTTGACTGGTCGTACGCAACGGCCGGCGCGATGAACACCATCAACGCCGCCGGCTATCTCGCGGGCGCGCTGCTCGCGGCCCCGCTCGCAAAGCGGATCGGGCTGCTGCGGGCCGTCCATCTCGGTCTTGCGATGTGCCTCGCCTCGCTGGTCCTGAGTTCGATCTCGGGCGCGCCGATTCCGTTCGGGTTCGCGCGGGTGCTGTCGGGCGTCGGCGGCGCATTCGCGCTGGTCTGCGGCAGTGCGCTCGCCGCCTCGATCGCACAGATGCATCCGATGCGCGCCGCGCTCCTGATCGGGCTGTTCTACAACGGCC
>DATMEV010000090.1:0-15786 GCA_035556795.1 Pseudolabrys sp. | reverse complement strand
GTCGATTTCGATCCACGGATGTTCGGCGAGCAGCGCCATCAGTGCGCGGATCGCCTTGTCGCGATCAGAAGTGCCGGGTGGTGGCGGAGCAGCGCGGTTGGCTTTCGGCTTGGTGGATTTTTCGTGCCGTGCGGATCGTTTTGCCATGGCTGCCTCCTGCAATTGCCGGTGCCCAAGATGCTCCAAGCTTGAGGCGCCAAGCTCAAGACTCAAGCTCAAGACCCAAGCTCAAGACAAAGTGCCCAGGAAGAAATGTAGGCGGGCAAAGCGTCCGGTTCTAGGGTGGCGCTGTCGCAGCGCCGACCGCCTGTCGGTCAATGTCGGCGGCCGGCAAATTCAGCCAGCGAGTTCCCGGGAGCGACGGGTGGCGGCAGCAACCGCCGCCTCCATCAGCGTCGGCAGCCCGTCCTTGGCCATTAGCACCGCGAGGGCGGCAGCAGTGGTGCCGCCTGGTGAGGTGACGTTGCGGCGCAATTCCGCAGCGTCGAGCGGCGACTGGCGCAGAAGTTCCCCCGAGCCGGAGACGGTCTCGCGTGCGATCCGCGCCGCCAGTGCCGCCGGCAGTCCGGCGCGGACGCCGGCCTCGGCCAGCGCTTCTGCCAGCAGGAAGACATAAGCGGGGCCGGAGCCTGACACTGCGGTCACCGCATCCATCAGCGTTTCGTCGGTGACCCATTCGACGGTACCCGTTGCGGCCAGCAGTTCGGTCGCCAGCTTGCGCTGCCGTACAGTAACGTCGGGGCCCGGAACGGCGACGGTAATGCCGCGTCCAATGGCCGCCGGGGTGTTCGGCATTGCCCGCACCAGCGCTGCATCGCGTAGCAGTGCCTGTGCGAGAAAGCGCAACGGCTTGCCTGCCATGATCGACAGCGCCAGCGTCTTGGGCGTCAGCATCGGCGCCAGCGACGGCAGAATATCTGCTGCGGCTTGCGGTTTCACCGCGATCACCAGCGCGGCGACCGCCTGCGGCAGGTGTTTCGGATTGAGGCTGAGGCCGCGCCGCGCCAGCGCGCGCACAGCCCTCCCGGGCTGTGGATCGAGGACCACGACGCGCTTTGGATCGAGGCCGCGCGCCAGCCAGCCCTCGAGCATCGCACTGCCCATCTTGCCAGCGCCGACCAGCACCAGTGTGCCGTCGAAGGCTTCGAGGCCGTTGCCATGCGTGGATATGCGTTTTGTCGAGATTTTGCGGGCCGAGGTCTTCCGCGCGGAAGTCTTCCGGACTGAAGCTTTGCGGGCCGATGTTGCCCTGACTGATGTTTTGGACCGGGCGGCGCGATGCGTTTGCGTCTTGCGCTTCGCTGCGCGTTTTGTACCCGGGCGCGCTGCTGTCGTGCGTGTGGTTGTTTTGCGCATCGTCCTGCGTTGCTCATCCGCTGCCGCCGACCTGCGGCTTGTGTCTGCGGCTCGTATTACAACTCGCGCCGGGGCCGCGCGTCAGGCTTCTCCGGAGGTTTCGAACATCGCCGCGTCGAGCGCCTCGCGCGCCGGCCTGCCGGCCCAGACGACGAATTGATAAGCGGGGAAGTTGCGCTCGCATGCCTCGATCGCGGTACCGAGCAATGCCTCGCATTGCTTACCCGAAGCTTCGACACCGCCGGCGAGCAGCAGCGCGTTGCGATACATGACCAGACCTTCCCTGGTCCACAGATCGAAGTGCCCGACCCACATCTGTTCGTTGATCATCGAGATGAGTTTCTGCACTTCGCCCGCCCGGCGCTCGGGAACCTTGAGATCGAAGGCGCAGGCGAGATGCAGCGCCTCGATGTCGCTCATCCACGTATAGGATACCTGATAGTCCGACCACTTGCCGTTGACGAGGATGGTGATCTCGTCGTCGCTGGCGCGCTCGAACGACCAGTTGCGGCCAGCAGCGATCCGCTCGATCACTTCAAGCGGGTGGCTTCGCTGATGGTCGGTGTAGTTGACGAGAGACATTTCATCCCCAATTCTGGCTTTTGTCCCGCCGCGCACGCGCAAGCCATCGCCCGCGCACAGCGCGCCGCGCCGGCTCGCTTGTGCGAGCACTGCATCAATACTGACAAAGACGGAACGCCCTGACCGCCTGCAACGAATCACTGGCGAATCGACTATACCCCTGCGATTCCCACCGCCTCAAGCGATGCCGTCGAGGACGAATGAGCCGTGATTTGCGCTAGTCGCGCAAGAGTCGCGACTCACTCTCCACAACGGAAAGCGGGGGACGAGTCAATAAGCCGTGGAAAACTGCAGGTGCCCGTCGGGCGCCTTGTGCCGTTCAGTCGAACAGGCTCGACACGGACTCTTCGGCGGCCGTCCGGCTGATTGCCTCGCCGATCAGGCCGGCGATCGGCAGTACGCGGATGTTCGGGGCCGCGAGCACGTCCTTCGTCGGCTGGATCGAGTCGGTGATGACCATTTCCTTGATCCGCGAACTCGTCACCCGCGCCACCGCGCCGCCCGACAGCACGCCATGCGTGAGATAGGCGTAGACATCCTTCGCGCCCTGAGCCAGCAAGGCATCTGCTGCATTCACCAGCGTGCCGCCGGAATCGACGATGTCATCGATCAGGATGCAGGTGTAGCCGGCAACGTCGCCGATCACGTTCATCACTTCGGATTCGCCGGCCCGCTCGCGCCGCTTGTCGATGATCGATAATGGCGCGCTGATGCGCTTGGCCAAGCCGCGCGCGCGCACCACGCCGCCGACGTCCGGCGACACCACCATCAGATTGTCGACGCCCTTGAAGTGCTCGCGGATATCGCGCGTCATTACCGGCGACGCATAGAGATTGTCAGTCGGGATATCGAAGAAGCCCTGAATCTGGCCGGCATGCAGATCGAGGGTCATGACCCGGTCGGCGCCGGCGCGGGTGATCAGGTTGGCGACGAGCTTGGCCGAGATCGGTGTGCGGGGACCCGGCTTGCGGTCCTGCCGGGCGTAGCCGAAATAGGGGATCACCGCAGTGATGCGGCGCGCCGAGGAGCGGCGGAGCGCATCGGTGATAATCAGCAGTTCCATCAGATGGTCGTTCGCCGGAAACGACGTCGACTGGATGATGAAGCAATCCGCGCCGCGGACGTTCTCCTGAATCTCGACGAAAATCTCCATGTCGGCGAAGCGCCGGACCACGGCCTTGGCGAGCGGCTGTTTCAGGTAGCCGGCGATCGATTCGGCGAGAACCGGATTCGAGTTGCCGGCGACGAGCTTGACCGCTCCGTTCTTCGCCGACATCCGTCTCTCCTGCCTCAAGTCTTTACGCGGCGAGGTCATAACAAGGTGCGGCAGGTGGGGCAATATAGCCTTGCGTTTGTCCGACGCTTTTTCCCGGCCGGGGCGGGGCGGCGCGGAGAGGCCATCCGCGCAACCTGTCGACGCAGCCGCGGCGGCGGCTCAGCCAGCCAGGGCGATGGCGTTGATGTGACGGCCATAGTCAGGCTCGCCGTGCTGGGTGGTGCGGCGATAGCTGTAGAAACGCGCTGGATCGGCGTAGGTATTCAAGCCGAGATCCTCGAATCCGCCCACCTCGGCACGCTCGATCCGCGATGCGATATAGCCGGGCAGGTCGAACATCGCGTGGCCGCTGCGCTCCGCCGGTTCGAAGAAGCGCATATTGCTGGGATCGGCGGCGAGAAAGCTGGCGACAAAGTCCGGGCCGACCTCGTAGTCGTCCTGCCGGATCAGCGGGCCGAGCGCCACGCGGATGCGCGCGCGTTGCGCCCCGAGCGCCTGCATCGCGTCAATCGTTGCCTCGATGACGCCGTGGAAAGCGCCGCGCCAGCCGGCATGGGCGGCACCGATTACCCCGGCTTCGCCGTCGGCAAACAGCAACGGGCCGCAATCGGCGCTCGAGACACCCAGTCCGATACCGGGCATCCGCGTGACCAGGGCGTCGCCGCGCGGGCGCCGGTCGGCCGGCCATGGCGCGTCGACGGTGATGACGTCGGGCGAATGGACCTGATAGGCGGTGAGGAGGTTCTGCGGTGCGACGCCGATCGCAGCGGCCATCCGCGCGCGGTTCTCGCGTACGTGGTCGGGGTCGTCGGCGGAACCGACGCCGCCGTTCAGGCTGCCGTAAATCCCGGACGAGACGCCACCTTCGCGGGTGAAAAAGGCATGGCGGATGCCAGGGAGTACGGCAAGCGAGGCTGCAACGATCTGCATTGTTGCCTTCCTATCGTTCGAAACCGGGCAACATGCCGAGCTGCGAATGCGCGAAGCCGGCGACCTTGAACAGTTCGCCCATCGTCGTGCGTCCGGCGCCTGTCAGACGGTCGAGTGCGATATCGATGTCATGGCGCTGGGTGTCGGTGGCGTAGGCCTTCAGGGCTGCGGCGCGCTCGAAAATGCCGAGACGGCGCAGCCATCCGCCTTGCGTCACCGGTCCGTACACTTCGACGCCCATCGCCACAGCCGCACGGGCCAGCGCTTCGAAATCGACATGTGCGGTTAGATCGGCGAATCCCGGCGCATGCAGCGGATCGGTAAAGGCATGTCGCGCGGCCGCCTGCAGCGTGTCGCCGGTGTCGCTCTGCAAGTGACCGTAATCGATCACCAGCGCTGCGCCGCGGTTGCGTTCGATGTGTCGGCCGAGATCCATCGCGGCGTGGTCGGAGCGCCATTCGAACAGTTCGTCTTCTTGTGCGTCACGCAGGTGCGCCGGCAGCAGCCGCTCGAAATGTGGCGCGGGCTCGGCTTCGAGCGTGAAGGCGAGCGTGCCGTCGTCGGCCAGTGACACCATGCGCCGATGCCAGCCGTCGGCCTTGCGCACCGCCTGATGGATCGGCAGCGCGTCGAAGAACTCGTTGGCGATAATGATCGATGGTCCGGGCGGCACGTCGGCGAGCGTATCGTGCCACGCTGGCGGCTGCCGCAGATGCGCGAGCGTTTGCGCCTGCCGTTCCCGCAGAGCCGGGCTGATTTCGACCAGATGGATGGAAGCTGCTGCCTGAACAAAGGCCGGCACCGATTGCGTTGCGCGGATCGCATCCGCCATCAGCGTGCCGCGGCCCGGGCCAAGCTCGATCACCCGCAGGCCGTAAGGCGCACCCATCTGCTGCCAGACGGCGACCATCCACAGGCCGATCAACTCGCCGAACATCTGGCTGATCTCAGGTGCGGTGATGAAATCGCCGGCGGCGCCGAGTGGGTCGCGGCTGACATAGTAGCCGTGTTGCGGATGCGCGAGGCAAAGCTCCATATAGCGCGACACCGGTATCGGTCCGCAGGTTGCCAGCGTGCGGCGGATTTCGAGTTCCAGCGGACCTTGGGCGACGTCCGGAGCGCCGCCTGCATCGCTCATTGTCGCGCTCATGACGTCGCTCATCGTGCCTCCTGCAGCGACGGCCGCTTGAGCGCGTAGACAACGAAGCCGACGCCTGCGAGCAGCAGCGGGATCGACAGCAGCATGCCCATGGTCAGGCCGCCCCATAGGAAGCCGAGCTGCGCGTCCGGCTCGCGGAACAACTCGCTGAACGAGCGCGCCAGCGCATAGCCGATTGCGAAGCAGCCGACGATCAGGCCGGGCCGTTTCAGCGCGCCGCCGCGGATCAGTAGCGCCAGCGCCACGAACAGCACGATGCCTTCGAGTGCCGCTTCATAAAGCTGGCTCGGATGACGCGGCAGCGGACCGCCGGTGGGAAAGACCATCGCCCACGGCACGTCGGTCGTGCGTCCCCACAGTTCGCCGTTGATGAAATTGGCGATGCGGCCGAGAAACAGCCCGATCGGTCCGGCGGCGCAGGTGAGGTCACCAAGCGACAGGATCGGGATGTGACGCTTGCGCGCGAACAGCACCACGGCCACGACACAGCCGGCGAAGCCGCCGTGAAACGACATGCCGCCGTGCCAGAGCTGCAGGGCCTCCAGCGGGTGGTCGACAAAATAGGGCAGATTGTAGAACAGCACATAGCCGATGCGGCCGCCGAGGATGATGCCGAAGGTCACCCACAGGACGAAATCGTCATAATCGAGCGTGCCGAGCGGTGGCTTGCCGCCCCAGAGTTGCTCCTTGCGGATCAGCAGCCGCGCATACCACCAGCCGAGCAGAATGCCGAAGATATAGGCGAGGGCATACCAGCGGATCGCCAGCGGACCGACGCTGATGAGCACCGGGTCGAAAGCGGGAAACGGCAGGACGAAAAATGGCGGCATTCTTCTCTCCGGCAGGCGGCGCCGCTGCCGATGCAACGCGCATCGCGGAATTTGTCAATGCCGGTGTCGGCCTTGGGGAGTTGGCTGTCCTGTCTCCGGCGGGCTTGCCGGCGCGAGAGGTGAGCGCACATGAACAAGACTTGAGGGTGCACGAGGAGAAGATTAGCCGTCGCAAGACCTGTACCGAAGGACTTTCGGCGAAGGACTTGCGGCGAGGGAGATGGATCGCCATTGTCCATTCGCACAGTGCGATTTTGCGAGGCCGGATCATGACGCAGACCACCAGCCGTTTCTTCGACGAGATCGGCCGCCTGATGAACGATGCCACCGGCGTAGCGCAGGGGGTGCGGCGCGAATTCGACACGCTGTTCCGCAGCCAGGCTGAACGCATCCTCCGCGATCTCGATGTGGTGCCGCGCGAGGAATTCGAGGCAGTCCGGGAGATGGCTCGGCTCGCCCGCGAGGAGAACGACGCGCTGAAGACGCGGATCGAGGCTCTCGAAGGCCGGTTGTCCAGCGGGGCAGCCGGATCTTCGGCTGCGGCGGCGACGTCTCGGGTCGAGGACGGGCCTGCCGGGTCAAACACCCCCGGGGATTGACAAGCCGGATAGCAATTCGAGCGTTTAATTTATTTTATCTCGGTATTCCAATGGCTTAAGGAAGGCGCGTTCGTCGTCTCGATGCAAGTGCCGGCTTGATTGCCGGTGTGATCGACGGGGGCACGCGTCGGTTTCCGGGCGTTCGTCGACCTGCCTCTGGCTCGCTGACCGTTCCCCGGTAGTTCTTTGCCGTTTCCTTGTGGTTTCCTTGCCCTTTGAACCTGTCGCCGCTATAAACCGGCCCGTTCGCGGCCCCCGGCACCCCTGGAGGCTTGCCGCGAGCGGCACGGGCGGCGTGAGCCGCCTTTCTCACTTTCAGCAAGGATTTCAACGATGGCGACCGTCAAGGATATGAAAGCGACGGTTCGCTCGAAGAGCGGCAAGGGGGCCGCCCGAGCGGAACGGCGCGCCGGCAGAGTGCCGGGCGTGATTTATGGTGACAACAAACCCCCGATGGCGATCGCGATCGATCACGGCGAGTTGCGGCAGCGCATCTATGCCGGCCGCTTTCTGACCTCGATCTACGACATCGAGATCGACGGCAAGAAGCACCGCGTCATTCCGCGCGACTACCAGCTCGATCCGGTGAAGGATCAGCCGGTGCATGCCGACTTCCTGCGCGTCGGCGAAGGCCAGACAATCCGCGTCGCCATCGCTGTGCGTGTCATCAATGCCGACGCCTCGCCGGGCGTGAAGCGTGGTGGCGCGGTCAACGTCGTGACCCATTCGCTCGAAGTATCGTGTCTGCCGGAGGACATTCCGGAATCGATCGATGTCGATATCGCGGGGCTCGAAATCAACTATTCCAAGCATCTGCGCGACGTGAAACTGCCGTCGAATGTCAAGGTGCTTGCACCGGAAGACATGACCCTGGTCACTGTCGTGCCGCCATCCGGCTACGCGGAAGAGCTCAAGGCTGCTGCCGAAGCTGCCGCCGCTCCGGCTGCTGCCGCTGGTGCTGCCCCGGCTGCTGCCGGTGGCGATGCGGCGGCGCCTGCCGCCGGTGCCGCGCCGGCTGCGCCGGCCAAGAAGTAATCGGCCGTCGCGCGCCGCCACCGCGGTGCGCGACGTTTCCGCCTGCGGTGCGGATACGGTGTGGATGCGATGCTGCTGTTCGTCGGTCTCGGCAATCCGGGCGACAAGTACGTCGCAAATCGCCACAATATCGGTTTCATGGCAGTGGACGAGATCGCGCGCCACCACGGATTCTCGCCGTGGCGGCGTCGCTTCCAGGGCGCTGCCACCGAAGGCACGTTAGCCGGCGAGAAGTCGCTGCTGCTGTTGCCGGGCACCTATATGAATGAATCCGGTCGCGCCGTTGTCGAAGCGGCGCAGTTCTACAAGATTACCCCTGCGGACATTGTCGTGTTTCACGATGAGCTTGATCTGCCGCCGGGCAAGCTGCGGATGAAGACCGGTGGCGGCAATGCCGGGCACAACGGCTTGCGTTCGATCAGCGCGCATGTCGGCAATGAGTATCGCCGGGTGCGTATGGGTATCGGCCACCCCGGCGACAAGAATCGGGTGCATAGCTTCGTGCTGCAGGACTTCGCCAAGAGCGAACGCGGCTGGGTCGCCGCCCTGTGCGAGGCTGTTGCCGAGAATGCCGATCTGATCGCCAGGCGGCAGGATGCCACCTTCCAGAACAAGGTGCATCTGGCCATGGATGCGAAAGGCTTCGACAGCGCGGCACCGCGCGCCGACGCGCAAACGAAAGATACGGACTGATGGGATTTAAATGCGGCATTGTCGGCCTGCCGAATGTCGGCAAGTCGACCCTTTTCAATGCGTTGACACAGACGGCGGCAGCGCAGGCAGCGAACTATCCGTTCTGCACCATCGAGCCGAATGTCGGCGAGATTGCGGTGCCGGATCCCCGGCTCGATCAACTCGCGACCCTGGGAAAGTCGGAGAAGATCGTGCCGACGCGGATCACCTTTGTCGATATCGCCGGCCTCGTGCGCGGTGCATCGAAGGGTGAGGGGCTGGGCAACCAGTTTCTGGCGACGATCCGCGAGGTCGATGCCATCGTGCATGTGGTGCGCTGCTTCGAAGATAGTGACATCACTCACGTCGATGGCCGCATCGACCCGATCGCCGATATCGAGACCATCGATACCGAACTGATGCTGGCTGACCTCGAAAGTCTGGAGAAGCGTGTCGATAATCTCGAGAAGAAAACCAAGGGCAATGGCGAGGAAGCCCGCGATGCGAAGGACACGCTCGAACTCGTCAAGGGCGCGCTTGCCCTGCTGCGTGACGGCAAACCGGCCCGGCTCGTCGAGCGCAAGCCGGAAGAGGAACGGCTGTTCCATTCGCTCGGGCTTCTGACCTCCGCGCCCGTGCTCTACGCCTGCAATGTGGAGGAAAGCGCTGCCGCGAGCGGCAATGAATATTCGAAGCGGGTCGCGGAGCGCGCCCGCGCCGAAGGTGCAGTCTGCGTCGTTATCTCCGCCAAGATCGAATCCGAAATCGCCACGTTGCCGCCGGACGAGCGTAAGGACTATCTGGAAGCCGTGGGGCTCGACGAAGCCGGTCTCGACCGGCTGATCCGCGCCGGATACGGATTGCTTCAGCTTGTTACCTATTTCACTGTCGGCCCGAAAGAAGCTCGTGCCTGGACAATCACCAGCGGCACCAAGGCCCCGCAGGCAGCCGGGGTCATCCATTCCGACTTCGAGCGGGGCTTCATCCGTGCCGAGACGATCGGTTTCGACGACTATGTGCGGCTGGGGGGCGAGGCCGGCGCGCGCGATGCCGGGCGGTTGCGGCTGGAAGGCAAGGACTATGTCGTCGCCGATGGCGACGTGATGCATTTCCGTTTCGCCACCTGATCGTGCCGGCGTGAGCCCGGTGCTGCCTTGGTGCTCGCAGTTTAGCGGGCTCCTGCCGCCGACAGGATCTTGATGATGGCGTCTTGATGGCGTCGCCGCGCATGCTGCAGCGGCGTGACGCCGTCATGATCGGCGAGGTTGACGTCGGCGCCGCCATCGATCAGCAGCCGTACGATCGCCTGATGGCGCTCTCCGCCATCGCCGAGAATCACCGCCTCGAGCAGCCCGGTCCAGCCGAGACGGTTGACGTGGTTGGGATCGACACCCGCCTGTAGCAGCGTGCGGACCGTTTCGACATGACCGCGCTCGCAGGCAGGGATGAGCGCGGTCCCGCCGTAGCGGTTGGTGCTTTTCAAATCGGCGCCGTGCTGCAAAGTCATATGCAAGATGTCGAGATAGCCGCGTGCGCCGGCCAGCAGATAGGCGCTATCGTGAATATTGTTCTGGAGGTTGACGTTCGCGCCGGCGCCGATGAGCAGTCGCGCAGCCTCCACGTGATTGCCAGCGGTCGCCAGCAGCAGCGGCGTGTTGCCGGAGGCGTCGCGCGTATCCACGGCCGCGCCGCCATGCAGCGATCGGGCGACGGCTGCCGCATCCCCGCTCGCCGCCGCCCGCAGCAGGCCGGTGTTCTCGGCGTGGGCGGTTCCCGACATTGCCGCGCTGATCGTTATGGCAGCCGTCAATACCAGACTCTTCCACGACGCTGCGATCGTCCGGACTATCCTGATCGCCTGGGGCATGCCGCCTCTCCATCCATTGGACCCATGATTGCTGGCAGTCCAGAGGATCGCCAACAAGTCCCCCGGATGCAAATCGTCGTGGTGTCTTTGCAAGTCCATTTCAAGTCCATTTATTGCATCGGCATGCGAGACCTGGAGCGCCTCTTGTTGTTTGTTACGCCATGGCATGTCTGCCAATGCGCTGGTTTTTTGATGAGCCATGGGTAAGGTGCGTGACCGTTCAGAATCCGGCAGCGTCATCGGTGGCATGAAAAGACGGATTACGATCAAGGACGTGGCGAAAGCGGCCGATGTGCATGCCTCGACGGTATCTCGCGCGCTCGATCCCAATTCCAAGCATCCGCTGTCGCGCGACGTCATCGAGCGTGTTCGCAAAACCGCGAAACGGCTCGGCTTCAAGGCGAATGCTGCGGGCTACTCGCTGAAGACCAGCCGCTCGCGGCTGGTCGGCGTGATCGTGCCGGACATCACCGACCCGGTATTCCCGCCGATCATCCGTGGACTTGAGGCCGGGCTGGAGCGGCACGGCTATGCGGCATTGCTTGCCAATACTGACGGCAATCGTCAGCGAGAGGCGGAACTTGTCGATATCATGACAGCGCGGGGCGTCGACGGATTGGCATTGGCGAGCGTGGTTTATCACGACCGGCTGTTGAAAAACCGTGCCCTGCAAGGATTGCCCGTCGTCACCGTCGCGCGGCACACGGACAATCCGAAGAATTCCTGCGTTCTGCATGACGAGAACGGCGGATTCCGCGAATTGCTGGCGCATCTTTCGTCCTTCGGTCATCGCGCGATCGCCACTATCGCCGGGCCGCAGGATCTGTCGACCGGACGAAACCGCCATCTCGCCGTGCAGCGCTATGCCGCGCAGATGAAGATGAAGGTCGCGTCGACGATCTTTGCCCGGGCGTTCAACGAACAGGAGGGCGATCGCTGCATGGAGGAGCTTTTTGCCGGTCGCCGGCGGTTCACCGCGGTAGTTTGCGCCAACGACCGGCTCGCTGTCGGCGCCATCGCCGCGCTGAAACGGCATGGTCGCCGTTGTCCGCAGGACATTTCCGTTACCGGCTTCAACGACATGCCGATGGTCGAGCGTCTCGATCCGCCGCTGACCACGGTACGGGTCGAGCACTATCGTGCCGGTTTCGAGGCCGCGGAGATGCTGGTGCGGCAGATGCAGCAGGATACGCGCAAACGGGTAACGCAGCGGATAGATCTGCCAGTTGAACTGGTCGTGCGAGGATCGACGCGGCGGGTCTGAGCGTTTTGCCCGACGATTGCGTGTCGTGCGTCGGAAGAAGTTCGCGCGGCTTCCGATTGGTTTCCGCTTGGCGAGGTCGTGCCAGGAATTTGCGGTGCAAGATCGCCAAGATCACATTGCCAAATCGGACTGGAAAGTCGGCATTGCAAACAGCATTGCTGTCTGTGGCTTGTTGTAACCCATCATGACGGTTCCGACCTGGCAGCGGGTTGTCATTTTGCGCTGCACGCTGGTTGTGTGAAAGCTTTTTTCATTGATCTATTTGGTAAAAGCGTCGCTCTGCTCACGGCAGATCATGCATTGCATCATAATCGATCGGGCAATCACCGACCAGATGACGATGCCTGTAATCATCTCGCGGAGCGCTCAGCATGCTGCGGGATTGCGTCGGCCCGGTGCTTGTTCGGTTCATTTTTTTTAAGACGACTGCTGTCCCGACGATCGGATATCCCTGCAATTACGATATTTTTTGAGGCTAACATGTCTTTGAGACAGCAACGCCTTTAAGGTCGCAGTGTTGCAGCGTTGGCAAGTTGTCCTGATCTGAGCGGGCGGCCTTGCATTTTTGTCGCCGATCAGGCAAACGATTGCCTGAACAAGGGAGGTTGGATGTGAAAGTCGGTTTTGCTGGGCTTGGTGACATGGGATCGCTGATGGTCCCGCGCTTGATGGAGGCGGGGCACGAGGTCACCGGCTGGAACAGGACCAAGGCGAAGGCCGAGGATCTGATCAAGGCGGGCATGCGCTGGGCCGACAGTCCGGCGGAAGCCGCCAAGGGTGCCGATATCATGTTCTCCATCGTCACGGACGGAGCGGCGGTGCGCGAGGTCGCGCTCGGCGAGCGCGGCGTGATCACGACGCTCAGTTCCGATGCCGTCTATGTCGATATGAGCACCATCGATCCGGATGTCAGCCGGTCGGTTGCCCGCGAATTCGCTGCCAAGGGCTTGAAGATGCTGGATGCGCCGGTCTCCGGCAGCCCGGTGACGGTGAAGGCCGGTCAGGCATCGGTAATGGTTGGCGGCGACGAGGCCGCTTTCGAGAAGGCGAAGCCGGTAATGCTCGCCATCGGACCGAAGGTCACGCGCATCGGTGGCAACGGTCACGCCTGCCAGATGAAGATCGCGGTGAATTTGCTGCTGATGGTCGAGGTGATTGCCTTCGGCGAAGCGGTGGCGTTGGCGGAGAAGGGCGGCGTCGCGCGCGAGGCCGCTGTCGATGCCATCCTCAAGAGTGTCGCGGCATCGCCCGTGCTCGGTTACCGCGGCCCATTCGTGCTGGAAGGCAAGATGCCGGCCAAGCCGCTTGCCGACGTGACGCTGCAGCAGAAGGACATGATCCTCGCGCTCGATCTCGGTCGCAAGCTCGGCAGCCCGGTTCCGCTGGCAGCGGCGGCCAATGAGATGATGAATGCCTGCCGTGGCCTTGGCATCGACAGCCGCGACTTCGTGACCGCGCATGAGGTCTATCGTCGTCTCGGCGGACAGCAGTAATCGGCGGACATCAGTGACTGGAGAACAACAGTGAAAGCCTATCGAACCAATATCCGCGACGTTCCCCTCGAGCGCGGCCTGCGCGAGGACGAGGGCTGGATCGACATGCAGGTGCAGTTCCTCATCGATAAAAAGACAGTGGGGACCGACAACGTCGTCGGCTGGACCGTCCTCAAGCCCGGCGCGCGGCACGAGCGGCATCTGCACACCAATTGCGATGAGTTCTTCATCGTCATCAAGGGCAAGGGGCACATCTACAGTGACGATGGCGAGGAGCCGTCGGGCGAGGGCGATGTCATCTATTCGCCGCGCGGCGTCTGGCACGGCTTTAACAACACCTCCGACGAAGATGTGGTGCTGGTCTGGGGCTGGATGGGTGCCGGTTCGATTGAGGATTCCGGCTACAAGATTCCGGAAAAGAAGTAACGGCGCGGCGTTGAGTGTTGCCGGGAGGAGCGATCATGACGGATGGTCTTGCTGATCCGCGCGTCAAGGCGGGCCTTGATCGACAGTTTGCCGAGCAGCGCGAGCTCACAAGCTCGCGCAGCACGCTGCTCGGCTGGAAGGTCGGTTTCGGCGCGCCGGCAGCGATGGAGAAACTGCGCATCGCCGCGCCACTGACCGGCTTCCTGCTGGCGGAAAACAAGCTGCCGTCCGGCGCCGTCTGTGATCTCAAGGGCTGGGTGAAGCCGGTGCTGGAGCCGGAGATTGCTGTGCATCTCGGCCGCGATCTGGCGGCCGGATGCAGCGAGGACGAGGCACGCACTGCGATTGCCGGTCTTGGCGCCGCGATCGAGATGGCTGACCTCAGCTTTGCGCCGGAGGATCCGGAGCGCATCCTGGCGGAGAATATCTATCAGCGTCATGTGGTCCTCGGTGCTGTGGACCGCACGCGTGCCGGCGCCAGGCTCGACGGATTGACCGGTCGCCTGCTCATCAACGGCAGCGAGACGGCATCGACGACAGATCTCGAAGCCAATACCGGGAAGATCGTCACCATCGTCAAGCAGGTCGCCGATACGCTTGGGGCGATGCGGGAAACGTTGCGAGCCGGGCAGGTGATCATCGCCGGCTCGGTGGTGCCGCCCGTCTTCGTGCAGCCGGAGCATGCGGAGATCGCGTTCCGGCTCGATCCGCTGGAAACACTGTCTGTCCGCTTCACGCACTGAAGAATTGAAGCGGGCCAGGGGCATGGATGCTCAGTAAAGTGACCACCGCAGGGATCGCCGCTGGATCGCCGGACGAATTCATTATTCGTTCGGCCTATGTGATGAGCATGGATTCGGCGATCGGTGACATCGTCTCCGGCGATGTTCATGTCCGTGGCGATACGGTCGTCGCGGTTGCGCCGAACCTGCCATCCGATGGGTTGCGGACGATCGACGGCAGCGGCATGATCCTGATGCCCGGGCTGATCGATGCGCATACGCATTTCTGGACGTCCCAGATGCGTGGTCATTTTGCCTGCAGTCCGGACAAGATCTACTTCGCCACGCGCAATCGGCTCGCCAACGGCTATCGCCCGCAGGACATGTATGAGGGCACTCTCCTCGGTGCGACGGAGGCGATCTATTCGGGGATCACCACGGCCTACGACTTCTGCCACAACAATCGTGGTCCCGATTTCGCGGAGGCAAATATCCGCGCGCTGAAGGACAGTGGCATCCGCGCCTGTTTCCAGTTCGGTGCATCGACGCTGTCGAAGCCGACAGAGCCGGTCGATCTCGATAACCTCGAGACGCTGGCGGTGCGCTGGAGCGAAATCGTTGGCGGTGCGCCGTTGACGCTCGGGCTCGCCTGGCGCGGTCCGCTCGGCATCGTCACTATCGTTGACGATCAGCCGAAGCCGGATTGGGATGTCGCGCGCAGCGAGCTGGACGTCGCGCGTCGCCATTCTCTCCCGATTTCGATCCATGTCAGCGGGGTGACTGCCGAACGACAGTTCGCGGCGCTGGTCGAGCAGCGCGTGCTGGGTCCCGACATCCAGATCGTTCATATGACGGATGCGCGCCCGGACCAGTTGGCCGAGGTGAAGCAAAGCGGTGCGTCGGTGGTTTTGACGCCGCTGACGGAGTTGCGTGTCGGTTACGGTGTGACGCAGGTCGGCGATTATCTCGATGCCGGTGTTCGTCTCGGCATTGGCATCGACTCGAATTCGCTGGCAGGTACTGCCAATCTGTTCTCGGTGATGAAGTTGTTCCAGCTTATCGAAGCTGGCCGCAAGAAGAACGAACTTGCGATTTCGGCGCGGACTTTGTTGAGCCTCGCGACCATCGACGGAGCGCGCTCGCTTGGGCTAGACGGGATCGTCGGTTCGATCACGCCCGGCAAGAAGGCCGATATGATCCTGATAAACCCGGTTGCGTGGAATATGGGGTTGTTTTGTGCCGATCCGGCGAACCTGATCGTCGAGGCGGCAGCGCCGGAGAATGTGGATACGGTGATCGTCAACGGCCGCATCCTGAAGTCGGGCGGCCGGCTGACGCATTTCGATCCTGAGGATGTGATCGGGGCGGCGCGCGCCTCGGCTTCCGGTGTCATGCAGCGGGTCGCATAGGGGCGAGGCAGGGTAATGGACCTTTCAGAGCTTTTTGTGAATGCGATTATCGCCGGGGTTTTGCTTGGCGGTTTTTATGCTGCTGTTACGATTGGTTTGTCGCTTTCGTTTGGCATTCTTGACATTGTGAACATCGCGCATCCGGCGTTCATCATTGTCGGGTCTT
>DATMEV010000089.1:0-79354 GCA_035556795.1 Pseudolabrys sp. | reverse complement strand
TTCACCGGCGCCACCGACAAGCATCTTGGAAAATTCGTCGAAGCCTCCGGCGGCACGCTGTTCCTCGACGAGATCGGTGAACTGCCGCTCAATGCACAGGTCAAGCTGCTGCGTGCCCTGCAGGAGGGCGAAGTGGAGCCTGTGGGCGCGCGCCAGCCAGTGCGGGTCGATGTGCGCATCGTCTCGGCAACCAACCGCGACCTGCTCGCCGACGTCAAAGCCGGCCGCTTCCGCGAAGACCTCTATTATCGCCTGAACGTTTTTCCGGTGCAGGTGCCGCCGCTGCGGCAGCGCCGCGAGGATATTGCCGATCTGGCACGACATTTCCTGGCACGTTTCGCCGCCGAGGAAGGCAAGCCGGCGCGCGAACTGACCGGCGATGCGCTGGCGCTGCTCCAGGCCTTCTCATGGCCGGGCAATGTGCGCCAGCTCGAAAACACCATCTTCCGCGCCGTGGTGCTGGCGGAAGGCGATACGATCGGCGTCGACGACCTGCCGCAGATCCTCGCCCAGCTTGCACAGGACAATCGCCGCGATACCAGCGACACTGCAAACGACATATCGCGCAAGAGCGTGTCGATCGTTCCCGATCTTGCCGAGCCGCAACCTTGGTCTGACGCCGACGACGGCCGCAAGGAGCGCAGCGCTCCGCAGGACGGCAGCGCGCTGGCCCTCATCGACGCACACGGTCAGGTGCGTCCGCTCGACGAGATCGAACGCGACGTGATCCGCTTCGCCATCGCCCATTATCGTGGGCAGATGTCGGAGGTGGCGCGGCGCCTGCGCATCGGGCGCTCGACGCTTTATCGCAAGCTCGACGGGCTCGGTCTGGACGAGGCGCCAACCAGCCTGCCAGCGGAATAGACGCACGGCGGGGCGCAATTTTTCAGCCAGAGTTCCCGTCCCCTCCCCGATCTGCAGCATTTTCGCCATGATCGTCAGCAACTTGTGTTGGGTCGGGCTGGGGGCGCTAACACCTCATTAACGTAACCCGACGAGACTGCGCCGATGTTGTTTCCGTGGCACATGCCGTTCCCGGCATCGGGCCGCGGGATGGTGTGGGATGGCCATTTCTCGCGGGAGTACCGGTGTCGGTCCGTAGCGCGCGTAGCCTGCTGTTGTCGGCCTCGACGGCGACGCTGATCCGTGTCGTCGGCTGCGGAGCCCGCCTCCGCGCCGGGGCGGACCGCAACCGTGCATGGCTGCTTCGCCACGCTTTGCTTGGCCTTGGCACGGCAACCCTGCTGACCGCATGGGGAACGCAGGGATTGCAGACGGCGGTCGCCAATGGCGATACCCGCACCCTCTCCCTGCATCATCTGCACACCGGCGAGGACATCACCATCACCTTCAAGCGCGAGGGCCGCTACGACACGAGCGCGCTGAAGAAGCTCAACTGGTTTCTGCGCGACTGGCGCAACGACAAGACGATCGAGATGGACCCGCATCTCTTCGATCTGGTGTGGGAAGCCTATCGCGCCGTCGAGGGCCAGCAACCGATCCAGATCGTCAGTGCCTATCGCTCGCCGGAAACCAATTCGATGCTGCGCCGGCGCAGTTCCGGCGTCGCCAAGGCAAGCCAGCATACGCATGGCCACGCCATGGATTTCTTCATCCCCGGCGTACAACTCGAACAGTTGCGCAATGTCGGTCTGCGGCTGCAGCGCGGCGGTGTCGGCTTCTATCCGACGTCGGGCTCACCATTCGTGCATCTCGACACCGGCAGCGTCCGCCACTGGCCACGGCTGTCGCACGAGCAACTGGTGAAGATTTTCCCGGACGGCCGCACGGTGCATGTCGGCACCGACGGGCGGCCGCTGAAGAACTACGCGCTGGCGCTCGCCGATATCGAGCGGCGCGGCGGTCAGGCCTCGCACGTCTCACTGGCGGCGGCGGGCATGAACAGCGAAACAACCGAGATGGACAATGACGGTCGCGTTACGGCACGCGGCGGCAATCTGCTGGCACGGCTGTTCGGCGGCAACAAAGACAATGCCGATACAGCACCGACGGCGCGTGCGCCGAACGCCGCCCGGCCGGCACCGATGCCGGCCGCGATAGCGACGACACGCATCGCCGCGCCCGAGTCGCCGGTACCGCTGCCGCAGGCTCGGCCGGTGATCCTGGCATCCGCCGCACCGGCACCAGACGCGACCCTCGTTCCACCGATGCCGCGGCCGGCGCCGGCCCGCCTGGCCAGGCCCGAAACGCGTGACCCGACGCTCCTCGCCCGTCACCCACTCGCCGGCGGCGCGTTCCAGACCGCTGCCGCCGACCCGGCAGTGACCGCCAGCATTGCCGCCGATCAGCACACCATATCCGCAATGGCCTACGCGCCGGCGGATTCGCCGACTACGACGCCACCGGCGCGCGCCGCAGCCTCGCGCGCATCGGCGATGGGCGATCGCTTCGCCGAGCGTCAGCCGGAGCGCCCCGCCGCCAAGGCGCTCGCGGCGCTGCCGGCCGATCTGCGCGCCGCGATCGCGGCGCAGCGTTTCCAGGAACCGTGGCTGCGCGCCGTTATGCTGGCACCGAGCGTCGCCGGCGCGCTGACCGCGCTGCCGATCGGGCCAATCGACCGGCGCCAGTTGGCGACGGCCATGCAGAAGCCGAACATGACGCTCACCACCACGTTCTCCGCCGATCCGCATGCCGGCATGCACGCCGACCGCTTCACCGGCCACGCCGTGGTGTTCCTGGCAACGGCGAACTTCGGCAGCCGCCGCACAGCTTTCCTGACGCCGCGCTGAAGCGGCATCGCGTCGAAATTTCGGTCGCGGCACGATAAACGCCGGCGCCGGCGCGCAAACGAATAATCCCCGGGGCTAAGCCCGGGGATGACGATCAAGATCACAACGCGAAGCCGCCTCGGCGGATGGTCCGGCTCTCTGCCGGCTTCAGGCAACCATGCCGAGCGCGTGCAGATAGGTCTCGAGAACCGCCTGCTCTTCCTGCCGCTCATTGGCATCCTGCTTGCGCAGGGCGATCACCTTACGTAGCGCCTTGACGTCGTAGCCGTTGCCCTTGGCTTCGGCGTAAACATCCTTGATGTCGTCCTGCGTCGCCTTCTTCTCTTCCTCGAGGCGCTCGATTCGCTCGACAAAGGATTTGAGCTGTTCCCTGGCGAAACGGGTATGAGCGTGCTCCGTTCCACCCTCTTCCTCTTTGACCGCCGCGCTCGACACCATCGCCACTCTCCTTCGCCGTCCACAGGCGGATGTGCCGCCTTTCCGCCGCAGGTTTCGGAATCTGCAGGCCGATCGTCAACGTCGGCCCGGCGAGGGTCCCCGTCATCCACAAGCTGCCGCGACGAAGGATTTTATTTCATTTGACCGCCTTAAAGCGGACAACCCATCAATGCCGGTGCGGAGCCGCCTTCTCGAAGGCCGCCTGCTGACCGGGCGTCGCTTCCTTCTGGTATTTCCGCTTCCACTCGTCGAAAGGCTCGCCGTAGACGATCTCACGCGATTCGTCCTTGCTCATCGGTAACCCGCGCGCGTCCGCGGCTTCTTTCATCCAGTTGGACAGGCAGTTCCGGCAGAATCCCGCAAGATTCATCAGGTCGATATTCTGCACATCGGTGCGTTTGCGCAGATGATCCACCAACCGGCGATAAACGGCAGCTTCCAATTCGGTGCGGGTTTTATCGTCCATATCCACCTCTCGCTGCGGCCATACCGCCGCTTTCGCTCTGCACGATCATAGCTGACGCAACCGGAAACGTCTGCGGCCGCAGAGACATCGCTCCGTCACGCAACGCCGGCTATCTCCCGTCTGATGTTGGGCCGAAAACGCGGTTTAACAACCATGTCATCCGCAGTTGCGACGATTGGCCATGTTTCCCGGGCTGCGCATTCTCGTGCGGCGAAAATGATGCCATGTTGCACGGTGAATGGCCCGCCGAACTTAGGAACAAGATGCTGTCCCAGCCCGACCCGAAATCCTCCGCAATGCGCCGTTTTCTCAGCGATCTGTTCCAGACTGCGGTTGCCGCCGCGCATCCGGCGCAATGTCTGCCTCGATATCTGCCGGAGCCGCCGGCCGGTCGGCTGATCGTGCTCGCCGGCGGCAAGGCAGCCGGTGCCATGGCCGAAACCGCGGAGCGCATCTATTTGCAGGGGCTCGCACCGGATCGGCTCGACGGTCTGGCCGTCACCCGCCACGGCTATGGCCGTCCGACGCAACGCATTCCGGTTATCGAGGCCGGGCATCCCGTGCCTGACGATGCCAGCCGCGCCGCTGCCGCGCGCACGCTCGATCTCGCCGGTCACGCGGGGCCAGATGACCTTGTGCTGGCTCTGATCTCTGGCGGCGCATCTGCCAACTGGGTGGCGCCGGTACCGGGGCTGACATTCGCCGAGAAACAGGCTGTGACGCGCGCGCTGCTGCGCTCTGGAGCGACGATCAGCGAGATGAACACCGTGCGCAAACACCTCTCGCGCATCAAGGGCGGACGGCTGGCGCGCGTCGCATCGCCGACACCGGTGGTGACACTGGCGATATCCGACGTACCGGGTGACGATCCGGCGATCATCGGCTCCGGCCCCACCGTTCCGGACCCCTCGACGCTGTCCGAGGCACGCGCCATCGTCACCCGTTACAAGCTCGATCTGCCGGCGACCGTCATCCGTGCGTTGAACGATCCCGATAATGAAACACCGAAACCCGGAGACGCCGTCTTCAATAATACTCGCTTCACCCTGATCGCGCGGCCGGCCGACGCCTTCCGCGCCGCCGAAGCGGCGGCCCGAGCCGCCGGCTACGACTGCGTGTTTCTCGGCGATCAGGTGGAGGGCGAGGCACGCGAGATCGCCGCCGCGCATGCCAAGCTCGCCCGCGATCTGCAGGCACAGGGCAAGCGCACGGTGATCCTGTCCGGCGGCGAATTAACGGTCACCATCCGCGGCAGCGGACGCGGCGGCCCGAACCAGGAATATGCACTGGCGCTGGTGGCGGCACTCGACGGTACCGAAGGCATCGCGGCGCTGTCCGGTGACACCGACGGCACCGACGGCGGCGGCGGCAGCGCCGACGATCCGGCCGGCGCATTCGCCGACGGGACGAGCGCGGGGCGCGCCCGCAGCCTTGGCCTCGATCCTGCCGCGTTTCTGACCGATAATGATTCAACCGGGTTTTTCAGTGGGTTAGGCGACCTGCTGCAGACCGGACCAACCTTCACCAATGTCAATGACTTCCGGGCGATCGTCGTTGACAGGCCCTGACCGTTCACGCGAAATCCGGTCCAGCCTTAACCAGAAGCGATCCGTGTCAATTCCCGCGCCCTGTTCCACATCTTCCGGTCTGCGGCTCCCCGGAGCCCTCACGCAGCTTGCCGGCTGCGCACCCACGCGCTGTTCGGCGTGCCTGATGCTCGTGGCGTTTTTGATCGCCGTCACGACACCGACGCCGGCGGCGGCTGACTTCACCATCTGCAACTATTCCGGCAGCCGCGTCGGCGTTGCGCTCGGCTACAAGGACAGCGAGGGCTGGGTGACGGAAGGCTGGTGGAATCTCTCGGACCGCACCTGCGAGGCTCTGCTGCGCGGCGGGCTGGTCGCACGATACTACTATGTCTACGCCGTCGATTACGATCGCGGCGGCGAATGGACCGGTCAGGCGTTCATGTGCTCGCGCGACAAGGAATTCACCATCCGCGGCATCGACAATTGTCTGGCGCGCGGCTACGACCGGACAGGTTTCTATGAAGTCGATACTGGCGAGCAACGATCCTGGACGATGCAGTTGACGAATTCCGGCAAGGTTTCCGACACTCCGCCTCCCGTCGCTCCGCCGCCGACACCACCGTTGTCGAAATCTGAAAAATCGCCTGTCGGAACCCCGAAACGATGAGACGCCTCCGCCGCGCCAAGATCGTCGCCACGCTCGGCCCTTCTTCCTCCACGCCGGAGATGATCGCCAAGCTGTTTGAAGCCGGCGCCGATGTCTTTCGCATCAATATGAGCCACACCAGCCACGTGCGGATGCGCGAGCTGGTCGCCGCAATTCGCGGCGTCGAAAGCGATTTCGAGCGGCCGATCGGCATCCTCGTCGATTTGCAGGGACCCAAGCTGCGGCTCGGTGCCTTCGCCGCCGGCTCGGTCATGCTTAAGGCGGGTGCGCGCTTCGTGCTCGACCAGGATCTGGCACCGGGCGACGAGACACGCGTCTATCTCCCGCATCCGGAAATCTTCACCGCGGTCGAACCGCAGCACGCCCTGCTGCTCGACGACGGCAAAGTAAAATTGACCGTCGAATCGGCAACGCCGGAACAGATCGTCACGCGCGTCACCGTCGCCGGCAAAATGTCGGACCGCAAGGGAGTCAGCCTGCCCGACTCCACCATCGGTTTTTCGGCACTGGCGGAGAAGGATCGCTCAGACCTCGAAGCGGCGCTCGATGCCGGTATCGATTGGGTGGCGCTGTCGTTTATCCAGCGGCCTGAAGACATCGCCGAAGCGCGCAAGATCACACGCGGTCGGGCGCTGATCATGGCAAAGATCGAGAAGCCGCAGGCGGTTCATCGCCTCGCCGACATTCTCGATGCCGCCGATGCCCTGATGGTGGCGCGCGGCGATCTCGGCGTCGAAATGCCGATCGAGAAGGTGCCCGGCGTGCAGAAGCAGATGACGCGCGCCGCGCGGCTTGCCGGCAAGCCGGTGATCGTCGCCACGCAGATGCTGGAATCGATGATCTCCTCGCCGGTGCCGACACGCGCCGAGGTGTCCGACGTCGCCACCGCAATTTTCGAAGGCGCCGATGCGGTGATGCTGTCGGCCGAATCGGCTGCCGGCCAGTACCCCGTGGAAGCAGTGGCGCGGATGAACCGCATCGCCGAGGAAGTGGAAAACGACCCGACCTATCGCTCCGTCGTCAGCGCACAGCGAACCCCGCCGGAGCCAACCGGCGCCGACGCCATCGCCGACGCGGCACGACAGATCGCGGAAACGCTCGATCTGTCGGCGATCGTCTGCTGGACCGGTTCGGGCTCGACCGGACTGCGCGTCGCGCGTGAGCGGCCAAAACCGCCGATCGTCGCCCTGTCGCCGAGCGTATCGACCATGCGGCGGCTGGCCCTGGCCTGGGGCGTGCACGGTGTAATCACCGAAGACGCCAAAGATATGGACGACATGGTGGACCGCGCCTGTCGCATCGCCTTCCGCGAAGGCTTCGCCAAATCCGGACAGCGCGTCATCGTTGTCGCCGGCCTGCCGCTCGGCACGCCGGGCGCAACCAATATGCTGCGAATCGCCTTCGTCGGCAGCGACGAATCCGACGTCTGATATTCAGATATCGCGGCCTTCGACCGCCTCGCTGAGCTTTTTGATCTGGTCGGCGAGATTTTCCAGCCGTGGATAGATTTCGGCTGCGCGGCGATAGGCGGCGAGCGCCCGCTTGTCGTCACCGATCTCGTGCAGGATCAGGCCGAGACCGGACAGCGCACCGAAATGCCGCGGCTCGCGACGCAACACCTGAGCAAGGTCGGCGAGCGCAGCACCGTAGTCTTTGCGGAGGAAATTCAAAGTGGCGCGCCGATTCCAAGCTTCGACATAGTCCGGACGAATCGTCACGATCGAATCCAGCAGCTTCAGCGCCAGATCGGTATCCTTACCTTCGACAGCGGTGCGCACCCGCGCCATCAGCAGATTGGCGGTATCGCTCGGTGACACCATCAGCATCGCCCAGATACGCTGTTCCACCGCCTTCGCGGTGGCATCATCGGGCGCCACCTTGAGCGCCTCAAAGAGAAAATCGAGATTATGCGTCGGGTCGGTGCCGCGCGGCGACTTCGGCAGGTCCCGCGGCGGCTGGACCCATTTACCCTTGTCGTTGGGAGCCGGGACCTGCTGAGCGATGGCCGCCACCGGGCCGGCAGCCACCAGCACCGCCGTGGCCAGCACGGCGAACAGCATGGATGGTATCAATCGGGGCGGCCTTGCTCGCATCCGGGGCAGGATAGAGCCTCCCCCTGGCAAGACAATGGCGCGAAGCGGCGATTATCGGATCAAAGTGGCGTGACAGGCAGCAAAGCCGCCTGGCTTCAACCCTGGCGTGCTTTGAAGCGCTTCTGGGTCTTATTGATGATATAGACCCGCCCCTTGCGGCGCACGATGCGGTTGTCGCGGTGGCGCGCGCGCAGCGATCTCAAGGAGTTACGGACTTTCATAACGGCTCTCGGGTTCGATGTTGCCGGGGTTCATAAGGACCCCGGGCCGCGCTGTCAACGACCGCGCCGGTTCCCGCCCCGTTCTCACCAGATTCGGCGACGTCCCCACGACTCTGCCAGCGCTTGACCAGCCGCGGCAGAAACAGGACGACTGCCGCCACCCCGAGAAACATCAGGGCGTAGCGGATCGGCTCGTCGCCGGCCTCGCCGCTGACCAGATTGCGGCCGGCATGGCCGAGCCACGTATAGACGACGGTGCTCGGAGCCATACAAACCACCGTCGTCACCGCATATTGCCAGAACGAGATGCGGGTCAGCCCCAGCAGATAGTTGAACACGGTATAAGGAAAAACCGGTACCAGCCGGACCATGGCGACGAACCGCCAGCCCTCGGCCTCGACGCTGCGTTTGATCTCACGTACTCGCGGGCCACTGCGCTCCTCGACCCAGTCGCCGGCGACATAACGCGCCGCGAAAAACGCCAGAAACGCCCCGATGCTGCCGCCGATCAGATTGACGATGCTGCCGACCACCGGCCCAAACAGCGCGCCGCCCAACGTATCGAACAGGCTGCCCGGCACCATGGCCACCGTGCCGACGGCATAGAGGACGACATAGCCAATCGGTGCCCACAGGCCGAGGCTGCCGACCCAGGCTTCTATGGTTTCAAGCTCCAGCGCATCGCTGTACCACCACGCCAGCGCCATCGCCGCGACAATCGCAGCACCGCAAAAGCCGGCAATCCACGGCCGCGCATCGAAACGTTTTGAGGGAATCATCAACGACAACGGAGGATCATCTCTGCGCCGCCCCAGCGCGACCTGCTTCTAGCGTGTGATACCGCGCGGCGCCAGACAGCCGGCACTCACGCAGGGAATATCGGCCATTCGCTCCGGATATCGACAGTGGTCCGGACGAACGGCTAGTTTTGCCATCGGCAATCGATCCAGCATGCATTTGCCCGAACTGCGCCAAAGCGTATGGTCGCCCGGCCTTCCTCCCGCCACTTAAAAAACATCCCACAACCACATATCCTCATGACTTCCGGTTCGTCCCACTCTCGCCTTCTGACCGCCCTGGCGTTGCTGTGGCTCGCCGGCACCGGCCTCCGGTTGACCATCCTCGCGGTGCCGCCGGCGATCCCCAGCATCCACGACGACCTGCATCTGAGCGCCACCGAGGTCGGCATCCTGACCGGCCTGCCGTCGATGCTGCTGGCGCTCGCGGCCGTTCCCGGCTCGCTGCTGATCGCCAGGCTGGGCGCCGTCCCGGCGCTGGTCACCGGACTGCTGCTGTGCGCGGCCGGTGGTGCACTGCGCGGTATCGTTCCCGATATTGGCGTGCTTTACGGCATGACCGTGATCATGGGCGCGGGCGTCGCCATCATGCAGGTTGCAATGCCGCCGGTGGTGCGGCTGTGGGCGCCGAACCGGATCGGCTTCGCTACCGCGCTCTATACCAACGGCCTGCTGATCGGCGAGATTCTGCCGGTGGCGCTGATGATCCCGGTCGTCCTGCCATTCGCCGGAAGCTGGCAGCGGGCGTTCGTCTTCTGGAGCATTCCGGTTGCCGTCATCGCGCTGCTGATTGTCCTGCTGGCGCCGCGCAGCGCGGCAGCCGACACCGCCACGCCGACGCGGCGACGCTGGTGGCCGGACTGGAACGACGGACTGATCTGGAAGCTCGGCATCATGCTCGGCAGCGTGAACGCAATGTATTTCGGCACCAACGCCTTCATTCCTGATTACCTCAATCAGAAGGGGCAGGGAGAATGGATCAGCGCGACGTTGACGGCGTTGAATGTCGCACAACTGCCGGCGTCATTCCTGCTTCTGGCCGTCGCTGAACGTCTGAAAGGCAAGGCTTGGCCCTACGCACTTTGTGGAACCGCCGCTATTCTGGCGCTGATCGGCGTGATCGTCGGCAATGGCATCGTGCTGGTGCTGTCGGCGGCGCTCATCGGCTTTGTCAGCGCGATCATCCTGGTGCTGGCACTGGCCTTACCACCGTTGCTGGCGCCGCCAGACGACGTACACCGCGTCACCGCAGCGATGTTCACCATCAGCTATTCCTGTGCCGTCATCACGCCGGTGATCAGCGGCGCCATTTGGGACCTGACCGGAATCCCCCAAAGCGTATTCGTTCCGTTTATCATCATGACCGCGGCGCTGGTCCTGCTGGCGCCGTCGATCCGTCACACTGTACGACGCGGCTGAGCTTTCCAGCCTCCGACGGAACCAGAAACGAGGCTCTTGTTTCTTGCTTTGGCACGTTTTCTTCACACGGGCCGGTGCTCACTTCGCCTGAAAACGCTATAGATCGCATCGATCACGGCAGAAGGACAATCGCATGCGGGATATCCCGATCGGAGCCAAGGGCGTTTACCGGCTGCGGGTCACGCCGGCGCATCTGGCCAACCAGTTCAAGGACGCCATCCTGCCGCCGGTCTTCGCCACGCCGATGATGGTGACGGCGATGGAGAATGCCGCGCTCAATGCCATCCGTGGCTATCTCGACGTCGGAGAAAGCGCGGTCGGCACCGCCGTCGATATCCGGCATCTGGCGGCAACGCCGGTCGGTCACGAGATCACCGCCGAGGCGCAGGTGACGCATGTCGATGGCCGTCGCGTCGTCTTCGACGTTTCGGCGCATGACGAAATCGAGCCGATCGGGAAAGGCACGCACGAGCGGATGGTGGTCGATGTCGCGCGCCTCGACAAGAAACTGCAGGCGAAGGCGCGCCCATAGCGTCCGTTCGCCGGGTATCGTCGAGTCCGGCGCTGCGAGGATTATGCGCGGCGCACGCGCTCCAGCATCCGCTCGACATGAGCGACCGGCGTATCCGGCAGAATGCCGTGCCCGAGGTTGAAGACGAACGGCTGATCTGAAAATGCGGCCATCACCGCGTCCACAGCTCGATCGAGGGCATCGCCGCCGGCACGCAGGATCTGCGGATCGAGATTGCCCTGCACCGGCACGATCGGCTGGATCTCCCGGCGGGCGAAATCGCGGTCGATCTCGGTTTCCAGGCTGACGGCATCGACGCCGGTTTCGCGCGCATAGCGCGGGATGCTGCGCCCGGCGCCACGCGGAAACCCGATGATGCGCGCGGCCGGATGCCGCTCACGCACGCTGGCTACCAGCCATTTCGTCGGCTGCACGCACCAGCGCTCGAAATCCTCCGGGGAGAGACTGCCCGCCCAGCTATCGAAAATCTGCAAACATTCCGCGCCGGCTTCGAGTTGTCCGCATAGATAGTCGACGGACGCATCGACCAGCTTGTCGATCAGACGCGCGAACGCGGCAGGATTATCGGCGAAAGCGGTTTTCGCCGGTCCCTGATCCGGCGTGCCGCGTCCGGCGATCATATAGGTCGCCACAGTCCACGGTGCGCCGCAAAAGCCGATCAGTGTCACATGATCGGGCAACTGTGCTTTCACCCGCCGCACTGTCTCGTAGACCGGCGCGAGAACCGCGGGATCATAATCGCCGCGCACGCCGTCGATCGCGGCCGCGCTGGTCAGCGGATCGAGGCGCGGCCCCTCACCTTCGACGAACCGCACACTACGACCGAGCGCATGCGGGATTACCAGAATGTCGGAGAAAAGGATCGCCGCATCGAAGCCGAAACGCCGGATCGGCTGCAGCGTCACTTCGGCAGCAAGGTCCGGATTGAAGCATAGATCGAGAAATCCGCCGGCTTTGGCGCGCACTGCGCGGTATTCGGCGAGATAGCGTCCCGCCTGTCGCATCATCCAAACGGGCGGGGGCTGCCGGCGTATACCGGAAAGAACGTCGAGAAGAGGCTTGCTCACGAGAACTCTGACCGTTGAAAAGAACACGAGGCCGCACCGTTAGCACGGCACGGCCCCGCGGGTCACCTGTGGCTCAGAACGAGATTTTCGCCGCTTTGATGATCGGCGCCCATTTCTCGATCTCCGCACGAATGAAGGTATTGGCATCCGATGGAGTGCCGCCGGCAGCCTCGACGCCGAGACTATCGAAGAACGCCTTCGCCTTATCCGACTTGATATAGTCGTTGATCGCGGCGTTGAGCTTGTTGACGATCGCCGGCGGCGTGCCCGCAGGCGCCATCAGCGCATACCAGACGCTCGCCTGGAAGCCGGGCAAGCCCGACTCAGAAGCCGTCGGCACATTGGGTAATTTTGACCAGCGCTTGCTGCCGGCGATCGCCAGCGCCTTGATCTTGCCTTCCGTCACCATCGGCACATAAGCCGCCATCGAATCCATGCCGATATCGATATGCCCCCCAATCAGGTCGGTGATGATCGGCGGACTGCCGCGATACTGTACATGCGCGAACTTGACGTCGGCTGTCGCCTGCAACAATTCGCCGGTGATGTGGCCGAGCGTGCCGTTACCGGGGAATCCGGCGGTCAGCTTGCCGGGGTTGGCCTTGGCAAAGCTCACCATCTCCTTGAGCGTATTGAATGCCGCGTCCTTCTTCGCGGTAATGATGATGGGTGCCTTGCCGACAACGATCACTGGCGTGAAGTCACGCTGCGGATCGAACGGCATATCCTTGTACATCAGCTTGTTGGTAGCCGCCGGCCCGGTGGTGGCAAACAACAGCGTGTAACCATCCGGCTGCGCCTTGGCGACCAGCGCGCCGCCGATATTACCGCCCGCACCGCCGCGGTTTTCGATGATGATCGGCTGCCCAATGGCCGGGCTCAGATGCTCGATGAGACTGCGTGCCACCACGTCGGAGGTGGTGCCGGCGGTGAAGGGCACGACCAGAGTTACCGGCTTGGTCGGCCAGTCCGCCGCCGATGCGGCAGCTGGCATCAGCGACAACGTGGCAGCCGCAATCAGAAACGAACGAATGAACATAAAGCAATTCTCCTTGCTGGTTCGCGGGTCCAATCACGCTGCATATTCCGGGCGCTTCGGCGTAAACACATCGAGATTGAGCACCGGCTCGTCGCCGAGCACTTCCCCCCAATGGGTGACACCGCCAGGAATGACGACGAGGCCGCCGGGACCGAGATCATGAACCGTATCGCCGATATGGAAGCGCATGCGGCCTTCGACGATATAGGCGATCTGCTCGTGCGGATGGCTGTGCGGCTTCGGCTCGTGGCCGGGCATCAGCCGGTGCAGCGCAACGGTCGCGGCGCTGCCGGAAAACGCCTTTTGCTCAACGCCCTTGCGGATTTCCTTCCACGGAATCTCGCTCCAGTCGATCTTGTGAATATCCATGACGGCCTCCTTACGTGGGTATTTGGCGCATAACGATCGGACTATTTGGCCGAACCGAGCAATCCGGTGGGCCTGACAAACAGAAACAGCAACAGGATCGACAGCGCGGCGACGTTCTTGAACGCCGAACCAAGAAATACGATAGCAAGCGCCTGCGCGACACCGAGTAATATGCCGCCGGTAAAGGCGCCGAGCGGCCTGCCGAACCCGCCGACAATAGCAGCGATAAAGCCGGAGATCGCGAAGGGAACGCCGACATTGAACGCCGTATATTGCGTCGGCGTGATCAGGATGCCCGCGATGGCGCCGAGGGCTGCACTCAGCGCAAATGCAAGCGCCAACATCCGCGCCACCGGAATACCCTGCAGCGCCGCCGCGTCGCGGTTGATCGAGCAGGCACGCATGGCCTTGCCGGTCTTGGTCGAGGAAAAGAACAAGGCAAGCAATGCAATGATCAGCGCGCAGCATCCGACAATCCAGAGGAACTGGAAGTTGACCGCGAGCCCGAGGACGCGGATCGGCGGCAGGTCGGTGAAGACTGGCAGCGTTCGCGGTTGGTCGCCAGCGGCAATCAGCGTCAACCGTTCGATGACGATCTGCGCAGCAAGCGTCGCCAGGATCATCACAAACATAGTTGAACCGCGATCCCATAGCGGCCGCACGACCAGGCGTTCCAGAACGACGCCCAGTGCTGCGACAATCGCGGTGGCGATGATCGCCGCCGGCAGCAACGGCATGCCGTAACGGGCCATCGCCGTATAGGTCACCATGCCACCGAGCATGACGAACGCGCCCTGCGCGAAATTGACGATACCGCTGGCGTTGTAGATGACACAGAAGCCGATGCCGATCAGGCCGTAGATGCAGCCGACACCGATACCGCTGAGGATCGACTGGGCGACGAGATCAAGCATGCACCGTCTCCCCCTCGGCCGCTTCGGCCTGCGTGCCGAGATAGGCGGCGATCACGTCCGGATTGCGCTTGACCTCGTCTGGCGTGCCGCGCGCGATCAGCCGGCCAAAATCGAGCACGGCAATATGGTCGGTAACGCTCATCACCAGACTCATATCGTGCTCGATCAGCAGGATGGCGGTTCCAGACGCTGCGATATCGCGCAGCAACGCCGCCAGCGCTTGCGTTTCCTGCCGGTTCAGCCCCGCCGCCGGCTCGTCGAGCAGCAACAGTTTCGGCCTCGCTGCAAGGGCACGGGTGATTTCCAGCAACCGTTTCTGACCGTAGGGCAGCACGGCAGCGGAGGTTTCCGCCTGCTCCGCAAGCCCGGTCCGGCGCAGCAGATCGCGAGCTTGCGCGTCCACCTCCCGCTCCTCCCGCCGCGCCCGCCCACCCGGCGCCAGCGCGGTTAGCAAGCCGCCACGGGTGTGCAAATGGAAGCCTACCTTGACGTTCTCCAGCACCGTCAGGTCGTCGAACAGCTGCACGAGTTGAAAGGTACGAACCAGACCGAGCCTGGCAATCATCTCCGGGGGCTTGCCGGTGATATCCTGCCCGTCGAATGTCACGTGCCCCGCACTCGGCGTCAGAAAGCCGGAGATCACATTGAACAGCGTCGTCTTGCCGGCACCGTTTGGACCGATGATCGCCGAAATACCCTGCGCCGGAATATCGAGCGAGACATCGTCAGTGGCAACGAGGCCGTCGAAACGGCGGGTTACGTGCTCGAGACGGAGAATGCTCATGTGCCCTCCGTCGCCGCGCCGGCTTTGCGCCGCCGCCTCGCCCACAGGTCAGGCAGCGAACTCAGACCGCGCGGCGCATAGATCAGGATCAGGATCAGTGCCGCACCATAGGCCAGATCCTGATATTCCTTGAAGCCGCGGAACGTCTCCGGCAACAGTGCAACGATCAGCGCACCAAGCGCCGGCCCGGCAATGGTGCCGATACCGCCGACATAGAGCATGGTGAAAGCCAGTACCACCATGTGCAGGCCAAACACCTCCGGGCTGACGAAACCGACCGCGTGCACGAACAGCGAGCCGGCAACCGCCGCATAAACGGCGGAGATCAGGAACGCGGCGAGCTTGGCGCGAGCCACGTCGATGCCCAGAGCCCGTGCCGCATCCTCGCTGCCTGCGACGGCGACGAACGAACGCCCCAGCCGCGAACGGCGAATGCCGCGCGCCGCCAGCAGCGACAATCCCGCAACAATCAGCAGGAACAGCAGGATGCCGCGATCCGAAACGATCTCCCATTGACCGATGCCGAGCGGTGCAATGCCGGAAATGCCCATATAGCCTTGAGTCACAGACTGCCATTGCACGGCCACCTCGTAGGCGATGAGCCCGATGGCGAGCGTCGCCATCGCGAGATAATGACCGCGCAATCGCAGCACCGGATAACCGACGATAAGCCCGCAGATGAGTGCGCCGCCGATGCCGAGCACTGCCGCCGGCAGCGGCTCCCAGCCATAGGTCGCGGTCAGTACCGCCGAAGTATAGCCGCTGATCGCTGCAAAGGCGTTGTGGCCGAACGACACCTGGCCGGTGAAGCCCATGAACAGATTGAGCCCGGCGACGAACACCACATAAATGCAGGCGAACTGCAGCACCGCCATCAGGTAGCCGCCGTTGATGAATACGTGCGCGACCAGCAGCGCCGCTCCCCCCCACAGGAGCGGCACGAACGGGTTTCGGCGGGCCTTAGCCCAGATAGAAGCGAGCCAGGTCATCGTGCGAGGTCACCTCGCGCGGATCAATTTCCGCGGCAATGGTTCCAATGGAGAGAAGATATGCGCGGCGCGCGAGCTTGAGTACCAACGGCGCTTTCTGCTCGACCAGAATGATCGGAAGCCCGGCGCGATTGAGATCGCCGAGCGTCTGCAGAATTTCGTCGATGACGCGCGGCGCAAGGCCAAGCGACGGCTCGTCGAGCAACAGCAGTTTCGGATCCGACATCAACGCCCGGCCGACCGCAAGCATCTGCTGCTCGCCGCCGGACAACGAGCCCGCGGTCTGCGACAGACGCTCTTTCAGGCGCGGGAACAGCGCCAGCACGCGCTCGTGCCGGCGTGCGAATTCCTTCCTGTCGTTGAGCAGATAGGCGCCGAGTTCGAGATTTTCGGCGACCGTCATTGGCGCGAAGATACCGCGCCCCTCCGGCACCAGGACGAGCCCCAGCGCCGCGGCCTTCGCCGGATCGCGGCGCGGCACGTCCGCACCACGGAAACGCACCCGCCCCTGCGTCGGCACCAGCCCCATCAACGCCCGCATCAGGGTTGATTTGCCGGCGCCGTTGGGGCCGAGCACCGCCACCAGCTCTCCCTCGTCGACATGAAAATCGACGGGCCGAAGAGCCTCGACGTGCCCGTAGCGCGCCGAGAGCCCTTCAACTTCGAGAATTCGGGGATTCTGCTGCGCGGTGCTCACTTCACCACTTTGACTTCGCCGTTGACGATCGTGGCGAGCAGCAGCGGATTCTCGGTGATCCCCTGGTGGTTGCTGGCGGAGAAGTGATAGACGCCGGTCGTGCCCTGGAAACCATCCATGGTTTCCAGCGTATCGCGGAGCTTCGCGCCATCGGCCGACTTGGCCTTCTCGACCGCCGCGGCGACCAGCATCATCGCGTCCCAACCGCGGCCGGCCCAATTCGGATCGCGATCCTTGTACTTGGCGCGCCATGGCTCCAGGAACTTGCCGATCTCTTTCTTCAGCGGACTGTCGGTCAGGGCGTCATAAACCTGCGCCGGCGAGGCAACAAAGAAGAACTTATCGCCGAGCACTTCAGCCACCGGGCGGAACACGGCGATATCCTCAAGACTCGTCAGCATGATCATGTCGAGGCCAAGCTGCTTGATGTTCTTGGCGGCGGTCAAGGTCGTGCCACCGAGCCCGATCTTGATGATCGCGCGCGCGCCGGCCGCATACATCTTCTGGATCTGCACGCTGAGATCCGCGTCATCGGTCTTGTATTGTTCGACGCCGACGATCTCGAGGCCGTAGTCCTTCGCCTCCTTCTCGGCCGCCGCCTTTTGGGCGTTGGCATAAGGCGAAGGATCGTGCAGCACGCCGATCTTCTTGATCGGGGTTTTCTTCTGAATGTATTCGAGCCGTGTCTCGACCTCGAAGCGCGGCGGCGGGATGGTGGTGAACGCCCATTTCACATGATCGGGCTGCTGCGGCAGGATCGAGCACAACACCATCGGTGTCTGGGCGCGGACGACAAGCGGCGCCGCGGCGAAATTACCGGCAGAGACGCAGCCGCTGACGAACACATTGACCTTGTCAGAGGAAATCATCTTCCGATAGACGGTCACCGCTTCCTGCGGTTCCGACTTGTTATCCTCGACGATGAGCTCGACCTTCTGGCCGTTGATACCGCCCTTGGCATTCAGCACGGCGATCGCGATCTCGACGCCATCGCGCCAGGCGCGATCGACGGTGGCGGCGTAACCGGTCAGTCCGGCAGCCATCCCCACCTTGTAGGCGCCCTGAGCCATTGCCGGCGTCAGCGAGAACAATGCTGCACCGAGCGCCGCGACGCCCGTCGCGACATAGCGATTGATCGACATGTATCCTCCCTTTCTACTTAACCGCGCCGCCACATGACGAACGCGACCCCAAGTTTCGTTTTGTCAGACCTCAGCAACACAAACTTCAGCAAACCGGCAAACCACACCAATTTGAGCCACAGGAGCCGGCCGGGCCGCCGCATCGTCCTCCTAATCGAAAATGAACTCCCGCATATTGGGGACGCCAAGCCCCTCATAACCGGTCGAGTTGAGCTTCAGCGACATCGCTTTGGTGCAGGCACGCAACAACTGGAGTTGTTCCGGATCAACCGGCTCATGCACATACTGCGTGGTTCCGACCACGGCGATCGCGCCGACCAGTTCGTTGTCGAAGTTGAGGATCGGCGCGGCGACCGCCGAAATGCCAAGCAGCGTTTCGTCCATCGACACCTCGTAGAGCTGCTCGCGGATGCGCGCGAGGCGCTCGCGTAGCACCGCTGGATCGACGATGGTGCGCGGTGTCAGCATCTGCAGCTTGCGCGCCAGCACCCGCTGCTGCATCGCCGCCGGCGTAAATGCCAGCGTCACCCGTCCCTGCGCCGAAGCGTGCGCCGGCAAGCGGTAACCGAGCCGCACCGAAATCGTCACCAGATTGGGGCTATCGACGACGGCATTGACGATCGCATCGCCGCTTGCCGGCATGCTGAGTACAACCGTCTGATGTGTCAGATCACGCAGCCGCGTCATATAGGGTTCGGCTAGGCGGCGCAGATCAAACTGATCGTTTGCCGCCTGGCCGATATGAACAAGCTTGGGGCCAAGCCGGTAGCATTCGGTCTGCGCGTCCTGATCGACGAAGCCAAGAAACTTCAGCGTCGAAAGATGGCGATGCATCTTCGCCTTCGATTCGCCAAGCTGGTTGGCAAGCGCGGTCAACCGCATCGGCTGGCCGGCAGCTGCAAGCGCCTCGATGATCTCGCCCGCCATGACGACGGACTGAATCATGCCCGATCCAGGCGCCCGATCCTCGTCCTCGGTAACGGTCATGTCGAGATCAGCGGCGGCCATAATGATGACTTTCAGAGCTGGTCATACTGCTTTCAACCCGACGTCCACGGATCGAACCCATTGATCGGCGGCAGCACTTTCGGATCTGCCTTCGTGTAATCCGGGAAATCGGTATTCGGCGCCAGTTCGCGGTAAGCGCCGCGGCTGAAAACCAGCGGCTCGCCGGTCGCCAGCCGTTCGAAGTGTCGCACGCGGCCAATCAGGATCACATGATCGCCACCGTCGTAATGTGCGTGGCGGTCGCACTCGAAGCTGGCCAGCGCCCCGTCGATGATCGGGCATCCGTTGCTGGCAATACTGTAAGGCGTGCCCTCCCATTTTTCTCCCGAGGACACCGCAAAGCGGTTGGAGATCGCACCCTGGTCGCTGGCCAGCACGCTGACGGCAAAGGCCGGGGCGCCCAGAAACACCTGCAGGCTGTAAGCCTTGCGCGCGATGCTGAACAGCACGAGCGGCGGATCGAGCGACACCGAACCAAAGGAATTGGCCGTGATACCGACCAGCTCCCCGGCTGGGCTGCGGCTGGTGATGATGGTGACGCCAGTCGGGAATGAGGCCAGCGCATCGCGAAAGCTCCGACGATCAAAATCGACTGGCTCTTGAATCAGTTGTTCCTGCAGCCGGGTCACGGCAACGCCTCCGGCGTCACAAAGCGTTCCCAGTAGCCCGGGCGACTCTCCTGCTGCGCATAGGTGCCGATGCGGTCGGCAGCAAGACCGATCAGATCCGCCGCAGCAATCTGCTTGCGGTCGAGATAGGCCGAGAATGTCTCGACCATTTGCGTCACCACGCCAAATCCTCCTGTCAACACCGCCGACGTGACCTGCACGGCACTGGCGCCAGCTAGCAGGAAACGCGCGAGGTCAAGACCGGTTCGCGCGCCGTTGGTGCCGATCAGCGGGAAGCCGGCACCGACGCTCCGACGCGATTGTGCCAGCCAGCGGCAGGTTAAGGGAAGCGCCCAGGGGCCGCCAAATGCCGCATTGGTGCCCAGCATCGGCGCCAGTGTCTCAGTATCCGGGAGGAAGGCGATAAACCGGCCCATGACGGTGACCGCATCGGCACCGCCCTCTTTGGCGGCAAGCACCAGCGCGGCGACGTCCTCACTCTGGCCGGTGAGCTTCACCCACAGCGGCATCCGCACCGCCGCGCGGACACGGGCGACGATATTACGCACCCGCTGGTTGTCCCGCTCGAGAACGATCGCACCAGGCGCAGCCTCATTGCCGTGCGGCGCGCCGATGTTGAGTTCGAGGATACGCAATCCCGCCTGTTCAATGGCGCGCGCCATCTCCACGCAGCGATCAAGGTCGGCGAGGATCAGGCTGGCTACCACATAGGCATCTTGCGCCTTCGCCTCGCGATCAAGGCCGGCAACCATCGGCAGCCATTCTTCGAAGGTCTGCTGCGAGAGGCCGGATCGGCACAACAGGCTGGCATCGGCAGGCGGGGAAAAATCCCACGGCAGCCGCTGCCATGCGCTGTCGAGCAGCGCATAATCCGTGCGGTCAAGCTGGCGGCGCGCCGCCTCGCTTTCATTGACCGATTTCGACACCACCGCGGCAGCGCCGGCCGCCAGCGCCCGGCGGATACCCTGCGCATACATCAGATGCTCGCCCGATCCGCAGATCAGCGGCGACTTCAGATCGATCGTCCCAATGGAAACGGCAGTGCTTACCGCCATCGCACCACCCCGTCATCCATGTTCAAAATGCGTATCCAATTGCCGCGCCAGACGCTCACATCAGTTCACTCGGCGGCCGACAGGATCGGCCTGAACGCCAGCGGCTTTTCCGGGTCGTCGCGGCGCTCCTCGAGTCCGTCGAGCAATTCGCCGATACGATCGATATAAGGAGCCTTGTCGTAGATTTCATACAGCGTGCCTGCCAGTCGTACCGGATCGCCGGAATAATAGCGCTCGTAAAGCTGCTGACGACCGGAGAACGACGACACCGCCGCATCGAAGGCCAACCGGAACAGTTTGATGCGATAGCGGGAGTCGGCATTCGCCGCCTGGAAATAGGTTTCGACATCCTTGCCGACCGGCCCGGACAGCTCCGCATAGGATGGTACGGCAACGAGACCACCGGCACCGAGGGTCTGGATGATCTCGCACATGCGGATGAACATCTTTGGGAACATCATGCGCACCGTCCACAGCGGCATCGCCGCCGGCGTGGTGAAGCCCTGCGCATTCGGTGCCGCGTCAACCTCGCTGGCGCGCAGGCAGGCACGCACGAATTCGGTATACTGGATCAGCTCCGCCAGCATGCCTTGCACATGCAGATGCGCGTCTATCTTGGTCGAGCGCGCCATGGCGAAAGCCACCGCCATCATAAACTCGGCTTTCGCCAGGTTCTTGGTGCTGAACTGATGCATGATCTGTGGCATCGCGCCGGTGCGGTTGTACAGGCCATTGCACATCTCCGCGTCGCGATAGATGAACACTTTCTCCCACGGGATCAGCACATTGTCGAAGATGACCATCGCGTCGGTCTCATCGAGCCGCGACGACAACGGATAGTCCATCGGCGAGCCGGGATTGCCATGGATGACCGAGGGCCGACAGATGAAGCGCAGCCCCGGCGCATTCACCGGTACCGCGAAGCCGAATGCATAGGGCCGCGCCTCCTCGCTGTTGGCGAGATAGGTCGACGGCATCACCAGAAGATCGTGTGAATAGGCACACAGCGTCGACACCATACGCGCGCCGTGAATGACAATGCCGGCATCGGTCTCCTTCACCACCTTCGCGGCGAGATCCTTGTCCTGCTTCTCCACCGGCTTGGAGCGGTCGACCTGCGGATTGATCAGCGTGTGGGTCATCGCCACGTCGTTCTCGCGGCAGTACAGGTAATAGTTCCAGATATTGTCCGCGTATTTCCTGTCCTTCTGCCCGAACGCCTCCTTTGCGCAGGCAAAGCCGGAGAGCGTAATATTCATGAAGTCGGGGCTGCGGCCGAACATGCCGCAAGTGGAGTCCATCCACGTCTTCACCATGTCGCGGCGGCGCTCGAGATCGCTCATGCTTTTCGGCTGGATGAACGAGAGCCCCACTCTCTCGCCGCTCGTCGGCGACTGATAGGTCATGCGCTCGATCAGCTTTGGATCGTGCTGCATGTCGTAGAGCTCCGCCATCGTATAGGCGGCGCCGGCAAAGCGGCGGTCGCGGGTCACATCGGTGACCAGTTCCCCGTCGATCCACATCTGGCGACCATCGCGCAGCGACTCGATATAATTTTGACCGGTACGAATTCCCATTGGCGTAATCCCCCGCGAATTCTGCCGATCAGGCGTCAGCCTGCTCGAACACGACCAAACCGTAGCCGGTCAGCAATGGCGCATAGTAATGCCGATGCACGCGCCGCACCTTGTCGCCAAGCGCCGAACGCATCGCCAGCCACATGATCATCTCGACGGATTCGGCTCCGCCGCGTTCCATGTAGTCGTGGTGACGCAACGCGACCAGCGACTGCGGATCGCTTTCCAGCCGATCGAGAAACTCGTTATCCCACTCCGGATTCATGAAGCCGAAACGGTCGCCGTGAAGCTGATGCGACATGCCGCCGGTGGCGACGACCAGCACGCGCAGATCCTTCGGATAACTCTCGACGGCACGCCGGATCGCCTGACCGAGATGGAAGAACCGCTTCGGCGTCGGCAGCGGATGCTGAATGACATTGGCAGCGAGCGGCACCAGCGGCGCCGGCCAGCGATTGTCAGTAAGCAACGGCAGGATCGACAGCACGCCGTGATCGACCGGCATCTCCTGGCAGATGGTCGGATCGAACTCATCCTCGACCAGGCTCTGCGCCATATGCCAGGAGAAATCCGCGTCACCCGGCAGGTCCGGCAGGTCGCGCTTGCCCCAGCCCTCGTCCGCTTGCGGGTGTTTGTCGGCGACACCCAACGCAAATGTCGGATAGGCGTCGAAAAAGAAGCGGTTCATATGGTCATTGTAGACGGTAACGATCAGATCGGGCTTGAGCGCGTCGAGCCAAACCTTTGCGGGTTCGAAGCCGTCATAAAGCGGCGCCCAGAGCGGGTCTTTCTGCAACCCGCGATCGAACGAGTGTGCAATGGACGGCGCGTGCGAGCAGCCTACCCCGCCGACGATCCTCGCCATATTCCAGCCTCCCCGCCTTCAATGATTGCGCGTGACCGCCATGCCCTGTGGGCCGGGGCGCGTTTTCATGAACTCTTCCAGGCTCTGCCCACGCATCTGCGCGCCCATTTTAAGAAGGTTCTCGCCGACTGCGCCGCCCACCTTGATGAGCACATAGATATTGCCGCCAGCCTCTACGAGCCCTTTCCAGTCACGCTTCAGCACAAGATCGATCTCTCGATCGGTCATGCCGAAGCGTTGCATGTAGGCGCGTTCGTCAGCCTTGAATGCATCGCGGTTAGCTGGCTCGGTCAACGACATCGAGAACTTGTTGATCCGATAGCCCTGCCGCGATCGCGCACCAGTGAAAACCGAGGTGCCAGGGATCGACGTATCGCGATAGGTCGCACCTGCCATGACCTTCTCCATCCCGTCGTTTTCCGCCCGCCATCAAGTCTCTTTTAATGAGACAAGTTTCTTCTTTACGGAACATGCTATCAGAGATTTTTTCAACACGTCAACGCTGTGCAGGAAATTGACAGCAAAAATACCACTTTCTATAGTCCTGTCCGAAACATTGTTTCGTATAGATAAACTCAAGACTGAGAAACGCAGAGGTCAGGCATGTCGCGCTTCGCGCTCGCCGTCGATATTGGCGGCACCTTTACGGATGTTGTGCTGCGCAGCGCTTCGGGGCGAACCTGGGTCGACAAGACGCTCACCACGCCGGACAGTCTCGAAATCGGCTTCTTCCGGGCAGTGGACGCGATCCTCGCCAAAGCGGCGATCGCGCCGACCGACATCACCGATGTCGTCGTACATGCGACCACCGTGGTCACCAACGCGGTGATCGAACGCAAGGGACCGCTGACCGCCCTGCTCGTCACCGAGGGTTTTCGCGACGTCCTCAACATCCGCGACGAGCATCGCTACGAGATGTTCGATCCGCAGATCGAGTTTCCGGAACAACTCGTCTCGCCGGAAATGACATTCGGGCTGCCGGAGCGGGTGCTGGCAACCGGCGAGATCCTGACTCCGCTGGACCTCAAAGCGGCGGAAATTCTGGTCGACAAGCTGAAGGCAAAGGGCGTCGCCTCAGTCGCGATTTCATTCCTCAACGCCTATCTCAATCCGGCAAACGAGCGTGCGATGCGCGAAGTGATCACGCAGCGCGCGCCGGCACTGTACGTCTCGATCTCCTCCGACGTAGCCCCACAGATCCGCGAATATCCACGCACCTCCACGGTGGTCATGAACGCCTATACGGCGCCGATCACCGGCCCTTATCTCGACGCTTTACTCACCGGCCTGAAACAGCGCGGTTTCGTCAATCAGCCTCTGATCATGCTGAGCAATGGCGGCGTCATCGGCATCGATATCGCCAAGAAGCTGCCGGTGAGGATGGTCGAATCCGGCCCTGCAGCCGGGGCGCTCGCCGCCGCCTACTATGCCGAGGTTCTCGGCCTCGATCGGCTGCTGTCGTTCGACATGGGCGGCACCACCGCGAAAGCCTGCATCATCGAGGACCGGCACCCGCTGGTGACCGGCGATTTCGAAGTCGACCGCATCTATCGCTTCAAAGCCGGCAGTGGCCTGCCGATCCTCATTCCCTCCGTCGACATGATCGAGATCGGCGCAGGCGGTGGCAGCATCGCCTCGGTCAGCAACCTCGGCCTGTTAAAGGTCGGGCCCCAGAGCGCCGGCTCGACGCCCGGTCCGGTCGCCTATGGCCGCGGTGGCGCCAACCCAACCGTCACCGATGCCGATCTGGTGCTCGGCTATCTCGACGCCGAGAACTTCCTTGGCGGTGATATGCAACTCGACCTCAAAGGCGCCGAGACGCAGATGGCCGACTTGGGCAAGAAACTCGGCACCTCGACGCGCGACGTTGCCGCCGGTATCTATCGCGTCGTCGGCGAATCGATGACCGCCGCAGCCCGCGCACATGCAGTCGACCGCGGCATCGACTATCGCGGTGTACCGCTGTTTGCCTTCGGTGGCGCAGGCCCCGTGCATGCCTGCTACGTTGCAGACCTGCTGGACAGCCCGATGGTGATCTATCCACCACTCGCCAGCGTGCTGTCTGCCTTCGGGACGCTGGTAACGCCGCCACGCCTCGACCTCAGCCAGGGCGCGCTCTCCCGCCTGTCGGCGGTCGACTGGCATGCCGTCGACCACATCATCGACAAGCTGGTGGACGATGCCCGCCAGGGGCTCGCCAGCGCCGGATGCAAACCGGACGAGATCGAGTTCAAGTTCGGCGCCGACATGCGCTATTTCGGCCAGCAAAACGAAGTAACGGCGTGGTTCGACGCCGATCCGCGCCGACAGCACGACCCCGCCGCCGTGCGGAATGTGTTCGAGACGGAATACGAGAAGCTCTACAGCCTGCGACTACCCGAAGTGGATATCGAGATCGTGAGCTGGAGGCTGGTCGCCACCGGCCCCCTCGCCACGCGCGACAGCAAGATCGACCTCAAGCCGCAGCCAGCAAAGGCGCGCAACACGCGCAGCGCCCGCTTCAACGGCGATGATGTCGACACACCGGTCTATGCGCGCAGCGACCTGGCGCTGGGTCAGGTGATCGAGGGGCCGGCGATCATCGAAGAGCGCGAGACGACGATTATCATCCTGCCCAACTGGCAGGCCAAGGTCGACAAAACCGGATGCCTGATGGCTTCCAAAACCACGGTTTCGCAGGAGTAACCGGCATGGACGGCATTGAGCTCGAAATCGTCTGGAGCAACATCATCAGCATCGTCAGTGAGCAGGCGAAGGCGCTGCAGCGCATTGCCTTCTCGCCGATTGTGCGCGAGGCTGGCGATCTCGCCAACGCATTGTTCGACCGACGCGGCCGCATGGTGGCGCAGGCGGTCACCGGCACGCCGGGCCACATCAATTCGCTCGCTGCCGCCGGTAAGCATTTTGTCGATGCATTCCCGACCCAGACGCTGCGGGAAGGCGACGTGCTGATCACCAACGACCCATGGCTGTCGGCGGGGCACTTTTTTGACATCACCGTAATGCTGCCGGCCTTCCACAAGGGCAAACTGATCGGATTCTTCGGCTCGACCATTCACCACACCGATATCGGCGGCTATGGCGTCGGCGCCGGCGCCCGCGACGTGCATGAAGAAGGTCTCTGGATCCCGATGCTCAAGCTCTACGAGGCAGGCGAGCCAAACAAAACTCTGCATGACATGATCCGGCGTAACGTGCGCACGCCGGACCACGTCTTCGGCGATCTTGCGGCGCAGGTATCGAGCGCCAAGCTCGCCTGCAAACGTCTTTCGGCACTGCTTGACCGCCAGAACCACGACGACATCGACGAAATATCAGAAGAGATCATTTCGCGCTCGGAGAAGGCGACTCGAGAATCCATCCGCAAGCTGAAAGGCGGCACCTTCCACGGCGAAAGTTCGTTCGACGTCCCCGGCGGCGACGTGATCACGCTGAAGACAGCTATCACCATCGATCCGAAACTCGGTGAGATCACCATCGACTTCGCCGGCAGTTCGGGACCGAGCCCCTACGGCATCAACGTGGTGATGAACTACACTCATGCCTATTCGACCTTCGCGATCCGCTCCTGTCTCGACCCCGAATTGCCGAACAATTTCGGTAGCCTCGCGCCGATCAAAGTGATCGCGCCGGAAGGCTGCATCGTGAACTGCAAGTATCCGGTTCCGGTCAATGCCCGCCACGTGGTCGGGATGTATGTACCGATGCCAATCCTCAAGGCGCTCTATCATGTGATGCCGGAGCGGGTGCTGGCGGAGGGTTCCGGCGCAGTATGGACGATCCAGATCCAGGGCCGCGACGATCGTGGCGATCCCTTCACGTCGTCGATGTTCAACTATTCCGGTGGCATGGGCGCTCGTCAGAATAAACCCGGCCCTTCGGCAACCTGTTACCCGACCGGCGTCGCCGCCGTACCGATCGAGGTGCTGGAAGCCTCGATGCCGATCCTGTTCAGCAAGAAAGAATTGCGGCGCGGCTCCGGCGGCAACGGCGCCTCGCGTGGCGGCGACGGACAGACCATTCAATGGACGATGCGCACCAGCAGCGACTGGTTGCTCAATGCGGTGGCGAGCCGCACCAACCTTGCCCCAGAAGGGCTCGGCGGCGGTGCCCCGGGCGCAGCCGGACGTTTCCTTGTCAACGGCAAGCCGGTGAGCGAAGCTCGCAAGATGGTGATGAAGCCCGCCGACGAAGTCACGCTGGAGACACCAGGCGGCGGGGGTTACGGCGCACCATAAAGTCGGATTGCCCCATCTCGTGCTTGTGGATCTTACTGCTAGGAGTTTTCATCAGAAAATAAACCGGGAGGAACGACAATGCGGAGTGCATCTCTCGTCGCGGGCCTGACCAGCCTGTTGATCGGAGCGACGTTTGCAAGCTTTGCGCAAGCGCAGGTATCAGACAACAAGGTGAAGATCGGCGTGCTGACCGACATGTCCGGCCCGGCGTCAACGCCGACAGGACAAGGTTCGGTCACCGCCGCGCAGATGGCGGTCGACGACTTCGGCGGCCAGGTCAACGGCAAGCCGATCGAACTGATCTTCGCCGATCACCAGTTGAAGCCTGACGTCGGTGCCGGCATTGCCCGTCGGTGGTACGACGTCGAACAGGTCGACCTGATCCTCGACGTGCCAGTGTCGTCGGTCGGCCTCGCGGTGCAGAACATCGCGAAAGAAAAAAAGAAGCTGATGATCACTCACGCAACAGGATCGACCGATTTCCACGGCAAGTTCTGCACACCCTACGCGCTGCAATGGGTATTCGATACGCGCGCGCTTGCTGTTGGAACAGCCAAAGAAATCACCAAACGCGGCGGCGATAGCTGGTTCTTTATCACGGATAATTACGCCTTTGGCCATTCGCTGGAAAAAGACGCCACCGAGGTGATCCAGGCCAATGGCGGCAAGGTGCTGGGCTCGGTGAAGCCTCCCTTCGCCGCACCGGAACTGTCGTCATTCATGCTGCAGGCGCAAGCCTCGAAGGCGAAGGTCATCGGCATCGCCGGTGGTCCGCCAAACAATACCAACGAAATCAAGCTCGCTTCCGAATTCAACATCATCAAAGGCGGCCAGCAACTTGCAGGCCTGCTCGTGCTGATCACCGACATCCACGCACTCGGCCTGAAAACCGCGCAAGGCTTGGTGCTGACCACCTCGTTCTACTGGGATATGGACGATCAGACTCGCGCCTGGTCGAAACGCTACTTCGAAAAAATGAAGCGCATGCCGACCATGTGGCAGGCCGGCGTCTATTCGTCAGTCATCCATTACCTCAATGCGGTGAAGGAAGCCGGCACCGACGATCCGCTGAAGGTCACGGCCAAAATGCGGGAAAAGCCGATCAACGATTTCTTCTCGCGCAATGGCAAGCTGCGGCCCGATGGTCTGATGGTCCACGACCTCGTCCTGGTGCAGGTTAAATCACCGGAAGAATCGAAGGCCCCATGGGATTACTACAAGATCCTGACAACCATCAAAGGTGATGACGCTTTTGGCCCGCCCGACCCGGCCTGCAACTTGAAATAGCTTACGGCTCATCGCCGGCAGGTCGCCCTCGCGGGCGGCCTGTGCTTAATCCTCGCTGTTTCCTCTCTGACCGATCACTGCACAGATCACAGCCAACCGCGCCTGCTAAGAACTTGTTAAGGCGAACTGCTGATTCTGCCAGACGAGGCAGCGATGGAACCTTTGCGCTACCGCGCCGTTCTCGCGGCGGCCCTCGCGCCGCTTGCGTTGATGTTCGGATGTCAGACCAACACCGGGACCGCGCCTGATCAGCCGGACGCCGGCATACGGCAGCTTTTGCCAGAAACGGTGGCGGCGCATCCAACTGGTAGAACCGTATCCGCCCCAGCCCGCCAGGCTCTAGCAACAATCCGGCTTGCATCGACCACGTCAGCTCGACACGCTGAGGCGAAGGCGAAAGCGCGCACCGAACTGGAAAATGTCGCCACCAATGCCAAGCCGCTGCCCGACCTGCGGGTGCGCTTTCATCGTCCAACCGCTATCGAATACCCGCCAGACAATCCTTTCAGCGAAGCGAAGGCGAGCTTGGGGAAAATGCTGTTTTTCGATACGGCGCTCTCCAGATCGCGGACCTATTCCTGCGCCACCTGCCACCAGCCATCGCGATCATGGGCCGACGGACTCCCCCTCGCCATTGGCGAGACTGGGCAACCGCTGACGCTACGCACCCCGACCCTGCTGGATATCTGGACGGTCCCGGTACTTGGCTGGGATGGCAAATTCCCCGATCTGGAATCGGTAGCGTTCACGCCCATCCTCAGCCCCGGCAACATGAACATGCCCTCTGACACCGAGGTCGTGAATCGGATCGCAGCCCTGCCTCGATACGTGCCAGCGTTCGAAGCCGCCTTCGGCACGCCGGAGGTTACACGCCGCAAGATCGAACTGGCGCTTGCGACATTCGAGCGGACAATCATTGCTGGGGAGGCGCCGTTCGATCGCTGGGTCATGGGCTCCGAGAATGCGATCGACGCGCCGGCTAAGCGGGGCTTCGCCCTTTTCAACGGCAAGGCAAATTGTGCATCCTGCCACAGCGGGCCGTCCTTCACCGACGGCTCATTCCACGATATCGGCACGGCCAACGGCGACGACGTCGGCCGCGGTCGCGATTTCCCACAATCGGAGAAGTTGCGCTACGCGTTCAAGACGCCAACTTTGCGCGACGTCGCACGCCGGGCACCTTATATGCACGACGGCTCGATCAAAACACTGCGCGAGGTGATTGCGCTCTACGACAAAGGTGGGATCAAGCGGCCAAGCCGATCGGATGAAATCCGGCCTCTGCATCTGAGCAGCGAGGAAAAAAGCGATCTGCTGGCGTTCCTGCAAACGTTGACAGCTACTCCGGTACCAACCGAACACCGCGCCGAACAGCGCTGACGCAGCCCAGCGAAGCGTGAAACTATTTCAGTAAAACGGATACTGATCGGTGCTTCAGGCACATCGTCTCCGTCCGCTGCTTAATAGTTGTAAGCGGCCCGCACTGATGCAAACCTGCCTTCGTGATCGGAGAACCGGGCGACGCAACCGCACAGTCGCGATCAGGAGCCTAACGGCACACCTAGCAAAGACGCGGCAACGAAGCTCCGAGTAAGCCCAGTCCGGCAATCAGCGCAAAACCGCTCGCCGTCTCCCACTGGACCGTATAATTCCGCGCCTGCAGCGATATCTGCGCCATCGCCGTCGCTGCCAACGTCCCTACAATCCCGAACGCGCCGAGCATGGAAGCCTCCCGTTGCCGGCAGACTATGGTAGCCGTACTGAAAACCGGTTCAGGGAAAGCATCAAATTGTATCGAATCCCCACGATCCCTGGCTCGATTTCCGATCACGCGCGGCAACAAATACGCGCCATTCCGATAGGAATTCGCTGTTTCGGCCGCGTTAACTACGATCTCACTTGATTAACGATTTTAACGTAAATTGAGTTAAATTGAACAAATCGTAAATAACCTGCGCGTGTTTTCGATGATCACTCCCCGGCACACCGGGGCCCTCCGCCGCTTGCGGGCGACCGGAGAGCCCTTAGTCTTTGCTGTGCTGATCACCAGCCTCAGTGCGGACGCCGCCAACGCTCATGTCAAATGGTTCTGCGCCTTCGACGTCGCAGGGCAACCGCGCGGCCTCGAAAACGTCCTGTGCCTGGACTTTGAACTACTGACAGCGGCGGCGATCTTCTTCCTGCTGACGGGTTGTTTTCTCGAAGGTACGCCGCTCGGCATCGCCTTGCTGAAAGGTCTCGACCGGGCAACCACGGGATTACGCACCAATACCGATCTGATCATCCGTGGCATCTGCGGCTTCTTCTTCGTCGCCCTCTGGACATTTGGCGGCATCATCCTGACGCCGGAATTGAAGACCAGCTCAGCACTAATCCCATGGCTGCAACTGGCGATTGCCACGGGGCTGCTATGGCGTAAAACCCTGCCGCTCTCCGGCGCCGGCATCATCGTATTGTTCGCAATTGGCGTCTGGAATTATGGCGCTTTCCATCTAGCGGATTATCCGATCTTTCTCACGGTTGCAGTCTATCTGATCCTTGTCGGGCTGGGACGTAACCTCTTCGGCGTGCGGCCGGTGGACATCATCCGCTACGGCGCGGCGGTGACGCTGATGTGGGCCTCAATCGAGAAATGGGCCTATCCGGAATGGAGCTTTCCACTCTTCATCAGTCACCCCAGCCTATCGTTAGGCTTCGACGCGGAGTTCTATATGCGAGCGGCCGGGGTTATCGAATTTACCCTTGCATTTGCGCTGCTCTGGACACCGCTCGTCCGGCGCTGCGCGGCAATCATCCTTACCGGCATGTTCATCAGCGCCTGTTTTGAGTTCGGCAAGATCGACGTCATCGGCCATTCCGCGATCATCGCCGTACTACTTGCGATTATCGCCGATGACCATGTTCTCATCAGGGAACGTCGGGCGCCGCTGCTGTTGCCACCTGCTTTCGCTGCCGCGCTCGCAGGATTTCTATTCGTCTATTATGCCGGGCACGCATTCCTCTATAACACGACGATCCTTTGAGCTGCCGGACGGCGGATCGCTTGTCTGTTATGAATGCGACTTACTGAACCTTAACGACGAGTTTCATCTTTGGATGGATCGCGCAGCGGATCGTGAAGGTCCCTATTTCCGGAAAGGCGACCTCAAACCGGGACCCCGGCTTTTGATCACCGGAATCGAAACTGAAAGCGGTGGATTTCAGATAGGCATGATGCAGAAGATCAGCATCGTCATTGACAATCGCGATCATTTCACCCCGTTTGATCGTCATTTCTCCGGGCTGGAACTCCCGCCCCTTCTGGGAAACCGTCTGAACGACGCCGGCAAGCACCGTTCCTGCCACTCCGCCAATGAGAAGCGCGACGAAAGCCAATCCACCCAGCGAATAGCCGGCGCGCGGCTGTTGTCTCTCGACAAATCTCACCAATGTACAAGACCCGATTAGCACAAGGCCTGATTGACCCTGATCCTCAGCTGTCCGGATGATAAAGTGTCGTCGGCGATAAGTTAATCCTCCGTTAAGCGTCCTGATACTTTATCCATGAAAAATACTGTAATTTAAGCGGTTGGCCTCACGATGCCCGCACCCGAAATCTCAGTTCAGGGCGCGGGACCGAAATGTATGCCGGCACGGGTGCTGCAAACAATCAGGACGTGGCTGCAACGGCGAAACGGCACGATCCGTAGCCAAATCTTCCTCGCTTTTCTGGCAATCGGCGCAATTACCGCTACTCTCGGTGGATATGCGACTTTCGGCATTCGCGGCGCCGGCACGCTCGTCACCAAGACCTTCGACGAAACGCTGATGTCGATCAACTATGCGCGGGCCGCGGCCGCCGACTTCGCGGCCGTGCAAGCCACTTTTCTGCGCCGCGAAGCCAGCGTCGATCCGGTGATACGGGAGCGTCTCGACAATCAGATCGAAAGTCTGATGGACACGCTCAACGACGACCTCACCGTCGCCGCCGATCGGTCTCAGTCGACGCGCGCTGCGCACGCAGCGGAGAACGTGAAGCAAGCGGCGGCCGAATGGAGCAAACTGCGGCGTCGGCTACATGACGCAAGCAGCAATGCCGCCACCTGGAGCGAAATCGACGGGCTTGCGGAAACGGTCAATCAGCAAATCGACCTGCTGATCAACTATACGGCAGGGGACGGATTTCTATATCGACAGGATGCCCTGCGAACCGTCGAGAAGGATATTCGCCTCAATCTCATCGGCACGGCACTCGCCCTGCTGTTCGCCGCGCTGGTCTCGTGGCTGCTGACAAAGCGGATCATCGGCCCGGTCGCCGTTGCCTCGTCGGTCGCCAAGCGCATTGCCGACGGAGACCTCGACGTGACCATAAGACCTGGCGGTAATGACGAACTCGGCACGCTGCTCACAGCCATGGGTACGATGCGCGACAATATCCGGGCAATGATGGAGCGGGAGATCTCCGAGCGCCGATCGGCGCAAGCGCAACTTGCGGATTCTCTGGAAAGCTCGCGTGAAGGCATCGTCGTTCTCAGCGCCGAGGGTCGAGTAACACTCGCGAACTCTCAGGCGATCGAGTTCCTCCATGATTCTCCGGGCCTGCTATCGGAAACGCACACTGCCCAACCCGACGATGGTAACAGCTTGGATACGGGCAAAGACGACAACGGCATAACCGGCGAAGCGCAGCTTTCCGACGGGCGCTGGCTGCGCGTCAGCCGCAGCAAGACTCACGACAGCGGCATGATCGTCGTATTCAGCGATATCAGTGCACTGAAGGAACAGAAGGCGAAGCTGCGCGACACTAATCTACGGCTCGACGCCGCTCTCGACAACATGTCGCAAGGCCTGTGTTTTTTCGACAGGAACGACAAGCTACAGGTGGTCAACCGGCGCTTCTGCGAGATCTTCAACTTGTCGCCGGAAGCGGTTCGACCGGGTATTTCGTTCATCGACATTCTGACGCTCAGCATCGCGGCCGGGAACCACGACGGAAAGACGCTCGACGACGTCGTCATGGACCGCGATGCACATATTCAGGAGCATGGACCACGCCCATTCCTTCAGGAATTGAGCAGCGGAAAAGTGATTTCGATCAGCCAGACCATCACCAGCGATGGCGGCTGGGTCGCAACTTACGAAGACGTCACGGAGCAGCGCCGGGCGGAATCCCGTATCGCCTTTATGGCGCGTCATGACGCACTGACAAGTCTGCCGAATCGCGCATTGTTCCGAGAACGCATCGAACAGGCGGTCAGCCACGCTAACCGCGGAAACGGATTTGCCGTACTCAGCGTTGACCTCGATCAGTTCAAGCCGGTCAACGACACGCTCGGCCATCCGGTCGGCGACAAGCTGCTGGAAACGGTAGCACAGCGCCTCTTGTCCTGTGTGCGAGAGGTGGACACGGTGGCGCGGCTCGGCGGTGACGAATTCGCCATTGTCCAGTGCAATGTCCATTCGCCGGACGATGCCGGCCAGTTGGCGCGGCGGGTCGTCGACACCATCAGCAAGCCTTTTGAGATCGACGGAAACCGCATCACCATCGGCTGCAGCGTCGGCATCTCCGTTGCGCCGGGCGACGGCACATCGAGCGAGAAGCTCTTGAAGAACGCCGACGTGGCACTTTACCGCGCCAAGACCGATGGCCGCGGCACCTGGCGTTTCTTCGAGCCGGAGATGGACGCCCGGTTGCAGGCGCGCCGGGCGCTGGAGCTCGACCTGCGTGAGGGCCTGTCGCAGGATCAGTTCGAGGTGTTCTATCAACCTCTCTATGATCTCGACAAGGATCGCTTCAGTGGCTGCGAGGCACTGGTTCGTTGGCGGCACCCGATGCGCGGTCTCGTATCACCTGAACAGTTCGTGTCGATTGCCGAAGAAATCGGTCTTATCACATCGCTAGGTGAACGCGTTCTGCGGCGCGCCTGCGACGATGCCAGCCGATGGCCGTCAGGCATGAAAGTCGCCGTTAATGTGTCGCCGGTGCAGTTCCGCAGTCCCAATCTCGTGCAGGTGGTGCGCAGTGCCCTTACCGCCTCGGGCCTGCCGGCACAACGCCTGGAGCTCGAGATCACCGAGTCAGTCCTGCTCGCTAACAGCGCCACCACTATCGCAACCCTGCACGAGTTACGCGCGCTCGGCGTGCGCATCGCGCTCGATGACTTTGGCACCGGGTATTCGTCGTTGAGCTATCTGCGCAAGTTTCCCTTCGACAAGATCAAGATCGATCGCAGCTTTGTCCGCGACCTGTCCGCCGTTGACAGCTCCAAACTGATCGTGCGCGCGATCATCAATCTCAGCAAGAACCTCGGTATCATGACCACGGCGGAAGGCGTCGAAAACCAGGAGCAGCTTGAGCAGTTGCGGGCGGAAGGGTGCGATGAGGTGCAAGGCTTTCTGTTCGGTCGTGCCGTACCGCTCGTCAAGCTGCCGCCGGCATTCAACAGCATGCGCAAGAAGAAAACGCGCCCAGTGCTACGCGCCGTCTGACGCTGGCTCAATAGACACGCGCCATGCCAATGCCGTCATCCGGGCTGATGCTCGCGCTCGCGCTCGCGCAGCTTGAAACGCTGGATCTTTCCGGTCGCGGTTTTCGGCAGGCTGTCGACGAATTCGATCCAGCGCGGGTATTTCCAAGCTCCAACCGTTGTCTTCACATGCTGCTTGAGCGCGCCGTCAAGATCCTCGGCAGATGCGCCGGCTTTCAGCACGACGAACGCCTTCGGCTTCAGCAGACCATCGGCATCACTCGCCGGAATGACTGCCGCTTCGAGAACGGCCGGATGGCTGACCAGCGCACTCTCGACTTCAAACGGCGAGACCCAGATGCCCGATACCTTGAACATGTCATCAGCGCGCCCGCAATAGATGTAGCGTCCGTCGGCATCGCGGAAATACTTGTCGCCGGTACGCGTCCACGCGCCCAGGAAAGTGCCGCGAGTCTTGTCGCGCTGGTTCCAGTAGCCGTCGGCGGCCGAGGGACCATCGACCAGCATCTCGCCGATCTCGCCGTCTGGCACATCGGCTGCCTGTTCGTTGACCAGTCGCACCCGATAGCCGGGCACAGGCCGGCCGGACGAGCCGTAGCGCAGATCGTCCGGCGCATTCGACAGGAAAATGTGCAGCATCTCGGTCGAACCGACACCGTCCAGAATGTCGACGTCGAATCGTGCTCGCCAAGCGAGGCCAACATGCTCCGGCAACGCCTCGCCCGCCGATGTACAGATGCGCAGCTGCGCCGATCCGGGCTCACCGGCAAGTGCCGGGTCACCAAGCATCGCCGCAAAGAGCGTTGGCACACCATAAAAGATGCTCGGCTGATACTGCCGCATCAGCGCAAACATAGTCGCCGGTGTCGGCCGTTCCGGGTTCAGTACGATCGTTGCACCGACCGACATTGGGAAGGTCAGCGCATTGCCGAGGCCGTAGGCAAAAAACAGCTTCGCCGCGGACAGGCAAACATCGTCCTCGCGGATACCCAGGACCTGCCGCGCATAGGTGTCGGCAGTCGCCATCAGACTGCTGTGAACGTGCCGTACACCCTTCGGTGCACCGGTCGACCCTGACGAATAGAGCCAGAATGCCGTCTCGTCTGCCAGCGTTGCGGCTGTCTCGAATGTGTCCGCTTCCGCCGCCAGCGCCCACGTAAAGTCGCGACGATCGTCAGGGGGACCGCCAACGACCACAATCTCGCGCAGATCGGGCAAGCCTGGCAGGATTGGCTCGACGGCCGGCAGTAGCGCGTACGACACAAACAGCACACGGGCGCGTGAATCCGCCAACATGTAGGCATATTGATCGCTCGTCAGCATCGTGTTGAGCGGCACCGGCAGCACGCCGGCACGCACGGCACCGAGAAAGACGATCGGAAAGTCTACCGTGTCGAGCATGATCATCGCGATCCGTTCCTCGCGACGCACGCCAAAACGTTGCAAGAGGTTGGCGAAACGACAGGTGGCGGACTGGAGATCCGCATATGTTAGCGTCCGCGTCGGATCGATATAAGCGACCTTGCTGCCCCGTCCTGCCGTAACGTTGCGGTCGAGAAGGGCACTGACCGCATTGTCTGCGGCTCCGCTCACAACACTTCCCCGCTGCCGGCGCGGCAACCGTGGCCATATGTATTCATGGCGACTTCCCCCCTTAGTTTTGTTGTATTATATCCCACTATAGAGCGGCAGAACGGGCATCGATGTCAACGGAATGTTGCATTATCATGCATGACGACAGACCCAAGACTTCGCCATCCCGCGCCGTAGCGGTGTCCGAGGCCGATATCCACGAAGACCGTTTCCTTGCTGAACTCGGGCAGCGGGTGCGCGACACGCGCGCCTTGCGCGGCATGTCCCGCAAGGTGCTGTCGCGGGCCTCGGGACTGTCCGAGCGCTATATCGCGCAGCTCGAAAGCGGCCAGGGCAATGTGTCGATCATCCTGCTGCGCCGCATCGCGCAGGCGATGGGCACGCGGATCGACAACCTGCTGCCCGACAATGACGCCTCCTCCGATTGGCTGGTGCTGCGCGACCTGTTGCAGGATGCAACACCCGAGCAGATTGCGCAGGTGAAGGCCACCCTCTCCGGCGGTCTCGCCACGGCCGCATCGACGCAACGCGTGGCGCTGATCGGTCTGCGCGGCGCCGGCAAGTCGACCCTCGGTCGCATCGCCGCTCAGCGCATCGGCTGGCCGTTTATCGAACTCGATCAGGAGATCGAACGCGCCGCCGGCGTATCGATCACCGAAGTGTTCGCGCTTTACGGACAGGAAGGCTACCGGCGCCTCGAACAGAGCGAATTGCGCCGGCTGATCGGCGAGCCGGGGCCGATGCTGATCGCCACTGGCGGCGGCATCGTCGCCGAGCCCCTCACCTTCGACCTCGTCCTGTCGTCCTGTTTCGCGATCTGGCTAAAGGCAAGCCCGGAGGAGCACATGCAACGCGTACGCGACCAAGGCGACCTGCGGCCAATGCGCGACGACCGCTCTGCCATGCAGGAGCTGCGCGCCATCCTGCTGAGCCGCGAGCCGCTCTACGCGCGCGCTCGCGCCGTCGTCGATACCAGCGGCCTCGACGCAGAAACCGCCGCGGCACGCCTGGTCGATGTCATCGCGCGGAACGCCACGGCGGCATAGTCACGGGCGCGGCGCGCGAGTGGCTTGCGCGATCTTCTGCAATTGAAGAGCACGTGCCTTCGCTTCAGCGAGGCCGCTCAACCTTGGCGGCGCGTTTTTCCAGAAATGCGTGCAGGCGTTCCTTGGCATCGTCGGCGCTCTGGACGACGCCCGTTACCAGCGATTCCAGGAACAGTCCCTCGTCCGGACCCATCTCAGCAATCCGCGGCAAGGCCTGGATGATCGCAAAATTGCTGAGCGGCGCATTCGCGCCGGCCCGCTCCGCCAGTTCGATGCCCTTGGCCAGTCCCTGCCCGGCTTCGACGAGATATTGCGAGAAACCGAACTGGTACCCTTCGTGTGCGTTCAACGTCCGCCCTGTCATCATCAGATCGGTAACGCGCGCTACACCGATAAGCCGCGTCAGACGCATCGATCCGCCACCACCGAGAAAAATGCCGCGCTGCCCTTCAGGCAATCCGTAGAAGGCCGTCGCCTCCGCCACCCGCAGATGCGCGGCACTTGCGAGTTCGAGTCCGGCCCCGATCACCGCGCCGTGCAGCACACAAACTACCGGCACCCGGGCATATTGGATGTCATGGAACGCATCATGCCATTCGCGCGAGTGAAAGGCGCCGCCGGCAGCATCCTTTTCCGTCAATTCGCTAAGGTCGAGCCCGGCGGAGAAATTGTCGCCGTCACCGGCGATCACCACCGCCTTCACTTCGTCGGCCAGCGCGTTGAAGAACAGCTTGATGCCCCGGAGCATGTCGGAGTTGATGGCGTTGCGCTTGTCAGCGCGGGCCAGCCACAACAACGCGAGATCGCCGTGACGCTCTGCCCGCAGCGCTATCGGCAATTCGACCCTGAATCTGCTCCAGTCTTCGCCCACGCACCGCTCCTCCGGTTCACTGGCCGGCCATCTCTCCATACTATAAAGTATGGACAAGGCTCGTCATGCTTGTCAAATTGGTCACCGGGCGTGGAGCGAAGGTCGTGGCGGTACCGGCGAAGGCAAAACGCAACACACGGCAGCATAGCGCAAGCTCGGCACAGCCGAGACGCTGCGCCGACATCCAGCCAGCAACTGCTTCCGAAGCCGCCCGCCTGACGCGCCAAGACTGGATTAACGGAGCGATCCGCAAACTGGCGCAGGACAGCGTCGCGGCATTGCGCATCGACGAACTGGCCAGTGATCTCGGCGTCACCAAGGGCAGCTTCTACTGGCACTTTCACAGCCGCGAGGACCTGCTCGACGCAGTGCTTGAATCGTGGCGCTCATTGATGGTTACGCGCATCAAGGACCTGATCGGACCCGCGAATGCAGCGCCACTGGAGCGTTTGCGCAACCTGCTGCGCATCGCGCTGGCACCACAGCCGGACGTTCCGGGCGGGCCATTCGAGTTGACCCTCCGCGACTGGGCTCGTCGCGACGTGCGCGTGGCCAGGCTGGTGCGAGAGGTCGATGCAGAGCGTATCTCGTTCCTCGAAGAACTCTATCGCACGGCTGGCCTCAACGCGGCCGAGGCGCAGGTCTATGCTATCGCGCAAATGTCGTTCATCATCGGCAGCCATACAACTGCGGCGGACAGCACCGACGGCACCCACGCACAACGGCGTCGGATCGCCGAAACGCTGTTCATTCCGAACTCTCTCGCAGGCGAACGAAAACGCCCATGAAGATATCTATCCTTGGCGCCGGCCCGGCTGGCCTCTATCTATCGATCTTACTCAAGCGCTTAGGTCTTTCTGACGCGCTGACTGTCTTTGAACAGAATGCTTCCGATTCGACATTCGGCTTTGGCGTCGTTTTTTCCGAAAGCGCACTGGAATTCCTGAAGGACGATGATCCCGACATCCATGCTGCGATCACCCCAGAACTGCAACGTTGGAACGACATCAAGATCACGCATCGCGGCGAGACACTGCGGATCGACGGCATCGGCTTTACCGCGATCGGCCGGCTGCGACTCCTGCAGATCCTGCAGAGGGAAGCGCTGCGTCTCGGCGTTGATATCCGTTACCGCACCACGATAGACCGTCTTGACGCACTCGACGATTCCGATCTCGTCGTCGGCGCAGACGGTATCAATTCGCTGGTTCGCCGCGCCGCCGGATCCGCCTTCGGTACGACGATCCGTTATCTGAGCAACCGTTTCGCCTGGTTCGGCACCACCAAGCCATTCGACGCTCTAACGCAGACTTTCGTCACCCACCCGCTCGGGGTCTTCAACGCCCACCATTACCGATATTCGGATACGATGAGCACTTTCATCGTCGAAACCGACGCGGCGACATTCGCCAACAACGATCTGACAACGCTCGGCGAAACCGAGTTGAAGATGCTGATGCAGGAGATATTCGCAGATACGCTGGCGGGACACGCCCTAGTGTCCAACCGCTCGATCTGGCGGCAGTTTCCGATCATCCATAATAGTCACTGGTCGCACGGCAACACTGTTATCCTCGGCGACGCACTTCACACTGCGCATTTCTCGATCGGCTCTGGCACGCGGCTCGCCTTCGAGGACGCGATCGCACTCGCCAAGGCGCTTGCAGTGTCACCTCACGATATCCCGCAGGCGCTCGCCGATTACGAAGCGGCGCGCAAGCCGATCCTCGACATTCTCGTCGGCGCGGCAAATGCCAGCGCCGCTTGGTACGAGACCTTCGCGGAGAAAATGCCGCTTTCACCCTACGACTTCGCGATGTCGTATCTGACGCGCACGGGGCGCGTCTCTGTGGAGCGGCTGCAAACACAGTCGCCCCTGTTCATGGCTGCCTACGACCGGCAACAGCGCGCAGCAACATTCTGATCGAAGAGGCAACACTGGGGATCAGCGCCTTATCCGCACCAAAACGCGCAGTCGGGATTGCCGCCGATCAATGATCCAACTGCGTCGGGTCAGACCGGACGTTCGTCGTTCAAACGAGCACGCCCCCGGATCGGTCCGAGGGCATGCTTTCCGGGAAACAAAATTCCGTTTTCCGGACCGCGCCCGGCTCAGCCGTCCGAACCGGTGCGCAGCAGCACCGGCTGCTGTCCTTCGGGCGGTTTCGACACCGGTTCGAAGTCGGCTATGCCACCGTGCGCGGCTGACCACTTCGACGGCTCGTTGAGGAAGCTGCGCACCTCCTTGAGCATACCCTTGTCGAAATGGCCGCTCTCCTCCGCAACCTCAAGCACATCCCACCAGGTTGCCAGGTGATGCAGCTTGACGTTCAGGTCACGCAGATGCCCCTGACTCTCCGGAAAGATATCGTAATAGAAGAGCACGAAACAGTGATCGACCTGCGCGCCAGCTTTGCGCAGCGCGTTGCAGAAATTGACCTTGCTGCGGCCGTCCGTGGCAAGATCCTCGACCAGCAGAGTGCGCGTGCCTTCCAGCAGGTCACCCTCGATCTGCGCATTGCGTCCGAAGCCCTTCGCCTTCTTGCGGATATACTGCATCGGCAGCATCAGCTTGTCGGCGATCCAGGCGGCGAAGGGGATGCCCGCGGTCTCGCCGCCAGCAATGTTGTCAATCGACTCGTAGCCGATCTCCGACAGAATGACCGACGAGGAGAAGTCCATCAGGCCCGAGCGCAGGCGCGGGTAGGAGATGATCTTGCGGCAGTCGACATAAACGGGGCTGGCCCATCCAGAGGTGAAGAAAAAAGGCGAATCCGCATTAAAGTGGATCGCCTTGATCTCCAGCATCATTTTGGCGGTTTGCCGTGCGATGGCTTTTTTATCGGCCGGCGACGATGAAAAGTTGCCCATGAGCTCTCCTTAAATTACCGGCGGAGTAACTCTGCGCGCCAGATCGCTGCCAGGCAGATCTGCCCGCAGAGAAACATCGGATTGTCCAGCGATCGCATCCTTATGACGTCAGGCTATTGACCAGTCAACCTGATCGCCACCGAACAGCGGGTGAATGTCCCCCATTTTTTCGACCGGAACCCCCTCGCAGACAAAGGTCGGCTGCTTGCGAAGGGTGATCCGCTCCTCGTTGGGGGGAAGCCTGTAAAAAGCCGGCCCATTGAGGCTGGCAAAAGCCTCGAACCGGGCAAGCGCCCCCTCCTCCTCAAAGACCTTCACATAGGCCGAAAGCGCCGCCGGGGCGCCGAATACCCCGGCGCAGCCGCAAGCCGCCTCCTTCAGGTTCCGCAGATGGGGGGCGGAATCGGTTCCCAGGAAGAAGCCAGGCTCCCCGCTGGTCGCCGCCTGCCGCAACGCCAGGCGGTGTTCCTCGCGCTTAAGCACCGGCAGGCAGTAGAGGTGCGGCCGCAATCCGCCGTTGAACAGCGCGTTACGGTTGTAGAGCAGGTGCTGGGGCGTGATCGTGGCTCCCATGCGCGGTCGGTGCGCGCGGACGACGGCAACGCCGTGGCTGGTGGTAACATGCTCCATGACGATCTTCAGCGCCGGGACGCGCTCGATCAGCGGCAGCAGGACGACGTCAATAAAAGCCTTTTCGCGGTCGAAGACGTCGATCTCCGGTCGCGGCAATTCGCCATGGACCAGCAGCGGCATGCCGCTCTCCGCCATCGCCTCCAGCACCGGCATGATCTTGTCGATATCCGACACACCAGCCGCCGAATTGGTAGTCGCGTGTGCCGGATAGAGCTTGGCGGCGGTGAAGATGCCGTCGCGGTGGCCAGCGACCAGGTCGGCAGGGTCGGTGCCGTCGGTAAGATAGCAGGTCATCAGCGGCGTGAAGCGATGACGCGGATCGACCGCCGCCAGCACCCGTTCGCGGTATTCTGCCGCCTGTTTTGCCGTGGTGACCGGCGGCACTAGGTTCGGCATAACGATGGCGCGGCCAAAGCGCTCGGCAGTGAAATTCACCACGGAGCGCAGCACCTCACCGTCACGGAAATGGACATGCCAGTCGTCTGGCTTGCGGATCGTCAGTTCGGTCATCGTTCAGGCAATAATACGCTCAAGCAGGCATATGGATGATGCACCGGTCACGGCGCGGCGGAAGCAACCGCATACATCAATTCCACCCCGCGCATGAAGTCGTCAACCGTCATCGCCTCGTCGGGATTGTGCGAGCCATTGCGGTTACGCACGAAGATCATGCCGGAAGGAATACCGGCATTGGCAAATACCGCGGCGTCGTGACCGGCACCGCTCGGCAGCAGTTCGATGGCATAGCCAAGCTGCTCGGCCTGCTTGCGCAGACGGGCAATCACGGCCTCATCCATACGCGCGGGCTCGGTGTAGACTCGTTCGTCGAACTCAAACTTGACGTGCCGTGTATCGGCGACGGCACGACACTCGGAGCGGAACAATTCGTAAAAACCTTCAAGCGTCTCGAAGCTCTGACTTCGCACCTCAAAGCTGAAATAGACCTCGCCTGGAATGCGGCTGATTGCCTGCCGTTCCGGATCCGTATTGCAGATACCGCTGGTGACGACGAGATCGAGGCCACGTTCCAGCAACCGGTTCCAGTGCTCGTCGAGCCGCATCAAGAGATCTGCGACCGCAAATACGGCGTCGCGACGCAACCAGCGCGGCACCGTACCCGAATGACCGGCCTCCCCCCGACAGATCACACGGCGATGCCGCAGATTGCCACGGATGCCGGTGACGATCGCCACTGGCAGTTCGCGAGCCACCATCACCGGACCCTGCTCGATATGCAATTCGAGATAGGACGAAGCAAAATTCGGCGCAATCAGCATCGCCTGCGCTTCGATGCCGGCAATGTCGGCGCCGGCCCCTTCCAACGCGGCGCGTAGCGTGCGGCCGTTGCCCTGCCGCTTCGCGTCGAGATCGCTTGGGTTGAGCAGTCCAAACAGGGCCCGCGAGCCGATATTGGCACGTCCGTAATAAGCGCTCTCCTCGCCGCGCAGTACCAGCAGCCGTACCGGTTGCGCAGCCCGGTGCCGCTCACCGAGCAGGCGGATGAGGCAAAGCAGCCCCGCCACGACGCCAGCGCCACCATCAAAGTTGCCGCCCTGCGGCACCGAATCCACGTGCGAGCCGAGAATCAGGGCCGGTTGGCTCAGATCGTCGTCCGGTAACGACACGATCAGATTGGCGGCGCCGTCCTGGCTGCAGGTGAGGCCGTATTGTTCCGCAGTCTCGCGAAACAGGTTCAGCGCCGCTTCTTCGCCTTCAGCATAGCATTCGCGGGTAACGCCACGTCCGTCGCTGCTGCGCGCGCGCAATTCGTCGAACAAATGCTCCGCCAGCGCACGCCAGCGCGCGGCATCCATCGTCTCGCGAATATCGACCGGCGCATTCATGGCAGCGCTTCCAGCTTGTCGATATGCATGTCGCCATCCTCGACCGCGCAGATCAGATCGCTGACGCGCGCGATTCCCTTGCGCTCGCAGAACGCCGACAGCCCGTCGATGATATCGAGCATCACATTCGGCTTGATGAAGGTCGCGGTGCCGACCTGCACCGCCGCGGCGCCGGCAAGCAGATATTCAATCGCGTCTTCCGTAGTGGCGATACCGCCGCAGCCGATCACCGGAATATCAACGGCCTTCGCGCACTGATAGGTCATGCGCAACGTGATCGGCTTGATCGCCGGGCCGGAATAGCCGCCCATGATACTGCCGAGCCGTGGCCGGAAGGTCTCGGTATCGATCGACATCGCGAGAATGGTGTTGGCAACGACCAGCGCATCGGCGCCGTTATCCTGCGCGGCACGGGCCACGGCAGCGACGTCGCCGGTGTTCGGCGTCAGTTTCACCCACAGCGGCAGCCGGGTGGCGCGCCGCAATTCTGCGACAACGGCTGCCGTCGAGCGCGGTCGCATCGCGAAGGCCTTGCCGTCCTCCTCGATATTCGGACAGGAGATATTCGCCTCGATAGCGGCGATGCCCGGCACGTCAAACTTCCGCACGATGTCGCCGAACAGTTCTGCCGTCGGCGCCGACACGCTGACCACCAGCGGCGCGGTAAAGCGCTCGTATTCGGGCATGATGTGATTGATAAAATTCGGTACGCCCTTGCTGGGGATACCGATTGAATTCAGCATGCCCTGCCCGACCTCGGCGACACGTGGCGTCGGATTGCCGCCGCGCAATTCCGCGGTGACCGTCTTGGTGACGACAGCGCCGAGATGGTCGAAGGAAAACACCCGCGCCAGCCCTTCGGAGAAGGTGCCTGACGCCGGCATCACCGGGTTCTTCAGCGTCAGCTCGCCGATCTTGACGCGCAGGTCTACCATGACAGCGCCTCCGACAGCGCGAATACCGGCCCCTCCGAACAGACCCGCCGCTGCTCAATGCCGTCAGCAGAAGCGAAATTGCGCACGCAACAGAAACACATACCGAGACCGCATGCCATCTGCTGCTCCATCGCCACCTGCCCGGGCAGGCCAAACGTCGCGGCGACACGCTTCATCATCAGCATCAGCCGATTGGAACCACAGGTGAAGAAAGCGTCGGCACGGCCATCACGGACCAGATCCAGAAGAATGGACTCGACATGAGCAGGATCGCTGGTCCCATCCTCGTCGGTAACGATCTCGACGCGCGCACCCGATGCCGCAAAGCGCTCCACCGACATCACCAACGCCCGAGACCGTGCGCTGATGATCGCGGTAACGCCGATACCCTGCTCCGCAGCCAGCTCCGCCAACGGCGCCAATGTTGCAAGGCCGACGCCCCGACCAAGCACGACGATGTCTTTCCACTGCGGATCGAGCGTGAAACCATTGCCCAGCGGCCCGAGCAGCGCGACGGAGTCGCCGGGCAGCAGGGTGGCCAGCCCGCGCGTTCCGGCGCCTGTCACCTTGTAGAGAAACTCGACCTGCCGTCTGGCCGGCAGCGCACGATAGAGACTCATCGGTCGGCGTAGATAGGGCATGTCCTGCGACGTCGCCGGGCAGGCAATATTAAAGAACTGGCCGGCCTTCGCGTTCAGTGCCAACCCATCCGCCCGCAATACGAGATGAACGTAATCGTCGTTCACTGCCTCGTTCGACAGCACCTCGGCCTGCGTATCGGCGACATCGAATACCGGCAGCCGCTCGTCAGCAGGCGCGATCGTGGCTGCGGCGACGTCTGGAAAGCAGATGGCGGTCGACATTGCAGGATCCTCGAAGGTTTTCGGGCCGGCGGGGCGCCGAAAAACCAACAGAGTATCTCATTTTTGAGACACTCGCAACCCTGCACCACGATCGGGTTCTATTGGCGGATTGGCTGTTTAGCCGCGGATATTTCTATTTTTTTAGCGACGCTTTCGCATATACTGGTCGTTTCTTCATTCATCGAGACGATATGGAACAGGGGGGAACCCAGGTGGAAGAATTGGCGCAATGGTTGAAGTCCCAGCACAAGGGCCTGCGGACCTACAAGACATTCCAGCAACGGGTTCTCGACCTTGGGACGCAGGATCGCGACCATTATGCGCTCTACTACCTGCTGGGTACGCTGGTGGGCCGGTTCGTCGACGCTTATGACGAATCGCCGCTGACCCTCGACGTCACTGATGAGGCGCATAAGCGCCTGGTCGCACTCTCGGACAAGGCCGCCCATTTCGATGAGTTATCAAGCGACGACCGTCTCGCGTTTCTGAACGAGATCGCGACGTCGGAATTGAATTAGGGCCCAGACTCCATTAGGGCCCAGACTCTGGCCCTAGCGGCAAAAAATTGACAAAATGAAACAGAGAGGAGCCAGGCTGAAGTGCACGGCTCCTCTTTTTGCATTTGGCCGAACCATCGAAACCTCAGGTCGGCGACGCATTCTTGCGCTCCGAAATCGGTGCTGTCTCGCCGATGCCGGCTGTGCCCGGAACGACGGCCGAGGGCAGAATACTGGACGGAAATACTGGTCGATCGTCGGCCACCGACCATCCGGCACTCCGAATGCGATCAGCATCTTCGCAGAACCCTGACGTATAACTGCTGAAAGTTCTGAGGCGCCAAAAGCGTCTGACGTCACGATGCTTTCTCACCTGAGTGCTCGCAGAGTAGTAAGGTATCATAATTGAGACAGCGAGCTGAGGCCCGGGATTGGCGGGGTAACACGTCAGCTATAGAGGACTTCCCAATCCGTGATACACAAACCCGGTTCCGACAATCCGCTCGCAGAGCGGGATTCGGCACCAAATTTGAGACGAAACGGACAGAGTCGGTCGCCTGATGTCGGCACAGTGGGAAGAAATCGGAAACCGGCTGCGGGCCTATCGGCTGGGCAAGAATTTCACCGCCAGCGACATGGCCGAGCGGATCGGCGTATCGCGCGCAGCGCTTTACCGATTAGAAAAAGGCGAACTGGTCAAGATCGAAACCCTCGAGAAACTCGCCGATCTGCTGGAGGTGTCGCTGCCGTCCCTGATGGGCGTCGGCATGGAATACTACAGCAACGCCGTCGCATTTTTTGAACGGATGCGGCAGCTCGAGGAAAACGTTGTGCAAGTCCTCGGCAACTTCACGCCGATCTCGTTCCTGATGCTCTCGGACGAATATATCGGCCATCTACGTACGATGCTGCTTGAATCCAACGACGCAACCGGCCCCGACCAGGCGCAATTCGCAGACTATGTCGAGCGGGTGCTCGGCGTTCTGCAAGAACGTCGCAACAGCGCCCGGAAACGACGCCCGCCGATAGTGAGCATCGTCAATACCCAGACAATCGAGCGTTTCCTGCGCTCAGGGATGATCGGTCGTTACGACCTCGATGCCAGAACAATGCGCCGACGCCGAATGCTGGCGCGGCGGGAAATCGAGCGGCTGATCGCAATCTTCAGGAAGCAGCCAATCGGCATCCAGATCGGCGTCGTTGAGAACTTCGCTGCCGAGCAGACTTTTCAGGTTTTCGAACGAAGCGACACGACATTCGTGACGATGAGCCCCTATCGATTGGGCGATCATCCGAATATCTCGGCCGGCATCGCCATGGCAACGTCGGCTCCGGAGGCGGTGCGGATGTTCAAGGATATCATCGTCGACCAATGGGACCGCGCGCACAAAGGCGAAAACGGCGCACGCATGCTGGAAACGGTGTTGGCGCGCACGCCGCTATAGCTCGACGCCCTGCCCTTTCTCTTTCTGTCCAGCTCTTATCTCAGCAACCGGCCGATGGTGGCGACCGTCTCCTCGACCGTCGCGACGATATATATCAGGCCGCTACCGATCTTGCGGAAATAGGCCTCTCCCTCGGGCTGGCAATTGAGCAACACAACCGGGCGCTTCGCCTTCAACGCCAGCGCGATCTCCGACGCCGTCCCCGCACCGCCGAAGCCACAAGCGATCACCACATCGCTCGACAGCGCGTTGATGTAGTTGCGCGCACTGCCCATGCCAGTGACGATACCGACATCGACCGCATCCGACATCGATTTGCGGTCGCTGCCGGGAATCACGCCAATAGTCAGCCCGCCTGCGCGCTTGGCGCCGCGGTTGACGGCGTCCATGATGCCGTTGTTGCGCCCGCCGCTCAGCAGAACCCACCCCGCGCGCGCGATCGCTTCACCGAGCGCGCTTGCCGTTTCGACATCCTCGGGGCGCGCGTTGTCGCCCGCTCCCATCACCCCGATAATCGCCCGACATGCCATATCTCATCTCCGCAATCGCTGCAGCCCAAGAAGCTGCAGCCCAAGGAAAAGGCGAAGCCGGGCGGTCGAACATCTGATCCGCCCAGACAGGAGCGGACCGCACCTCCAGTCAGCCCCCGACTTTAACCAACAACCGGCATCGTCGCACGCACATGCGCGGCAACCTCGTCGCGCCTCGCAACCCAAACACCGTCGCAGGCCTTCGCCTTGCCGGCGATCGTCTCGTAAGCATGCGCACCCGCGGAGTGGCCATAGCAATGGCAATGTGCGGTCACATCCACCACCAAAGGCTCGTTGCCGGCGAGCGCGGCGGCAAGCGTATCCTCGAACAGTTCGACGAACTGGCGCGGCGAGCGACCGTAGCGCATCGCATGCGGCAGGTCGTTGACCTCCATGGTCAACGGGATGGCAACCAGCGAGCCATTCGCGAAGTCCTGCATATAAGGTCGGTCGTCGTCAAAGACGTCGCCATGCCAGTCGTAGCCGGCGGCGAGCAGATGACGTGCGCTATCAACATGCGGCGTGCCACGTGGGCTGATCCAGCCGCGGATCGGCACCCCGGCGGCCGCCGCCAGCGCCTGCGTTGTCTTCTCGATATCGAACCGCACCTCATCCGAGGTAAGCTTGGCCGGGATCACATCTTGCGCATAGGCATGGGCGACGATTTCGTGGCCTTCCTCGGCAATACGTCGCACCAGCTGCGGAGCACTCTCCGCGAACGCGCCGCTGGTCATCACACTTGAGCGGATGCCGGCGCGCGCCAGCACACGCAGCAGCCTGTCGGCCCCGCGGACCGAGCCGTAGCGTCCCCACGACAGGGCGTTGGTATCGAACGTGCCCGCAGGCAACGGATTGCCCATTGGGCCAAGCGGCGGCGCCTTGCCATCCGACCACCGTTCGAAAGCGATATTGAAGATCACAGCGACCTTCCGACCTCCCGGCCATCGGAAACCGTCGTCGAGCCTGCGAATCCGCGCGCCCGTCGATATCGTATCGAAGTCCGACATTCATTCTCCCCGCGTGAGACAATTCGCGCGGGACTATAGAGGGCGGGAACGACGACACAAGCCTTGGACAAGGGAAACTACCGATCCGAAGGGGCGCATCGCGTCTGACGGCGGCGTGTTGCCGAACTTTGCCCTCTAGGCGGAAGCCGCACGCTCCGGCGCACAGGTGAACGCCTGAATAGAAAAATATCCGTCGTCATCAGTCCAGGATCGCAAGGGCGACCAGCCGGCGCCACGCGCCAGCGCGCCGAAAGACTGGATGCTGTATTTGTAACTGTTCTCGGTGTGGATACTTTCGCCCATGTCGAAGCTGAAGGTCTCGCCGGCCACACGCACCTTCTGGCGCTTGCGGCTCGCCAGATGCATCTCGACGCGGCTACGCGCGCGATTGAAGAACGCATGATGCTCGAACGAATCGAGATCGAAATTCGCATTCAGCTCACGGTTCATTCGTTTGAGCAGATTGAGATTGAAACGGGCAGTGACCCCGCCGGCATCGTTGTAGGCAGCATTGAGAATCGCCGGATCCTTGACCAGGTCGACTCCGATCAGCATCAGCGAGCCACGACCGAGAATCGAGGCGGCGTTGCGTAGGAAATGCGCCGCCTGATACGGCTCGAAATTACCAATTGTCGAGCCCGGGAAAAAACCAACACGCTGCTGAGCCGCCACCGCCTCGGGCGGCAAAGCAAACGGCACGGTAAAATCGGCGGCCACCGGAAGGACTGTGAGCGCCGGATAGTCATGACGGATAGCCGCCGTCTCCTGTTCCAGCATCTCCGGCGAGATATCGACGGGCACGTAAACCGACAACGCCGGTTCGGCGGCAAGCAGCAGCCGGACCTTCTTGCTCGAACCGCTGCCGAACTCGATAAGTGCGGCACCGTCAGGAACCAGCACCGCGATATCGCCTGCGTGCGAGCGCAGCGCCTGCATCTCGCAACGGGTCGGATAGTATTCCGGCGTTTCGGTAATCTGCTCGAACAGCCGCGAGCCTTCCGCATCGTAGAAATATTTCGGCTGTAGTCGTTTCGGCGTCGCCGACAGGCCAGCAATGGCGTCGGCGGAGAATTCCGACAGCGGTGCGGCGGAAAGGTCCTTCTTTCTGGCGACGGCAACCATATGTCCCTCTGCCCGATCAGACATATTCGGCAAGCCGCAAGCCACTGAATTGCCAGCGCGCCGCCGGATTGAAGAAATTGCGGTAGCTGACACGCTCATGTCCGGCTGGCGTCGCCAACGACGATCCGCGCAAGACCATCTGGTTGATCATGAACTTGCCATTGTACTCGCCGAGCGCACCGTCAGCAGCACGATAGCCCGGATATGGCAGGTAGGCGCTACGCGTCCACTGCCAGACAACGCCGAATGCATCAGCCAGAAGGCCGTGGCGGGCTGCCACCTCCCATTCGCATTCAGTGGGCAGATGCTTACCGGACCAGCGGGCAAATGCTTCGGCTTCATAATAGCTGACGTGGCAGACCGCAGCGCCCGGGTCGACGCGTCCCGCACCGGCCAGCGTCATTGTGAACCAGTCGCCATCCTCCCGGAACCAGTAACCGGGCGCTTGCCAGCCCTCTGCCTCGGCCTTGGCCCAACCGTCCGACAGCCACAGTGCCGCATTGCGGTAGCCGTCTGCGGCCATGAAAGCGAGCCAGTCGACGTTACGAACGAGATCACGCGCCAGCCGCACCGGTTGGATCAGCACTTCATGGCGCGGATGCTCGTTGTCGAAAGAATAGCCCCGGCCGTCATGACCGACCGCCTGGATTCCGTTCGGCAAATCGGCAAAGGCAGGCGGCTCCGCCCTCGCGCACGGTGCCGTCCACACCGGATCATAGGCCGGATGCGTCGGATTCTGCGCGAAGGCATGCAGAATATCGGTCCACAGCAATTCCTGATGCTGCTGCTCATGATGCAGACCGACCTCCAGAACACGTGCGATATCGGGCCAGATATCTGTAGGAAGCGTATCCACCATCACTTCCACTGCCCGGTCGACATGCGCGCGATAGGCCGCGACCTCGGCGGCATTCGGCCGCGTGATCAAGCCGCGTTGCGGCCGCGCATGGCGGGGACCGGCGGCAACGTAATAGGAATTGAACAGGAACGCGAAGCGCTCGTCGAACACCTGATAGCCCGGCAGATGCGGAAGTAACAGAAACTGTTCGAAGAACCAGGTGGTATGGGCGCGATGCCATTTGGTCGGGCTGGCATCCGGCATCGATTGCACGATCTGGTCTTCAGGCGACAGACAGGCGGCACGGCGCTCGGTTTCCGCTCGTACTGCGCGGAATGCGGTCAGCAGGGATTGCCGGTCTTTCACGACATTATTGTCGACGCGATCCAACATTGCAGGGCACGGTCTTCCTGTGGACATCACTCCCCAACGGGCATCCGTTTCCCATCGAGGGACTATTTCCGGCCAAGCCCTGCGGGCCAGCCGCCTCGTGCCGAGAGTAATGACGAGGCCGGGCCGATTGTTCCACCCTGAGCCGCGAGTGCAATGATTTATTTCAGGAATTTTTCCTTGACAGCCGATCAATTCTTCAAGCGGTAACCGGTACGGAACATCCACCAGATGACCGCCATGCAGGCCAGCAGAAATACAGCCGTCATCGCTACGCTGACGCCGACAGGAACATCGGCAAGTCCGTAGAAGCTCCAGCGGAAACCGCTGACCAAATAGACGACGGGATTGAACAGCGTCACCGTCTGCCAGGCTGGCGGGAGGACGCTGATCGAATAGAAGCTACCACCAAGGAAGGTAAGCGGCGTGATGATCAGCAACGGGATGATCTGCAGCTTCTCGAAGCCGTCGGCCCAGATCCCTATGATGAAGCCAAGCAGGCTGAAGGTGACCGCTGTCAGCACCAGAAAAGCCAGCATCCAGACCGGATGACGAATTTCCAGCGGCACGAATAGCGCCGATGTCGCCAGTATGATGATGCCGAGAACGATGGATTTCGTCGCTGCCGCGCCGACATAGCCGAGCACAATCTCGAAGAATGATACCGGCGCCGACAGGAGCTCATAGATCGTACCGACGAAGCGCGGAAAATAGATACCGAACGAGGCGTTCATCACACTCTGCGTCAGCAGCGTCAGCATGATCAGGCCCGGAACGATGAACGCACCATAGCTGACCCCCTCCATCTCGGTGATGCGCGACCCGATCGCTGCGCCGAACACCACGAAATAAAGCGACGTTGAAATAACCGGCGACACGATGCTCTGCAGCAAAGTGCGCGCGGTGCGCGCCATCTCAAACTTGTAGATCGCTGCGACGGCCCGAAAATTCATTGTCGATGCACCAGGTCGACAAAAATATCTTCAAGCGAGCTCTGAGTCGTCTGGAGATCCTTGAACGTAATCCCGGCGGCAGACAGCTCATCGAGGAGCGTGGTGATCCCGGTACGCTCTGCCTGAGAATCATAGTGATAGATAAGGCGTTGCTGATCTTCCGTCAGCCGCAGATTGCGTGCCGCCAGCGTCGGCGGAACGGCACCGAGCGGCTTGTTCAGATGCAGCGTCAACTGCTTTTTACCCAGCTTGCGCATCAGCTCTGTCTTGTCTTCGACGAGGATGATCTCGCCCCGGGAGATGACGCCGACGCGGTCGGCCATCTCTTCTGCTTCCTCGATGTAGTGCGTAGTGAGGATGATGGTGACGCCGGCGTCGCGCAGCGAACGCACCACCTGCCACATATCCTTGCGCAATTCGACGTCCACTCCGGCAGTCGGTTCGTCGAGGAACAGAATGCGCGGTTCGTGCGAGAGCGCCTTGGCGATCAGCACCCGGCGTTTCATGCCGCCGGACAACGTCATGATCTTGCTGTCTTTCTTTTCCCACAAGGACAGGTCGCGCAACACCTTCTCGATGTGGGCGTCATTACGCGGCTTGCCGAACAGACCACGGCTGAAGCTCACCGTCGCCCAGACGGTCTCGAAGGCATCGGTGGTCAGTTCCTGCGGCACCAGCCCGATTAACGAGCGGGTGATCCGATAGTCACGCTGGATATCATAGCCGTTGACGCTGACGCTGCCTTCCGTGGGATTGACGATGCCGCAAACGATGCCGATCAGCGTCGTTTTGCCGGCGCCGTTCGGACCGAGAAGCGCGAAAATCTCGCCAGGCCGGATATGGAGATCGATTCCCTTAAGCGCCTGGAAGCCGGAGGCGTAGGTCTTCGACAGGCCGGTTATGGCGATGGCGGATACTGCGGGATGATCGTTCATGCGGCACGAACAAGCGGAAAGGACACCGAACTTAAGATCGCCATTGGAAATGGAAAGACCGGGAGCCTGACTTTTTGACAGGCTGGCTGATTTTTGGTGCGCTCGGGGCGTCCTGCAGCCCCTCTCGTCAGCTTCGCCCGGTTAGCGACGCCTGGTTTCGCGGGGCTCTTCGGGCGCCATACACCTACGGCCTCAGCCGAGGGCATCCGGACCGGCGCGCCGCCTGATGTCGTGGCCCGCCTGCGCACCGATCTCCGCCGCATCCTGCCGACGGCCGGCGGCAGCCGTTTCATAGGCTGCCGTTCCGTCCGGCCGAGCGAGAATACCCCGAAACCGGATGGTGTCACCCGTGAGAGCAGCATGCGCCGCAATCGGCGTCTTGCAGGTGCCGTCGAGCACATCGAGAAATGCCCGTTCCGCCGCCAACGCCACCGACGTATCGGCATGGTCGATGGCGGCCACCATCGCCGCGACGCGCGTATCGTCAGACCGAATCTCTATGGCAATCGCTCCCTGCCCGGCCGCCGGCAGAAATTCATCCTCACTCATGATGCGCGTCGCATGCTGGGTCAGGCCGAGGCGCTTGAGTCCAGCGAGCGCCAGGACCGTCGCATCGGCGTGACCTTCGGCAAGCTTGCGCAGCCGTGTTTCGACATTGCCGCGCATGGGCACGACCGTCAGATCCGGACGGGCGCGCAGGATCAGCGCCTGCCGCCGTGGCGAAGTGGTGCCGATCCGCGCTCCGGGCGGCAATGACGCGAGACTGTCGGCCTTGTCGCTGATGAAGACATCGCGCACGTCTTCACGTTCGAGGCAGGCAGCGAAACATAATCCCGGTGGCAGTTGCGTGGGAACATCCTTTGCCGAATGCACGGCAAGGTCGACCGCCCCCGCCAGCAGCGCCTCCTCTATTTCCTTGGTGAATAGCGCCTTGCCGCCGATCTCCGCCAGCGGCCGGTCCTGAATGGCATCGCCGGTCGTGCGGATCACCTGGATGACGATCCGCTCAAGCGCAATATCATGCATGGCGGCAAGCCGGTCACGCACCGCGTTCGCCTGGAACAGCGCCAGTGCGCTGCCGCGTGTGCCGATGATCAAAACTGGCGGTTGCACGTTTTCCCGTTAGTCTTTTGGCGAGGCGCCACGATCAGCCGCCCCGGCACTTCCCCGACGACATATCCGGAAACCGCCCCGATTGTGAAGCCGTAGGGTGGATACGTCGATCCATCGAGCACAGCCGGACGCCGTAAGCAAAGCAGTTCTGACGCAGCGGCCTGGCCAGCCGATATTCACCGGTCGGCGTCACCGCTCCAGCGATTTGAGGAAATCGATGAAACCACCGATCTGATCCGGCTCCAGCTTGAATTCAGGCATCGACGGATGGCCGGTGACGATGCCCTCTCCAAGCGCTTCCTCGAGGCTTTCCACCGGATAGCGCAAATGCAGGTCGCGAAACGGCGGCGCGGCCTGCAGTGGACTCGGGCTTACTTTATCAATGGCATGGCAGCGAGCGCAGTTGGCGCGAGCGATGGCAAAGCCACGCTGCTCGCTCGGCGACATCTGCGCGGAAGCGGCCGACGACAGCCCGAGCAGAATCGCCACCGCTCCCATGATTTTCATCGCATCATGCCCTTATGTCACGGACGAACGGCATGATGCCATATCCCGGTGCGGCAATACAGCCGCGCGTCACTCAAACCATCCGCCGGGCACGCGTGGCAACCATCGCCTGCAGGTTCGGCGCGTTTGGACAATAGCTCAGCCATGCGTCGGAACGATCGTGCGCCTCGAGATCGTGACGGCATCGCTGATGGTCCTTGCACAGCGAGCAAGAGCGCTGCAGATCGCGGGTCGTCTCCGGATCCGCCAGAGCCAGATCAACCTCTCCGAGGTCGAGCTCGGCCATGCGGGTCTCAAGCAGGCGTACCGCCTCCGGCCCCTTCGTCGCCAGGGTACGCAACTCCCACCCCGACATACCCAGATCGTGCGCCATGCGGTCAACCTCCGCTTCGTCACGGAGCTCGTAAGCCACCGCACGCCGCCGCAAATACTCGCCAACCCAGTATTTCACAGCCGACAGAGACGCATTCTGCATGACAACCTCCTTGTCGTTGCCATCACAGGCTAATCCTCTGGCTGCGGCGAACATTGTTGCAGAGCAATCACCGGTACATTTGTCGTGCGGCCCGAAGCCAGCCTTCTCAGAGGCTTCAGGAGCCGTGATGCGAGCTACCTCTTTGAAATATATTTGCTTTTTCTACCACCGCCGGTGGCGCATTTCCTGAACTTTAGCGCGCCAGTTCCTGCTTCAACGCCGGGTACTTCTCTGTCAGCAGCGAACCGAAATAATAGGTCTTGCCGAACGCTGAATGTGCACTGATGGCCTCCAGCCACTGCGAGATGGCCGGCTTGCCCTGCCACATCTCATCGAGCCGGATATCGTTCATGCGAACGATCACCGGCATAATGGCAATATCGGCTAGGGTCAGCGTACCGCCCATCATCCAGGGGCCGCCGCTCTGTGTGATCGCAGCGTCCATGCGACTGATGCCGCGCCGCAATCGATCCAGGGAGGCGTCCATCTCCTCCTTGGGAAAGCCGGTTCGACCCATCTTCAGCAGGAATTCCTTGCGTAGCGGTTTTGACTCGGCGAGCGCCACGAACTCCTCTTCCGTCATCGAGCGGAAATGCCGGAGGAAAGCGATATTGTACGAGGGCACCCGGATCGCCGGCGTCGGTACTTCGTCGATAAAGCGCATCAACGCCCGCATCTGGGCCCGCTCCACCGCATCCTCCGGTACGAAGCGCTCGGGCTCCGGCAGAATCTCGTCCAGATATTCGACGATTACCGCAGAATCGTTGATCGGACGACCGCGATGGACCAGCGTCGGCACCACGCCATTCGGGTTGATCTTGAGATAGTCCGGCTTGAGCTGGTCGCCGGCGAACAAATCGAGCTTATGCTCCTCGAAGTCCACGCCCTTGGCGTTGAGAACAAAGCGAACACGCTGGCTGCAGGTCGATTGCGGCGCATTATAGAGAACGAAATCGGTCATGTCGGACGTAGCCTCCTCGCAATGTGGATCAAGTCACAGGAGCCTGCACTGTTCACGGACGCTGGCACACCGCACCTCGTCCGGCAATCGTTTGCAGAACGAGCGCGGCGATTATTCACATCGATGACAGAGCTCGGACCGATTCTCACAACAGAAAACTAAGAATAATATTTCAATCTGTCTCTCAAAATTAGTGCGCTGGCATACGCATGCAGGCACTCTACAGCGCTCAATCTGCTGGGGCCGCCTTTCGACGGTCTATCACCTGCGATCCCGATATTTCTCTGCGGCAAGCCATACATCGAAAACAGGTTTGATCTCGGCGCCCGTCACAAGACGTGACCGCCAATCGTCGCGGGCGGGACACACAATGAGCAACCACGCCTGCCCGAACGCATCGTCGTTCAGCATTTCCGGTTTCCGGATCAGTGCTTCGTTGTGGGCTACAACGACTCCATCGAACGCGGCACGCGCCGCGCCCACCCATTTACCGCATTCGATCGTGGCGAACGACCTGTTTGTCTCGAAGTCCTTGCCGATGCGCTTCGGCGTATACACCAGCACCTCGCCTGCCAACGATATCGCCAGCGGCGTAAATCCAGCACGCACCGTCCCATCGGAAAGCGGTTCGTACCAGATCTGGTTGTCCACGTCATACAGCAGACGCTCAGGGAAATCGAACTCTTGGATCCGGGTCACGGTCTGTCCAATGAACATGCTTCCGAGCCGTTACAATGTTTGCACACGGCACGGTGTGCGTCAGCCTGTTTTCGGGTTCGTCGCTCGCGTCCCCGCGAGACAGACAACGGAGCCTTGCAAGCCGTCATCGCAAATCCGCTTTCTCGATGCAGAGACGACACCCCCGTTTGTCGAAGCATTGTCCCTCGTTCAACACCAGACGATCCTCGTCAATGCGCTCTTCGAGTTCGTGCAGCCTCAGCCGTGCGGTGGGATTGTCGAGCGGTCCCTGATCGGACCGGACCATCGGGAAGATTGACACGCCGTCCCAGTCACGACCAGCGCCGGCGAGCAGAACTGTGACATCGGCCCAGCCGACCTCATCGCCAAGGACGTTGAAATGTGTCGAGCATAGCGGCGTCACCGCGCCGCCGGAAATCGAAACCAATACGGCGCACGCCGTAAACGAACCGGTTCGAGAAAACTCCTCGACGATCCAGCTGTCGAAAGACTGATATTCTTCAAAAGTCGACAACGGGCGTCTCCGGTATGTAGTTTTCAAACAGGACCCAGAACGGGCCAGGGCGGTTCTGCAAATACCAGGATTCGAATTCATCCAGAGCACGCAGCACGTCTGCATCAGGAGAGCTTTTCTCGGGCGACGAGAACGTCGTGAACATCGCTTGCACGACCGGCGCAAATTGCGAAAACACCTCGGCACGTGCGGCGCTGTCGGTTTCCCATCCTAGCTTGCTTCGCAAAACTGCGTTGGCGGCGACGACCGCCATCGCCTCGTTCTCTGCCCCCGTCACGACCTCGGCGACGGCGCGCATCAGATTCAACCGTCGAAATGCAAACTTGCGCTCTTGTTCGAGCGATTTTGTTCGCTGCGCGATGGAATGCCGGAACTCATCTTCGGCGGCAGCGGCACTGTCGGCGGCTCCCTTCAGGTTATCCAGGAATGACGGTATCGGATTCATCCGTCTGCTCCCTGACAATAACTTGCAAATCTGGCGCTCCTGCGGCGCGACCGGAAAGCCATATCATGCAGGCGCCTCCGACCCTTGCTCTCTCAGTATCCAAGCAGAAACGGATTGACGGCACCACGTCGGTAATCGCCTTCGCGGACCAGCAGATCAAGAGCCAGCGTGGCAACATCATCGGCAACCGGCTCCAGGGCCGGATTGTGATGCTGCTGCATGATCTTCAGGTAGGCATGGCAATTGTCACAGATCTCGGCCTTGACGCTGCCGTCGCTACCGTCGACTTCCTGATAGGCGACGCCTTTGGTCGAACCGCAGATCGTGCATTTGATGCGTACAACGTGCCAATAGGTTGCGCACAGCGAGCAGACGCAGAAACGCGAACCGAATGCTCCCTCCCAGCCGACGACGACCGACGAAACCGGCGCGCCGCCGCAGCACGGGCATATTCCATCACCGACCGGAACGAGTGATTTTGTTTCCAGTCGCGCGGCGAGCCGGACAAAATGCACCTGCAACGCTGCCGCGACATAAGCATGTTCGGCAATCGCTTCGACGGGGATCGTGTCTGCGAGTACGTCTCGGATCATCAAACAGGACGCAAGTGCATTTGCCGTCCGTACACGCGACAGCGCCACGCGCGCGTCCCTCGGCATGTCGATTGCTGCCGCCAGATCGAGCATCCGCCGCAGCGTGATTTCGAAAGTTGCGTCCATTGCGAATCGGCTGCGATCGAGCGGCGGCATGCCGAAATCGTGCGCACGCCTCAACACGACTGCTTCCGGCATATCCGGTTCCGGGAGCTCCTCCTGGACGCGATGCTGGCATTCGCATAGGTCGGCGAGAAACCGCAGATAGGGCGCCAGTTCGTGCGCTTCCGCCAGTGCGCGCAGACGGTCCGCGCGAACAGCAAAAATCGTCAGCGGATCGGGCAGCCGGGCGAAGGGGGGCGCCGCGACCCTTCCGATCGGAACTGCGTCGTAGCGCGGTGTACCAGGCTTGTTCATCGTCATCCTACCCGCGCATGCCCCCGTATGAGAGAAGCACAACAGCAGCATCTGCGTGCCACGGCCATGCCGTTCAACGATCCGGCTGCTTTCCGCCGACGAGTTCGCGCAGCCATTTGCGATGGTGGCGCCACGCCCAGCCGCCAGTGACCTGCCCTCTCGTCATGGCGCCGATCGTTCCCCGCACCCAGATCGCCGCATAGACATGGACAATCCAGACACAGATGATGGTCACCGCTGCGAGTGCATGCACCAGTACTGCAATCCGCCTTTGCTCGATGGTGAAGTAGCCTGAAAAATACCGATCCCAGATCAGTATTCCGCTGCATATCAGAACGATGATCAGCAACGACATCGACCAGAACACGACCTTCTGACCAGCATTGTACTTTCCGACCTCCGGCAGCTTTTCCTCATGCCCGGTCAACACGTCGCGCAGCCGGGCAAGCCACGTGCCGTCCTCACGCTTCCACAAATTTGCCTTCCAGAAACGAAGAAACAAGGCTGCGAAACTGAAAAACAAGACCACGCCGATCCAGGGATGAATCGTGCGCGTCCACTGGCCGCCGCCGAACAGAGCCGTCAGAAAAAACAGACTTGGGTGGAACAAGGGAAGTCCGGACAGTGCCAGCAAGACCAGCGATATCGCCGTGATCCAGTGATTGATACGGGCACCCGAAGTATACCGATCGACCGTGACGGGCCGGCCGGCATGGATATTGTCGCCGCGCTCGACGTCGTAGGCCGTCATCGCTCGCCTCGGGTCAGATTTTCGGCATCCCGTTCATCCTGACTTGACACTTCGTTCGGTCCGATAACGAGATAATGGAGAACACCGACAGCGGCGAACGCACCCATCGCTGCAAGACCGACATATTTGGCCATTCCCTTCCAGACCTCGACGATCGGACTGATGCGCGGGTTTCGCGGAAGATTGGCATAGAGCTCCGGCCGGTCATTGTGATGCAGAACATACATGACATGCGTCCCGCCGACGCCGGGCGGATCGTACAGACCCGCATTGTCGAAGCCGCGCGACTTGAGGTCCTTGATGCGCCACTCGGCATGTTTCTTCATCTCATCCTTGGTGCCGAACACGATGGCCTGGGTCGGACACGCCTTGGCGCATGCAGGACCTTGGCCAACAGCAATGCGGTCCGAACAGAGCGTGCATTTGTAGGCGGTATTGTCGACCTTGGAGATGCGCGGGATATTGAACGGGCAGCCCTTGATGCAGTAGCCGCAGCCGATGCAGTTCTCGTGCACGAAATCGACGATACCGTTCGAATATTGCACGATGGCGCCCGGCGCCGGACAGGCTTCCAGGCATCCGGGATCGGCACAATGCATGCAGCCGTCCTTGCGGATTAGCCATTCCAGATTCTGCGTCTCGGGGTTCATCCATTCGGTAAACTTCATCACCGTCAGGCTCGACGGCGTCAGATCGGGCGGATTGTCGTAGACGCCGACATTGACGCCGACCTCCTCGCGGAGATCATTCCATTCGAGACAGGCTGACTGACAGGCCTTGCAGCCGATGCATTTCGACACGTCGATGAGTTTGGCCACCGGCGTGAGCTGTCGTGCGGGCGGCGGCACCGTCGATGCCGAGCGACGCACCAGATCCTGCTGGCCCAACGTCGCCGTTGCGTCGGCCGCTGGATTGTGAGCGGGGATGTGCATAACCATATTCAGCCTCCCCTTTAGGCCGTCGGCCCCGGAATGGCTTCGATGTCCACCAGGAACGCCTTGTATTCCGGTGTCTCGATGTTGGCGTCGCCGACATAGGGCGTCAGGCTGTTCGGCCCGAAACCTTTCCTCGTTGCGCCGATAAATCCCCAATGCAGCGGAATGCCCACGATGTGCACTTTCTTGCCGTCGCAGGTCAGCGGCTGGATCCGTTTCGTCACCACGGCCTTGGCCTTGATCGAGCCCCGCTTGGAGAACACGCGTACCCAGCCGCCGGGCTTGATGCCCTTCTCTTTCGCCAGTTCCTCGCCAATTTCGACGAAGAATTCAGGCTGCAGCGATGCATTGATCTCCGCGTGTTTGGTCCAGAAATGAAAATGCTCGGTCAGTCGATATGAGGTCGCCGCATAGGGAAACTCCTTGGCATCGCCGAACTGCTCCATGTCGCCTCTAAACACGCGGGCAACCGGATTGCCGCGGATCTGCGGCGCAACCACATTGGCGATCGGCGACTCGAACGGTTCGTAATGCGCCGGGAACGGACCGTCCCGCATCAGGCCCCGGGTGAAGAGCCGTGCAGTCCCCTCCGGGTTCATGATGAACGGGCCGACCTGATCCGGCTTCGCGTTCGGTGCAATGTCCGGAACATCGTAACCAACCCACGCGGTACCGTTCCACTCGATCAGCTTTCGCGACGGATCCCAGGGCTTGCCGTTGATGTCCGCCGAGGCCCGGTTGTACAGAATCCGGCGGTTTGCCGGCCATGAGAACGCCCAGTTCGGGAAAGCGCCAGTATCGTCCGGATCGCGGTTATCGCGGCGCGCCATGATGTTGCCCGCCTCGGTGAAGCAGCCGGTATAGATCCAGCATCCCGCGGCGGTCTTGCCGTCATCGCGCAGCAGCCCGAAGGTGGCGAGCTGCTTGCCCTTCTGCAGAACGACCTTCGCGGGGTCGTTTGGATCGGTGACGTCTTCGACGACATAGCCGTTGAGTTCCTTCGCCAGTTCCTCCGGCGTCGGCTCGTTCGCATCCTGGTACGGCCAGGTCAGATCGAGGATCGGTCGCGGATTCTTGCCGCCCTCCTTCTGATACAGCGCTTTCAATCGCAGATAGAGCTGCGCCATAATCCAGACATCGGAGCGCGCCTCCCCGGGCGGCGTTCCGCCGGCCCAATGCCATTGCAGCCAGCGACCCGAGTTGACCAGCGAACCGGCATCCTCGGCAAAGCAGGTGGCCGGAAGCTGAAAGACTTCCGTCTGGATATTGGCGGAAGCGACGTCGTTGAACTCGCCGTGATTTTCCCAGAACCGGGAGGTCTCGGTTTCGAGCGGATCCATCGTCACCAGGAATTTCAGCTTGGATAGCGCTGCCGTCAGCTTCTTTCTGTTCGGGAATGCCAACAGCGGATTGAAGCCCTGGCAGAAATAGCCGGTCATCTTTCCTTCGTGCATCAACTCGAACGCCCGCAGCACGTCGTAGGACGGCAAGTCGAGCTTCGGCAGATAATCATATGCGAAGTTGTTGTCGGGATTGGCTGCATCGCCCCACATCGCCTTCTGGAAACTGACAAAAAATTTCTTGTAGTTTTGCCAGTAACTCATCTGGTTGGGGCGCAAGGGCTTGAACCCACGCGTCGACATATAAGCGTCGAATGTCGTCTCTTTCTCCGTCGGAATTGTCAGATATCCAGGGATCAGATTCGACATTAGGCCAATGTCGGTCAGCCCCTGAATGTTGGAATGACCGCGCAGGGCGTTCATTCCGCCGCCGCGCACGCCGATATTGCCCAGGATAAGTTGCAGCATCGCCATGCTGCGGATGTTCTGCGAACCCTTCGAATGCTGGGTCCACCCGAGCGCATACATCGACGTCATGGTCTTGGTCGGCGACGAACATTCGCCGATCATCTGCGCCACTTTCAGGAACTTGTCCTTCGGCGTACCGCAGATTCGCTCCACCATTTCCGGCGTATAGATGGAGACATGCTGCTTGAGCAGATTCCACACGCAACGCGGATGTTGCAGCGTATCGTCGGCGACAACATAGCCGTCCGGGCCGAGTTCGTAATCCCAACTGGAGCGATCATAGTCGCGACGCGTATCATCATATCCGGTGAACAGCCCATCATTGTAGGCAAAGCCCTCCTTCACGACATAGGGCGCGTTGGTAAACATCTTCGTATAGTCCCACTGCACCTTACCGTTCTGGATGCAGTAGTTGATGACGCCCAGCAAGAAGGCGATGTCCGTTCCCTGTCGGATCGGCGCATACACATCCGCAACCGATGCAGAACGGGTGAATCGCGGGTCGACGACAATCAGCCGTGCGCCCCGGTTGGCCTTCGCCTCCGTGACCCATTTGAATCCGCAAGGATGCGCCTCGGCGGCATTACCGCCCATGATGACGACGAGGTCGGTGTTCTGGATGTCGGTCCAGGAATTTGTCATCGCGCCGCGACCAAACGTTGGGCCCAAACTGGACACCGTGGGTCCGTGTCAGACCCTCGCCTGGTTGTCGAACACGACCATGCCGGCACTGCGAACGACCTTATAGGTTGCCCATGCGGTCTCGTTGGTTGTCGCCGATGCCGCCAGAAAACCGGTCGTCGTCCAGCGGTTGACCGTCACGCCGTCGTCGTTCTTCTCAATCAGATTGCGATCACGATCGTCCTTCATCAGCCGCGCGATGCGATCGAGCGCTTCGTTCCACGACAGGCGCTCGAATTTGTCGGAGCCCGGCCGGCGGACCATCGGATATCTGAGCCGCGTTTCCGAATGGACGTAATCGAGCAGCGCCGCACCCTTTGGACAAAGCGTGCCGCGATTGGTCGGGTGATCCACGTCACCTTCGATGTGGATGATGTCGGCCTTCTCGCCCTTGGCGAGGCTGCCCTTGGAATACATGATGATGCCACACGCGACCGAGCAATAGGTGCAGGTGTTTCTGGTTTCGGTCGTGTTGCTGAGCTTCCAGGGACGGATCGCGGCTGCGTAGGCTGCCTCCACACCTCCGAAGCCAAACGCACCCAGCGATGTACCGGCAATTCCGGCGCCGGTGCCCGCCACGAACTGGCGCCGCGAGAGCTCGATATTCATTTGCAAATCTCCTTGAGACGTCCTCCCCCCAAGATGATCTGGCTATCGAACTGAGTTCCTGAACTCCGTTTTCCGCGCTTTTCTTTTGGTTTCTCTCTTGTCTCGTTTCTCGCCGCTCTCTCGCAATCTTCGCTACAGCTTTTTTGGCTGCGCCTTTTCAGGATGTTTTCAGGATCAAAATGCAGTCAAATAATGTCAAATTGACGAACGCATTGAAGCAGCCGCGGTGTCGAGCCGCCCGACAATTTTCATCTCCCTGTTGCAGACGGAAATCCCTGTTGCCACAGCAGGTTCATTGAGCAGGAACGTTTTCGCGTTCAGTTTCGTTCCTCGTCTTTGCCCCAGCGGGAGGTAGCGATGAAGTCGCGTAACTCTCTTTTGCTCATAACGGCGTTCGTTCTGGCGTCGGCCACCGCGGCACTCGGCCAAAGCAACCACACCCCGCCCGCGACGGCTCCAGAGCGACCCGCGGCGGTTCCACATACGAGCGGCTCCGGGACCGAACCGTCGGGCCTCGGTTCAACCGGCTGGGTCGGGGGTAACCGCGGCACAACCCGACAAGAAACCACAGGTCAGCGAGCGGTGGATCCGGAAAGAGCCAGCCAGCAACCGGAAATGGCGACAGGCCGGGATTTGAATGGTTCCCCGACGCGCTTCCCCGCAAACAGGACGCCCGAGTAGAACATGGCGGCATTCGACGGCCGCCGAGAACAAGTCACCGTAGAACCCTCTCACCATGAGTTGAGAGAGCTTTCGACTTTGAGACCACGGATATTTTCGGCCCACCTGAGTGCGCTTAGACAGTGCCGTATCCACTGCCAATATCGACCTATGCCCTGACACGGCAGACCGCGGCCACGCCGTCGGCGTTAGCAGAGGGTGCTTCATCGCAACGACAGCACCCTCATGATATCTTTTTGGCACTCTCGTACCCATGATACTTTGCCAGAAATAATCAGGTAGGGTGCCTCGAATTCTCACCTTCACGGACGGAAACGACATCTTTGCTCGATGGCAGGCGAATAATCCGATCCCGTCTATCAACGGCGATGATCAAGTGCGCCGGGATGTTTTAATGCGGATATCAGCAGTGCTCGGAATCGGCGAGAGGGAATCTGTCAATGAACCCCTCCGACACCTAAAAGATACCGCGGAACAGGCGCTCAGACACAGAGGCACCATTGCACGGCATTGATTTCACATCCTGGCAAAGCCTGCTGATAACGCTGATCGGGCTGGCGCTGTTCACGCTCATCAGCATCGGCATCCGTCTACTGATGATGGTGACAATCCAGCAACGCCGCGAACGCATGAACCGCCAGATCAACGAGCGGCTCCGCACACTGATCGCAGCCTACAAGACGCTTGGTGGCTCTTTCACCGGCAACCTGACTGTCGATCCAACGCACCGGCGCGATCTGCATCGGCGGAATCACGAGACGGAAGAAAACAAAGAGCCGGACGTCGACGACGAGAGTCGGGGAGACGAGCGCAACGCGGGCTCGGAGCGCCGACGCCGGATCCGCGACGCGGTCGAGGCTGCCCTGTCGGATATCATTCTGCTCGGAACGGAGGAGCACGTCCGCCTCGCCGAACGCGCCGTGCGCGAACTGATTGCCGGACATCCGCTCCGCACGGATGACCTCGTCGTGTCGCTCCGCAACTTCATTCGCAAAGCGCTCGACATCGGCCCGATTCCGTTCGACATCGCTATCCCCGCCCAAGGTCCTGCCCGGCCGTCTGGTTCGGGAGGACGCGGCAAAGGCGATGGCGGCCGTGAGGCTTCGGAACGAGGCGTCCGTGGCGGAGGAATGGGCGGGGCGGGAACGGGTAGCGGGACAGGCGACGGCCTCGCGGCCACCATCGACGATCAGAGCTCGTCCAATCATCGTCTGTAGCCATCGGCCTGTCCGGTTGCAGGAACGGGCGGTGAGGAAGAGGCCGCGCGCGCAGCCGACATTATCGGAAATACGAAAAACAGCGCGAGCACCCGCACAGCCGGCCGCTGTCCACTTTCAGTGCTTGCCCGGATATGAAGGTCGCAGCTAGGTTGCGTTCTTATGAAGAAGATCGGATTCCTGTCATTCGGGCATTGGACGCCCTCGTCGCAATCGCAAACGCGGTCGGCGGCCGACGCGCTCCTGCAATCCATCGAGCTGGCCGTCGCGGCCGAAGCGCTCGGTGCGGACGGGGCCTATTTTCGCGTTCACCACTTCGCCCGCCAGCTTGCGTCGCCGTTCCCGCTTCTGGCGGCCATCGGTGCGAAGACACGCCGTATCGAGATCGGCACAGCGGTCATCGACATGCGCTATGAGAATCCGCTCTACATGATCGAGGACGCAGGCGCGGCCGACCTGATCGCAGGCGGCCGCTTGCAATTGGGAATCAGCCGTGGCTCGCCCGAGCAGGTGATCGACGGCTGGCGCCATTTCGGCTACCGCCCGGCGGAAGGACAGAGCGACGCCGACATGGGCCGGCGTCATGCCGAGGTGTTTCTCGACCTGCTGCGTGGCGAGGGCTTCGCGCAGCCCAGCCCACGACCGATGTTTTCCAATCCGCCAGGCCTGCTGCGCATCGAGCCCCACTCGGAAGGCCTGCGCGACCGGATCTGGTGGGGAGCCGGCTCCAATGCCACGGCTGCCTGGGCGGCAAAGCTCGGCATGAACCTGCAAAGCTCGACGCTGAAAAACGACGAGACCGGAGAGCCGTTCCATGTCCAGCAGGCTGCCCAGATCCGCGCCTTTCGCGCCGCCTGGAAAGAAGCCGGCCACGCGCGCGAGCCGCGTGTTTCCGTCAGCCGCAGTATATTCGCGCTGCTGAACGATCTCGACCGCGCCTATTTCGGACGCAGCGGGGAACAAGAAGACCAGGTCGGCTTCATCGACGAGAAGACCCAGGCGATTTTCGGACGGAGCTATGCGGCCGAGCCGGATGTTCTGGTCGAGCAACTCAAGGCCGATGAAGCAATCGCGGAAGCCGATACGCTACTGCTGACGGTGCCGAACCAGTTGGGCGTCGCCTACAACACGCATGTCATCGAAGCGATCCTGACCCATGTCGCCCCGGCGCTCGGCTGGCGCTGATATCTGTCTTCAACGATCCACACCAGAAGTCTGGCACCAACGGCGCCAGCCGCCATGTGCCGAAGCAAGACCCCGCAAATTAGGAGCGGATATCCATTTCCCTGCCATCACTTCCCGTGATCGCGAAGCGCATCGACGACAATTTTGAATGCCGGCGAATTCTGCCGACTGCTGGGATAATAAAGATAGTAGCCGGCAAACTTCGGTGACCAGTCATCAAGGACAAGCTGTAATCGCCCGGCGACAATATCTGCCGCGACGATGTCTTCAGGCACATAGGCAATCCCGTAGCCGGCAATGGCGGCATCGACCATGGGCAGTGTCGAGTTGAATGCCAACTGACCGTCCACGCGCATACGCACGTCTCGCCCGTTTTTCTGGAATTCCCAAGCATAGAAGCCGCCGCCTGACGTCAGGCGCAGGCTGATACAATTGTGCCTGACCAGATCCTGCGGCGTTTCGGGAATCCCGTGCTGGTGGAAGTAGTCGGGCGAGCCGATGGCGACGAGCCGCCAATCCGGCCCAATCCGCACCGCCACCATGTCTCTTTCCACGATTTCGCCGAGCCGTACGCCGGCATCGAAGCCGCCTTCGACGATGTTGCGCAAACCATTATCGCTGCTGAACTCGACCTTGATATCGGGATAGTCCAGCAGCACCGGCCGCAGCTTCGGCCAGATCAGCGTCTCCAGCGCATGGTCCGAGACCGTGATGCGCACGATGCCTGACGGACTGTCGCGATAAGCGGTCAGCGCAGCGATATCGGTTTCGATCTCGGCAATGCGCGGCGCGAGGGACTGGCGCAGCCGTTCGCCGGCTTCCGTCGTCGAGACGCTGCGCGTCGTCCGCGCCAGGAGCCGCAGCCCCATCTGGGTTTCCAGCCGCTTGATCGTGTGGCTGAGGGTCGACTGCGTGATCCCGATCTTGGCGGCAGCTTTCGTGAAGCTTCGCTCCTCCGCCACGACTAGGAACCATAAGAGATCATTGAAATTTTCGCGCACGATCTCACTCCGCCGCAGACCTTTTTGAATGCTGATTTATCGCCTTAATCGATAAGTTCAAACGAATTAACCTATCTAATCATAGCAATCACTAGACGCTACGTTGCACCGCAATAGAACCTCCTAATCGAAGCCGCACGGCTGATTCGCGTGCGGGATGGATAGATGGATACGACCTACGACGATGGACTGGTGAAGCCGCAGGCAGCTTGGGGCGCTATGTTCTCGATGGCGCTGCGTGTCGTCGCCCTCATTGCTTCCGAGTTCATGCCGGTCAACCTGGTGACGCCGATTGCAAACGGTCTCGGCATCACGAAAGGCCGGGCGACCATTGTCGCGATCCTGCGGTTCGGCTGGGGCTTCTTCGGCACGGTTGCACAGGTCGGCTCGGGCACACGGCTTAGTCGCGCGCTGCGCGACGATACCGAATCCTGCGGCGGGTTGCAGGTCGTCATCATCCAGTTCGCCATCACGCTGGGCGTGGCCCTTGGCGGCCTGCTGTTCGACGCTCTCGGATGGCGGAGCCCGTCCGTGCTCGGAAGAATCCTGCTGCTTGGTTCAGCGCTTGCTGCAGCCGCAGCCGTCATCGATCACGGAAAGGCCGCGCAATGATGCCAGGTTTCATCAGCCGCCGGACGGCACTGCAGGCGGCTCTCCTGATCGCTGCGGCCACGCCGACTGCCATTGCGACGCGCGGATACGCACAAGGAGCAGCGCCCATGAAAATTCGCATCTCGTTCAACAGCCAGACGATGACTGCGACGTTGGAGGGCAACCCGTCTGCGCGCGATTTCGCGTCACTATTGCCGCTCAATAATCTGTCGATCGACAATTACGCGAACAACGAAAAGATCAGCGTCCTGCCGCGCAAGCTGACCGAAGAAGCCAGCGGCCCGTTCGCGAACGAACAACCGGGAGACCTTTGCTACTACGCGCCCTGGGGCAATCTCGCCTTCTTCTACGCCGGTTACTCCTGGTCGCGAGGGCTGATCCGGCTAGGCCACATGGACGGCGGCTTCGAGCCATTGCTGGTGCACGGGAAATTCACACTGCGCATCGAACGTATCTTCTGATCCAATTTCACGAAAGGAGCATTCCATGCTCGGAACAATTCTTTACGCTCCCCACGACATCCGCTGCGAGGAAGTCGAGGAACCGAAAATCCTCCACCCTACGGACGCCATCATCAAGCTCTCGGCGTCCTGCATCTGCGGGTCCGATCTGTGGCCCTATCGCGGTCTCCAGCCGGTCGACGAACCGATGCATATGGGCCACGAATATTGTGGCGTGGTCATCGAGGTCGGCAGCGCGGTGAAGACGGTGAAGCCCGGCCAATTCGTCGTCGGCTCATTCTGCATCTCCGACAACACCTGCCCGCATTGTCGTTTCGGCTTCCAGTCATCCTGCGAGCAGCGCGAGTTCATGAGCCATGCGCAAGCGCCTTACGCGCGGGTGCCGCTCGCCGACGGCACATTGGTCGCGACGGAGGCTATGCCGGCAGACGAGTTGATCCCGAGCCTGCTCGCGGCGTCCGACGTGCTAGGCACCGGCTGGTACGCAGCCGACGCGGCGCGCGTTCAGCCGGGTTCGACGGCGGTGGTCGTCGGAGATGGCGCTGTCGGCCTGATGGGTGTTCTCGCCGCAAAGCAGATGGGCGCGGCACGGGTCATCGCCATGAGCCGCCACAAGACGCGGCAGAATCTCGCTCTCGAATTCGGCGCAACCGACATCGTGTCCGAACGCGGCGACGCCGGCGTCGCCCGTGTCAGGGAACTGACGGAGAATGTCGGCGCGGATTCGGTCCTCGAATGCGTCGGCACGCAGGAATCGATGATGCAGGCGATGAACTGTGCCCGGCCCGGCGGCCATATCGGTTTCGTCGGCGTGCCGCACGGCGTCCAACTCGACGGCCAGGGCCTGTTCTTCGCACAGAAAAGCCTGCTCGGCGGTCCAGCGCCAGTGCGCCGATTCCTGCCGCACCTGATGAACCTTGTGCTGGAGCGGAGGATCAATCCCGGAAAGGTCTTCGATCTCACCCTGCCGCTTGCCGATGTCGCCCAAGGCTATCGCGCCATGGACGAACGGCGCGCCATCAAGACCTTGCTACTCGTTTAGGACCAGTCACCGAGATCAATCTGGAAGGACACCCACATGAAAACAATTCTTACAGCAGCCGCCATCGGTGCAGCGGGCATCATGTCGGCGCAGGCGGAAGGAATCGAAATCCGCACCAACGGCAACACGCCGGCAATCATCGGCGCAACGGACAATTTTTCCGGTCACGCCGTCATCAGCACTCTCTACCCGCCGACCGACATCACGCGCGCGAGCATGGGTCTCGTGAACTTCGCGCCGGGAGCCCGCACAGTCTGGCACACGCATCCGGCCGGCCAGTTGCTCATCATTACCGCCGGTCAAGGCTGGGTGCAGGAAGAAGGCAAGGACAAGCGCGTCATCAACCCCGGCGACGTCGTCTGGATTCCCGAAGGCGTAAAACATTGGCATGGCGCGACCTCCACCAGTCCGATGACTCATATTGCCCTGAGCTACATGAAGGACGGCAAGAACGTCGACTGGCTGGAGGCCGTCTCCGATGTGCAATACCGCTGACCAGAAGGCAGCTTGGAGAGGTTTTGCTATGAAGACTTTAACCATTCTGGCGCTCACGCTTTCCATGGGCGCCCTCGACGCCAAAGCGCAGACTGGCTCACAAACGGGAAGCCTGTCTCGCGAGGACGTGCGGGCCGTTTCGCCGGCGCTTGAGCGTTACGCTACGGACAAATTGGCCAATGACCTCTGGAAACGGCCGGGCCTCTCTCCGCGCGACCGCAGCATCATCACTGTCGCCGCGGTCGTTACACGCAACCAGGGCATACTGCTTTCCGAGCAGTTGAGCCTTGCGCTCGACAACGGCGTGCGACCCGCCGAGATTTCGGAGATTATCACGCATCTCGCGTTCTATGCCGGCTGGGGCAACGCCATGGCCGCGACGGCGATCGCCAAGGAGGTATTTGAGGCGCGAGGAATCGGCCCAGACCAACTCCCAAAGGCCGAGGTCGATCTGCTGCCGTTGGATGAGAAGGCCGAAGCAGATCGCGCCTCGCGAGTCGAACAAGGCACGGGACCGGCGTCACCGGGATTGGTGCGCGATACGGCTGAAGTGTTATTCCGAGATCTGTGGTTGCGACCTAATCTTGCGCCGCGCGACCGCAGTCTGGTGACAGTCAGCGCACTCATCGCCGCCGGCCAGATCGAGCAGATTTCCTATCACCTCAACCGGGCGATGGATAATGGGCTGACGCGCGTCGAAGCCTCAGAGGTCATCGGCCATCTCGCCTATTACGCCGGATGGCCTAACGCCTTCTCCACCGCTCCTGTCGCGCGATCCGTCTTCGAAAAGCGTTGACCACTTCCGCTCGCGCTGTGCGGCTTGGGCGGCTGATTGCGAAGACTTGAGCGCCGTCTTCGTCGTGAGTGCCCGTGCCGCGCTCTATGCAACGGCTAAAACCCTGCGTTCGATCTTCGGCCCGGTTAAACCACCATCTGAAAGACCACCGGAATCAGCTCAGCTTTCGCTGCCTACAGCACATTCGGTACGGTAGTCCGCGCCGATTCAGATTATTGAGCGCTACTCGTTGCAGGCACTGGTGGATTGCCGAAACCACAACATCCGGTTACGAGAGTGCTGAAAAATGCAATACACGGCAAGCAGCGTTCTATCGACAACTGCACCAAGGCCGATTCTTCTTATGAAGCCGGTGCCACTGCGACTCTCGGCCTCAAACGCAGCGTGTTCAAACGCAACCAATGTTCGTCCTGCCGCCTTTCAGAATCGTCCCCTTCATGGGCGCTGTCTGGGCAATGTTCGCCTATGCCACCATCGCGCAGATTATGGCATCGCTGTTCCCGACCTTCTTCCGGGAGGGTCAGAAAGGCGGAGGGTGCCCCAAACCCAATCAATACGCCGGAGAACCGAGCGATCGTATCTGTGTATGGCGATAATTCGACTGTCGAGATTTACCACCCACCGACATCAAGAAAGCCTCCCGACCTGGGAGAGTGCACAGTTTCAGAAATTGCTCGTCGGAATGAAGCCGGATGGCCGCTAAAGCGCGTACAGAGCTATTTTCAGTCTTGGCGACATAGAAAGAGGCTTGGTGATTTTCCACACAAGCCTCAGAAATCATTGATAAATGTCTTGGTAGCGGGGAGAGGATTTGAACCTCCGACCTCCGGATTATGATTCCGCTGCTCTAACCAACTGAGCTACCCCGCCACACGACCGTCCCTCACGGGAACCGTCGAACATCCATCACGTCGCTCGCGCCGGAGCAACCACGACGGACGGGCGGATATAGGGAGCCCGGCCAAAATCTGTCAAGCCACGTTGGCACTTCCCGGCACTCTTTCCGCAAACGGCAATATCGGACCCAATGGACGGTGGCGCCAGAACGCCACGACAGCGCCAAAACGCAGGCGAATCAAGCCAGGTATGGTTGGCAGGGTCCGGTCCGCTCAACCGCTGACGGCGTTCTCAACCGCTTGCGGCTCCGCAGCCTCTGCTGGGCTTTTGGCGAAGCGGATCAGGGAGAAGTGCCCGAGCGGTGTCACCGGCCGGTTTTCGACGACGTGGACGTCGCCACGCCGGGCGGCCCAGCCGGCGAGGCGCCCGAACCGGAACTCCGGCCGCCAGCCTAGCCGGCGGGCCACCGGTGCAAAACACTGCTCAAACACCGCGCGGGGGCCGGTCTCAGCGCCGATGTGGTTGACCAGCACGATCTCGCCGCCGGGTTTGAGCACCCGCACGAACTCATCGAGCGTACCCTCGGGATCAGGCACCGCAGTGATGACATACTGCGCCACGATCACGTCGAAGCTCGCATCAGCGAGTGCCAGACGTGCCGCATCCATCACCGCCAGCGCCTCGACATTCGTCAGGTGCTGCGCGACCACCCGCTCCTGCGCCTTGCGCAGCATCGGTGCGGAAATATCGATACCGACGAGACGGTGCTCGCGCGAATAGTCCGGCAGCGACAGCCCGGTACCGACACCGACTTCGAGAATACGCCCGCCGATCCGCTCGGCAGCCGCGATGGAGGCCCGGCGGCCACGATCAAAGACCTTGCCAAATACCAGATCGTAGACTGGCGCCCAGCGGGCATAGGCCTTTTCGATTGTGCTGCGGCTGAGATCGGAGGAATCGGTCACATCGTCAACCGTGCGCTGCCGCCGACTGCGAAGGCATGGCCCGGTCATCGCGCGCTGATACCGGCAGTGCCGCATGCGCACTCTTGATATAGCCGCCCCCAAGAACCCGCGCCTGTCCATCCGGCGCGTCATAAAATACGCAGGCCTGCCCCGGCGAAACGCCGTCCTCGCCATCAGCCAGTTCGACCTCGATCATACCGTCGACCTGCCGCAGCCATGCCGGCCGTGGCGCCCTTGTCGAACGCACCCTGACATAGATACCACCGCGCCGGTCATCGGCGAGCCAGTGCTCCAGCGTAGCCTCGCCGATCCAGTTCACGTCGCGCACCACAATGCGATGGGTACGCAACGCCTCGCGCGGGCCGACGACGACGCGGCGCTGTTCGGCATCGAGCCGCACGACATAAAGCGCTGCCGCCGCCGCGATACCGATACCTTTGCGCTGGCCGATGGTGAAATGGATGATGCCATTGTGGCGGCCGAGCACCTTGCCGTCGAGATCGACGATGTCGCCGGGCTCCGCCGCGCCGGGCTTCAAACGCTCGATGACATCCGTATAGCGCCCGGACGGAACGAAGCAGATGTCCTGGCTATCGTGCTTCTCGGCGACGGCAAGTCCGAAACGACGCGCCAGCTCACGGGTCTCGCTTTTGCTACGCTCGCCAAGCGGAAAGCGAAGAAAGTCGAGCTGCTCGCGTGTCGTCGCAAACAGAAAATAACTCTGATCGCGCTCTTCGTCCCTGGCGCGGAACAGGCCGCGCGAACCGTCCGGAAGCCGGCGAGATGCAACATAATGGCCGGTCGCCATCACCTGCGCGCCCAGTTCACGCGCCGTGCCGAGCAGATCGTGAAATTTGACCGACTGGTTGCAGGCGACACACGGCACCGGCGTCTCGCCGGCGACATAGCTGTCGGCGAAGGCGTCGATCACCGCTTCCTTGAAGCGGCGTTCGTAGTCGAGGACGTAGTGGGGAATGCCGATACGCTCGGCGACCGCCCGCGCGTCGTGAATGTCCTGTCCGGCGCAGCAAGCGCCCTTGCGGTGCGTTGCCGCGCCATGGTCGTAAAGTTGCAGCGTGACGCCGACGACATCGTAGCCCTCGGCCTTCAGGAGCGCAGCCGTCACCGAGCTGTCGACACCGCCGGACATGGCAACGACGACCCGCGTGTCCTGCGGCCGGGCGGGAAGGTCGAGGGAGTTGAGCATACTCCTATCTATAGGGCGTAGGCTGCCAATGCCAAGGGCAACGACCAGTTCACGTGAGCGGCAATGCTCTCCCCGGCTTTCGCCACATGGCGGCAAGATTTGCCGGCAGGGGACCGATCCTGCCGACCCGCCCCTGTCGTCATCCAAAACAAGATATTGATATATAATGATTATTTTCTATCGTTATTGTGGTCCGATCCTTGCTGATCAGGGTACGGAAATATCTGCGCTGCAAAGAGGTTCCCGTGCCCGCCGTTGCGTCATCGAAAATCGCCGCTTCCCACACCCCCGCGGCAGCAAAAGCGCACCTCGCGCCGTCGCGGGAAGACCGCGGCAATCTGTTTTCCGAACTGCTCGATAGTGCGGAGCCGAGGCGAGCGCCGTCGCGACCATCATCCGACTCCCAGCGCGATGCCCGGCCGGACGAACCTCCCCCGCCGCGAGACCAGCCGAAGACCAGATCCACGGAGAAGCCTGCAGACCGGTCGACGGACGGGCCGGCCCGCAAAACCGCAGAGCGCGACCTGCGATCGGAAAGCCGACAGAACAGCCGCGCCGCGAAAGCCGGCGATCCGCAAACCGGCGCAGACGAGACGACGACATCCGAGGACCTGAAGCCGGAGGCATTGGCTGCTGCCGCAACCGACGCGCTTGCCGATGCAGCGCCGGCTCCGGACAAACTCGACAGTCCAGACGATGTGGTAACCGATGCCGCCGCTATCGCGATAACGCCATTTTACGAGAGTGCCGTGCCCGCCGCTGCAATCGCGGTGCCGACAGAGCCGCTCGGCGAGAGCGCGGCGGAAGCCGCCTTGCCAGCGCCGCAGGACGGCAACGAAACAATCCTTGCTCTGGCCGGCCGGCCGACTCCGACGAAAGGACCTGCCGCAGAGACACCCGACCAGTCCGCAGCGACGCCGGAAACCGATGCGGACGCGCAGCAAATGGACGCTGTCGATACGGCGGACCCGGCAATGCCCGGCGGCAAGCCCGCGGCCCAAGCAGCCACCGACCGTTTCGTACCGGCGCAACATAAAACCACCGATCCGTCATCGGCGGCCCATGACGCCATGACGGCGAAGCTCCCGGACGGATCGCTGCCCCAGAACACGCCACAGGGCGGTCCGCACACCGTGCTGCATACCGGGCTCAATGCCACCAGTGCCGCCCATCACGCGACGGTAGCCAGCGCCGCGCAAGCGCCCGCCACCCCGACACCCGCTTCGGTGCCGATCACCGGCCTTGCGGTCGAGATCGCAGCACGCGCCTCGGCCGGCAAGAATCGCTTCGAGATCCGGCTCGACCCGCCCGAACTCGGCAAGATCGACGTACGACTCGACATCGACAAGCACGGCCACGTCACCTCGCGCCTGATCGTGGAAAAGGCGGAAACCCTCGACCTCCTGCGCCGCGATGCGCCACAGCTCGAACGCGCGCTGCAGGACGCAGGGTTGAAAACCTCGGGCGACGGCCTGCAGTTTTCGCTGCAGCAGCAGACGCCGCAACAGCGCGATGATAGCGATGCACCAGCCCGCACCGCCGAGATCACCGTCACCGACGAGGTGACAGACATCAATCTCGTTCAGCGTGGCTATGCGCGCCTTGCCGCGGCGCGCGGCGGCGTCGACATCCGCATCTAGGAGTTTTCAGCATGGCGATCACCGCCACCCCAGTCAGCAATACGCCGACGGTCACGACCACCGGCACCAGCAATTCCTCCAGCATTGATCAGGCGTCGATTGCCAACAATTTCCAGACCTTCCTGACATTGCTGACGACACAGTTGAAGAACCAGAACCCGCTCGATCCGCTCGACACCAACCAGTTCACTCAGCAGCTCGTCCAGTTCGCGCAGGTCGAGCAGCAGATGAAACAGAACGACCACCTCGCAACACTCATCTCGCTGGAGCAAAACGCCCAGGCGACCACCGCGCTCGCCTATGTCGGACAGACGGTGATCGTCGATGGCGCAACGACCGGATTGATCAACAAGGAAGCGATGTGGAGCCTCACCTCCAGCAAGCCCGCGTCGGCGACAGTGACAATCAAGGATCAGAACGGCCAGACTGCCTATACCGGGACATTCTCGCTGAATGCCGGTACGCAGCAATTCGTCTGGGACGGCATCAGCAACAGCGGCGAACAATGGCCGGAAGGCAATTACACGCTCAGCGTCACTGCGAAAGATGCCAATGGACAAGCGGTATCGATTTCGACGGAAGTAATGGGTGTCGTCGATTCGGCTGACCTGACACAATCGCCGGCAACGCTGTCGATCGGCGGCCAGGACTACGCGATCAACAAGATCAAGCGCATCGTACGTAGCTTCTGAGGCGCGCTACACAAACCAATGCCAGTTTCGGGCGCGGTTTCGCAGCGCAACACGTCAACAAAAGGTTAGCAAAACCCGCGGCAATCTTTTCCTGATTGCACGTGCCGCTTAGCCAAATTTTAAGCCGGGGACGGTAGCTTCTCGCTCGTCGTTAGTCAGTCGAGTGCGAGAGTAACAATGACCGAACCCCACCGCCCGAGGGTGAAATACGTCATCGGGCCCGACGGCAGCCCGCTTACCATTGCCGATCTTCCGGCCCCCGGCACCAAGCGCTGGGTCATTCGCCGGAAGGCGGAAGTCGTCGCAGCGGTGCGAGGTGGCCTTCTCTCGCTGGAAGAAGCCTGCGGCCGATATACACTGACCGTCGAGGAGTTTCTCTCCTGGCAGTATTCGATCGACCAGCACGGTCTTGCCGGCTTGCGTACCACGCGGATCCAGCAATACCGTTCCTGACACGAACAAAACACAGTTTCGTCAAACGCCGGGGCCGCGCTCCGGCGTTTCGCTTTTTGAGCCTGCGCTTTCAGCTAGCTCGATCCTGACAAAACGCCGGAACGCCCGCTGCCAGGCTCGCGTTGTCGCCACGGGCGCCCGCGAGGCAGGGCGTCTCCTTTGTCTTGCAATCAAGGATCGCAAGCGGAGCCTGCAAGCAAAACTTGCAGCCAACACCTTGCGAATAGCGACTTGCAGACAAGAACGACCCACGTACCTCAGCATGCAGAGGAGTTTTCTCATGGCTTTTAAACAGACCCGGGCGGTCCTGCTGGCGGCGGCGATTGCAGTGGGGGGCGCATCCTATGCCCTGGCACAGTCCGCTCCCGCGCCGGCCAATCAGAGCGGCGGCGTCAATGCGACGCCCGGCACCAATACGGACCCCGGCATGGCCGGCGAAAGCGGGAATACCAAGGGCACCCCGGCCCTTAAGAGCCGGAAGAACGGCCACCGGATGACGACCGGATCGGGGACCTCGCATTCGGGGATGAAACCCGCAAAACGCGAACCGGCCAGGAATTCGATGGAAAAAACCACCTCGCCGCCGGGTTCCGGCAATGCGGGCAGCAGTCCGGCACGCTGATGCCGACGGCACTGCGAATCTGAGCGAGAGGTGCGCATGCGGGATGCGTGTGCGCCGGCGGGCGGAGGACGGTTCTTCTGCCCGCCTCGATTCGTGACCTGACCGGCGTTAACCAGTCGCTAACCATAGGGTGGGCAAAATTTGCCGGTGGGGGGCGCGTCCTGCGCCCGATTCTCGCGGGGCCCATCCTGGTGCAAGGCTTCTCCGACTTTCTCAAATCGCTGGGCGCAACGCGTATGGCGGCCATGGCTGGCGTCACCGCCATGATGATAGGCTTTTTCGCCTTCATCATCATGCGGGTGACGGCGCCGCAGATGGTGCCGCTATTCACCGAATTGTCGGTGGAGGATTCCTCAGCGATCATCAAGGACCTCGAGCGCCAGGCAATCCCCTACGAAATCAAAAGCGACGGCGCGATCATCCTCGTACCGAAAGACAGGACCGCGCGCCTGCGCATGAAGCTCGCCGAGGCCGGGCTGCCGAAAGGCGGCGGCGTCGGCTACGAGATATTCGACAAATCGGATGCGCTCGGCGCCACCAGTTTCATTCAGAACATCAACCACCTGCGTGCGCTGGAAGGCGAACTGGCCCGGACCATCCGCGGCCTCGACCGGGTTCAGTCGGCGCGCGTCCATCTGGTGCTGCCCGAGCGGCCGCTGTTCGCTCGTGAACGCGCCGAGCCCTCGGCGTCGATCGTGGTCAACAGCCGTGGCCGACTCGAGACCGCGCAGGTGCGGGCGATCCGCCATCTTGTCGCTACCGCGGTCAACGGCCTGAAGCCCGAGCGGGTGTCGATCGTCGACGAGACCGGTCAGTTGCTCGCCGACGGCTCGCTGCAGGATCCCGCCGTCGGCGTTGGCGCCGACGAGCGCAAAATCAACTACGAGCGACGCCTGCGCGAACAGGTCGAACAGATCGTCTCCTCCGTGGTCGGCTCCGGCCGGGCGCGTGTCCAACTCAATGCCGATTTCAATTTCAACCGGATCACGCAAACCTCCGACCGCTTCGACCCGGAAGGCCGGGTGGTACGCTCCAGTCAGACCCGCGAAGAACAATCGCAAACCAACCAGCCGGGCGACGCACAGGTTTCCGTCGGCAACGAATTGCCAGGCGGTCAGCGCACTGACGAGGGCAGCCAGCAGCGCGGCGACCAGAACAAGAAGACCGAGGAGATCGTCAATTACGAGATCTCCCGCACCACCAAAACCGAAGTGACGGAGGCCGGGCGCATCAACCGGATCTCCGTCGCAGTGCTGGTCGACGGCACCTACGGCAAGAACGATAAGGGCGAGACCGTCTATCAGCCGCGGAGCAAGGAAGACCTTGACCGGATCGCGGCGCTCGTACGCTCCGCCGTTGGCTTCGACGAGAAGCGCGGCGACCATGTCGAAGTCGTCAATCTCCGCTTTGCCGAACAGCCGCCAGCGCTGGCCGCCAGCGAGTCAGGCGGGCTGATGTCGCTGCTGCAGCTCAGCAAGGACGACATCATGCGCACGATCGAGCTTGCCGTGATGTCCATCCTCGGCCT
>DATMEV010000088.1:0-81566 GCA_035556795.1 Pseudolabrys sp. | reverse complement strand
GCCTTCTTTCACGATCCGGTCTCGCTGCATTCCAAGGGCCCGATGCGCGTGCCGGCCGACATAAAGGGCAAGAACATCCGCCCCGCTCAGGCGACCATGGCGCGTCTGGTCAGCATGCTGGGCGGCTCCAGCCTGCAGGTTTCCGCGCCCGAGACGCGCGACCTCCTGGCCACCGGCGCGGCCGACGCCGTCACCTTCCCGTGGGACGGCCTCTACCTGTTCGGCATGGACACGGTGGTGAAGCACCATATCGACATGCCCTTCTACGCCACCACCTTCGTCTATGTGATGAACAAGGCACGCTATGAGGGCCTGAGCGAACAGAACCGCAAGGTCATCGACGACCACTGCACCTCCGAATGGGCCATGAAGCTTGCCGAGGGCTGGGCGAAAGTGGAGATGGCCGGCCGCGAGCGCATCAAGGCCGCGCCCGACCACACGGTCTACAAGCCGACGCCGGAAGAGCTGCAGCTCTGGAAGGATGCCGCGGCACCATTGCTCGATGCCTGGAAGAAGGATGTGGCGGCCAAGGGCGACGATCCCGACGCCATCTATGCCCGCTTCCGCGACGTGCTCGCCAAGCACAATTCGCTGATCGAATAACCTGCCGGACGGGCCCGCATATGCCGGGCCCGTTCCAGCCTGCGGAGGAAATCCCGATGGCCCTCGAGATTGACCAGCTTCCGGTCTCCGATATCGATCCCTACGACGCCGACGTGCTGCGCTGGCCCTATGACGCCTATGCCGAGCTGCGCCGCCTCGGACCCGCCGTGCTCCTGTCGAAATATGACGTGGTCACCTTCGCGCGCTACCGCGAGGTGCATGAAGCGCTGCGCGACTGGCAGCGCTTCTCGTCGGCCGCCGGCGTCGGCCTGGACGATTTGCGCAAGGGCAACAAGTTCAGGCCCGCCAGCCTGCTTCTCGAAGTCGATCCGCCGATCCACGATAAGACGCGCACCGTCATGAACCGCATCCTGTCCATGCCCGCGGTCGCGCGGATGCGGCAGGACTTCACCGCCGAGGCCGAACGCCTGGTCGACGGCCTCATCGCCAAGGGCGAATTCGACGCGGTGAAGGAACTGGCCGAGCCTTTCGTGCTCAAGGTCTTTCCGGATGCGGTCGGCCTTCCGGTCGAGGGCCGCGAGAACCTGCTGCCCTGGGGCGACATGGCCTTCAATTCATTCGGCCCCAACAATGAGCGCTTCCGCAAATCGGCGGAGACGGCGAAGCAGGTGATCGACTACGTCTTCGCCAGTTCCCGGCGCGATTCGCTGACCGGGCCGGGCTTTGGCCGCGACATATATGCGATGGTGGATGCCGGACGCCTTGACGAGGACGAAGGCGGCGTGCTCGTGCGCTCCATGCTGACGGCTGGCCTGGACACGACCGTCACCGGGCTCAGCGCCTCCATCTATGCCTTCGCCACCAATCCGGACCAGTGGGACGTCGTCCGCTCGGACCCATCGCTCATCCGGCCGGCCTTCGACGAGATCGTGCGCTGGGCCGGCCCGGTGCAGACCTTCTACCGCACCGTCACCGAAGACACCGAATTCGGCGGCGTGCGCCTGCCGAAGGACCGCAAGATCCTGCTGATCATGGCCGCCGCCAACCGCGACCCGGACCACTATGCCGATCCGGAACGGTTCGATGTGCGCCGCGATGCCCGCGACCAGGTCGGCTTCGGCCACGGCATCCACAAATGCGTCGGCCAGATGGTGGCCAAGCTCGAATCGGAGGTGATGCTCCAGACCTGGGCAAAGCGGATCAAGCGTTTCGAGATCGCCGGCGAGGTGGAGTTCCATCTGAACAACACCGTGCGTTCCTTCAGCCGCATCCCGATCCGGGTCGTTACCTGAGTGAGCGATCGACAGGCGGTCTTCCACTCTCTTGCCGAAGGTTCTAGACCGGAGGCGGTTAGGATGGAGACATGTCGCCGATGGGCAGGGCAGAACGTGGCATCGAGATCGACGCGGTTCCATCAACCGTATCGGCCCCCGAGGGCATGCCCGGCTCGTCGAAGGTTATGGAAGGACATGTCGTCCTCGACCTCGAAAACTACATTCCCTACTTCATCACCTCGATCAACAATGCGCTCAACAGTGGCTCCTCGCAGCTCTACCTGCAGCGCTTCGGCGTCGGCGTCGTGGAATGGCGCGTCGCCGCCATGCTGGCGATCGAGCCGCGCATACCGGCCGCGCGCATCTGCGAGATCGTGGCGCTCGACAAGGCCGCGACCAGCCGCGCCCTGACCAAGCTGTATCGGGGCGGCTATGTCGATTACGAGGAATTTCCGCGCGACCCGCGCCGCAAGATCTGGTGGCTGAACGGGAAGGGGCAGGCGCTGCACGCCGAAATCATCGCCATCGCGCTGGAGCGCGAGCGCGTCCTGCTCGACGGGCTTGCGCCGCAGGACAGGGCCACCGTGCTCAGCGCCCTGCGCATCATGCATGTGAACGTGCAGAAACTCGGCGGCCCCGACCAGAACTGATCCGGGCCGCCGCTTTGTTCTCTTAAGCCGCGAGTGCGCGGTATTTCGCCAGGATCGCGTCGCCCATCTGCGTCGTGCCGACGGTCGCTTCGCCCTTGGCGGCGATGTCTTTCGTCCGCAGCCCGTCATCCAGCACGTCGGCGATGGCCTTCTCCAGCCGGTCGGCTTCCGCGATCATGTTGAACGAATAGCGCAGGCACATGGCGAAGGAGGCGATCATGGCGATCGGGTTGGCGGCACCCGTTCCGGCAATGTCCGGCGCCGAGCCGTGGACCGGCTCATAGAGCGCCTTGCGCGCGCCCGTCTTCGCATCCGGCGCGCCGAGCGAGGCGGAGGGCAGCATGCCGAGCGAGCCGGTCAGCATCGCCGCCACGTCCGACAGCATGTCGCCGAACAGGTTGTCGGTGACGATCACGTCGAACTGCTTGGGCCAGCGCACCAGCTGCATGCCGCCGGCATCAGCCAGCATATGGGTGAGTTCCACGTCGGAATATTTCGCCTTGTGCGTGGCGGAAACGACTTCCTTCCACAGCACGCCCGACTTCATGACATTGTTCTTTTCCATCGAGCAGACCTTGTTGGCGCGGGTGCGCGCCAGCTCGAAGGCCACGCCGGAAATGCGCTCGATCTCGAACGTATCGTAGACCTGCGTGTCGATGCCGCGCTTCTGGCCGTTGCCGAGGTCGATGATCTCCTTCGGCTCGCCGAAATAGACGCCGCCGGTCAGCTCGCGCACCACGACGATGTCGAGGCCGTCGACCAGTTCGCGCTTGAGGCTCGAACTGTCGGCGAGCGCCGGGTAGCAGATCGCCGGCCGCAGATTGGCGTAGAGCGCCAGATCCTTGCGCAGCCGCAGAAGCCCGGCTTCCGGCCGCACGTCATAGGGCACCTTGTCCCATTTCGGCCCGCCGACGGCGCCGAAGATCACCGCATCGGCGGCCTTGGCCTTCTCCATGGTGGCGTCGGTGATCGACACGCCGGTGGCATCGTAGCAGGCGCCGCCGACCAACCCGTCCTCGGTCTCGAAGCGGTGCGGCCCGCGCTTGTTGAACAGCGCGATGATGCGCTTGACCTCTTCCATCACCTCGGGGCCGATCCCGTCGCCGGGCAGGAGCAGGAGCTTGTACGTCGCCATCAGGAGCCTCATCGCAGCGGTTGACCGTCAGGACCGGCGCAATCCGGCCATCCCGGCAAGAGCGCAGGCGCCCGGGCGGGATGCCCGGCAGCGGCGGGCATGACACGTAAAACATGACACGTAAAACAGTCGCGGAATTGCTAAAGGGCGGCCGGACGCTTTGCAAGCGCGGCGGAATTCAAAGCCGGCCGTGACGTGAAGCGGGGACCGGGATTCAGGAGGCCGATCCACGTTGCGGGCCGGACGCGTCCCTGGTGTGCGTCTTGTTCAGGCGCGATCTTTTGGTCGGGCATGATCTGTGTCCCGAAAGCCGCCCCCGTTTTCCGGATCAGGCTCTAAAGCCCGCTGAACCAGTTGTAGCCCTGATCCTCCCAGTAACCGCCCATGTCCTTGTTGGTCACTTCCAGCGCCACCACATGCTTCGGATTCTTGAAGCCGAGCTTGGTCGGGATGCGGATCTTCATCGGGTAGCCGTACTTCACCGGCAGGATCTCGTCGGCGAATTTGAAGGTCATCTGCGTCTGCGGATGCAACGCCGTCGGCATGTCGATGGTGTTGGAATAGCCCTCGGCGCAGCGGAACCAGACATATTTCGCGGTGAGATCGGCACCGACGCGCTGCAGGAAATCCGACAGGCGCACGCCGGTCCACGAGCCGATCGCGCTCCAGCCCTCAACGCAAACGTGACGGGTGATCTGTTTCTCCTGCGGCAGCCTGTAGAGCGCGTCGAGCGTCCACGGCGTCTTGTTCTCGACCAGGCCCTCGACATAGAGCCGGTAGGCGGCGCCATCGACCCGCGGCGCTTCCGCCTCGCTGTAATAGGCATTGAACGGAAACGGCTTGGTGATGGCGCTCTCCGGAAACGTCTCGGCGAGGGTGGAGCGATTGAACAGCGCCGCCTGGACGCCGTCGTTGAAGGCGGAGATCCTGCGCAGCACCGCCTCGGCGGAGGCGCCGTCGTCGATATCGCAGCCGGTCAGCAACGTCAGCGCACCGAGGCTCGCGGCGCCGCGCAGGAAGACGCGCCGCGTCTGGTCCGGCATCAGCTTCGCCGCATCGCGGATCAGCAGTGCGGGATCGACGCCCGGGATCACTCTGCGTCTGCGCATGACATCCTCCGTTTCAGCGACGCGCGATCAACGACCGACAATCATCGCCCGCAGACTCTTCGGCACGAGCAGCGCCAGCAGCACATGGATCGCCAGAAAGCCGACGATCGCCGCCATGGCGAAGAAATGCACGAAGCGCGCGGTGTCGTAGCCGCCGAACAGCCCGACAAGCCACCAGAACTGCACCGGCTTCCAGATCGACAGGCCGGACGCGACGACCAGCACGCCGGCAAGGATCACGCCGATATAAAGCAGCTTCTGCGCGGCGTTGTAGGTCGAGAGATCGTCGTGCGCGAGCCGCAGCCCCAGCGCATCCTTCACCGTCGTCACCACCTCGCCGGCACGCAACGGCACCAGCTTGCGGCGGAAGCGGCCGGTGATGAAGCCGAGCGCGAGATAGACGATACCGTTGATCACCAGCACCCACATCGCCGCAAAGTGCCACAGCAGCGCGCCGGCGAGCCAGCCGCCGAGCGTGATGTCGTCGGGAAACACGAAAACATCGAACAGCGGCGACGCATTGTAGATGCGCCAGCCCGACAGGATCATCACCAGCATCGCCGCGGCGTTGATCCAGTGCGTGATGCGCACCCACAGCGGATGCACGACGGGCGGCCGCGCGACGCGCGCGTCGGACATTGCGCGGACGGTCTTGCTGTTCAAAGCGGTATCGGCCTGCATCACGGATCCTGCATCCTCACCCCGCATCCTCACGATGCCGAAACGCGAGCTTCGAAACGCGACGAGCCCCGCCGCGGCACCGGCAACACCGACGGCGTGGCCGGGCGCAGGATTATACGTCGGATCGACCGGCCATCCATGCGGATGGCGAGCCGATCACGCAGTCTTTATTGCCGATACGGCGTAACGCTCTTTCCCGCCGTTATTTCTTGCCGCTGCTCATCGCACCGCCCGGCTTCATGCCGTCCTTCTGCATTCCGCCGGTCTTTGCCGCAGCGGGCGCCATATTGTTCTTGTTCGTATCTTTCTGGCTCATGCCGCCTTTGCTCATGCTGTTCTTGCTTGCATCGGGCTTGCTCATGCTGCCGGCATCGTTCTTCATGCCCTGCGCCGATGCGGCAGGCGCATAAGCAAGAGCAACGAGAGCGGCAGATGCGAGAGCGGCCAACAATGCGCGGGGCGTTCGGATCGTCATACGAGTCTCCCTGATGAAGGCGCCGATGATCGCGCGGCGTGCCGCGCAGATCTAGCAAAGCCGCCCATCGTTGACTCTTCAGCTTTTCGTGTATCCGCACGGGGAACCCCGTCACGGCCCCGTGAGAAATGCGGGCGCCGATACGTGCCGCAACATTGCATCGGCGGCGCGTCTCGTGCAGAAGGCCCCCTGCCCCATTCAGACGATGGAGAATTGATGAACAAGATCGCATTGAGCAAGACCACATCCGGACATTTCTTCGAAGACTTCCAGATCGGGCAGACGATCGCCCATGCCACGCCGCGCACCGTCACCACCGGCGATGTCGCGCTGTACAACGGCCTGTTCGGCAGCCGCTTCGCGGTGCTGTCGTCCGACGCCTTCGCCGAGAAGATCGGCTATCCGCGTTCGCCGGTCGACAACCTTCTCGTTTTTCATGTCGTGTTCGGCAAGACGGTGCCGGACATCTCGCTCAATGCGGTGGCCAATCTCGGCTATGCCGACTGCCGCTTCCTCAAACCGGTCTATCCGGGCGATACGCTCTCCGCCACGTCGGAGGTGATCGGCCTGCGCCAGAACGCCAGCGGCAAGACCGGCATCGTCTATGTGCGCTCGCGCGGCTTCAATCAGGACGGCGCGGAGGTGCTGACCTTCGTCCGCTGGGTGATGGTCAACAAGCGCGATGCCGCAAGCCCGGCGCCGGCCGAAACGGTGCCGGAGCTGCCGCAGGTCGTCGAGGCATCGGTGATCGGCGAGGCATGCCCGATCCTCAACATCGCCGCCTATAACGACGGGCTCGCCGGCAGCCCGCATCGCTACGACGATTACACGGTCGGCGAAACGATCGACCATGTCGACGGCGTCACCGTCGAGGAGGCCGAGCACATGATCGCGACGCGGCTCTATCAGAACACCGCGCGCGTGCACTTCAACCAGTTCACGGAAAGCAAGGGCCGCTTCGGCCGCCGTTTGATTTACGGCGGACACGCGATCTCGCTGGCACGGGCGCTGTCGTTCAACGGACTGGCCAACGCGTTCCATGTCGCCGCGATCAACAGCGGCCGGCATGTGGCGCCGCTGTTCGCCGGCTGCACGGTGTTTGCGTGGTCGCAGGTGCTGGCGAAATCGAAACTGCCGGGACGCGAGGATGTCGGCGCGCTGCGCCTGCGCACCGTCGCCACCAAGGACCGCCCCTGCACGGACTTCCCGCTCAAGAGCGGCGAGGGCGACGATCCCGCCGTCATCCTCGATCTCGATTACTGGGCGCTGATCCCGCGCTGAGCGACGGCAAAGTCCTGGTAACGAAAAGCATCGCCGGCGATCCGTCGGCGATGCTTCCCGGGACGACGCGGAACAGACCGGTTGCCGCACAGCAAGCCTGAAGTCTCAGTGCAACGCCGGCTCATAACGAGGCCGGCTCGGAGCAAGAGCGGCACGGAACAGGAGCGCGCGCGAGCGTTATTCCGTCACCACGCCGCAGGCGATGCGGTCGCCGGCATTGCCGGCCGGATCGCTCTTGTTGTCGTCGGCCTTGGCGTGGACGACCAGCGCCGTGCCGCCGGAGTGAAACACCGAGTTCGGCGCTCCCTTGGCCAGCGTGATCATCGTGTTCAGCACCTCGACGGTGAGATCGCCGCTTTGCGGAACGTGCAGGTTCGGCATGTCACCGGCATGCGCGCCGTCCGGCGCTTCCAGCCCGTGCTTGTGGCTGGCCGGATTGAAATGACCGCCGGCGCTGGTGAACGGCGGCTCGCATTTGCCTACCGCATGGACATGGAAGGCGTGCTCGCCCGGCTCGATGCCCTTCACCGACAGGCGCAGTAGCACCCCGTTTTTGGTCTGGGTGAGATTGGCCTCGCCGACATCCTTGCCGTTCTTGTCCTTCAGCACCGCCTTGGCCACCGATACCGTGGCGGCCGGCGCCGTCTGCGCCAGTACCGGTGACGGCATGAACGCCACCGTCGCCAGCGCGACAGCGGCAACGGCTCCGATCGCAGGAATCGCAATCAACGGACGGCTCAGGCTCATGACAGTCTCCCGGGTTTGAAACGGACCACTCGAATGCCAACGCACGGCATTCTGGCATGTTTCACGCCCGGGCGCTCGCCGTCTCCGGCGCCGGCTCAGTCGGGCGGGGCGCAGTATGGTCGCGCATATGCTCGACCAGCTCGCGCGCATAGGGGGCGAGCGCCTCGAAATTGCGGACACAGATCGTCAGATCGCGCACCGCCCAGTCGTCGTCGATGTCGACGACCCGGATGGCCATGGTCTTCACCGCCCGCAACGCGGTCGAGCGCGGCACGACGCCGACCCCGACATTGAACTCGACCACCCGGCAGACCGTCTCGAAGCTGCGCAACTGCACCCGCAGCCGCAGCGACCGGCCGACCCGCGCCGCCTTCTCCGCGAAGAACCGCTGCGCCGCGCTCTGCCGTTCCAGGCCGACGAAATCGTGATCGAGGATTTCCTCGAAGGCGACGCGGTGGCGCCGCGCCAGCGGATGGTCCTGCGGCACCACCAGCACGAAGCGGTCGCGCCGGAACGGATAGCGGGTCAGCCGCCCGGCATCGACGGTGCCGGCGACGATGCCGATATCCGCCACCCCTTCGGCGATCAGCCCGACGATCTCGGCGCTCAGCCGCTCCTCCAGGTCGATCGAGACGTGCGGATGCGCCGCCAGGAACGAGCTCAGCACCTCCGGCAGGAACTCGGTCAGCGCATTGGTATTCGACATCAGTCGCACCTGCCCGGCGGCGCCCCCGGCATAGGCGCCGAGGTCCTCGCGCAGCCGCTCCGCCTGTGCCAGGATGGTGCGCGCATGCTGCAGAAGCGTATTGCCGGCCTGCGTCGGGGAGACGCCCAGCCGGCCGCGCACCAGCAGCGGCGCGCCCAGCGCCTCTTCCATATTGCGGATGCGGGTGCTCGCCGCGGCCAGCGCCAGGTTGGCCCGTGCCGCGCCGTGGGTGATGCTGCCCGCCTCGACGATGTGACGGAACAGGCGAAGATCGGCGAAATCGAAGCGCATCCGTTACCCTGTCCTGACCCTTCGCATTATGCGAAGTCAAACTACAAAAAACAATAAGTTAAGGCGTCTTGGAAACGGGCATCCTTTCGCTGTACACGAAGTTTGGAACGCTCGCAAAGACGCGGCCGACGCCCGTCCGGGGCGGCCCGGACACGCCGTTGCAGGCCCCCTCGTTCAAGTTCCCCGGCGACCGTCTTTTCCGGCCGCCAACTGCCCAAAGCGGCCGTTTTTCCCGGCCGCGTGCCCATCGCGGCCGCTTGCTCCGGCCGCCCGAAGTGATGTCGGAGACCGTCATGGCCGATCCTGTGGCTTCCAACTCGGCCCCCGCCGCGCGGCCGCTATCCCCTCACCTGCAGATCTACCGTCCGATGCTGACGATGATGATGTCCATCGTCCATCGCATCACCGGCGCGGCGCTGTATTTCGGCACAGTGATCGTCGCCTGGTGGCTCATCGCCGCGGCGTCCGGCCCGAATGCCTATGCCACCTTCGAATGGGCGATCGGCTCGATCCTCGGGAAGCTGGTTCTGTTCGGTTACACCTGGGCGCTGATCCATCACGCGCTCGGCGGCATCCGCCATCTGGTCTGGGACATGGGCTACGGCTTCGGCCCGCAGGAACGCGAATGGCTCGCCGCCGCGACGCTGATCGGCTCGATCGGGCTGACCGTCATTCTCTGGGTTGTCGGCTACATGATGCTGGGAGGTGTGCGATGAGCCATCAGGACGATCTGCGCACGCCGCTGTCCCGCGTCCGCGGCCTTGGCGCCGCGCGTTCCGGCACCAGGGATTTCTGGCATCTGCGCGTCACCGCGGTGGCGCTCATTCCGCTGAGCATCGCGTTCGTCGTCATCGTCGCCATGCTGATCGGCCGCAACCACGCCGCGGTGCTGCAGATCCTGGCGTCGCCGACGGTGTCGATCCTGCTGATCCTGTTCCTTGCCGCGAGCCTCTATCACATGTGGATCGGCATGCAGGAGATCATCATCGACTATGTGCATGCCGACGGGCCGAAACTGGCCGCGCTGATGCTCAACACGTTTTTCTGCTGCGCGATCGGCGCCGTCTGCGCCTTCGCGCTGATGAAGATTTCTTTCGGAGTCTGAGACGATGGCAAACAGTGCAGCCAGCAACGGCGCGGCGAATCCCGCGATCACCGGCAAGGCCTATCCGATCGAGGACCATACCTATGACGTGGTGGTGGTCGGCGCCGGCGGCGCCGGCCTGCGCGCGGTCGTCGGCTGCTCGGAAGCCGGCCTGAAGACCGCCTGCATCACCAAGGTGTTCCCGACCCGCTCGCACACCGTCGCAGCGCAGGGCGGCATCGCCGCCGCGCTCGGCAATATGGGCGAGGACGACTGGCGCTGGCACATGTACGACACCGTCAAGGGTGCCGACTGGCTCGGCGACCAGGACGCGATCGAATATCTGTGCCGCAACGCGCCGGACGCCGTCTACGAGCTCGAACACTGGGGCGTGCCGTTCTCGCGCCGCGAGGACGGCAAGATCTACCAGCGCCCGTTCGGCGGCATGACCACGCATTACGGCAAGGGCACCGCGCAGCGCACCTGCGCCGCCGCCGACCGCACCGGCCACGCCATGCTGCACACCATGTACGGCCAGGCGCTGCGCCATTCGGCACAGTTCTTCATCGAGTTCTTCGCCATCGACCTGATCATGGACGCCGATGGCCATTGCCGTGGCGTCGTCGCGCTGAAGCTCGACGACGGCACGCTGCACCGCTTCCGCGCCCAGACGACGATCCTCGCCACCGGCGGCTACGGCCGCGCCTACTTCTCCTGCACCTCGGCACATACCTGCACCGGCGACGGCGGCGGCATGGTGCTGCGCGCCGGCCTGCCGATGCAGGACATGGAATTCGTGCAGTTCCATCCGACCGGCATCTACGGCTCCGGCTGTCTGATCACCGAGGGCTCGCGCGGCGAGGGCGGCTATCTGGTCAACTCGGAAGGCGAGCGGTTCATGGAGCGCTATGCGCCCTCCGCCAAGGACCTCGCCTCGCGCGACGTCGTCTCGCGCGCCATGACCATCGAGATCCGCGAGGGCCGCGGCGTCGGCCCGAAGAAGGACCACATCTTCCTGCACCTCGACCATCTCGATCCGAAGGTGCTGCACGAGCGGCTGCCGGGCATTTCGGAATCGGCACGCATCTTCGCCAATGTCGACGTGACGCGCGAGCCGATCCCGATCATCCCGACCGTGCACTACAATATGGGCGGCATCCCGACGAACTATCACGGCGAGGTCGTCACCAAGAAGAACGGCGACGACAATTACGCCGTCCCCGGCCTGATGGCGCTCGGCGAAGCGGGCTGCGTCTCCGTGCACGGAGCAAACCGCCTCGGCTCCAATTCGCTGATCGACCTCGTCGTCTTCGGACGCGGCGCCGCCCACCGCTGCGCCGAGAAGCTGACGCCGAACGACAAGCAGCCGGAACTGCCGAGGGATTCGGCCGAGCTCGCTCTGTCGCGGCTCGATCACTTCCGCCATGCGTCCGGCGGCACGTCGACGGCGGAAATCCGCGCCAGGATGCAGCATGTGATGCAGACCAACTGCGCGGTGTTCCGCACCGGCGAAGTGCTCGAAGAGGGCAAGAAGAAGATTCACGCCGTCTTCGAGACGATGCCGGACATCCGCGTCACCGACCGCTCGCTGATCTGGAACACTGACCTCGTCGAGACGATGGAGCTCGACAACCTGATGTCGCAGGCGCTGGTGACCATGGAAGCGGCGGCCAACCGGCAGGAAAGCCGCGGCGCCCATGCCCGCGAGGACTTCCCCAACCGCGACGACGAGAACTGGATGAAGCATTCGCTGGTCTGGCTCGACACCAAGACCGGCAAGGTCACCGCCGACTACCGGCCGGTGCATACCTACACGATGACCAACGACGTCTCCTACATCGAACCGAAAGCGCGCGTTTATTAAGAAGGAAACATCCGTCACGCGCGGGGGCGGCCCGCGCATCCGTCTCGCCGCACGGGAGACGGATAGCCGGGTCGGGTCCGGCGATGACAGACACAGAAGGTAAGCTGCAATGGTGCAATTCACGCTGCCCAAGAATTCCAAGATCACGCAGGGCAAGACCTGGCCGAAGAACGGCGACGCGGCGAAGGAAACCGAGTTCCGCGTCTACCGCTGGAGCCCGGACGACGGACAGAACCCGCGCATCGACACCTATTACGTCGACCGCAGCCAGTGCGGGCCGATGGTTCTCGACGCGCTGATCTGGATCAAGAACAACGTCGACTCGACGCTGACCTTCCGCCGCTCCTGCCGCGAGGGCGTCTGCGGCTCCTGCGCGATGAACATCGACGGCACCAACACGCTGGCCTGCACCAAGGCGATCGACGACAACAAGGAGCCGGTGAAGATCTATCCGCTGCCGCATCAGCCGGTGGTGAAGGACCTCGTCCCGGACCTGACGAATTTCTACGCGCAATATGCCTTCATCGAGCCCTGGCTGCACACCGTGTCGCCGGCGCCGCAGGGAGAATGGAAGCAGAGCAAGGAAGACCGCGAGAAGCTCGACGGTCTCTACGAATGCATCCTGTGCGCCTGCTGCTCGACATCGTGCCCGAGCTACTGGTGGAATTCCGACCGCTATCTCGGCCCGGCGGCGCTGCTGCAGGCCAACCGCTGGATCAGCGACAGCCGCGACGAGGCGACCGGCGACCGGCTCGACAGCCTGGAAGATCCGTTCCGGCTGTACCGCTGCCACACGATCATGAACTGCGCCAAGGCATGCCCGAAGGGCCTCAACCCGGCCAAGGCCATCGCCGAGATCAAGAAGCGGATGGTCGACCGCCAGATCTGACGGCGGCGCTTCTCTCCGTTGCGTTTTCTTCGGCGCCTTTCATCGTTTCGTCGAAACGGTGAAAGGCGCCGGTCTTTTGATCCGTTTTTTTCGATCCGGCGCGTTTTCCGTCACACGAACCGGCGCGCCCTTTTCGGGATGCTCTAACCGCCGGCGGCCTGCTTTTCACGCCGCCGCTGCACCGACGAGGGAATGCGCATCGCCTCTCGATATTTGGCGACCGTCCGGCGGGCGATATCGATGCCCGTCGCTTTCAGCGCATCGACCAGCGCGTCGTCCGACAACACCTCGCTCGCCTTCTCCGCATCGATCAACTTCCTGATCTGATGCCGCACCGCTTCGGCCGAATGCGCCTCGCCGCCATCGGTCGCGGCGATGGCGGCGGTGAAGAAATATTTCAGCTCGAAGATGCCGCGATTGGTGGCCATGTATTTGTTGGCCGTCACCCGCGACACCGTCGATTCATGCATGCCGATCGCCTCGGCGATGGCTTTGAGATTGAGCGGCCGCAGATGCCGCACGCCGTGGGCGAAGAAGGCATCCTGCTGACGCACGATCTCGCTGGCGACCTTGAGGATCGTGCGCGCCCGCTGATCGAGCGCGCGCACCAGCCAGGTGGCGCTTTGCAGGCAATCGGCGAGATAGGTTTTGTCCTGATCGCTGCGCGCGGTTCTGGCGATTCGCGCATGATAGCGCTGGCTGACCAGCACACGCGGCAGCGTGTCGGAATTCAGCTCGACCTGCCAGCTGCCGTCGGGCGCGGCGCGCACGAACACGTCCGGCACGATCGGCTGCACCACGGTGGTGCCGAAGGCCAGACCGGGCTTCGGATTGAGTCGCCGGATCTCCGCAATCATGTCGGCGATATCGTCGTCGCCGACGCCGCAGACTTTGCGCAAAGCGGCAAGATCGCGCCGGGCCAGCAGTTCGAGATTTTCGACCAGCGCCTGCATGGCCGGATCGTAGCGGTCGCGCTCGCGCAACTGGATCGCCAGGCATTCCTTGAGATTGCGCGCGCCGACGCCCGACGGTTCGAAGCCTTGCAGGATCGCCAGCATCGTCTCGACCTCGGCGCGCGGCACGCCGAGCTTCTCGCCGACGGCATCGAGATCGCCGGCGAGATAGCCGGCCTCGTCGACCAGATCGATCAGATACTGGCCGATCATGCGCTGCACCGGATCGCTCACCGCCAGCGCAAGTTGTCCGGCGAGATGGTCGGCAAGCGTCAGCGCCGGGGCGAGGAAGGCCTCCGGGTCATAGTCGCCATCGGCGCGGGCACCGCTGCCGGCCGCCGACCATTCCGAATAGGCAGCCGGCATGTCGGGTTCCGGTGACGTGGCCGCCGGGCGGCCACCCTCGTCGTCGGGAAAGACATTCTCCAGTTCGGTGCCGAGCCCCTGTTCCAGCGCGGTGCGGCTCGTCTCCATCTCCTCGCCGGCCCAGTCGCCGGCGGTCGCCCCGCCGTCGCCATCGAGCGTCGGCGCCGCCGTGGCATCCACGGCCGGTTCCGCCGCGCCGTCGTCCGCACCTTGGCCCGTGCCCTCGTCGTTGCCGCGTTCGAGCAGCGGGTTTTTTTCCAGCTCGGCTTCCACATAGGCGGCAAGGTCGAGGCTCGACAGTTGCAGCAGTTTGATCGCCTGCATGAGCTGCGGCGTCATGACCAGCGCTTGCGACTGGCGGAATTCGAGGCGGGGACTGAGGGCCATTGCCGGTGCCGAAGTGGTCCGATTCTTGCTTTACTATAGCAAGGTTATGGCCCGTGCACGTGCCTTGTCGGCGCCCGAAACGGGGCAATGCTGCGCAATATGTGCGCAGCATCCGGCGAAGAAACCGTCAAATCGCCTGGATCGCGGGCAATCGCACCATTGTCGGCCTGTTTCGGCTCGCGTCGGAGCCTCGGGCGGAAACGACGCGCGAATGCAGTCCGCGCGTGCCGGGGCCACGCTTTACAGACGGAACTCCTCGCCGAGATAGAGCCGGCGGACATCCGGATTGTTGACGATGTCCTGGGCACGGCCCTCCATCAGCACCTCGCCGGAATAGATGATGTAGGCGCGGTCGGTGAGGCCCAGCGTTTCGCGGACATTATGGTCGGTGATCAGCACACCGATGCCGCGATTGGTGAGATGGCGCACGAGCTGCTGGATGTCGCCGACGGCAATCGGATCGATGCCGGCGAAGGGTTCGTCGAGCAGCATGTAGCTCGGCCGCGTCGCCAGCGCGCGGGCGATCTCGACGCGCCGCCGCTCGCCGCCCGACAGCGCGATCGACGGCGTCTTGCGCAGCCGGGTGATGTTGAATTCCTCCAGCAGCGCATCGAGATCGGCGTCGCGGCGTCGCAGGTCCGGCTCAACCAGTTCGAGCACCGCGCGGATATTGTCCTCGACATTGAGCCCGCGGAAAATCGAGGCTTCCTGCGGCAGATAGCCAACGCCGAGCCGCGCCCGCTGATACATCGGCAGCGCCGTCACGTCGTAGCCGTCGAGCTCCACCCGGCCCTTGTCGGCACGGATCAGCCCGGTGATCATGTAGAAGATCGTCGTCTTGCCGGCGCCGTTCGGGCCGAGCAGGCCGACCGCCTCGCCGCGCCGCACATACATGGTCGCGCCCTTGACCACCTTGCGCGAGCCGAAGCTCTTCTCAACGCCATGCGCCGCCAGATAGCCGTGCCGGACAGCATGACGTGTGTCTTGTCGCGTATCCTGACGAACGTCTTGACGCGCGTCCTGGCGGCCATCCTGTCGCATGCCTTGCCGCGGCGCCGGGCGCCCGTCGCCGTGCGCGGGCGCGACGGTCCGGGCAGGCGGATGCTGCGCCGGCGCATAACCGTTCGGCTGCGCCTGCTGCACCGGATAGGGCTGCCCGGAATGCGATTGCGCATAGGGCTGCCCGGGGGCGGCTCTCCCCTGCTGAGACTGCCCCGGATAGGGCTGGCCCGCATGAGGCTGGCTTGAATGCTGCTGGGCCTGAACCGGGCGCGGCGGCTGCGGGCGCCCGGGCAGCGGCTGGTCCCAGCGTGGTTTCTGTCGTTCGGCGGGGGCCGGCCGTCGACGAAAGAGTGAAAGGATATTCAAGCCTGCCTCGGTGTGGGGACAACCCGCCGCCGCGACCGCAAGCGGCCCGCGCAGCAGCGCTGCACTCTAAAGTCTTTTCGCATCTGAGGAAATCGGAAGCACAGCCCTACATTCTTGTTTTGACGCGTTTTCTTCACCCGGACCGGTGCCCGCTTCGCCCGGAAACGCGATCCGAAGCGATCCCGAAAAGCCCGCCCCTCGCCCGATCCGACGGCGGAAACCGGCTCCCGGCACGGAACACGCCGCGGGGAAATGCGCCGCGCGGCGATTGATGCCGGCGAAGCACCCATCACGCTCAATTCAGCCGCAGCGGCTGTCGCGGCGCCGGCATCGTCGGCATACCGGGCTCGCCGCGACCCTTGCTTGTATCCTTGCCTGCATCCTTGCCGGTATTCTTGCCGGCCTCCTCCGGCTTGACGCCGCCCGAATGGAACAGGCCCTGCACCCGGCCGGCGCCGGACTTACCGGATTCGACCCGCGAGACGCCGGTGCCGAGATCGACGACCAGACGGTCGCCGCGCAGCACGTTCTGTCCCTGAGTCATCACCACATTGCCGGTCATCGTCACCGTATTGGTCCGCATGTCGAAGACGCCGGCATCGCCGGTCACCGTCTGGTCTTTCTGCGTCACCACCACACCGCCCTTGGCTTCCAGCCGCTTGATCTGCTGCTGGCCGCCGCCGAAACCCGGCGTCGGATTGGCCTGGGTCATGCTGCCGGCGGCTTTGCCGTTGCCGGCCCTGGTCTGGTCAGGCTTGGTCTGATCAGCCTTGGTCTGGTCGGCCTTATCCTGGCCGCTGCTGTCCTCGTAGAAGACGACCAGCGATTTGGAGCGCAGGCCGGTATCGCCCTGCGTCACCTTGACGTTGCCGGAGAACGTCGCCTGCTTCTCCTTCTCGCGCACCTCGAGCGTCGCGGCCTCGATCTGCACCGGCTGGTCGCGATTCTGCGAAAAACCCTGCAACGCGTTCGGCGGCCCCTTCGACGATTGCGCCAGCGCCGGCGTCGCCGCCAGCGCAGCGGCAACAAGACCGGCCGATACCATGGTCCATCTTGCGGTCATCGCGACGCCGCTCCTTCCGCACCGGCCTTGCCGCCGTTCCTGCTGTTGTTCTTGCTCTTGTTCTCGCCGTCTTCCTTGTCGTTCGGCAAGGTCAAGATCATCGACACGCCGCCGCCGAACACCACGCGCTCGCCGGCGTCGATCACTTCCAGCCGCTTGGCATCGAGCGTGCCGTTGAGCAGATCGACCGAAACCGGCCGCTCGGAAACGACATTGCCCTTGCGTACGTCGATCACCGCCTCGCTGAGCCGCGCCGCATAGCCGGTCGACGAGGTCAGCAGGATGTTCTGCCGCAACGTCAGCGTTTCCTGCTTGGAGTTGTAGACGCCGCTGTTGGCGGAAACCTCGACCCTGGATTTGTCCTGCATGTCGATGCGCGCCTGCAATTGATTGAGCTCGACGAGATCGGGCTGGGTCAGGTCCTGTGCCGCCGCCGTGGCGGCAAGATCATAGGCCCGGTTGTCGGACGTGAAACCGGAGATACGCGGCCGCTCCATGGTGATCTTGGTGCCCGACACCACCAGATTGCCGAGATCGAGCGGCAATTGGCCAAGCAGCCGCAGCGGATTGAAATAGGTCGTCAGCCCGATGGCCACCAGCAGGACGACGACCGATACGGGAATGCCGATGCGCAGGACATGGACCAGCCGGCTGTGACGGCGGGCGGCACGGAAGGCCCGTCCGTTGTCGGCGCGCGGCGCCGACCAGGTGGTCGGCACCATGCGGGCCTCTGCTGCTGCGATCGGTCGGTTCATGCTGGCAGTTCGGTCGGATGTCCTGACGATAACGGGATTCAACGGCAGAGTCGGCGACAGATTGCGCGCCATTGCAGATGCAATGGCAGACGGGCCGCAGCGGTACAACGGCCGCCACCCTACCCGCGCTGGTTACCCGGCGGGTTACCAAGACAGGTTAACAAGGCAAGCTCTCCCGACCGGCCGGCCAAAAAACCGGCGGCCCGAGCTCACCATCCAGACCCAGCGCGGCCACTGTAGCTCGTCGCAACCTTGGCCTGCCGCAACCTTAGCCTGCCGAATGTGGCCCCTGCACGGCGGCCTCCCCGCCGAATTCAGCCGAGACCCCGCGCTCCTCGTTTAAGCACAACAGTTCGGATTTCAATCCCAACGGGGCGCCGGACGATCCTACATGGGGCCTTCGGCAACGCCGAACCGCCCAGCGCATCCGGCGGATGCAGGCCGGCCCGGTCGAGCCGGTCCCGGTCAGGAATGCGCGAAGATATCCTCGGCCGCCCAGCCGGCGAGGTCGAGCCGCACCCGTTCCGGCAGGAAGCGGAAGCAGGCCTGCGCCAGTTCCGTGCGGCCCTCGCGCGCCAGCATCGCGTCGAGCCTCCGCCGTAACGCATGCAGATTCTGGACGTCGGAGGCGGCATAGGCGAGCTGCGCCTCGGAAAGGGTCTCGGCGCCCCAGTCGGAGGACTGCTGCTGCTTGGAAATCTCGATGCCGAGCAGTTCGCGCGTCAAATCCTTGAGCCCGTGTCGGTCGGTATAGGTGCGCGCCAGCCGCGAGGCGATCTTGGTGCAATAGACCGGGCCAGGCATTACCCCGAAGGTCTTGCAGAGCAGGCCGAGATCGAAGCGGGCGAAATGGAAGATCTTGGTCCGCGCCGGATCGGCCAGCAATTGCTTCAGATTGGGCGCATCCGGGATATCGGCGGGAATCTGCACGACATCGGCACTGCCGTCGCCGGGCGAGAGCTGCACCACACACAGCCGGTCGCGATGCGGATCGAGTCCCATCGCCTCGGTGTCGATGGCCACCGCGTCCTTGTAGCGGGACAGGTCGGGAAGATCGCCGCGATGCAGGCGGATGTTCATTGTGGCGCGCGCCTGTTCATATTGAAGCCGCAGACCAGGAAACCGCAGACCACGACTGGCGGATCATGAAACGACAGATCCGGTGCCGGCGCGGCCCGCGGACCCGGCCGTCAGGCGACCTGGTCGCCGGCCGGCATTGAGATGGTGCCCAGAAGAGGACTCGAACCTCCACGGCTTTCACCGCTAGTACCTGAAACTAGTGCGTCTACCAATTCCGCCATCTGGGCTCGCGGCGATAGGTACGGAGGGCCGATGCGCTTGTCAATTCGGCTGCGGCCCTTCCGCCTCTGGATAAGCCGGCGGCGATCCTGTATGCCGCAGTCCGATTGCCCATAACCGCCCCGCGCCGCGCTCCGCCGGCGCCGTCAACAGCCGTTGCAAGCCGTCAGTTGCAAGCGGCACCAAGCCGTAACAAGCCGTTTTCAGGGTAGCCCGATGACCGTCCGTACCCCCGCCGACACCCTCATCACGATTTTCGGTGGATCGGGGTTCCTTGGCCGCCATGTGGTGCGGGCTCTGGCCAAACGCGACTATCGCATCCGCGTCGCCGTGCGCCGGCCGGAGCTGGCCGGACACCTGCAGCCGCTCGGACGCGTCGGCCAGATCAATGCCGTGCAGGCCAATCTGCGTTTCCCTGATTCGGTCGCGGCGGCGATGCGCGACAGCGCGCTGGCGATCAATCTCGTCGGCATCCTGTTCGAGCGGCGGCGGCAGACTTTCAACGCCGTGCAGGCGCAGGGCGCCGAGACGGTGGCGCGGATCGCCGCCGAGCACGACGCATCGCTCGTCCAGGTATCGGCCATCGGCGCCGACGCGCAGTCCCCGTCGCATTACGCCCGATCGAAAGCCGAGGGCGAGCGGCGCGTGCTTGCCGCGCAACCGGACGCGACCATCGTGCGGCCCTCGATCGTGTTCGGGCCGGAGGACGATTTCTTCAACCGCTTCGCGTCGCTGGCCCGCTTCGCCCCCGCTTTGCCGTTGATCGGCGGCGGCCGCACGGCGCTGCAGCCGGTGTTTGCCGGCGACGTCGCGGCGGCGATCGCCGATATCGTCGACGGAAAGCTCCAGCGCGACGAGCCGCGTGCCGGCGTGACCTACGAGCTCGGCGGGCCGGATATCCGCAGCTTCAAGGAGTTGATGGCCTACACGCTCGCGACCATCGAACGGCAGCGCCTGCTGATGCCGGTGCCCTTCGCTGTGGCGCGCCTGCAGGCCAGCGTGCTGCAGTTCCTGCCGAAGCCGCCGCTCACTCCCGATCAGGTCGAACTGCTGCGCAGCGACAATGTCGTGTCGGAGCAGGCGATGCGCGAGGGACGCACGCTGACCGGCCTCGGCATCACGCCGACCTCGATCGAGGCGGTGGTGCCGTCCTATCTCTGGCGCTTCCGCAAGACCGGCCAGTTCCGTGATCGCACCGCCTGAGCGCACCGCACGCGCCGGCACCGTCGCGCTAGAGCGTTTCATCATTTCATTGAAACGGTGAAATGCTCCAGGTTGTGGTCCGACGCGTTTTCTTGACGCGAACCGGCATCCGCCTGGCTCGACAACGCGCTAGTGCATGAGCGTCAGCGCCGCCAGTCCGAGCACGCCGACAACGATGCGCCACCAGGCGAAGACCGCGAAGCTGTGCCGCTGCACATAGCCAAGGAACGTCTTCACCACGATCCAGCCGCAGACGAAGGACGCGGCGAAACCGACGGCGATGACGAGCCTGCTGCCGCCGCCGAGATCGGCGTGACTCTTGTAGAGTTCCCAGGCGAAGGCGCCGATCATCGTCGGCATCGCCAGCCAGAACGAGAACTCCGCCGCCGAGCGCCGGTCGGCGCCGAGCAGCATGGCGCCGACGATGGTGGCGCCGGAGCGCGACACGCCGGGGATCATCGAGACGCACTGGATGATGCCGATGCCGAGATACATCGGCAGCGAGAACTCCGTCGCGTCATGGTAGCGCGGATTGAGATTGCGGCGATCGACCCACAACAGCACCAGGCCGCCGAGGATGAACATCACGCAGACGATCCAGACGTTGAACAGCACGCCCTTGATGAAACCGATCGCCAATGCGCCGACGACCGCCGCCGGCAGAAAGGCGAGCAGCACGCCGATGACGAAGCGCGCCGCCTCCCAGCTCGTGAACATGTTCAGCGCCAGCCGCCACAGCCGTCCGAAATAGATGGTCAGCAGCGCCAGGATGGCGCCGAGCTGGATGAGAATGGCGAAGGATTTGCCGAAGGCGTCGTCGCCCCAGCCGAGGAAATGTTCCATCATCAGCAGATGGCCGGTCGACGACACCGGCAGGAACTCGGTCAGTCCCTCGACGATGCCGAGGATCAGCGCCTTGAGGATATCGACCTGAAAGAAATCGCCAGACGCGGCCATCATTGTGTCGAAGTTCATCGGATATCTCCGGAGGCCGACGCGCGGCGGCGCTGGATCGATTCGGCACCCAGCGCTTGTCGCGCAACCGTTTCAGGGGGGCAATGAAAAAGCAGCGCGGTCAACAAACGGCTCGGTTGCCGACCGGCGAACGCTATTTCATAGTCTCCCGCACCGATTCCCTGCGGCACGGCCGAACCCGCCTGCGGCGGCACGCCAAGCCGCCGCCGGCTCTCCCGCCCCGTGCCGACGAACACCGTCCCGACGATCCATGCTGACCCTTCTCCACCAGACGCTCTGTCCGCACTCCCGATTCGTCCGGCTGATCCTTGCCGAATACGGGATCGAAACGCATTTCATCGAGGAGCGGCCGTGGGAGCGACGGGAAGCCTTCCTCAAGCTCAATCCGGCCGGCGAACTGCCGGTGCTCATCGAGGAGGGCCAGCCGCCGGTGCCGAGCGCTGCCATCATCGCCGAGTTCCTCGACGAGACGCGCGGCGCCGAACACGGCGAGGCGCGGTTGCTGCCGATCTCGATCGGCCGCCGCGTCGAGGTGCGGCGGCTGATGGCCTGGTTCAACGACCGCTTCTTCGCCGAGGTCAGCGAACCGCTGGTCAACGAGCGGGAATTCAAGCGGCATATGACGCCGAAACAGGGCGGCGGCTCGCCCAACAGCGACGCATTGCGCGCCGCGCGCCACAATATCCGCTACCATCTGGCCTATATCGGCTGGCTGGTGCAGACCCGCGACTGGCTCGCCGGCGACCGGCTGAGCTATGCGGATCTGGCCGCGGCCGCGCACCTGTCGGCTGCCGATTATCTGGGCGAAGTACCGTGGACCGAGAACGAGGCAGCGAAGCACTGGTATGCGCGGGTGAAATCGCGCCCGTCGTTCCGTCCGATCCTGAGCGACACGATCGCCGGCCTGCCGCCGCCGCCACACTACGCCAATCTGGACTTTTGACCGATCCGCCGGCACTGAAGGCCGCGCTGCGGCAGTTCGCGCGCGAGCAGGGCTTCGATGCCTTCGGCGTGACGCGTCCGCAGACCACCGAACTCGCCAGGCGGCGGTTCAGCGAATTCATCGCCAGCGGCGAACACGGCGACATGGACTGGCTTGCCACCCATGCCGACCGCCGCATCGACCCGAATGTGCTGTGGCCGGACGCGCGCTCGGTGATCATGCTCGGCATGAACTATGGACCGGACTGGGATCCGCTCGCCGTGCATGGGCAGCGCGACCGCGGCGCCATCTCGGTCTACGCGCATTGCGACAGCGACTATCACGACGTCATCAAGAAACGGCTGAAAGTGATCGCGCGCTGGCTGATCGCCACCGCCGGCGGCGATCTGAAAGTCTTTGTCGATACCGCGCCGGTGATGGAGAAGCCGCTGTCGCAGGCGGCCGGTCTCGGCTGGCAGGGCAAGCACACCAATCTGGTGTCGCGCGATTTCGGCTCCTGGCTGTTTCTCGGTGCGATCTTCACCACACTCGACCTGCCGGTCGACGATGCGGGACCGCAGAGCTGCGGCTCCTGCCGCGCCTGCCTCGACGCCTGCCCGACCAACGCCTTCCCCTCGCCGTTCACGCTCGATGCACGCAAATGCATTTCCTATCTCACCATCGAGCATAAAGGACCGATCCCGCGCGACCTGCGGGCGCGGATGGGCAACCGCATCTATGGCTGCGACGATTGTCTCGCCGTCTGTCCGTGGAACAAGTTCGCGCAGGCCGGCCGCGATGCCAAACTCGCTGCACGCGCACAATTGCGCGCACCCTCATTGCAGGACCTGGCGCGGCTCGACGATGCCGCGTTTCGCACCCTGTTCGCGAAAACCGCGGTAAAGCGCACCGGCCGCGACCGTTTCGTGCGCAATGTGCTGATCGCCATCGGCAATTCCGGCGAGGTCGCGCTCGCCGCCGAGGCCGAGCGGCTTCTCGACGACGCCTCGCCGCTGGTGCGTGGCGCGGCGGTATGGGCGCTCGGGATTCTGTTGCCGCGCGCACAGTTCGCTGCATTGGCAATCGCGCGGCGCGACAGCGAAACGGATGCCGACGTTCGGCAGGAATGGACGGCATTCTTCGACGTTCCCCCACGGATTGACCGTGGAGTCCACTCCTGAACCGTCCGTCGGAGCGGACGGATCGACAGGTCGAGCCCCGCGAGGGCGGCGCGCGTGATCAGAACTCCGCCACCGCCGCCAGCAGCCGCGCGAGATTCTCCGGGCGCGACAGGCGATGATCGCCATCCTTGATCAGCGACAGCACGACGTCGTCCTGCGCCAGCCGCGAGGTGAGATCGACCGCATGCTGCCACGGCACATCGGTATCCTGCACGCCCTGCAGGATGCGGATCGGGCAGCCGGTCTCGATCAATCCATCGAGCAGCAGATGCTTGCGGCCATCCTCGATCAGCGCGCGGGTGATGACATAGGGATCGTCAGAATAGTCCGACGGGCGCAGCCATTGCCCGGTCTCGGCAAGCTGCTGCTTGATGTCCGGCGTGAATTTCTTCCACATCAGCTCTTCGGTGAAATCGACCGCCGGCGCGATCAGCACCAGACCGGCAAGCGGCGGCGCGTCGTTACGGTCGCGCAGCGCGCGCGCCAGCAGCAGCGCCAGCCAGCCGCCCATCGACGAGCCGACGACGATCTGCGGGCCACGGCAGATTGTCGTGAACACCGCGATGCTCTCTTCCAGCCAGCGGCCGATCGTGCCGTCGACGAAGCGTCCGCCAGAAGCGCCATGACCGGAATAGTCGAACCGCACGCAGGCGCGGCCCTGCGCCGCCGCCCAGGCATCGAGTGCCGCCGCCTTGGTCCCCTGCATGTCGGACTTGAAACCCGACAACCAGAACACACCGGGCGTAGCGCCCGCGCGGACTTCGGCGGCGATGCTGCGGGCTTCATCACCCGTTCCCACCGTCAGGCTTTTCCGATTCAATTCCGTCATATCCACTCCGCGATTCACTTTGCGACGACCGAAGAACCGTCGGGGATTGTTTCGCCGCAACCGGCCGGCCAATGCAAGCCGCCATGCGTCTGGCGATCGACATCGCAACGACCGCCGCGATGGGTGTCGCCATCAATGTGCCGGATCGAACGCACTGGTACTGCGCCACGGCGGCCCTTCGCTCGCGGCGGATGATCTCCCCGCCCGGCGTTGCCGAGCGGGTCGGCGCGGTTTATAGGTGTTCGTGCGATCTGCGATACCCGATCGCCGCGATCCGCTTTTTTTCCGGATTCAACCCGCCGCTACCGAAACGAGGCCGCGCCTGTTTTCGATGGGAACCGGAGCGTTCGAGTCTGGCGCCCGAACATGCGCGAGCGCGCAGGGTGCAGGGCACACGGTATATGTGATCAGATATGCGTGATCGGATATGCGCCGCGATGAAGGAGTCTGAATGTCGATCATGCCGAGCCGCCGCGACCTTCCCCAGCAATCGGATATGGCGTTGGGCGGACCGGCAGCTTCTGTGCGCAATGTGGTGCCCTTGCGACCGCTGACAGTTCTCATCGCGGTTCCGACGCTCGACGCCGGCGCCGCCGATTACGGCGCGCTGGAAGCAGCGCGGGTGCTCGCCGGCGCCGGTCACAAGCCGATCGTCGTCGCCAATGGCGGGCGCCTGGCGAAGGACGTGCTGGGCGTCGGCGGCGACCTGATCCGGCTCAACGTCGCCAGCCGCAACCCGCTGGTGATGGCACGCAATTGCGCCGCGCTGATCCGCATCGCCCGCGAGCGACGCTGCGACGTGCTGCACGCACATGGCCGCGCCCCGGCATGGTGCGCCTATGTCGCGGCGCGCCGCACCGGCCTGCCGTTCCTGACTTCCTGGTACAAGGGTTTCCGCGAGCAGAACCTGTTCAAGCATCTCTACAACAGCGTCATGGCGCGCGGCGAGCGGGTGATCGCGGCGAGCGAGCAAATCGCGCAACTGATCAACGACCGGCACGCCACGCCGTGGGCGCGCATCGCCGTCGTTCCCGGCAGTGTCGACGTCGAGCGTTTCGACATCGCCCGGATGACGCCGGAGCGCATCGAGGCGATCCGCACGAGCTGGGGCGTCGGCCCCGAAACGAAAGTCATCGTCGTCGTCGGCCGCATGCTTCGCCGCAAGGGTCATCACGTGATGGTGCGGGCGGTGCAGCGGCTGAAGGAGCGCGGGCTGAAGGATTTCCTCTGTGTCTTCGTCGGCGAGGACCGCGGCCAGACGCAATATACCGGCGAATTATGGGACCTGGTGCTGTCGACCGACACCGCCGGCGTCATCCGCATGGGCCGCGCCTGCGACGATCTGCCGGCCGCCTATGCAGCGGCCTCGGTGGTGGTCTCGGCGGCGGTTCAGCCGGAGGGCATGCAGCGCGCCATTCTCGAGGCGCAGGCCATGGCCCGGCCGGTCGTCGTCTCCGAACTCGGTGCCGGCGCCGACGTGGTGCTGTCGCCGCCGCTGGTGCCCGAACATCAGATCACCGGGCTGCGCTTCGCCAGCGACGACGACACCGCGCTCGCCGACACCTTGCTGCATCTGTTCTCGATGCCGGAAGCCACCCGCAATGCCATCGGTGCCCGCGGCCGCGACTGGGTGTCGGCTCATTTCAGCCAGCAGGCGGTCGCCGAGCAGCTTCTGGCGATCTATGCCGAGATGGCCGCCCGGAACACCGGACACCCCGGCAAGACCACGTGATCAAACCGGATATGTGGCTTGCGCGCATCGCCGCACCGCTCGCAGCGCGATTCCTGCGCAGCGACGTTGACTTGTTGCGCGTTTCTACCAATCTTTGATTTGAGGCTCGCCGGCCCCTTTCAAGGCCGGTATTGCCCGCATCCTGACAACGACAGAGGAGCAACGAACATTCGCCGTCCCATGAAAGCCGCGCCGCCCGTCAAAGACGGTCCGCGCATCAACGAGGAGATCCGCGTCCGCGAGGTCCAGCTGATTGACGCCGCCGGTGACAACCACGGCACCACCCCGATCCAGACCGCCCTTGAGATGGCGCAAGCCGCCGGGCTCGATCTGGTTGAAATCGCTCCCAATTCATCGCCGCCCGTCTGCAAGATCCTGGATTACGGCAAATACAAATACCAGGCGCAGAAGAAGGCGGCGGAAGCCCGCAAAAAGCAGAAGGTCGTCGAGGTCAAAGAGATCAAGCTCCGGCCGATGATCGACGAGCACGATTATGACGTGAAGATGCGCGCCATGCAGCGTTTCTTCGAGGAAGGCGACAAGGTGAAGATCACCCTGCGTTTCCGTGGTCGCGAAATGGCGCACCAGGAACTGGGCTTCAAATTGCTCGACCGGGTCCGCGAGGACACCGCCGAGATCGCCAAGATCGAGCAGTCGGCGAAGTTCGAAGGCCGCCAGATGATCATGATCCTGGCGCCGCGCTAAACCCGACGCCGTTTCGATCCCCGGCGCCGCGCCCGATACGACGCGGCGCCCCGCTCCGGTCGCCGCCCTGCAATCATGCGCCCGTCCCCGGCAAGGGGCCGGGCGCGGGCGGGAACGCACCGGTTTTCCCGGTTTCTCCGGGCGCCTTTCGCTGTTTCACGGAAACACGGAAAGCCTCGGGTTTTTGATCCGGCGCGTTTTCTTCGCGCGAACCGGTGTCCGCCCCGCTCGAAACGCCGCAAGCACGCCGGCAGGGCATCCCTCTCGGTCCGTCGCAAGACGTTGAAAAGCCCGCATAATCTGCAGCCTGCCGGCGGGTCCGGCACAGTTGCCATTTTCCGGACTCTCTGCCATAACCCCGGCCTTCATGGCCCGGCCGAAACAGGGCTGCCGTGGCGATGAAACCCGCTCAATCCGAGCAATCCGCTCCTCGCGAGCACACGGAATTCCGTTGGCAATTCAATAGATTACCGACCGGAACAGGAGAGCAAAATGCCCAAGCTGAAGACCAAATCGGGCGCTAAAAAGCGCTTCAAAATCACTGGCACCGGCAAGGTGAAATACCAGCAGTCCGGCAAGCGCCACGGCATGATCAAGCGCAGCACCTCGCAGATCCGCGACCATCGCGGCACCGCCGTGCTGTTCAAGACCGACGGCGACACCATCAAGAAATACTGGCTGCCCAACGGCTGACGAGGCCGGCTGCAGCACAGCCCTCTTGACCATTTTTGCGGACTTCTGAAGGAGATCACCCATGGCTCGCGTCAAACGCGGCACCGTCGGCCACGCCAAGCACAAGAAGGTTCTCAAGGCTGCGAAGGGCTATTACGGCCGTCGCAAGAACACCATCCGCATCGCCAAGCAGGCGGTGGAGAAGGCCAACCAATACGCATTCCGCGACCGCAAGCGCCGCAAGCGCACCTTCCGCGCGCTGTGGATCCAGCGGCTGAACGCCGCCGTGCGCCCCTTCGGCCTGACCTACAGCCGGTTCATCAACGGCCTCGACAAGTCGGGCATCGTCATCGACCGCAAGGTGCTGTCCGATCTCGCGATCCGCGAGCCGGCGGCGTTCCAGGCGATCGTCGAGAAGGCCAAGGCGGCGCTGCCGGCGTAACCGCGCCGGCTCACCAGCAACATCTGTTGTCATGCGCGGGCATAGCCGTTCGAAGAACGGCGTTCTAAAGAACACCTATGACCCGCGCATCCCGCTCAGGGATGCACAGTGTCATCCCGTCGTCGCGGGATGGCCGGGGCACTAGCGAGCGAGGCGATGTCGTCCTTCGTCCGTTGCTGCCCGGCCATGGCAGGGAGAGACACGGATTGACGCATGCCTGACATCGCCCAACTCGAAACAGAACTGACCGGCGCCATCGCCGCCGCGTCCGACGAAGCGTCGCTCGAGACGGTGCGGATCGCCGCGCTCGGCAAGAGCGGCTCGGTCTCCGCGCTGCTGAAGACGCTGGGCGGCCTGTCGCCCGACGAGCGCAAGGTGCAGGGTCCGGCGATCAACGGCCTGAAAGAGCGCGTCACGCAGGCGATCGTCGCGCGCAAGGAAACGCTGGCCAATGCTGCGCTCGACGCACGCCTCGCCAGCGAGACGGTCGACGTCACCCTGCCGCTGCGCGAGACGCCGGCGGAGGCCGGCCGCGTGCATCCGATCAGCCAGGTGATGGATGAACTCACCGCGATCTTCGCCGATATGGGTTTTGCGGTGGCGGAAGGTCCCGATATCGAGACCGACGACTACAACTTCACCAGGCTGAACTTTCCCGAAGGCCATCCGGCGCGGGAAATGCACGATACGTTCTTCTTCAACCCGAAGCCGGACGGCTCGCGCGCGCTGCTGCGTACTCACACCTCGCCGGTGCAGGTGCGCACCATGCTGTCGCAGAAGCCGCCGATCCGGGTCATCTGCCCCGGCCGCACCTATCGTTGCGATTCCGATCAGACGCACACGCCGATGTTTCATCAGGTCGAAGGCCTGGTCATCGACAAGGGCTCGCATCTCGGCCACTTGAAATGGATCCTCGAGGAATTCTGCAAGGCGTTCTTCGAGGTCGATTCCGTGAAGATGCGTTTCCGGCCGTCGTTCTTTCCGTTCACCGAGCCGTCGCTCGAAGTCGACATCCAGTGCCATCGCGACAAGGGCGAAATCCGCTTCGGCGAAGGCAACGACTGGCTGGAGATTCTCGGCTGCGGCATGGTGCATCCGAACGTGCTGAAGAATTGCGGCCTCGATCCCGATGAATATCAGGGCTTCGCTTGGGGCATGGGCATCGACCGCATCGCGATGCTGAAATACGGCATGCCGGACCTGCGCCCGTTCTTCGAGGCGGATGTGCGCTGGCTGTCGCATTACGGTTTCCGGCCGCTCGACTTCCCGACGCTGGCGGGGGGGCTCAGCGCATGAAATTCACTCTGTCCTGGCTCAAGGAGCACCTGACCACCGACGCGACGCTCGACGAGATCGTCGACAAGCTCACCTTGATCGGTCTCGAGGTCGAGCATGTCGAGGATCCGGCGAAGACCTATGCGCCGTTCAAGGTCGTCGAGGTCATCTCCGCCGTACAGCACCCGAACGCCGACCGGCTGCGCGTCTGCATGGTCAATACCGGCGAGGGCGCGCCGATCCAGATCGTCTGCGGCGCACCGAATGCGCGCGGCGGCATCAAGGCGGTGCTCGGCCTGCCCGGCACCTACATTCCGGGGAAGGACATCACGCTTGCGGTCGGCAAGATCCGCGGCGTCGAGAGCCACGGCATGCTGATCTCCGGCGCCGAGATCGGCTACAACGAGGATCACTCCGGCATCATTGAAATGCCGGCTGACGCGCCGGTCGGCACACCGTTCGCCGAGGTGCTCGGCCTCAACGATCCGGTGATCGAGATCAATCTGACGCCGAACCGGCCGGACTGCACCGGCGTGTCCGGCATCGCGCGCGATCTCGGCGCGGCGCTGATCGGCACGTTCAAGGATCGCGGCGTCAAGCCGGTGAAGGGCGAATTCCGCTGCCCGGTGTCGGTGACGATCGAGGCCGACAAGCTGTGCCCGGCCTTCGCGCTGCGTCTCGTGCGTGGCGTCAGGAATGGCCCGTCGCCGCAGTGGTTGCAGGATCGGCTGACGGCCATCGGCCTGCGGCCGATCAATGCGCTGGTCGACATCACCAATTTCATGACCTTCGATCGCGGCCGGCCGCTACACGTCTTCGACGCGAAGAAAGTGAAGGGCGGTCTCGTCGTGCGCCGCGCGCAGAACGGCGAGCAGTTGCTGGCGCTCGACGGCAAGACCTATACGCTCGACAGCGCGATGTGCGTCATCGCCGACGGCAACGGGCCAGAGTCACTTGCCGGCATCATGGGCGGCGAACTGTCGGGCTGCGACGAGGCCACCACCGACGTGCTGATCGAATCGGCGCTGTGGGACCCGATCAACATCGCCCAGACCGGCCGCAAGCTCGGCATCAACAGCGATGCGCGCTATCGCTTCGAGCGCGGCGTGGATCCGGCCTTCACCGTGCCGGGCCTCGAACTGGCGACGCAGATGGTGCTCGATCTGTGCGGCGGCACGCCGTCCGAGATCGCCATCGCCGGCGACGCCGGCGCGCCCGAACGGGTGATCGACTTCCCGACTGCCGAGGTGAAGCGGCTCGCCGGCCTCGATATTCCAGTCGCCGACATGAAGCGCACGCTCGACCGGCTCGGCTTCTTCAGCGCCGGACAGGGCGACCGGCTGAAAGTCGCGGTGCCGTCGTGGCGGCCGGACGTTTCCGGCAAGGCGGATATCGTCGAGGAGATCGTGCGCATCGCCGGTGTCGATACGATTCCGCTGACGCCGTTCCCGCGCGACGACGATGCCTTCAAGCCGGTGCTGACGCCGCTGCAGAACCGCCTGCGCAAGACCAGGCGCGCGCTGGCCGCGCGCGGACTGGTCGAGGCGGTGACCTGGTCGTTCGTCTCGAAAACCGAAGCGACGCTGTTCGGCGGCGGTCAGCCGGCGCTGACGCTCGCCAATCCGATCGCGTCGGAGCTCTCCGACATGCGGCCGAGCCTGCTGCCCGGCCTGCTCGCCGCGGCGCAGAAGAATGCCGACCGCGGCTTTGCCGACGTCGCGCTGTTCGAAACGGGACAGATCTTCAAGGGCGACCAACCGGAGGATCAGTTCACCGCGGCCAGCGGCCTGCGCCGCGCATTGGCGAAGAGCGCCGGCGGCGGACGGCACTGGTCGGCGGCGGCGACGCCGGTCGATGCCTTCGACGCCAAGGCGGACGCGCTGGCGGCGCTGGCTGCCGCCGGCGCACCGATGGCGGCGCTGCAGGTCGTTCCCGGCGCGCCGGACTGGTTCCACCCCGGCCGCTCCGGCACCATCCAGATCGGGCCGCAGAACGTGCTCGGCCATTTCGGCGAGCTGCATCCACGCGTGCTGGCGGCGCTCGACGCCGAAGGACCGCTGGTGGCCTTCGAAGTGGTGCTCGACGGCATTCCGCTGCCGAAGGCGAAAGCAACGCGGGCAAAGCCCCTGCTGTCGCTGTCGCCATTCCAGCCGGTGTCGCGCGACTTTGCCTTCATCGTCGATCGCGCCGTGAAGGCAGGCGACATCCTGCGCACGGCACAGAACGCCGACCGCAAGCTGATCACCGACGTGACCGTCTTCGACGTCTACGAAGGCAAGGGCATCGATCCGGGAAAGAAGTCGGTCGCCATCGCCGTCACCATCCAGCCGCGCGACAAGACGATGACCGACGAGGATATCGAGGCGCTGGCAGCGAGGATCGTCGCGGAGATCGGCAAGCGCAATGGCGGGACGCTGCGCGGCTAGAGCTTTTCACTGTTGAGGAAATCAGCAGCGAAGCGCCGGCGGTTGCGTTTTGACGGGTTTTCTTCTTGACGGGTTTTCTTCGCGCGAACCGGTATCCGTTTCGTTCGAGCACGCTATCGCCGATCGGGCAGCAGATCGATATAGGCCTGCCCGTCGCGCGCCACCGTCTCCCCGGTACGCACCGCGATGCGACGCGCCAGCATCGGACCGGCAGTGACGAAGGAATGAAACTCGCCGTTTTCGCCGCACGGATCGACGCCCTGCGGCAGATCGGCGAGCAGCGCCGCATCGAAACGCCGGCCGACAAAACCGGCCGGCAGCTTTTTCAGATCGACCGTCACCACCGTCGCCTGCAATCCGGCTGCGATCATCTCGCGCGCCAACGCGTCGGTCGGCCGACCCCAGAGCGGAAACACCGGCGCGATGCCGGTGCCGGCGAGTTTCTGTTCGCGATAGGCGCGGATATCTGCAAGATACAGATCGCCGAACACGATATGCGTGATGCCTTCGGCGCGCGCCTGCGTCATCGCCGCCGCCATGGCCTGTTCGTAGGCGTCGTTCGGACACGGATAGGGAATGCGCACGATCACGGGCTGCAGACCGGCAGCCGCCAGTTGCGCCCGCAGCAATTCTTTGCGCACGCCGTGCACGCTGACACGGTCGAACGGCTCGGTCACCGTCGTCAGTGCGCCGACGATATCAGACATCCCCGCGCGACGCGCCACATGCAGCGCATAGGCGCAGTCCTTGCCGCCCGACCAGGCGATCAGCGCCTTGGGACGTATCATCGCCATAGACGCTTCATCGCGGCTTGCGGCGGCGGGCGGGCTTTTCCGGCTTGTCGTCCTTGATCGCGCCGATCTTGCGCAGCGCCGCCTCCGCCGCGCGGGTGCCGGATTCCCACGCGCCGCCGAGCGTGCCCCAGCGCGTCTCGTGCACGGCGTCGCCGGCGAACCAGACGCGCTCGCGCAACGGCGCCATCAACACCTTGCGTCCGCCCTCGCCGCCCGGAGAAGCCGCCGACATGGCGCCGAGCACCCACGGCGCGACGTTCCAGCGCGTCACCGCGTGGCGCCTGAGCGCATTCCTGACATTGCTGCCGAACAGGTCCGACAGCCACGACACAGCGAAATCGGTCATCGCCGCTTCGCCTTGCGTCGACAGTTCGGCGCCGAAGGCGCCGCCGACATCGACGACGCTGAGCGCGCTGCCGCCGACATTCGCGAGCAGCGCCGCGGTGCGTGCGCCGGACGCTTTCTCGAACAGCGCTTCGTCGGCTCCGAGTCCCAGTGGATTGTCCGGCAGCTCCAGGGCGATGCGGTCGAGGCTGCCGAGCCACAGATGCGCGAGCGCATCGGCATGGCTTTTCGGCAGTTCCGGGGTGAAGGCGATCTTTCCCGCCGCCAGGACGCTCGTCGAGGCGGTGACGATGACCGCGCGCGCCCGCAGGCGGCCGCGCGGCGTTTCCACCTGCAGCGTTTTCAGCCATTCGATGCGCGTCGCCGGCGTCGAGAGCTGCACCGGCAGGCGCTGGCCGAGTGCCGCGACCAGCGCACCGGCGCCGCCGCGGCAGAAGACAGCGCGGCTGCGGTCGCCCGATCGCGCCAGATCCACCGCCGACAGCGCACCCAGATCGCGGCCGGTCGCATGGGCGCCAAGTACGAAATCGACGGTAGGACGCCAGTCGTCCGGCAGATCCTTCGGCAGGCGCTGCAAGGCTGCGGCATCGCCGCCACCGCGCGCCGGCTCGGCCATGGCGCGGCGCGCGCGGAACAGCACCGCCAGGAAATCCTCCATCTCGCCTTCGCGCGCCATCCGCCGCCCGATGCGCAAACGCGGCAGCCGCGGCGCCGCATAGGTCTCGACACCGGCAGCGGCGGCAAGCTGCGCCAGCGGATTGCTGTCCGGCGCGTAGAGCGCGCGCGCGCCGCGGTCGAACGGCAAGCCGACACTGCGGCTGTCGGTGACGCAGCGCCCGCCGATGCGGTCCGATGCCTCGATCAGCGCGAAGCGCCGGCCGGCAGCCGCGACACGCCGCGCCGCGGCGATGCCGGCGGCGCCGGCGCCGACGATCACCACGTCGACCTCACCGGAGGCCGGCACCGCGCCGAAGGCCGGATCGATCCCGTTGAAACACACCGGCGCCGCGACGGCAGCGCCCGCGCCGGCCAGGAAAGTCCGCCGATTGAATGATCGCATGGTGTTCAAAACGGTCCGATGATGCGCGACTGTGCACGAAGCATCCGGCGACCGCAAACCGCGACGACGCGTTTCCGTGCGCCCGCGCTCATAGCACGAGCCCCTGCACAGGGCCCATCCACGGAGCTTGCATGGACGGGAATGATGGAGGGGAACGACAGCCGGCGGCTTGATATCCTACGATGTCTACCTACTTCAGCCCTCTGCCGGCGATGTGGAGAGCAGCGATGATCGAAGCGGTGCTGAAAGCGATGGCGCAGATGCTGACGCCGCCGTTCCGACGCATTCTGCTGAAGGCTTTCGGTCTTGCGCTGCTGCTGATCGTGCTGATCGGCATCATGCTGCAACGGACCTTTGCCTGGCTCGCCGCCGCCGGGGCCGGCTGGGCGGAAGCGGCGACCGATGTCGCGCCGCATGCCGCCTGGGACATCCTGCTCTGGGTGGTGTCGATCGCCGCCAGCCTCGGCATCATTACCGGCGCTGTCTTCCTGATGCCGGCGGTGACTGCTTTCGTCGGCAGCTTTTTCGTCGACGAGGTCGCCGAGCATGTCGAGCGCGACTCTTATCCCGCCGACGTGCCGGGCAAGGCGCTGCCGCTCGGGCGCGCCTTGTTCGAAGGCCTGAAGACCGCGCTGCTGTCGGTTGTCGTCTATCTGGTGGCGCTGCCCTTCGTGTTCTTCGGCGGCCTCGGCATCCTGATCTTCTTCCTCGCTACCGCCTATCTGCTCGGCCGTGAATATTTCGAACTGGTGGCGATGCGCTTCCTGCCGCCGCAGGACGCCAGGGCGCTGCGCCGGCAACGCCGTACGACGGTGTTCGTCGCCGGCATGGCGATCGCCGCCTTCGTTTCGATCCCGATCCTGAATTTCGCGACGCCGCTGTTCGCCACGGCGCTGATGGTGCATGTCTTCAAACGGCTGTCGGGACAGCGGATCGAACTGATCGAGCCGCTGCGGGCGTGACATACGGCGGCAACAGGACGTCGGACGTTCGCTTCTGATGCGATCGGAAGCGAGGCTCTAGGCCGCCACGGTCTTTCCCGGCCACTTGCACAGATCGGCGATGATGCAGGTCTCGCACAGCGGCCGGCGCGCGAGGCACGTATAGCGCCCGTGCAGGATCAGCCAGTGATGCGCATGCTGCATATATTTTGCCGGGATGCGTTCGACCAGCTTATGCTCGACCTCCAGCGGATTTTTTCCCGGCGCCAGGCCGGTGCGGTTGCCGATGCGGAAGATATGCGTATCGACCGCCATGGTCGGCTCGCCGAAAGCGATATTGAGCACCACATTCGCGGTTTTGCGGCCGACGCCAGGCAACGCCTGCAGCTCCTCGCGGGTATGCGGCACCTCGCCGTGATAGGTTTCGACCAGAATATGCGCCAGCGCCGCGACGTTCTTCGCCTTGGTGCGGAACAGGCCGATGCTCTTGATCATCTCGCGGATCGCATCCTCGCCGAGCGCCGCCATCTTTGCCGGCGTATCGGCAGCGGCGAACAGGGCCGGCGTCGCCTTGTTGACGCCCGCGTCGGTCGCCTGCGCCGACAGCACCACCGCAACCAGCAGCGTGAACACATTGGTGTGCTGCAATTCCCCCTTGGGATGCGGATCGCGCGCCTGGAACCGGCGGAACGCCTCGTCGATTTCGGCGGCCGTCCATGGCGGGATATCGCCGTGAACGGCCTTCGCGTCGGCGCGCGCCTGCTGCGCCGGAGGCTTCAGCGTCGCCGTTCCGGTTGCGGCGCTGCGCTTTGCGGCGCGGGATCGCGCGATCGTGGTTCCTGCCGGTTTTGCTGCCTTTGCCGATGTGTCGGCCTTGGCCGGGAGGGATTTCGGACGCTTGGACGTCCACTTGGGAACGTGCGGGACGGCACTCTTGGAGGCGGGAACGCGCTTGGAGCCGGCAACGCGCTCGGACTTGGAAACACGTTTGGAAGCGCCGTCGGAAGACCGCGCCGACGGCTTTTTGACTTTCGTCGGACCGGTCCGTTTTGCCGCTGTTTTCGCCATGGTTCGGGTATAGATTATCGCAATGGCCGCCGACAATACGACAGCATTTCCGGCAACGGCGCCGACCACCGTGAACACGACCGTGGACAACGGCGAGCAGCCGTTTTTCTCGGCGCTGATTACGCCGCATCGCTCGCTGAGCCATTCCGGCTTCATGATCCTGATGCTGCTGTTCGGCGGCGTCAGCTTCACCACCGGCATGGTGTTCCTGCTGATGGGAGCATGGCCGATCTTCGGCTTCTTCGGTCTTGATGTGCTGGTGTTCTATCTCGCCTTCCGGTTCAACAACCGCGCCGCTGCCGCCTACGAACAGGTGACGGTGAGCGCCACCGAGCTGAAGGTGCGACAGGTGTCGCATCGCGGACGGGTGCAGGAATGGACGCTCAATCCGCTCTGGGTGCGCCTCGAAAAGATCGTGCACGAGGATTTCGGCATCGAGCGGCTGCTGCTGGTCAGCGGCGGGCGCGCACTGCCGATCGCCGGCTATCTCGGCCCCGACGAGAAAGCCAGCTTCGCCAAGGCGCTCGGCGAGGCACTGGGCGAGGCGAAGCGCGGGCCGACGCGCACCGTCCTCGACTGACCGGAACCCATTTGACAGGAATCGGGTGGTGACGCGGCCCGCCCAGCCCTAGATCAGCATCATGTCACAGCCGCTCGCCCTGCCGCTCGTCCCGTCCACCACCGCACCATTGCAGGCGGCGGCCTGCGACTATGACATCGTGCGCCGCGCCATCGCCTATATCTCCGAGCACTGGCGCCGCCAGCCGGAGATCGACGCCGTGGCGGCCGCCGCCGGCGTCACCACCACCGAACTGCATCACCTGTTCCGCCGCTGGGCCGGGCTGACGCCGAAGGCGTTCCTGCAGGCGCTGACGCTGGATCACGCGCGGATGCTGCTGCGTTCCTCCGCCAGCGTGCTCGACGCCAGCTACGAAGTCGGCCTGTCGGGTCCGGGCCGGCTGCACGATCTGTTCGTCACGCACGAGGCGATGTCGCCCGGCGAATGGAAAGCCGGCGGCAGCGGCCTGACGATCACTTACGGCTTCCATCCTTCGCCATTCGGCACCGCGCTGGTGATGGCGGCGCCGCGCGGTCTCGCCGGTCTTGCGTTCGCCGACAGCGGCGAGGAACGCGCCGCGCTCGACGACATGCGCCGGCGCTGGCCGAACGCTGATTACGTCGAGGACCCGGCTGCGACCAGCGCGCTGGCGCGGCGTATCTTCGATGCACGGCAATGGCAGCCGGACTGCCCGCTGCGCATCATCCTGATCGGCACGGATTTCGAGGTACGGGTCTGGGAAACGCTGCTGGCGATCCCGATGGGCCACACCAGCACCTATTCCGATATCGCCGCGCGGCTCGACGCGCCGAAGGCCGCGCGCGCCGTCGGCGCCGCAGTCGGCAAGAACCCGATCTCCTTCGTCGTGCCGTGCCACCGTGTCGTCGGCAAGAACGGCGACATCACCGGCTATCACTGGGGACTGACGCGCAAACGCGCCATGCTCGGCTGGGAAGCCGGACAAGCCGGCGCGGTCGGCTCGTGAGGCCGCCGACCACAACGCCGTTTCATCAGCCGGATGCGATAGCGTTTTCGAGACAGACGAACGCGAAAGCGCAAACGCCCCGGAGACTTTCACCGTTTCATTGAAACGTCGAAAGACTCCGGGTTAAAGACTCCGGGTTTTTGATTTGACGCGTTTCCCTCACGCGGCCGGCACTGCTTCGTTCGAAAACGCTCTACGCCGCAAGCTCGCGCAAATCCGCCACCGTCGCATCGGCATTCATGCGATAGACCAGCGGCACGCCGGTCGCCAGTTCGCGCTTGAGGATCTCGTCCGGCGACAGCTTCTCCAGCACCATCACCAGCGCGCGCAGCGAATTGCCGTGCGCGGCAACGATCACCCGCTCGCCGCGCAGCACCCGCGGCAGGATGGTCTGCACATAGTAGGGCAACGTGCGTGCCAGCGTGTCGCGCAGGCTCTCGCCGCCGGGCGGCGCGATATCGTAGGAGCGGCGCCAGATATGCACCTGCTCCTCGCCCCATTGCTTGCGGGCATCGTCCTTGTTGAGACCCGACAGGTCGCCATAATCGCGCTCGTTGAGCGCCTGATCGCGGATGATCGGCAGCGCGCTCTGCCCCATCTCGGCGAGGATCAGATCGAGCGTCTTCTGCGCGCGCGACAGCGACGAGGTGAAGCCGACGTCGAACTGCAGGCCGAGCGCCTTGAGCCGCTCGCCGGCGGCCTTGGCTTCGGCGACACCCTTCTCGGTGAGGCCTGGGTCCTTCCAGCCGGTGAACAGGTTCTTCAGATTCCACTCGCTCTGGCCGTGGCGCACGAGAACAAGAAGCCGCTCGCTCATTGTCGAATTTCCTTCACATCTCAGTCTTGAGGCCGAGAACATCGGCCATCGAATACAGGCCCGGCTGCTGACCGCGTGCCCATTGCGCCGCCTTCAGCGCGCCACGCGCAAAGATCATGCGGTCTTCCGCCTTGTGGTTCAGCTCGATCCGCTCGGCCGGGCCGGCGAAGATCACGTTGTGATCGCCGACAACGGTGCCGCCGCGCAGCGACGCGAAGCCGATCGCGCCGCGCCGGCGCGCGCCGGTATGGCCGTCGCGTCCGCGCTCCGACTGCGTGGCGAGATCGATGCCGCGGCCGGCAGCGGCAGCTTCGCCGAACAGCAGCGCCGTGCCCGAGGGCGCATCGATCTTGCGGTTGTGATGCATCTCGACGATCTCGATATCGAACGTATCGTCGAGCGTCTTCGCCACCTGCCGTACCAGGGCTGCCAGCAGATTGACGCCGAGACTCATATTGCCGGACTTGACGATCCGCGCCTTGCGCGCGGCCTCGGCAATCCGGCGCTCCTCGTCGGCGGAGAAGCCGGTGGTGCCGATGATATGGACGAGGCCGGCGTCGGCCGCGAGCGCCGTATAGCCGAGACTCGCCCCCGGAATGGTGAAATCGACGATGCCGTCGGCCTGACCGACGAGCGCTGCGGCGTCGGATGTAAGCTTCACCTGATTGTCGCCGATGCCGGCAAGCAGGCCGGCGTCGCGCCCGATCAGCGGCGAGCCTGGCGCCTCGAGCGCGCCGGCGAGCGTCAGCCCCTCGGTCTCCGCGATCGCCTTGACCAGCGTGCGGCCCATGCGGCCGCCGGCGCCGGTGACGATCAGGCGCATGTCCTCCGCCATGGTGCTATCCCTCGTATCCTTCGATGATGATCAGATCGACGTCGGCGCCGCGCTTGAGGTCTTTCGCAACGGACTGATAGGCGTCGGAATGAAGGCATGCCACCGCCGCCGCGTAGCTTGGAAACTCGACGACGACATTGTGCGGCCGCGCCGCGCCGAAAGCAGCCTCGAAGGGTCCGCCGCGGACGATGAAGCGGCCGCCGTGCGCGGCGATCGGCACGCCGTTGCGGCTGCTATAGGTATCGTAGGCGGCCTGATCGTTGATCGTCAGCCGCGCGATCCAGTAGCCTTTCTTCGCCATTCCCGCCTCCCGTCGTTCACCTGCCTGCGCCCCGACACCTTGCCGGCGACGCTTATCGCGTCGCGTCGGCGATCTCGGCGACGATCGCCTGCGCCGCAGCATGCGGATCGCCGGCTTCGACGATCGGCCGGCCGACGACCAGATAATCGGCGCCGGCAGCGATGGCGCGCGCCGGCGTCATGATGCGCTTCTGATCGCCGCTCGCCACGCCCGCCGGCCGGATGCCGGGCGTCACCAGCGCGACATCGCCGCCGACGATCGGACGCAGCGTCTGTGCTTCCTCGGCCGAACAGACGATGCCGTCAATGCCGAGATCGCGCGCCTGCTTCGCCTTCAGCGCCACCGCCTCCTTGACGCCGAGCCGGTAGCCCGCCGCCGACAGGTCGGCGTCGTCATAGGAGGTGAGCACGGTGACCGCGAGGATCTTCAGGCCGCTGCCGCGCGCGGCGGCAACCGCCGCCTGCATGGTCTGGGGATAGGCATGCACGGTGAGGAATGTCGCGCCGAGCCGGGCAAGGCTCTCGACGCCCTTGCCGACCGTGTTGCCGATGTCGTGCAGCTTGAGATCGATGAACACCTGCTTGCCGGCGGCGATCAGATCGCGCGCGAACGGCAGGCCGCCGGCAAAGGCAAGCTGATAGCCGACTTTGTAGAACACGGCGGCGTCGCCGAGCCGCGTCACCATCGTCTCTGCCGCCGCCACCGACGGCAGGTCGAGTGCGACGATCAATCTGCTGCGTGCATCCAAATCCTTCACTCCTTCACGCATCGTCATCCCAGGAGGCGCGCCATGTCGACGAGCCGCTGCACGGTATTCTTCAAGGCGCGCGCCGCGCCGGCTTCGACCAGTTCATCCATCTCGTCGAACGCCTTGTCGGCATGGCGCACCGAGACATGGTCGGGAATGACCAGCGCGCCGCATCCGGCCGTCAGCACCTGCCGCAGCGCCAGCAGCGAGCGCTGTCCGCCATAGGGACCCGGCGACGCGGAGGCGAGCGCGAAGACGCGATTCCTGTAGGCGGCAAGCGGCGGTTCGTCATGCTCGCGCACCCGCGATATCCAGTCGATGGCGTTCTTCAGCAGCGGCGTCACCGAGGCATTGTATTCCGGGCTGACGATGAACACCCCGGCATGCGCCGTCATCATGCGCTTGAGCTTCAGCGCATGGTCCGGCATAGCCCGGACCTCGAGGTCGTTGTCGTAGATCGGCAGCGGGTAGTCCTGCAGCGAGACGTGCGTGACGTCGGCTTCCGCCAGCGTCAGTTCCTTCGCCGCCAGCGCCGCCAGCCGCGCATTGTAGGATCCGGTGCGGATCGAGCCGGCAAAAAGCAGGATTTTCGGCGGCGGCATTCTCGGCTGACCTCGTCACGGGAACGGCGGCGGCATGGTCGGTGGCGGAGTCGATGACACGTGTCGGTGCATGCGCCAGTCCGCTCCGACCCGGCTGATTTCGTCCCGTTGATGAAGAGGACAATCGCGCAGGTCAAGCCTGCGGATGGGCGAATGGTTGCCGCCGTCAGCGGCCGCGATAGACCCAGACGCGCGCCGGCGGCAGGTTTGCCAGCACCAGTTCGGAAGCATGCACGGTGATACTGCTGGTCGCCTTCGGGATCGGCGTCACCATCGCATAGGTGAACTGCACGAACGGCGCGCCGGGCGCCATCAGATGGACCGCATCGCCGATCAGCCGCACGCGGGTGCGCAGCGTCTTGGTCATCAGCGGCAGGCTGGAGACCAGCGCCGACGCCGGCTCCTTGACCAGCGTCTCCAGCAGGCCGCGCAGGCGATAGGCATCGCCCTGCACCACGGTCGCTTCCGGATAACGGCTGCGCAGCAACCGGCAGAAGGTCGGATTGAACTCGACGAGGATCAGGCGGCTCGGGTCGATGCCGCGGCGGACCAGCGCCTCGGTCACCGGACCGGTCCCCGGCCCCAGCTCGATCACCGGGCCCGGCGCGGTCGGATCGACATAACGCGCCATGGCGCGCGCCAGCAGGCGGCCGGAAGGCATCACTGCACCGGTAGCGAGCGGTTTCTCGATCCACGACCGGATGAAATGCACTTCGTCGTCGATGTGCAAAACCTTATCCAGGCGAAAGCCTTTTTTCTCGACGCGGACGGCTGTGGGGAGCGGCATCGAACTGGCTTGCGACTGGCTGTAGGACGACGGTCTGTGCTGTGGTTTGTTCGTTGCGACGGGCAAACCTGCAGAGTCCGCCGCCGAAACCTCTTCAGGGGTATAGCGGCGGACCCGAGGGGTCAAGGGCAACCCCTATTTCTCGCCGGCGCGTTGCGCCAGGCCGTCAAGGAACTCCCTGACCTTGCTGAGGAATCCGGAGGATTCCGGCTGGGTATTGACCGACGACAGCCGTTCGAACTCGGCCAGCAGATCGCGCTGCTGCCGGGTCAGATTCTGCGGCGTCTCCACCACCACCTGCACGTAAAGGTCGCCGCTGCGCTTGGACCGCAACACCGGCATGCCATGACCGGACAGCCGGTGACGGCTGCCGCTCTGGGTTCCCGGCGCAATCTTGATGCGGGCATCGTCGCCGTCGATGGTCGGCACCTCGACTTCGCCGCCGAGCGCCGCACGCACCATCGAGATCGGCACGCGGCAATGCAGGTCCGCGCCGTCGCGCTGGAAGAACGGATGGGCGGCAATCGACAGGAAAATATAGAGGTCGCCCGGCGCACCGCCGCGCACGCCGGCCTCGCCTTCGCCGGCGAGCCGGATCCGGGTGCCGTCCTCGACGCCGGCGGGAATATTCACCGACAGCGTCCGGTCGCGGGTCTGCCGGCCGGCGCCGGAACAGGCCGGACACGGATGCTCGATCACCTGGCCGCGGCCCTGACACGCGGTGCAGGTCCGTTCCAGCGTGAAGAAGCCCTGCGAATGGCGCACGGCGCCCTGGCCGTTGCAGTGCGGACAGGTCTTCGGCTTGGTGCCGGCCTTGGCGCCGGTGCCGGAGCAGGTCTCGCAGGTCACCGAGGTGGGAATGCGGATCTGGGCGGTCTTGCCGGCGAACGCCTCGTCGAGGCTGATCTCCATATTGTAGCGCAGATCGGAACCGCGCTCGCGACCGGAAGACCGGCCGCGCCGGGCGCCGCCGCCCATGCCGAACAGATCCTCGAAGATATCCGAGAAGGCCGAGCCGAAATCGGCACCGAAGCCGGCGCCGCCACCCATGCCGCCGAAACCGCCCTGCTCGAAGGCGGCATGGCCGAACCGATCATAGGCGGCACGCTTGTCGGCGTCCTTGAGAACCTCGTAGGCCTCATTGCATTCCTTGAACCGGACCTCGCAATCCTTGTCGCCGGGATTGCGATCCGGATGGTGCTGCATCGCCGCCTTGCGGAACGCGGCCTTCAGCTCACCCTCCGAGCAGGTCCGGCTGACGCCGAGAATTTCGTAATAGTCGCGTTTGGACATCAGTTGCTATCGCCCGACAAAGAAAGGCCTCACCCGGCACAGCGATCCGGGCGGATCGCTCGCTGGATGAGGCCATGTCCGGTCACGGGGTCCGGTCACGAGACGCAGGCTGCTCCGCGCTTCCGTCGAGACGCATTGCGTCGCAATGCTCCTCAGGGCGAGAGTCATCGCCGTTCTCCCGAGACTTACGCCGTCTTCTTGTCGTTCTTGTCGTCGACCTCGGTGAACTCCGCGTCGACAACATCATCGTTCTGCGTCTGCCCCTCGCCGGCGGCCTCGCCCTGCTGCGCCTCCGCCTGCTGCTTGTACATCGCTTCGCCCAGCTTCATCGAAGCCTGCGCCAGCGTATTGGTCTTGGCGGCGATCGCATCGGCATCGTCGCCCTTCAGCGCTTCCTTCAAATCGGCGATCGCATTCTCGATCGCCGTGCGCTCGGTATCGCCGATCTTGGAGCCGTGCTCGGCCAGCGCCTTCTCGGTCGAGTGGACCAGCGCCTCGGCGTGGTTCTTGGCTTCGACCGCGGCCTTGCGCTTCTTGTCCTCGTCGGCATGCGCTTCCGCGTCCTTGACCATCTTGTCGATGTCGGCTTCCGACAGACCGCCAGAGGCCTGGATGCGGATCTGCTGCTCCTTGCCGGTGCCCTTGTCCTTGGCCTGGACGTTGACGATGCCGTTGGCGTCGATGTCGAAGGTCACCTCGATCTGCGGCACGCCTCTGGGAGCGGGAGGTATGCCGACGAGATCGAACTGGCCAAGGATCTTGTTGTCGGCCGCCATCTCGCGCTCGCCCTGGAAGACGCGGATGGTCACTGCGCTCTGGCTGTCCTCGGCGGTGGAGAACACCTGGCTCTTCTTGGTCGGAATGGTGGTGTTGCGGTCGATCAGCCGAGTGAACACGCCGCCTAGCGTTTCGATGCCGAGCGACAGCGGCGTCACGTCGAGCAGCAGGACGTCCTTGACGTCGCCAGCGAGCACACCGGCCTGGATGGCGGCGCCGACGGCGACCACCTCATCCGGGTTGACGCCCTTGTGCGGCTCCTTGCCGAACAACTGCTTCACCACTTCCTGGACCTTCGGCATGCGCGTCATGCCGCCGACCAGCACCACTTCGTTGATTTCGGCCGCCGACACGCCGGCATCCTTGAGCGCCTGCTTGCAGGGTTCCATGGTCTTCTGCACGAGATCGTCGACCAGCGCCTCGAACTTGGCGCGGGTGAGCTTCATCGTCAGATGCTTCGGACCCGACGCATCGGCAGTGATGAACGGCAGATTGATTTCGGTCTGCGTCGTCGACGACAGCTCGATCTTCGCCTTCTCGGCGGCTTCCTTCAGCCGCTGCAGCGCGAGCTTGTCCTTGCGCAGGTCGATGCCCTGCTCCTTCTTGAACTCGTCGGCAAGATAGCTGACCAGCCGCATGTCGAAGTCTTCGCCGCCGAGGAACGTATCGCCGTTCGTCGACTTCACCTCGAACACGCCGTCGCCGATCTCGAGAATCGAGATATCGAAGGTGCCGCCGCCGAGGTCATAGACCGCGATGACGCCCTGCTTCGCCTTGTCGAGACCGTAGGCGAGCGCCGCCGCGGTCGGCTCGTTGATGATGCGCAGCACTTCGAGGCCGGCGATGCGGCCGGCGTCCTTGGTGGCCTGACGCTGTGCGTCGTTGAAATAGGCGGGAACGGTGATCACCGCCTGCTCGACCTTGGTGCCGAGATTGGCTTCCGCGGTCTCCTTCATCTTCTGCAGGATGAAGGCTGAAATCTGTGACGGCGAATAGGTTTCGCCCTTGGCTTCGACCCATGCGTCGCCGTTGCCGGCTTTCGCGATCTTGTAGGGGACGAGCTTCTTGTCCTTCTCCACCATCGGGTCGTCGTAGCGGCGGCCGATCAGGCGCTTGACCGCGAAGATGGTGTTTTCCGGGTTGGTGACCGCCTGGCGCTTGGCCGGCTGGCCGACAAGTCGTTCGCCATCGTCGGTGAATGCAACGATCGACGGCGTAGTCCGCGCACCTTCCGCGTTCTCGATGACCCGCGGCGTCTTGCCTTCCATCACGGCAACGCAAGAATTGGTGGTGCCGAGGTCGATACCAATGACCTTGCCCATAGTGTGTCCTCTCGATTGACAGCAGGCCGGCCGGGCCATCAGCGCCCGAACTTCGCTTCACGCATCATCCGCAAAACGGATCATCCGCAAAGCCCCGTTTCCGACCCCTTGAATACACATGCTTCGTCGCTTGGGGTGCGACGTCACGGCTCATATAGGAGAGCCATGGATGCCCGCAAGACGGAACGTCACGATTCCGCGAGCGGCCGCGATCCGCGGGCCCGTTCGAGGGTTAACGGACCGCATTGCAGCAGGCCGCAACCACCGCTAGGGAGGGGGACCCATCAGTGCAACGGACCGCTCCGATGTTTGCCCGTCTTGCCGCCGTTGTGATCCTGGTCTGCGGCTGCGCCTTCGGTCTGCCGGCCACCGCCACCCCGGCGGCCGCCGATCCGGTCTATCCGCAAGGTTCCCGGGTCGGGATCGAGCCGCTTCCGGGCATGGTTCTGAGCCCCGACACGGCGCAATTCCGCGACCCAAAGCGCAGCGCGACGCTGACCATCCTCGACCTGCCGGCGGTCGCCTATGCCGGGGTCGAGCGCAGCCTGTTCGCGCCGCCCGACGATCCGGAGATCGCGATTCTCGGCCGTGAGCCGTTCTTCTTCCGCTCCGGGTCCGGTTTTCTGGTCCGGATCCGGCTGAAATCGGGCGATGCGACGAAAGAAAGATGGGCGCTTGTCGGCCGCGGTGCGGAGCCGGGGCCGACGGCGCTGGTGACCTTCGAGGTCGACGAGGCCGACCGCGGCGCCTATTCCGACGCGGCGATCCGCCAGGCGCTGGCCAGCGTCAGCTTTCGGCCGCCGCCGGTCGAGGAACAGCTTGCGCTGTTTCCGATGCGGCTGACGCAGCTTGCCGGCTTCCGCATCGTCCAGGTGCATCCGGCGCTCGGCGTGCTGCTCACCGACGGGCCGCTCGACCAGAGCCCGAAGCAGCCGACGATGCTCATCACCCTCAATCCGCAGGCGCCGACCAATCCCGACGATCGCAGCAAGATCGCCCAGGACCTGTTACGCAGTTTCGGCATTCCCGAACTGCGCATCGTCAGCGCCGAAACCATCCGCCTGAAAAATCAGCCGACCTTCGAGGTGCGCGCCGAGGCGCGCGATCCCGCATCGGACACGGCGCTGTCGGCGATCCAGTGGATGCGCTTCAGCCAGACCGGCTATCTGCGCATCGTCGCCGCCGGGCCGAAAGACGACTGGGCCGATATCTATCCGCGCTTCCGTGCGGTGCGCGACGGCCTGCAGCCGCGCTGATCCCGACCCGCGCCAGCGCGCCATAATCCGCCGGCCGCGATCACGCCAGCGAAGATCAGCCTGCATCATCCGGCGTCTGATTGCCGTTGGCGGCGGCCGGCCTGCCGGCGGCACCCTTGCTGCCCTTGGCCACGGCCACCATTGCCGGGCGCAGGATGCGCTCGTTGATCATGTAGCCGGACTGGATCACCTGCGAGACCGTGCCGTTCGCAAACTCGTCGGTGGCCGGCGTCTCGAACATCGCCTGATGCAAATTCGGGTCGAATTTTTCGCCGAGCGGCGTGAACATCTTGACCCCGTGCTTCTCCAGCACATTCGTCAGTTCCCGCTCGATCAGGTCGACGCCCTCGACCAGCGATTTGACTTTCGGGTCGCCGCTGTCGCGGACCTCGTTGCCGATATGATCAAGCGCCCGGTGCATATTGTCCGCCACCTGCAGCACGTCGCGGGCAAAGCCGGCGATTCCGTACTGCCGGGCATCGGCGATGTCGCGCTCGGTCCGCCGCCGCAGATTCTCCATGTCGGCCAGCGACCGCAGCAGCTTGTCCTTGAAATCCGCCGCCGCCTCCAGCGCCGCCTTGACCTGCCCGGCCGGCACCATGTCCGGTTCCGGCGCGCCGAGGGCGTCGCTCGTCGCGCTGGTGTCCTTGCCGGCTGTGTCGTCCGTCATCGCTCTCGTCCATATCCTTGGGTAATGGCCCGGATATCAGGGTTTGCGCCGCGAAAATCAAGGATCAAGAACGACGGCCGCCCATCCCGCCGGCGCAGACGCCGTTCCGCTGTGGCCGGCGCCCGGCTCGTCGACAGGCTCAAGACGCACCGAGCATCCGGCTCACCAGCCTGGCCGTGTAATCGACCATGGGGATGACGCGTGCATAATTCAGCCGTGTCGGACCGATCACGCCGATGACGCCGACGATGCGGCCACCGGCATCGCGATAAGGCGTGACGATGGTGGAAGATCCCGACATCGAGAACAGCTTGTTTTCCGAGCCGATGAAGATGCGCACGCCGTCGCCGCCTTCGGCGCGGCCGAGCAGGTCGACCACGCCGCGGCGCATTTCGAGCTCGTCGAACAGGATGCGGATGCGCTCCAGATCCTCCAGCGCGTGCAGGTCTTCCAGCAGATGCGACTGGCCGGAGACGATCAGCTTGCGGTCGTCGCTGTCGCCGCCCGACCAGCTTGCGACGCCGGCGGCGATCACCTTCTGCGTCAATTGATCGAGCTCGGCCTGGCCGTCGCTGAGCGCGCGCTGCAGTTCGGCCCGCAGGTCCGCCAGCGTTGCGCCGCGCACCCGCGCATTGATGAAGTTCGCTGCCTCGGTCAGCGCCGAGATTGGCAGATCGGGAGGAATCGGCACGACCCGGTTTTCCACCTGTCCGTCTTCCGCCACCAGCACCGCCAGGGCACGTTCGCGATCGAGCCGAACGAATTCGACCTGCTTGAGCCGCAGATTGGACTTGGTGGTCAGCACCACGCCGGCGGTGCGCGTCAGCCCCGAGAGCATCTGCGAGGCTTCGGTGAGCACCGCTTCCGGCGACTTGCCGGCGCCGGCTGCCGCCACCGTCGCCTCGATCGATTCCCGGTCGGCCTGATTCATCTCGCCAACCTGCATCAGCGCATCGACGAAGAAGCGCAGCCCCAGTTCGGTCGGCAGGCGCGCGGCCGAAGTGTGCGGCGCATAGATCAGCCCGAGATGCTCCAGGTCCGACATCACGTTGCGCACCGAGGCCGGCGACAGGGTAATCGGCAGGATGCGGGCGAGATTGCGCGAGCCCAGCGGCTCGCCGGTGGTCAGATAGCTTTCGACGATCTGCCGGAAGATCTCGCGCGAACGCTCGTTCAGCGCCGCCAGGCTGCCCGGATTGGAACCGATGGAAACGTCTCGCGAACTCAAGGCCATGCTCCTGTCCTGCCAACCCAGATTTGACCATTCCAGGCGCTTGAGACAAGCGTTGCCGACGCCACTGTCGGTCCCGTCGCGTTTGCCGGTTGCCGCTGGCGGGACCGCCGCCTACAAGCGGCGCCGAAACAGGCCGATAACGCCGGAACACGTGCCAGGAGCCAACGAATGACCGACAGTCTGCGGCCGAGCCGCCGCTCACCCGACGAATTGCGTCCGGTGACGCTCGAACGCGGCGTGGTGAAATATGCCGAAGGCTCCTGCCTGGTGAAATTCGGCGACACGCATGTCCTGGTGACGGCGTCGCTGGAGGAACGGCTGCCGCCGTGGCTGAAAGGTCAGGGGCGCGGCTGGGTCACCGCCGAATACGGCATGCTGCCGCGCGCCACCTCGACACGCACGCGCCGCGAGGCAAGCGCCGGCAAGCAGGGCGGACGCACGGTGGAAATCCAGCGGCTGATCGGCCGCTCGCTGCGCGCGGTGGTCGATCTCAAGGCGCTCGGCGAGCGGCAGATCACCGTCGATTGCGACGTGCTGCAGGCCGACGGCGGCACCCGCACCGCCTCGATCACCGGCGCCTGGGTGGCGCTCGCCGACTGCCTCGCCTGGATGAAGACCCGCAGCATGCTGACCGGCACGGTGCTGCGCGACCATATCGCCGCGGTCTCGTGCGGCATCCATCGCGGCACGCCGGTGCTCGATCTCGATTACGCCGAGGATTCGGAAGCCGACACCGATGCGAATTTCGTCATGACCGGCGCCGGCAAGATCGTCGAGGTGCAGGGCACGGCGGAGAAGGATCCGTTCAGCGAGGAAGAGCTGCTGCAATTGCTGGCGCTGGCCCGCAAGGGCATCGGCCAGCTCGTCGACCTGCAGAAGCTGGCGGTGATGTGAGCGCCGCCGTGAGCCCTTCCCTGCATCGCCGTCTCGCAGGCCGTATCGTCATCGCCACGCATAATCCCGGCAAGCTCGTCGAGATGCGCGAACTGCTGTCGCCTTACGGCATCGATGCCGTCTCCGCCGGCGAGCTGAATCTGCCGGAACCGGAGGAGACCGGCAAAACCTTCGCCGCCAATGCCCGCATCAAGGCGCAGGCCGCGGCGACCGCGTCGGGACTGACGGCTTTCGCCGACGATTCCGGCCTGGCGGTCGATGCGCTCGGCGGCGCCCCCGGCATCTATTCGGCGCGCTGGGGTGGGCCGGAAAAGGATTTCCGGATGGCGATGAACAGGGTGCAGACGGAACTCGTCGCCGCCGGCGCCACTGCGCCGGATCAGCGGCGCGCACAATTCGTCGCCGCGCTGTGTCTCGCCTGGCCGGACGGCCATCTCGAGGAATTCGAAGCGAAAGCGGAGGGCACGCTGGTGTGGCCGCCGCGCGGAACCCGTGGCTTCGGCTACGATCCGATGTTCAGGCCCGACGGCTTCGACGAGACTTTCGGCGAGATGAGCGCCGAGCAGAAGCACGGCCTGCCGCCGCGGGGCCTCGGCCTCTCGCACCGCGCCCGCGCTTTCGTGCTGCTGGCGCAGGCGTGTCTCTAGTATTTTCGAGCCCCACAGAGACCCCTGGCTCCGACCCGGGGACGGTGCCGGAATCGGAACATTTTGAGTTTCATTTGGCTCGGATGTTAAGTTCTATCCTGTTGAAGAATCACCGTGTTTTTCGGCGATTCCGGTTTTTTTCGGATGACCGGACAGTATCGAATTGCGATATGGTTAATCCATGATGACACGCGATTCCCTCGGTGATTCGGTCGACGGCCCAATCGGCAATGAGCCGTCGGATCATGCATTCGGCGTCTATATCCACTGGCCTTTCTGCCTGTCGAAGTGTCCCTATTGCGACTTCAACAGCCACGTCCGCCACGGCGCCATCGACCAGCAACGCTATGTGCGCGCCTTCGCGACGGAGATCGCCAGCGTCGCCGAGCGGGCTGGCGGGCGCACCGTCTCGTCGATCTTCTTCGGTGGCGGCACGCCGTCGCTGATGCAACCGGAAACCGTCGGCGGCATTCTCGATGCCGTCGGCAAGCATTGGCATGTGACGCCGGATGTCGAGGTGACGCTGGAAGCCAACCCGACCAGCGTCGAAGCAACGCGCTTCCGCGGCTATCGCGCCGCCGGCGTTAATCGCGTGTCGCTCGGCGTGCAGGCGCTCGACGATGTTTCACTGAAAGATCTCGGCCGGCTGCATTCGGCGCGCGAAGCGCTCGATGCCGTTGCCGTGGCGCGCAGCATCTTCGATCGCTACTCCTTCGATCTGATCTATGCGCGTCCGCGCCAGACGCCGGATCTGTGGGCCGCAGAGCTCAAGCGCGCCATTGCCGAAGCCGCCGAACATCTCTCGCTCTATCAACTGACGATCGAGCCTGGCACGCCGTTTCACGCGCTTCATGCAGCCGGCAAGCTGGTGCCGCCGGACGAAGATACCGCCCGCGCGCTTTACGACATCACGCAGGAAATTTGCGAAGCGGCGGGCCTGCCGGCATACGAAGTCTCCAATCACGCGCGGCCCGGCGCGGAGTCGCGGCACAACCTGATCTACTGGCGCATGCACGATTATGCGGGCATCGGGCCGGGCGCGCATGGCCGATTGCAGGTCGGCGCGCAACGCTTCGCCACCGCGACGGAAAAGCGGCCGGAAACCTGGCTGATGCGGGTCGAAGCGCTCGGCCACGGCACCATCGTCAACGAATTGCTGAGCCTGGAAGAACAGGCCGACGAATTGTTGCTGATGGGGCTGCGGCTCAAGGAAGGCATCGACCCGCTGCGCTATCAGCAACTCGCCGGCCGGCCGCTCGATCCGCTGCGGATTTCAGCGCTGCGTGCGCAGGGCGCCGTCGAACTGATGGCGAACGGGCATCTGCGCGTCACCAATGCCGGTTTCCCGGTGCTCGACGCGGTGGTCGCCGATCTCGCGGCCTAGAGCATGACACCGAAAAGTGCGCACCGGTTTTCGGATAGGATCATCCTCAAACAAACAAGATAAGCGACAGGTTTGATTCAGCGTGGCTGAATTAAAACCTAGGCTCCCGGAAACGCCCGCGGCGCCGGGGCGATGATCTGCGGCCCGGACGGCATCACCCGCTGCACCGCGAGCCCGCGCTCATTGGTGCCGTTGCTGTGGAAGCGGAACACGCCGTCGATACCGGCGAAACCCGACGGATTCGTCAACACCGCCTCCGAGAAGCGCTGCGCCCCTTGCGTCTTCACCAGCGCCGCGACGAGCGCCGTCGCGTCATAGGCGAGCGTCGCGGTGCGCGCCGGCTCCTGGCCGTAGCGCGCGCGATAGCGGTTGGCGAAATTGCGGAAGCCGGCGCCGTCCGGTGCCGCGAACCAGCCGCCGGAGAACGAGCCGTTGGCGAAGATGCGCGGATCGTCCCAAAGGCCGGTACCGAGCAGTTGCACGCGCCGCGTATTGACGCCGCTCGACAGCAGCGTGTTGACGACATGCGGCGCGCCCTCCGCGCCATCGGGAATGAAGATCGCATCGGCACGCGAGGCCGCCTGCGCCACGCGCCGCGCGGCTTCCGCTATACGCGCCGGATCGGACGGATAGCGTTCGAGTGCCACGACGCGACCGCCGCGCCGCGCGATCGCCTGCTGAAACGCCGATTCCGCAACACCGCCATAGGCGTTGTCGGGAATGGCCGCGGCGATCGAACGCTTCCCCTGCGAGGTGGCGTATTCGATGATGCGGTTGACGTCGCTTTCCGGCAGGAAGCTCAGCAGATAGACGCCGCGCGCGGCGACGTTGGTGTCGGTGGAAAAACCGATCACCGGTATATTGCGGCTGCGCGCCACCTGCGCGGTCGCCGACACCGCCTGCGCAAACAACGGCCCGAGGATCAGTTCGGCGCCTTCGTCGATCGCCTGCTGGGCTGCCTGGCGCGCGCCGGCCGGCGAGCCGCCGTCGTCCTTCACCAGGATCTGGATGTTGGGATTGTTGAATTCGAGCAGCGCCATTTCCGCCGCGTTCTTCATCGACACGGCGACGCCGGCGGCATTGCCCTGCGCCGACAGCGGCAGGATCAGCGCGATCTTGACGGTGCCGGTGCCGATCGCCGTGCCTGGCGGAATGGCCGGCTGCTGGTCCGGCAACGCCGCGCCGGGCGGCGCCTCACGGTCGATCGCGCCGCAGGCGGCCAGCACCAGCGACGAAAACGCCACCAGCGTGCTGCGCCGGGTCAGCGCCGGGAGCGCCAGATGGTGTTCGTTCTGTGGTGGAAGCAGTTTGCGCATACCGATCCCCCTCCCCGATTCCGTACCCGATTCCATGCCAACCGCCGATCATCGAACCCCGGTCTACAATAAACGCCGCCGGTTAAAAACGTTAAATCCATGAACCACATAACTTATGCCGGACAAGGCAGTCCAATCGGCCGAATCGAGCCTGACGGAACAATTGCCGCAGTCTAGAGTGGCGCCGATGACAAAACCCGCAACCGCGTCCGCAACGCAAAACCGCACCTATCAGCTTGCCGGCCATCGTTTCGCGGCGCCGCCGCTTGAAGCCGGACTGTATCTGGTGGCAACGCCGATCGGCCATCTGCGCGACGTGACGCTGCGGGCGCTCGACACGCTGGCCGGCGCCGACCTGATCGCTTGCGAGGACACGCGCGTCACCCGCAAGCTCCTCGATCACTACGGCATCGTCACGCCGTTGAAGCCCTATCACGAGCACAATGCTGCGCAGGCGCGCCCGGCGCTGCTGGCGCGGCTTCGCGACGGCGCTGCCGTGGCGCTGGTGTCGGATGCCGGCACGCCGCTGATCTCGGACCCCGGCTACAAGCTGGTGCGCGAAGCCAGCGAACAGAACCACACGGTCATCGCGATACCCGGCGCATCGGCGGTGCTGACTGCGCTCGGTGTCGCGGCCCTGCCGACCGACCGGTTTTTCTTCGAAGGTTTCCTGCCGACGAAACGCGCGGCGCGACAAAGTCGTGCGGCGCTGCTGGCGCGCCTGCCGGCGACGCTAATCGTCTTCGAGACCGGTGCGCGTATCGCCGGCGCGCTCGCCGATCTGGCGGAAGCCCTCGGCGCGCGCCCTGCCGCCGTCTGTCGTGAACTGACGAAACTGCACGAGGAGGTGCGCCGCGCGGATTTGCCAACACTGGCGCATGACTACGCGATGGGCGCGGAGGTTCGTGGGGAATTTGTCATCGTCATCGGCCCGCCCGGCGACGACGCACGGCCAGACAGCGACGATGTCGACACCCTGCTGCGCGCGGCGCTGGCGCGCGTCTCGGTCAAGGACGCCGTCGGCGAAGTCGCCGCCGCAACCGGACAGCCTCGCCGTGACGTCTATCAGCGCGCGCTCGCGCTCGCCAAACCGCAAGTCGCCGCCGACGCAGATCGGCAACGGCCGCCGCAGCGATGACCGGACGCGGCCGCAAACCCGATGATGCCAACAAGTCTGACACCGGCAAGTCTGACGCCGGCAAGTCTGGTGCCCGCAAGCCCGGCACTAAGCCCGGCGCTATCCCGCCCCCGACGGTTGCGCCCGGCGCCATTCGCGGCGCGACAGAGTCCTTTCCGCAAGCCCGGGAAATTCCCAACCGCACGCCGGACGCCGGACGCGTCGCCGCCTTCCGCCTCGGCCTGTCGGCGGAAAGCCGCGCTGCCGCCTATCTCATCGCCAAGGGATACCGCATCCTGGCGCGGCGGTGGCGCAGCCCGTTCGGCGAGATCGATATCGTTGCACGGCGGCGACAGACGCTGGTGTTCGTCGAGGTCAAGGCGCGGCTCACGCTCGACGCCGCCGCCGAAGCGGTAACCGTGCGCCAGCGCCGCCGGATCGCCAGTGCCGCCGAACTCTGGCTGGCGCAGCATGCCGACATCGCTTTCACCGATATCCGCTTCGACGCGGTACTGGTCACGCCGGGACGCCTGCCGCAGCATATCCTCGCCGCTTTCGACAGCATGGCGTGAGCCGGTTGCGCAACATCCGGCGCAGGTGCACAACTCGTCTGAGCCAACCGCCCGAACCTCCCCACCGATAAAGCGTGAATGTCATCATGAGCCTGACCGTTGCCGTGCAGATGGATCCGATCGAGCGCATCAAGATCGCCGGCGATTCAACCTTCGCCTTGCTGCTGGAAGCACAGCGTCGCGGTCACCGGCTTGCCTATTACACGCCCGACCGGCTCGCCTTGATCGGCAACCGCGTCTTTGCGGCCGCGCAGGAATTGCAGGTGAAGGATGTGCAGGGCGATCACGCGACGCTTGGCGCGCCGACACGCACCGAACTTACTGAATTCGATGTCGTGCTGCTGCGACAGGATCCACCGTTCGATCTCGCCTACATCTCGACGACGCATATGCTCGAGCGCGTGCATCCGCAGACGCTCGTCGTCAACGATCCGGCGCAGGTGCGCAATGCGCCGGAGAAATTGTTCGTGATGGAATTTCCCGAACTGATGCCGCCGACGCTGATTACCCACGACCTTGCGGAGATCAAGGCGTTCCGCGAGGAGCACGGCGACATCGTAATGAAGCCGCTCTACGGCAAGGGCGGCGAAGCCGTGTTCCGTCTGAAGGCCGACGATCTCAATTTCGGTTCGCTCTACGATTTGTTTGCCGTCACCTTCCGCGAACCGTGGGTGGTGCAGAAATTCCTGCCGGCGGTACGCAACGGCGACAAGCGCATCATCCTCGTCGACGGCGTGTTCGCCGGCGCCGTCAACCGCGTGCCGGCCGACGACGATCTGCGCTCCAACATGGTGCGCGGCGGCGCCGCGCGGCAGACCGACCTGACGGCGCGCGAGCGCGAAATCTGCGAGCGTATCGGCCCGTCGCTGCGTGAGCGCGGACTGCTGTTTGTCGGCATCGACGTGATCGGCGACTACCTCACCGAAATCAATGTCACCTCGCCGACCGGCATCCGCGCCATCAAGACATTCGACGGCATCGATATCGCGGCGATGATCTGGGACGCGATCGAAAAGAAAAGAATGTAAACGGGCTTATTTTGCTGTAGATTTGCTTCGCTTACACGAGCCTTACAGTCATCATTATTCTAATGAGATATTGTATTCAAATAATAGCAACAGCCTGAATACATAACAATACTTCGGCTCTGCGAGACATAGCCGCATTGCCGCTTCACGTCCGCCCCGCCAGAAACGCCGAATTGTCGCAGCAAGCGGGGGCTATAGTGCACGACTTCAGATCGTCTCTTCTCGTATCGGTGAGTTGTGCCGCGCTGATGGCGCTGCCTGGAACAGCCCTCTCGCAAGGGGCAACGCCCGTCGAATTGCCGCCCGTCCAGGTAGACGGCGACCAGGTCGGGCAATCGGTCAAGACGGCCTATGAGGTCCGTCACGCCTCACCCAACGCCAAGGTGGTGATCGAGAGCGAGCAACTCAACCAGTTCAACGACATGAGCATCGGCGACGCCATCCGTCGCCTGCCCGGCGTGACATTTCCGGGCGTCAATCGCTCGCGCGAGATCAAGCTGCGCGGCCTGCCCGGCGTCTATACCCGCGTACTGCTCGACGGACGACCGCTGATCGACGGCGATTCCGGTCGAAACATGGAAGTCGACCGCATTCCGGCGTCGTTCATCGAGCGCGTCGAGATCATCCGCAACCCGCTGGCCTCGTCGGATTCGCAGGGCGCGGCCGGTACCGTGAACATCATCACCAAGCGCAATTTCGGCGCGGGCGGCGGCGGCGCCACGCTCGGCATCGGCCATGTTCAGAACTTCAAGACCAACGGCGAAGGATCGATCTGGCAGGGCGGCCAAACCGGCAAGTTGAGGTATTTTGTCGGTGCCGGATACCAGCGGCGCTTACTTGAAGAAAGCGAGAACACCTTCAACACGGTCGGCGCCTCCGCCAGCGAAGGCAAGGTGTTGCAGAAGCAGTTGCGCACATTCGACGAATACACCGCCCTCGGCCGCTTCGAGTTCATGCCGGACGATTCCAACAGCTTCATCGTCGCGCCGACCTATCTGAGAACGGAGGAACTGCGCGACCAGCAGGACGATCGCTATCAGAGAAGCCCGCCGATTTACATGAACCGCTCGACCAGCGAGACGCGTAATCGCGTGCGCGAGAACATCGGCAGCTATTTCGAATGGGCGCACAATTTCACCAATACGACTAGCACCCGCCTGTTCTTCGATATTCAGAAATCGCTGGAAGCGACCACTCGAAATTCGATGCGCTACGATTTCAACGCGGCCGGCGCGCGGACCGGCACGACCCCCGGCAACAGCTATGTTCCGATCGATCTGATGCGCTATGCGCCGGGCGTCGCCTTCACCTCGCTGCTCGGCGAGCATACGATCGAAGCCGGCGCCGGCCTCAACCGGCTGACGCGCCGCGAATTTGACGCGGCCAACGCCTATCGCGACTACAAGATCGGCGAGAATATCTTTTACGGTTACGTCAGCGACAGTCTCCCGATTTTCGGCAACGATCGTTTGACCATCGGCGGACGGCTCGAACATAGCGTGACGTCGACGACAAACGCCGCTGGCCTGGAAAGCAGCCGCGACGCGACGGACTTCAACCCCTCGGTGAACTACCGCGCAACGATCATGCCGGATGTCGACTTCCGGGCCGGCATCGCCAAGACGTTGCGACGACCCGACCTGCGTGACTTGTCTCCGACGGTGCGCAACCGTGGCGGAACGGTGATCGACCCGCATACGCGCGGCAATCCCGATCTCGCTCCGGAGCGGATCTGGGGCGCGGATACCGGTATCGACTGGTTTCTGTTCGACCGCACAGGTCTCCTGTCCGCGAACCTCTTCGTCCGCCACTTCGACAACAAGATCGAGAGCATCACGGCGCTGGAAGGCATCGGCTATGTCGCAACGACACGAAACTCCGGCAGCGGCCACATGTATGGCGCTGAGCTGGAGGCGCGCATTCCGCTGTCCTTCGTCCCCAACCTGACATTGTGGGGCAATGCGACGATCCTGCGATCCGAGCTGACCGATCCGCTGACCCGCCAGACCCGCCGTTTCGCCGAGCAACCGGACCTGCTGACCAATATCGGGCTCGACTACTATGTGCCGGAATGGAAGACGACCTTCGGCCTCAACTTCAACCGGACCTTCAGCTATTCGCAGAATATCGCTTCGCTGACCGGCGGGACGCCGGCAGCTCCGCTGCTGACCTATACGGACACCAGCTTCAATGCGCTCAACAAGTTGGATCTCTCGATCCGCATGCAGCTTGCTCCCAACGTCACCTTGTCATTCGCCGCGCTGAATTTGTTGCGGCCGACGGATCGCCGGGTCGTGAATACCTTCGACCCGACCGGCACTTTGACCAAGCAGGTGATTTCCGAACAGGCCTCGCACAGTACCTATTACGTGCGCACGACCTTTACCTGGTAGGCACGCCGCCTAACCGTGGAAAAGCCCGGCCTCGCGCCGGGCTTTTTTTCTGACCCGGCCTTTCTTGTCCAACGTTTCTCGCTTTACCGCTTGCTGCTTCAATCCTTCTTACCTTCTTACCTTCTTACCTTCTTGCCTTCTTGCCTCGATTTCCCTTGCCCGGTCCTGCTCGTTCCCTTCGATAATTGTTCTGCAAATGTTCTTGCCGCGTGTCACGCGCGCGGCTAAGCTTCCCGTCAGGGTTGCGGGGCGGCCGGGCATGGTTCAGCGCATTTCCACCGTGGCGTTCGAGGGCATCGATGCCCGCGCTGTCGACGTGCAGGTGCAGGTGGCACCGGGCCTGCCGGCTTTCGCCATCGTCGGCCTGCCCGACAAGGCAGTGAGCGAGGCGCGCGAGCGCGTGCGGGCCGCGCTGATCGCCTCGGGGCTGGCTTTGCCGGCGCGCCGCATCACCGTCAATCTGGCGCCCGCCGATCTGCCCAAGGAAGGCAGCCACTACGATCTGCCGATCGCGATCGGCCTGATGGCGGCGATCGGCGCCATCCCGCCGGACGCGCTCGCCGGCTTCACCGTGCTGGGCGAACTCGGCCTCGACGGCTCGATCGCCGCGGTCGCCGGCGTGCTGCCGGCTGCCATCGGTGCCAATGCCCGCAGCGAGGGGCTGATCTGCCCGGCAGCCTGCGGCGGCGAAGCTGCCTGGGCCAGCCCCGACATCGAAATCATCGCCGCCGCCTCGCTCATTCAGCTTGCCAACCACTTCCGCGGCACGCAGGTGCTGTCGCGACCGCAGCCGAAAATCCGCGAACCGGCGACGGAGCTGCTCGACCTTGCAGACATCAAGGGCCAGGAAACCGCCAAGCGGGCGCTGGAGATCGCCGCCGCCGGCGGCCACAATCTCCTGATGTGCGGGCCGCCGGGTGCCGGCAAATCGATGCTGGCGGCGCGGCTGGCTTCGATCCTGCCGCCGCTGTCGCCGGCGGAACTGCTCGAAGTGTCGATGATTGCCTCGGTCGCCGGTACGCTGGAGGACGGCGCGTTGACCAGCCAGCGGCCGTTCCGCGCGCCGCATCATTCCGCCTCGATGCCGGCGCTGGTCGGCGGCGGACTGCGGGCGCGGCCGGGCGAAATTTCGCTCGCCCATCACGGCGTGCTGTTCCTCGACGAGTTTCCGGAATTTCCGCCGCAGGTGCTCGATTCGCTGCGCCAGCCGCTGGAGTCCGGCGAGGTGGCGATCGCCCGCGCCAATCACCGGGTCACCTATCCGGCACGCTTCATGCTGGTCGCAGCGATGAATCCCTGCCGCTGCGGCCATGCCGATGACCCTGGATTTTCCTGCAAGCGCGGCCCGAACAGACGCTGCGCCGCCGACTATCAGGCGCGACTGTCAGGACCGTTGCTCGACCGGATCGACCTGCATATCGACGTGCCGGCGATCACGGCAGCGGACCTCATCCTGCCGAAACCGGCGGAGGGCAGCCGCGTGGTCGCGGCGCGCGTCGCCCGCGCCCGCGTCATCCAGGCCGAACGCTATGCCGCCCGCGGCCGCAGCGACGTACGCATCAACGCCCAGGCGAACGGACCGCTGCTGGAAGATGTGGCACGCGCCGACAAGACCGGCCTTGCTCTACTGCGCGATGCCGCCGAAACGTGGCAGCTGTCGGCGCGCGGCTATCATCGGGTGCTGCGGGTGGCGCGGACGCTGGCCGATCTCGATGGCGCCGAACAGGTCGGCCGCGTCCATTTGGCGGAGGCCCTCTCCTATCGCGCCCGCGCCGACGAACGGCGGCAGGCGGCCTGACCCGAGCCGCCCGCCGGACGAGGCCGGACGCGGCCCGACGCGATCGAATCAGACACCAGCCGGCCTGGCCCCTTGCCGGCTTGCGCCGGCGGCGGTGACGTAGCGGTTCCGCGGTTGACCCCGAGACGGCCGGCAATCCCGCGGATGCACCGGAAACCCGATACGGAACAAACCTTTACGAGAATATCGCCATACCCTCGCTTGCCGCGTGAAAGACAAGGGCCCACATTGTCATCCAACGATAATCAGACCATGGTGAGGTCCGGAACTCATTCCGGGGGTGGGGAGATCGCCCCGTCACGGGGGTCGGGTCAGGACGTCTGTTTCCATGCAAGATCACGAACCGCTAACAGGCCATCCGCGCCCTGGTTTTCCGCGCCCCGGTCTGTTGTCGACGCTGCAGGCCTATGGCGGCCTGCAGACCGGCGCCGCGCGGGCGCTCCGCCGGCAGCAAAGCCTCGGCCGGATCGGCCCGCTCGAGGTGCGGCTGGCGCAGAGCGCCGCCGAAGTGCGCCAGGCGCAGAAACTGCGCTACCGGGTATTCTACAAGGAAGGTTCGGCAATCCCCGACCCGGCGCGGCTCTTGGCACGGCGCGACATCGACGCCTTCGACGCGATCTGCGACCACCTGCTGGTCATCGATCATAGCGAGAGCGCCACCCGGATCGGCCGCGGACCGGCGGTGGTCGGCACCTACCGGCTGCTGCGCCAATCGGTGGCCGACGATTTCGGCGGTTTCTATACCGCCAGCGAATTCGATATCGGCCCGCTGCTGGCACGGCACCCGGACCTGAATTTCCTCGAGCTCGGCCGCTCCTGCGTGCTCGCACCCTATCGCAACAAGCGCACCGTCGAACTGCTGTGGCAGGGTATCTGGAGCTATGTGCGCGCCAGCGGCCTCGACGTCATGTTCGGCTGCGCCAGCCTCGATGGCACCGACCCGGCCAAGCTGGCGCAATCGCTCTCGTTCCTGCATCACTATGCGCGCGCACCGGAAGAATGGCGCGCCTCGGCACTGCCGCAGCGCTATGTCGACATGAACATGCAGTCGAAGGAATCGATCGATCCGAAAACCGCATTGCGGGCGCTGCCGCCGCTGATCAAGGGCTATCTGCGGCTCGGCGCCTATATCGGCGACGGCGCCGTCGTCGACTATCAGTTCGGCACCACCGACGTTCTGATCATGCTGCCGGTCTCGGCGCTTAACCAGCGCTACATCCAGCATTTCGGATCGGACGGCGAGCGGCACGCGGCATAAGCCGTCCGTGCGCAGATCCGCCGCCGCGGATTGTCGGCGGCTTAAAGCCGCCGCAGCGCCACGTCCTGGATCTGATGCGTCGCCTGCTTCTTCAGAATCAAATCGGCGCGCTGGCGCGTCGGCAGGATGTTCTCATGCAGGTTGACGAGATTGATCCGCGACCAGATGGAGGTCGCGGTCTTCACCGCCTCGTCATCGGAGAGACCTGAGTAGCGGTGGAAATAGGATTTCGGATCGCGGAAGGCGGTGCCGCGCAATGTCAGGAAACGATTGACGTACCAGCCAAGCAGCACATCCTCGTCGGCATCGATATAGACGGAGAAGTCGAAGAAGTCCGACACGAACGGGATCGCCTTGCCGTCCTTCGGCAGCCGCCCGGTCTGCAGCACATTCAGCCCTTCGACGATCAGGATGTCCGGCCGGTCGACCTCCACCCATTGATTCGGCATCACATCGTAGATGAGATGCGAATAGATCGGCGCGCGCACCGGCCGGCGGCCGGCCTTCACATCGGTGAGAAACTGCAGCAGCGCGGGCAGATCGTAGCTTTCCGGAAAGCCCTTGCGCTCCATCAGGCCGGCCTTTTCAAGCGCCGCGTTGGGGAGCAGGAATCCGTCGGTAGTGACCAGATCGACCGTCGGCACGTTCGGCCAGCGCGCCAGCAATGCCTGCAGCACGCGCGCCGTGGTCGACTTGCCGACCGCCACCGAACCGGCAACGCCGATGATGAACGGCATCTTGCTGTCGAACGTCTTCAGGAAACGCTGCTGGGCGGAGAACAGTTTCTGCCGCGCCTCGACATACATCGACAGCAGCCGCGACAGCGGCAGATAGATGTCCTCGACTTCCTGCATGTCGAGCCGGTCGTGCAGCGAGCGCAGCCGCGCGACTTCGTCGCTGGTCAAGGTCATCGGCGCGCCGTTGCGCAATGCCGCCCATTCGGCGCGCGAGAACGTGCGATAGGGCGACAGCGTATCGTCGGCGCGTTGTTCCATGACGAGCCCGCTGCGGCGCGCTAGCGACGCGCCGCCTTCTCCTGCAATCCGGATTGCGCCGTGCGTTGCGCCAGCACCGCCTCGACATCGGCAAGCGTGACGCCGCGTGCCTCGAGCACCACCAACAGGTGATAGAGAAGATCGGCAGCTTCGGCAGTGACCCGCTCGCGATCCTCATGCACGGCGGCGAGCGCCGTCTCGAAGGCCTCCTCGTTCAGCTTCTTGGCGCAATGAGCGATACCCTTGTCGAGCAGGCTGCGCGTATAGGAGGTTTCGCCGCTCGCATGGGTGCGCTCGCGGACACGCTGTTCGAGATCGTGAAGCGTGAATGTGCTCATCTGGGTCTTCCGGGGAAACGCCGGCCGGGGCGCTCTTAACATGTCCAGGGCCGGCGCGGGAGTCAGGTTTTTGCCGGGCCGATCCGCGGCCGGATTACGGATCCAGCCGCATCGGCAGGCCCGCCGCCGCCATATATTCCTTGGCCTCGCGCACCGAATGCTGGCCGAAATGGAAGATCGAGGCCGCCAGCACCGCCGTCGCATGGCCGTCGCGGATACCGGCGACCAGATGATCGAGCGTGCCGACGCCGCCCGAGGCAATGACCGGTACCGGCACCGCATCGGCGACCGCGCGGGTCAGCGCAATATCGTAACCGGAACGGGTGCCGTCGCGGTCCATCGAGGTCAGCAGGATTTCCCCGGCGCCAAGTCCGGCCACCTCGCGCGCATAAGCAACGGCGTCGAGACCCGTCGGCTTGCGGCCACCGTGGGTGAAGATTTCCCATCGGTCGGGCTCGCCCGGACCCGACACCTTCTTGGCGTCGATGGCGACGACAATGCATTGATTGCCGAATTTTTCCGCCGCCTCGCGGACGAATTCGCGGCGGCTGACGGCCGCGGTGTTGATCGATACCTTGTCGGCGCCGCAGTTCAGCAGCCTGCGGATATCGTCGACGGTGCGCACGCCGCCGCCGACGGTCAACGGCATGAAGCAGGCTTCCGCCGTCCGCTGCACGACATCGAAGATCGTCTCGCGGTTTTCGTGGCTGGCGGTGATGTCGAGAAAGGTCAGTTCGTCGGCGCCGGCGGCGTCATAGGCGATCGCCGCCTCCACCGGATCGCCGGCATCGCGCAGATCGACGAAGTTGACGCCCTTGACGACTCGGCCGTCCTTGACATCGAGGCAGGGAATGACGCGGACCTTGAACATGCTCACGCCGTCCTGCTGCCGGTGCGGGCTGACGCCGCCTGTTTGAGAACGTCAATGGCCGCCACCGCATCGATGCGCCCGTCATAAAGCGCGCGACCGGAAATGACGCCTTCGACATTGGCATGCGTGCGCAACGTGGCGGCGCGCAGTTCGGCGATATCGGAGAGGCCGCCGCTGGCGATCACCGGGATGCGCGTGTGATCGGCGAGTTCGTAGGTGGCATCCCAGTTGATGCCGGTCAGCACACCGTCGCGATCGATATCGGTGTAGACGATTGCTGCAACACCGGCATCGGCGAAGCGATCCGCCAGTTCGAACACCGTGATTTCCGATTGCTCGGCCCAGCCCTGCACCGCCACCATGCGCGCGCGCGCGTCGATGCCGACGACGATGCGGCCGGGGAATGCCTTGCAGGCTGCCTTCACGAACGCCGGATCGCGCACCGCCGCGGTGCCGATGATGACGCGCGTGACGCCCTTGCCGAGCCAGCCTTCCACCGTCGCCATGTCGCGCACGCCACCGCCGAGCTGCACCCGCATCGTCGTCGCCTGCAGGATGCGTTCGACCGCACCGGCATTCACCGGCTTGCCGGCAAAGGCGCCATCGAGATCGACGATGTGAAGATGGTCGAAACCCTGCGTCTGGAAAATCCGCGCCTGCGCAGCAGGATCCTCGTTGAACACGGTGGCGCGCGCCATATCGCCCTGTTGCAGGCGCACGGCACGACCCTCTTTCAGATCGATGGCAGGAAACAGGATCATGATTGTCTACCCGGCAGCCTTCTTCGAGGCTCGCTGCGTTCGCGCCTGAGGACGACGGCTGCTCCGGCAATGAAGCGCAACCGCCATCACGGCATCCACGTCAGAAAATTGGCGATCAAAGCCAGGCCCAGACGCTGGCTCTTTTCAGGATGAAACTGCGTGCCGACCATATTGTCGCGCCCGACAATGGCGGTTATCCGGCCGCCATAGTCTGTTTCGGCAACCAGATCCTCGCGATAGGTCGGATTGAGCGCGTAGGAATGCACGAAATAGGCATGCTGCCCGGCAGGAATGCCGGCAAGCAACGGGTGCGGCCGCGTCCGTTCCAGCGTGTTCCAGCCCATATGCGGGATTTTCAGCGTCGGATCGTCCGGCGCAATGCGATCGACTTCGCCGGCGATCCAGCCAAGTCCCGGCGTCACCCGATATTCCTTGCCGCGCTCGGCCATCAACTGCATGCCGACGCAAATGCCGAGAAACGGCCGCGCCCGCATCCGCACCGCTTCGTTGAGCGCCTCGACCATGCCGTCGATGGCGTCGAGGCCGGCGCGGCAATCGGCAAAGGCGCCGACGCCCGGCAGCACGATGCGCTCGGCGCGCGCCACGACGTCCGGCTCGCGCGTCACCACGATCGTATCCTGCCGTCCGCTGTCTCGCACGGCGCGCTCGAACGCCTTGGCAGCCGAATGCAGATTGCCCGAACCGTAATCGACGATGGCGATACTCATCGGCCGCCTCCCGGCTGCGGAAACAGGCCGAGCGGATGCGGCTCGCTGCGCGGACGCGGCGGATTGATGACCGGCGGCGAGAATAACGGCGGCTGCTCCGCCATGGGCGGCGGTGCCTGCCGCGCGACCCAGCCGGCGAAGAACCGCCGCTCCGCCGCCTCGCGATCGTCGGCAACGACGACGCCGATCTGCGTCCATTTGCGGCGCGCCAGCGTCCAGCGCTGCAGGGTCGCGGCTTCGAGGCCCACGAGAAACGATATCGCCAGCACGACCAGACTGCGCGCCGGCGGGCCGATATCGGCGGCATAGAGAATCGCGCCGACGACGCCGAGCAGCAGGAGATAGAGAATGAATACCAGCCACAGCCGCTTGATCAGCAGCCACAGCGGCGGCAGCAGGAACGCCCAGACGGCGAAACGGTCGCGCACGAAGACAAAGCGATCCGGATCAACGGCCGTCTCGCCCGCCTTCAGGGGCGGCTGATGCACGGTATAAACGGACATCACGCAATCGGCCGCAGCGGCCGTCCTGTTTCACTCAACGATACGCCCAACCATGCGCCAGACAGATACACTCTGTGCCGGCGGCACTCGGACGCCGGCCACGAATACGCAGACAACGGCTTCCGTTCATCCGCCGAGCGACCCCTTGGTCGAGGGCACCTCGTCCCGGGCGCGCGGATCGATCGCCACCGCGGTGCGCAGCACGCGGGCGAGGCCCTTGAAGCATGCCTCGGCGATGTGATGATCGTTGCTGCCGTAGAGCACCTCGACATGCAGGGTGATGCCGGCATTCATCGCAAAGGCGTTGAACCATTCACGCACCAGCTCGGTATCGAAAGCGCCGACCTTGTCGCGGGCAAAACCGGCGTTGAATACCAGCACGGGCCGGCCGGAAATGTCGATGACGACCCGCGCCAGCGTTTCGTCCATCGGCAGATGCGCGTCGGCATAACGGGTGATGCCGCGCATGTCGCCGAGCGCCTGCTTCACCGCCTGCCCGAGCGCGATGCCGACATCCTCCGTCGTGTGGTGGTGGTCGATATGCAGATCGCCCTTTGCCCGCACGTCGATATCGATGCGGGAATGCCGCGCCAGAAGATCGAGCATATGGTCGAGGAAGCCGATCCCGGTCGTTACCGACGCGGCGCCGGTCCCGTCGAGATCGACTGCGACCTCGACCGCGGTTTCCTTGGTGACGCGCTTGACAGCGGCACGACGCGCGGCCTTGCGGACCGGCACGAGAGCCTTTTTCGAGGCTCCGCGCCTGGCGGTACGGGCTGAGGGGCGAGCCGAAGGACGAGCCATGGACAGAACAGCCTTTGGACAGAACAGCCTTTTCGGGCGATTGCCGGCTTTTATCAGGGGTTTGCCGGATATGCCAACGCCTGCACCCTTTGCAGGGCCGGCGCGAATGCCTAAATCACCGGACGCACAGGGATTTCCGCATGGCTCATGATACCACCTCGCCGCTTCCGTCCTGGCACGGCACCACCATCCTGACCGTCCGCAAAGGCGGGATCGTCGCCATCGGCGGCGACGGCCAGGTATCGATCGGCCAGACCATCATCAAGGCCAATGCCCGCAAGGTCCGCCAGCTCGGCAAGGGCGAGGTGATCGGCGGCTTCGCCGGCGCGACCGCCGATGCGTTCACCCTGTTCGAGCGGCTGGAAGGCAAGCTCGAACAATATCCGGGACAGTTGATGCGCGCTGCCGTCGAACTGGCCAAGGACTGGCGCACCGACCGCTATCTGCGCCGGCTGGAGGCGATGATGATCGTCGCCGACACCAAGGTGTCGCTGGTGCTGACCGGGAACGGCGACGTGCTGGAGCCGGAGAACGGCATCGCCGGCATCGGCTCGGGCGGCAATTATGCGCTCGCCGCCGCGCGCGCCCTCGCCGACAGCGAACACGGCGCCGAGGCGATCGTCCGCCGCGCGCTCGATATCGCCGCCGATATTTGCGTCTACACCAACCGCAACGTCACGGTCGAAACCCTCAATGCCGCCTGAGCCGGCGCAAAAAACGACATGAGCGATACCGCCGCGCGAAGCATCCGGCAGCGCGCCCTCGACCTGTCGGGACCGGCGGCGCTGGCTATCGTCGCCGGGCTGTTCGCCGTACAGGCGCTGGCACTTTATCTGCAGGGGCACCCACTGATCTGCACCTGCGGCACAGTGAAGCTGTGGCACGGCGTGGTGCAGAGCTCGGAGAACTCGCAACATATCGCCGACTGGTACACGCCTTCGCATGTCATCCACGGCTTCCTGTTCTATGCGCTGGCGCACCGGCTGTTTCCGCGTTCGTCGATCTGGTTCCGGCTGGTTTTCGCCGTGCTGATCGAGGGCGGCTGGGAGATTCTGGAGAACAGTCCGATCATCATCGAGCGCTACCGCGCGGAAACCATCTCGCTCGATTATTTCGGCGACTCCATCCTGAATTCGCTATCCGACACGCTCGCCATGGTGCTCGGCTTTTTCCTGGCCGGCATACTTCCTATATGGACAACAATTGTAATCGCCATCCTGTTCGAGGTTGGCACCGGCTACGTCATCCGGGACAATCTGACGCTCAATATCCTGATGCTGCTCCATCCGCTGGACAGCGTCAGACAATGGCAGAGCGCCATCCAGTAGCAGGCGCAATTCGGCAAGTTTATTCGGAAAGCGTAATCGACAAGCGTAATCGTAGGTAACCGCTGACATGACTGATTTCTCCCCTCGCGAGATCGTTTCCGAGCTCGACCGCTTCATCGTCGGCCAGTCCGACGCCAAGCGCGCGGTCGCGATCGCGTTGCGCAACCGCTGGCGGCGGTTGCAGCTCGACGAACGGCTGCGCGACGAAGTTCTGCCGAAGAATATCCTGATGATCGGCCCGACCGGCGTCGGCAAGACCGAGATTTCGCGACGGCTGGCGAAGTTGGCCGGTGCGCCGTTCCTCAAGGTCGAGGCGACAAAATTCACCGAGGTCGGCTATGTCGGCCGCGACGTCGAACAGATCGTGCGCGACCTCGTCGAGATCGGCATCACGCAAACCCGTGAACGCAAGCGCAAGGACGTGCGGACGCGCGCCGAGCAGGCCGCGGAGGAGCGCGTCGTCGACGCGCTGGTCGGACCGGGCGCCGGACCCGCCACCCGCGACAGTTTCCGCCGCAAGCTGCGCGCCGGCGAACTCGACGACAAGGAGATCGAGATCGAGGTGCAGCAGCCGTCAGGCGGCATGCCGATGTTCGAGATTCCCGGCATGCCGGGCGCGCAGATGGGCGCCATCTCGATCGGCGACATTTTCGGCAAGATGGGCGGCGGCCGCAGCAAGCCGCGCAAGGTGACGGTGCGCGATTCGCACGAGATCCTGGTCAACGAGGAATCCGACAAGCTTCTCGACAACGAGCAGGTGGTGCAGGAAGCGATCCGTGCCGTCGAGCAGAACGGCATTGTCTTCCTCGACGAGATCGACAAGATCAGCGCCCGCGAGGGGCGTGTCGGCGGCGACGTATCGCGCGAGGGCGTACAGCGCGACCTGCTGCCGCTGATCGAAGGCACCACCGTCAACACCAAGCATGGACCGGTGAAGACCGACCACATCCTGTTCATTGCCTCCGGCGCGTTCCACATCGCCAAGCCGTCCGACCTGCTGCCGGAATTGCAGGGCCGGTTGCCGATCCGCGTCGAATTGCAGGCGCTGACCCGCGACGATTTCCGCCGCATTCTCACCGAGCCGGAAGCATCGCTGATCAAACAGTATGTGGCGCTGATGAAGACCGAAGGCGTCGACCTGAATTTCACCGACGACGCCATCGACGCGCTTGCCGATGTTGCCGTCGCGGTCAATGCCAGCGTCGAGAATATCGGCGCGCGGCGTCTGCAGACGGTGATGGAGCGGGTGCTCGACGATCTGTCGTTCAACGCGCCGGACCTCGACGGCCAGCAGATGACCATCGACGCCGCCTATGTGGAGAAACATATCGGCGACCTGGCGAAGAATGCCGATCTGAGCCGGTTCATTCTGTAAGAGAGCGCACGCGGCGGATGCGCACATAGAGCGCGCCCTCGCCGCCATGCGCGATATGCGCCGGCTCATGGCCGATGACGCAATCACGCAGTTCCGGCAAAGCGAGCCACAGCGGCACCTGGCGGCGCAGCACGCCGCCGTCCCGCGATCCCCTGTTCGTTGAACCTTTGCCGGTAATCACCAGAACCAGCCGCGCGTCGCGCCGTACGGCCGTATGCAGGAAGCGCACCAGCGCCGCATGCGCTTCCGCTTGCGTATAGCCGTGCAGGTCGAGCCGGCCATCGATGGCATCATTGTCCCTGACGATCCGCCGCCGTGCCTTGCGCGCCAGCGTGGACTGCGTATCCGGCTGCGAGGCGCTCTGCGGTTGCGTGCGCTGTGTCCGCACCGCCGGTGCGGTGGCATCGCCCGATGACGATCGACGGGGGGTCGCCACGGTTGCCGTCGCCTGCACGATGGCGACCGGCGTGCTCGCCGCATTCGGCCGCCGCTTCGGCAGCGGCGTCACGGCTTTCGTCACGGTCGCCCACAGGGTGCGCTCGTCGTCATTGAGACCACGTCCTCGCGAGCGGCGCATGGTGGCGGCTCAGGATTTGTCGCGCGCCGGCGCATTCGTCGCCACCGGCAACCGCTGCGGCCGCGTGCGCGGCAGCGGCATATGCGCGTTCGCGACCGGATCGAGCGCGCGCGGCACCAGCATGACGAAGCGGCCGTTCTGCTTGATGCGGCCGGCGATGCTGCCGACATCCTCGCCGGCGCCGAAATAGATGTCGGCACGCGCCGGACCGAGGATCGCCGAGCCGGTATCCTGCGCGATCATCAGCCGGCGGAACGGCGTCTCCGGCTTTTCGCTATCGATCGGCAGTTCGGCCTCGATCCAGAACGGCGTGCCGTAAACATGGAGTTTCTTGTCGACGGCGATGGAGCGGCCGGTGGCCAGCGGCACGCCCTGCGCGCCGATCGGCTCGTCGTGTTCGCCAAGCCCGGTCTCGCGGAAGAACACGAAGGAGCGGTTCTTGCGCCGCAGCGCCGTAGCCTCTTCGGGATTGGCGGTCATCCAGGCGCGGATGCGATCCATCGACATCTCCTCTTTCGGAATGATGCCGCGGTCGATCAGGTCGCGCCCGACCGGAAAATACGGGTGACCGTTATGCGCATCATAGTTGATGCGCAGCAGTTCGCCGGTCGTCAGCCGCACCCGTGCCGAGCCCTGGATCTGGGCAAAAAACGCATCGACAGGATCCTTGACCCAGCAGATCTCGAGGCCGCGACCCGCCAGCACTCCCTCCTCGATCGCCGCACGATCATAGAACGGCACGATCTTGCGCTTGCCGACGAGCCGGCCGACCTTGGCGCCGCTCGAGGGGAAATTGGCGACGCGGCTGGCGCCCGCCACCACCAGATTCACCGGCGCCCGATAGATCGGAACCGTGTATTCATCGGTGCGCACCCGCGAGCCGGCGAACACGCCCTCGTAATAGCCGGTCAGAAAGCCCTGATTGTCGCCGAGCGCCGCAATCCGCACCGGCCGGAAATTCGTCTCGAAGAATTTGCGCGCGCCTGCTGCATCCAGCGTAGCGGCCTTGGCGTGCGCGCAGGCATGATAGAGACCATCGAGCATCACCCGCGTCTGCCGCGCCTTGCGGTCGGCGCGCAGAATGGCGCCGCAGCTTGTCCTGAAAGCGGCGTAGGCAGACGCCAGATCGTCGGTTTTCCAGCCGTCAAGCGCCGTCCACGATACCGGCTCGATCTGGGCATTGTGGAAGACCAGCGGCCGTTCCTTGCCGAAGGCCGGCGCAAACGCAGCCGCGAGCCCTGCCGCCGTCAGCACCGCCGCGGCCTGGAGAAGAGCATGCCGGATGAGCCTCGTGGTGCCAGGCCGTGCCTCCGTGCGCACCCGCACCGGCTAGCGTCCCGCTTCGGTGGCAACCAGCTTCCAGTTCGGATCGCGCGACGACACGTCGCGGACGAAGGTCCACACATCGGTGACATCGGTGACCTTGTCGGCATTGCCGTCGATCACCTCGCCGATCTTGTTGCGGGTCACCGACACCAGTTGCGATACGAAACGCAGGGTGAGCTGCGCCGACGTATCGCGCTGCTCGGCGGCAACGATGTCGGAAGAATTGATCGCGACGAAGCGGCTTTCGACCGTTTCGCCGCGCTGCTCACGCCCGGCGATGGCACTGTCGAAATTGTCATAGACCTCGCGCGACAGCAGATTCTTCAGCGTCCGGCGATCGCCTTCCGCAAATGCGGTGACGATCATTTCGTAGGCGGCGCGCGCGCCGGTAATGAAATGCTTCACCTCGAAGGCAGGATCGGCAGCGGCGATGGCATCGAGCCCCTTGGCGAGCGGCGAGCCGGGCTCGGCGACGCCCTTCCAACGCTCGGCCGGCGGCGTTTCGCTGGCCGGCTGGCTCGCCGCGTCAGCGGCGCGATTAGGCAGCGGGATCACCTTCTTGTCGACTGTCGGGGGCACCGGCTGGCGCGCGTAAGGATTGGTCGGCGGCCGTTCACGACCGGTGCGCTGGCCGAGTACGCTGCGCAGCCGCAGGAAGATGAACACGGCGAGCGCCAGGAAGATGATGGTGTAGATATCGAACACGTCTGACACGTTCCTTTGACGCCGCGGACGACGTCCCTTGCACGGTGCGGGCAGCCTCACGACACGATCCCGAACGCACGGTTCAAGGCCGGCCGGCAGGTTCTCGGCACTCAAAATCCCCACCGGTCCCTGATACTGCTTTCAAAATCCCGGCTGGAGGACCAGAACTGATGTAAGCACGAGAGCGTGTCGATCCATAGCCTCGCGCGACTGCCATGCTTATTCGTTTCTGACTAAATTTAGACGATCGGTACCGCGACGCCAACCGCCGGAGCATCCGAACCCACGCGATGAAGCCGTTTCGCCGCCCATTCTCGCCCGCAAAGTGGCTGATTTTGGCCATTCTCGCGGCACCGGCACTCGAGCTCGCCGCGTTCATCGCCGTCGCCGTGATCTTCGGGATCGTCCCGGCCCTTCTGGGGCTGGTCGGCCTGTCGTTGCTCGGTATGCTGCTGCTGCGCGGCGCCACCCGGCCGGTGGCGCGGCTGCGGGTCGAACTCGACCGGCAGACGGTCGCCGGTTTCGATTTGCGGGACGGCAGCCTGGCGCGGATCGCCGCGGCAATTCTCCTGATCGTACCGGGGTTTATCACCGGCGCCCTGGGGCTGCTGCTGCTTATTCCGGCAATCCGGCAACTGCTTGGCTGGGGTTTGCAGCGACTGCTGCGCGCAGCGGTCGCAGCCGCGGATCCGGCGGCTGGCGACCCGTCCGTGGTCGACCTGCCGCCAGAGGACTGGCGCACAGTTCCCGAACAACGGCTCCCCCGGGCCGAACCCGAACCGCCACAGCGCCCGGACAAAGGCCCGGACGCGAGCAGCGGCTGAAAGCCGCGCCGCGTCCTTGTTCCTGCAGGGGCAGCCATGCTAGCCAGCCCGCCACGACCGGCATTTTCCGACAGCGACAAAAGAGAGCGATCATGACCACGACCAATGGCGGCCCGGCGCCCACCCCGGCTCAAGGACAGCCGCAGGACGAGCAGCCGCCGCAGCTCAGCGTTCTGGCCCAGTACATCAAGGATTTCTCCTTCGAGAATCCCAATTCGCCGCGTTCGCTGCAGCCCTCGCAACAGCAGCCGGCGATCAACATCCAGATCAACGTCAACGCCAATCCGATGTCGGAGACGGATTTCGAGGTGGTGCTGAAGATCGAAGGCAAGGCGGACGCCGCCGGCTCGGTTTTGTTCAGCTTCGATCTGACCTATGGCGGCGTCTTCCGGGTGGTCAATGTGCCGCAGGACAGCATGCATCCGCTGGTGATGATCGAATGCCCGCGCATGCTGTTCCCCTTCGCGCGTGAAATCATCGCGACGGCAGTACGCAACGGCGGTTTCCCGCCGCTGCTGATCGACCCGGTCGATTTCGTCGGACTGTATCGGCAAAAGATGATGGAACAGCAGCCGGCAAACGCCACGCCGGCCTGAGCTTTTCATGGTTTCGTTGAATCGGTGAAGGGCTCCAGTTTCCCCGATTCGACGCTTCACGCGAACCGGCATCCACTTCACTCGAAAACGCTTCAACTTCCGGAAAGCCCCGAGGCGGTTCGCTGTCTCGCACGCCGGAACGTGAGTGCCGCCGTCTCCGCACGGCGGCACGCCATCTCAGCCGTATTTTCGCCAGATCGCGTCTTCGCCAAGACTTGCGACAAAGGCGGCGTGCGCGGCGCGTTCGTCATCCGACACGCACGGCGGCAGCGGCGACGGCCGCACCTTGACGCTGCGGCCGCCATGGCCGCTCGGCCCGCCACGCACCGTGTCCATCAGCCCGAGCGAGGCCTGGCGCGCGCCGATCAGTTCGAGATAGACCTCGGCCAGCAATTCGGCGTCGAGCAGCGCGCCATGCTTGGTGCGCTTGGAATTGTCGATCTTGTAGCGCGCACACAGATCGTCGAGCCGGTTGGAAGCGCCCGGATGCTTGCGCCGCGCCAGGAGCAGCGTATCCACCAGCCGCTCATGCGCGATCGGCGCGCGGTTCAGCAGTTCAAGCTCGGCACAGAGAAAGCCGTGGTCGAACGACGCGTTGTGAATGACCAGCGACGCATCGCCGATGAAATCGAGAAACGCATCGGCGATCTCGGCGAATTTCGGCATGGTCGCCAGAAACTCGGTCGACAGGCCGTGGACGGCGAAAGCCTCCTGCGGCACGTCGCGCTCCGGATTGATCCGCTGATGATAGGAACGGCCGGTCGGAAAACGATTGACGAGTTCGACACAACCGATCTCCACCACCCGGTCGCCCTTGCGTGGATCAAGCCCGGTGGTTTCGGTATCGAGGACGATTTCTCTCAGCATCGGACCAGACAATCCATCCGAATCATGGGCGTGAAGGATACATTGTAACGACGGTCCGCAGGATGTCCGCGACCTGGGCGCGTGCCTTGTCAAAACCTTGCGACGTATCCACCACGAAATCGGCGCGCCGGCGTTTCTCGTCGTCGGGGATCTGGCGCAGCAACAAGCTCTCGAACCGTTCCGCCGTCATCCCCGGCCGCTCAAGCACGCGCTCACGCTGGACATGCGCGGGGGCCGAAACGACGACCACCGCATCGCACATCGCATCGGCGCCGGTTTCGTAAAGCAGCGGGATATCGAGCAGCGCGACCGCAGCACCGTCGGCTTTCGCCGCATCGAGAAAGAACTCGCGTTTTTCCACCACCATCGGATGGACGATCGCCTCCAGCTTTTTCAACGCCGCAGGGTGCCCGACCACCTGCGCCGACAATTTGACACGATCGACCTGGCCGTTTGCGGTGCTGCCCGGGAACGCCGCCTCTATCGCCGGCACCGCCTCTCCGTCGTAGAGATCATGCACCGTGGCGTCGGCATCGTGCACCGGCACGCCAGCCTCGGCAAACATCGCGGCAGTGGCGGACTTGCCCATGCCAATCGAGCCGGTCAATCCCAGAATAATCATGCGGCAAGACTCATACGGCAAGACTCATGCAATCAAGATTCATGCAATCAAGATTCATGCGACAACGAGCACGCAAACACGGCACACGGAAACGGCCAATGATCGCGGTCATGCCGCGAGCCATCCTTCCCGGCGCAGATGATCGAGAAGCGGCAGCAGCGGCAACCCGAGAATGGTGAAGTGATCCCCTTCGACACGCTCGAACAGATGAATGCCGGCACCCTCGATCTGATAGGCGCCGACGCTGGTCAACGCGTCGGACCCGACCATATCGAGATAGGTATCGATCATATCCTCCGATAGCGCACGCATCGTCAGCGTCGCGACGCTGCAATGTGCGAACAGCACGCGGCCTTCCGACGCCAGGCAGATGGCGGAATGCAGATGATGCGATCGGCCGCCAAGCGCGCGCAACTGTGCTGCTGCCGCGGCGCGATCCGCGGGCTTGGAGAACCGCCGCTCGCCCAGTGCCAGCGTCTGATCGGCGCCGAGCACCAGCCGGGCCGGATGATGCGCTGCCGCCGCCAGGGCCTTGCTGCGCGCCAGCAACATCGCCACCGCAGCGGGATCGGTCAGGCCGCTCTGCGTTTCGATGGCGCGCTCGTCGATATCCGCCGCCTCGGCCTCGACCGGGATCGCCGCCGCTTCCAGCACACGCCGGCGGGCGCTGCTCTTCGATGCCAAGAGCAACGGCGCGGGCGCGTGCCACAACGAGGATGAGCCGACGGCCATATCAGGCAACCGGCATCCGCTTGCGTTCCGTCAGCAGACGCATGACCGCCGCCGCGGTTTCCTCGATCGAGCGCCGCGTGACATCGATCAGCGGCCAGCCGTTCTTGGTGCACAGCCGCCGCGAATAGGCGACCTCCTCCGCCACGGCAGTACGATCGATATAGCGATGGTCGTCGTGATGGGCGTTGAGGCCGAGCAGCCGGTTTTCCCGAATCTGCACGATCCGTTCCGGGCTGGCATAGAGGCCGACGACCAGCGGTCGTGCCAGCTTTTCCACGCTCTCCGCCAGCGGCACGCCCGGAACCAGCGGCACATTGCCGGTCTTGATCCCGCGATTGGCCAGATAGATCGAGGTCGGCGTTTTCGAGGTGCGCGACACGCCAACGAGCACGACGTCCGCCTCGTCCAGCCCGCCGATATTCTGCCCGTCGTCATGCATCATGGTGTAGTTGAGCGCGTCGATTCGGTTGAAATATTCGGCATTCAGGACGTGCTGGGCGCCGACGCGATGCGTCGTCTCGGTACCGAGATAAGATTGGAACAGCCGCAGCACGGGACCGAGGATCGACATGCAGGGCAGATTGAGCTCGCGGCAGTGCTGTTCCAGCGTCTCGATCAGTTCTTCCTCGATCAGCGTGTAAAGAACCAGGCCGGGCGTTTCGGCGATCTCGGTCAAGGCGCGATCGAGCTGCTTGCGGCTGCGCACCATCGGATAGAGATGTTCGACCGGCTGCACGCTGACATACTGCGCCGCCGCGGCGCGGGCGATCATGATCAGCGTCTCGCCGGTGGAATCCGACACCAGATGCAAATGAAAGTAGCCGGTTTGCTGAGGCATGTTCATGTGAGTCATCTGGCTTCAAGTCGCCGGAAAAGGCCGGGACACCCTGTGGACAGCGCGTGGGCAACAGACCACGCCGACATCGGGTCCGCCGGACCGCTGACCGGATCGTCATTCTATCAACATCCGTCGCTGCGGGAGGCGACGACCGCCGGCAATGCCCGGCTGCACCGAGCCTGTACAAAGCATATCGGGATAGACGTGGATAGTTCGAAAAAAGATATGAGGTTTCAGATACTTCGCGAGCTGTGGGAAACGGCGATAAAACATCGGATCAGGATAGCGGCTGAACAATACCGGGACAGCCTGTGCATGGCAGCGGATGAGTCCAATCCACGGCCTAACAGCTAAAACAGAGAAGGATTCTTAAGGTCGTATTGGAAAGCGACTTGAAATGATCGATGACTGTTCAAAGCGCTGGAACGCGCTGCAGACAAGGCACAGACCAGCCGATGTATCTTTGGATCAAGGCATTCCACATCATCGCAATCATCGCCTGGATGGCGGGGATGCTCTATCTGCCGCGGCTGTTCGTGTATCACTGCGCCGCCGAACCCGGTTCGCAACAGTCCGAGACCTTCAAGGTGATGGAGCTGCGGCTGCTGCGAATCATCATGACTCCCGCGATGATCGTTGCGTGGGTACTGGGATTGTGGCTGGTCCTGGAGGGGGGATTCCTGCGTTCGGGCTGGTTTCACGGAAAATTGGTTCTGGTTCTCGGTCTGACTGCACTGCACGGCCTGTTTTCCCGCTGGACGCTACGCTTCGCCTATGACCGCAACCAGCATTCATCTAAATTCTACAGAATTATCAACGAGGTAGTCACCGTTTTTCTGATCGGAGCGGTGATCCTGGTGACAGTCAAACCCTTCTGACCCGCAGTATCCCGGCCGGGCTGCGGGTGGTCCGGCCCGGGAATGATCAGAGGTTTCGTCGTTTGGCCTTGCAAACGGTCCGGATTTTTCTATTTTAGCAGCATCCCACCGAACGCAGGCCGATGCTGTCGCGTTCCGGTCCTTGGTTTCAGGATCGGGCGGACATCGGGTCCCGGGATCTTCCATTCTCCTCGATAGAAGCGCCCGCCGCCGAGCTCAAACTGCCAAGCCAGAATTCAGGCAAGAACCGGCAAGCCAGATCGGCAAAGACCTGCGGATGTTCTGATTCCCCTCCTTAGTCGTCGGTGCTTATTGCGTTGGGACACCGCCGGTTTCTTACAGGACTAAACCCGCATGCGGGAAATGAAGCTACAGGACCTCAAATCCAAGACGCCGGCGGAACTGGTCGCGTTCGCTGAAGAAAACGGCGTCGAGAACGCCAGCACCATGCGCAAGCAGGAGCTGATGTTCGCCATTCTCAAACAGCTTGCCGCCCAGGAAATCGACATCATTGGTGAAGGCGTGGTCGAGGTATTGCCGGACGGGTTCGGCTTCCTCCGCTCGCCGGAATCGAATTACCTCTCCGGCCCCGACGACATCTATGTCTCACCCTCGCAGATCCGCCGTTTCGGCCTGCGTACCGGTGATACGGTCGATGGGCACATCCGCTCCCCGAAGGAAGGCGAACGATATTTCGCGCTGCTGAAAGTCAGCACGCTGAATTTCGAGGATCCGGACAAGGCTCGTCACAAGGTCAATTTCGACAACCTGACGCCGCTCTATCCGGACGAGCGGCTGCGGATGGAACACGACGATCCCACCAAGAAGGATCTGTCGGCCCGTGTCATCGACATCGTTTCACCGATCGGCAAGGGGCAACGCGCGCTGGTTGTGGCGCCGCCGCGCACCGGCAAAACGGTGCTGTTGCAGAACATCGCGCATGCGATCACCGCCAATCACCCGGAATGCTACCTGATCGTCCTGCTGATCGACGAGCGGCCGGAGGAAGTCACCGACATGCAGCGTTCGGTGAAGGGCGAGGTCATCTCCTCGACCTTCGACGAACCGGCGACCCGTCACGTTGCTGTCGCCGAGATGGTGATCGAAAAGGCCAAGCGTCTGGTCGAGCATGGCCGTGACGTGGTCATCCTGCTCGATTCGATCACCCGTCTCGGCCGCGCCTACAACACCGTCGTCCCCTCTTCCGGCAAGGTTCTGACCGGCGGCGTCGACGCCAACGCATTGCAGCGGCCGAAGCGCTTCTTCGGCGCGGCGCGCAATATCGAGGAAGGCGGTTCTCTGACGATCATCGCCACGGCGCTGATCGATACCGGCTCGCGCATGGACGAAGTGATCTTCGAAGAGTTCAAGGGCACGGGCAATTCGGAAATCATCCTCGACCGCAAGGTCGCGGACAAGCGCACCTTCCCGGCGATCGACATCACCCGTTCCGGTACGCGCAAGGAAGAATTGCTCACCGAGCCGCAGCAGCTCAAGAAGATGTATGTGCTGCGCCGCATCCTCAATCCGATGGGAACGATGGACGCGATCGATTTCCTGCTCGACAAGCTGCGCAATACCAAAACCAACAGCGAGTTCTTCGAGTCGATGAATACGTGATGAAAATTGCGGCCGGGCTCGGTCGTTTGGTGTCAACAGAAACTCCGGCTGGAGCGATCCAGCCGGAGTTTTTTGTTGGGCGCTATTCTCATGATTCGAGACGTGTCGCTGAGGCGCTGCTCTTCGTCATCAGGTTCGAAGAGTCATTCCCGCATTCCATCAACCGTGGCGGCAACAGCATCCGGCGTCGTCACTGGCAGCGAACAGGTCTCACCGACACAGACAAACGCCGCTGCGCCGGACACGGACTTGATCTTCTCCCGTGCCGGATGATCCGCCGGCAACGCATCCGCTGATGGCGCGCGCACCACGGTGCGGGAAAGGAACGGCTGCTGTAACGCGGCGTCGATCAACCGGTCGGCAGCGTCGCCTGCTCCGGTTACGACAATTTCCGTGCCATGCAGCCGCAGGTCGAGCGCGTTCAACAGTGCGACATGCGCGAAGAGATTGGTCTGGGCCGCCGCGAGAACGCCGTCGAACAGCCGGTCGGCCTGTGCGCGGAAGCGATCCTCGCCGCTCGCCAAAGCGAGACGGATCAGATTGCCGGCCGCCACCGCATTGTGATTGGGGATCGCATCGTCGGCGGTTGAATGCGGCCGGATGACCAGCCCCTCGGCATCGTCGGCGGTCAGATAATAGCCGCCTGTCGTTTCGTCGCTGTAATGGCGGTCGAGCGCGCCCTGCCAGACGAGCGCCTGCGCCAGATAATCGCCCTCGCCGGTCGCCTCATGCAGGGCGAGCGCAGCGCGGATCATCGCCGCGAAATCGGACGCGAGGCCGGGAAACAGCAGCCGCTCCTCGCGCCAGGAATGGCCGAATCGATCGCCGCGAATCATCGACGTGGCGATGAACGCGAAAGCGCGCTTGGCCATGTCGATCCATGATGGCTCGTTCAGGCTGATGCCGGCATTGACCAGCGCCGCGATCATCAGGCCGTTCCAGTCGGCCAGCACCTTGTCGTCGAGCCCGGGACGTACGCGCACCTTACGCGCGGCGAATAGTTTCGTACGCAGTGTTGCGAGACGTATCTCGTCATCATCGCTGCGTTCTCTTGCGCGCAGACGATTGAGGATCGTATGGCCCTCGAAGTTTCCTTCGGCGGTGACGTCGTAATGCCCGGCAAAATAAGATGCATCGGCGCCGAGGATGCGATCGATCTCGTCTTTCGACCAGACGTAGAACTTACCTTCTTCGCCTTCGCTGTCGGCGTCGAGCGACGCACAGAATGCGCCCTCCTTCGTTGTCATCTCGCGCGCCAGCCAGCCGACGGTTTCACGCGCCCGCTGCCGAAACAGCGGCAGCCCGGTGCGCTGATGCGCGAGCGCCAGCAGCTCCAGCAGTTGCGCATTGTCGTAGAGCATCTTCTCGAAATGCGGCACCAGCCAGCGCTCATCGACCGAATAGCGTGAGAAGCCGCCGCCGAGATGATCGTAGATGCCGCCCTCGCTCATCCGGTCGAGTGCGAAGGTGACGGTTTCGAAGAACCGCGCATCGCTGCTGCGCAGCCCGGCGCGCCAGAGGTTTTCCAGGATCGCCGGTTGCGGAAATTTCGGCGCGCCGCGAAATCCGCCGTTGACGCCATCGAACATATTGCCGATCTCGCGGGCATAGCTGTCGAGTTCGCGCGTGCCGATCTGCGGACGGTCGGAGGCTTGTGCTCGCCCGGCGAGCGCGGCGAGCAGTCCGGCGCGGTTCTGCTGAATTTTCTCCGGTTCTTCGTGAAAGATGCGCGCGACCTCGCGCAGCACGTCGGCGAAGGCCGGCTTGCCGTAGCGCGCGACATTCGGAAAATAGGTGCCGCCCCAGAAGGGCTCGCCCTTCGGCGTGAGAAACATGGTCAGCGGCCAGCCACCGTGCTCACCGAGATGATGCAGGGCAGACATGTAGATCTGGTCGATGTCGGGGCGCTCCTCGCGGTCGACTTTGATGTTGACGAACAGCTCGTTCATCACCGCGGCGGTCGCCCGATCCTCGAAACTTTCGTGCGCCATGACGTGGCACCAGTGGCAAGCGGCGTAGCCGACGGAAAGCAGGATCGGCTTGTTGGCGCGCTGCGCTTCTTCAAGCGCCTGGGGGCCCCATGGCCACCAATCCACCGGATTGAACTGATGCTGCAGCAGATATGGACTGGTTTCCCGCGCGAGACGATTGGCCGTCTTGTGCGCCGGAGGGTGAATGGCGGAGGACATGTGCTTTCCTTTATGGAAAAAGGAACCTTCATCCCGTTAGCACGAGGCGATCTTGCAGGACCACCGCGCCGCCGATCACAACACGCCGGGTCGTCGCGATCCGCGCGCCGCCGATACGATTTTTGCGGTGTCGTCCGGCGCGCCGCCGGCGGCGATCGCCGTTATCCGGATTTCGGGACCGCGCACCGGCGAGGCGCTGACGCGGCTGATCGGGCGCATTCCGAAACCGCGCACCGCGGCGCTGGCCCGCATTCGCGAGACGCCGGGCGGCGAGATCATCGACGAGGCGCTGGCGCTGTGGTTTCCGGCACCGAACAGCGAGACCGGTGAAGACGTCGCGGAACTGCAGGTGCATGGCGGCCGCGCGGTGGTGGCGGCGACGCTGGCGGCGCTCGGCAAACTGGACGGGTTGCGGATGGCGGAGGGTGGGGAATTCACCCGGCGCGGTTTCGAGAATGGCAAGCTCGATCTGACGGCGGTCGAAGGCCTTGGTGATCTGATCGCGGCGGAAACCGAGGCGCAGCGGCGGCAGGCGTTCCGGCAGATGAAGGGGCTGCTCGGCGATCGTGCCGAGGTCTGGCGGACGCGGTTGACCGAGGCGCTGGCACTGGTCGATGCCCGGATCGATTTTTCCGACGAGAGCGATGTTCCCGAGGAACTGGTCGCACCGGCATTGGCCATCGTGCGGGATCTGCAGAAGGAAATCGACGCGGCTCTGGCCGACGAAGGGCGGGGCGAGCGCCTGCGCGACGGGTTGGTGGTGGCCATCGCCGGACCGCCGAACGCCGGCAAATCGACACTGTTGAACCATCTCGCGCGTCGAGACGTGGCGATCGTTTCGCCGCAAGCCGGAACCACCCGCGATATCATCGAGGTACATCTCGATCTTGGCGGTTATCCGGTGACCTTGCTGGATACCGCCGGTATCCACGCCTCCGACGATCCGATCGAGCAGGAGGGCATTCGACGGGCCACCAGCCGCGCGGCGGATGCCGATCTGGTCTTGTGGTTGGCGGATAATGCTGAGGATTTAAGAAATGAAAATATAATCATACCTTATATCGAAAATATATGGAAAATACGAACTAAGAATGATCTTTTAGTAAATAGGAATGAATCTACCCATCATAATAATGAAAAAATATTCAATATATCTGCGATAGATGGAACTGGTATTCGTTCTTTAATCGAATCGATGTCGGAGTTTTTTGAGCAGGCCTGGGGCGGCCGCGAGCCGGCGTTGGTGACGCGCGAGCGGCATCGGCTGACCTTGCAGTCTGTCAGCGCGGCTTTGCAGCGGGCGCAGACGGCAGAGCGGGAAGAATTGATTGCCGAGGAACTGCGGTCGGCGGCGCAGGCGCTGGGGCGTCTGACAGGCCGGATCGACGTCGAAGACATTCTCGATGTGATTTTCCGGGACTTCTGCATCGGCAAATGAATGCTGCGGGTTCCACCGCGACCGGCGCAGCGCCGCGGCGAGGCGCGATGTGAATCGCGGAAACCCGCTTGGCGGACGGTACGGTACGCCTAGATCGCCCGGTCTCGCAACGGCAGCAGATCGGCCGTCAGCCGGTGTGCGCCGGCAATCTCATGGTCTTCTATTACTGCTGATCAGCCGCTCCTGTTCCCTCAGTTGATCGGGCGCGCATGCGCGCCACCACGCGGTCATTCCCGCCCAAAACAGGCAGATCGCGGTCGAATTTCAGCCCTGGCTTCATTTCCCTGCTGTCTCAACATTTTGGCAGTCAGCCGGAACTGTTTCACGTGAAACACTACGCCCTGGGCCGGGCCGATGTTTCACGTGAAACATCGGTGCCACTGGCCCCCTTTCGCCGTCGGTCGCCGGCCACCTGCTTTACTTCTGGAATTCTGGTGGCTTGCGCGCTATGCCGTCGCCTTTAAGGGGCCCGCGAGGTTCTCAGAGTGTCCAACCATTTCGATGTCATCGTTATTGGAGGCGGTCACGCCGGCTGCGAAGCCGCGGC
>DATMEV010000087.1:0-42366 GCA_035556795.1 Pseudolabrys sp. | reverse complement strand
AAGACCCGACAATGATGAACGCCGGATGCGCGATGTTCACAATGTCAAGAATGCCAAACGAAAGCGACAAACCAATCGTAACAGCAGCATAAAAACCGCCAAGCAAAACCCCGGCGATAATCGCATTCACAAAAAGCTCTGTGCTTACACCCATGCGCCGTTCCCAGCCGTCACCTCGCGCAAGACATGCGTGTCCGTGACGATGCCGGTTTCCCTCCCAAGCCCCAGTTCCCAAACCGCATTGGCCGATGCTGCAGCAGCCGTGCTGCAGAAGAAGCCAACCCCAGTTGCTAAGCTCTAGACGCCAAGCCCCAGTCGCGCTGCGATTGTCTAGCGGATCGAAATCCCGGCGACAATCGTTTGCGGTACCGCATTTTGGTTATTATTGTGCAGGAAGCGCGAGGGCTTGGCTAGCGTTAATGCAAAGGCGCGACAATCTCGCGCCTGCGGTACTGCATGGTTCCGGCGAATCCGCCCTCGGCGCGCTATTTCCTGCTGAAGGGCACCATCGGATCGCCGGTTTTGAAGGCTGGTGGATAGAGGATCACATACGGGTCCGGTTTACGGAACTGATCGAGCCCATTGCCGCTGACGCCGCGATACTGGACCATCAGCACCTGCGGTTTCTCCCACTCGCCGTTGGCGGCGAATTTCACGTCGCCCACCACGGTGGAGAATGTCGTCTGGTGCATGATCCGGGCGAGGGAGCCCTGATCGGTCGAGCCGGCCTTTTCGATTGCCTGACCTACAACCTCCATTGCCGCATACACGAAGGGTGGGACATAGAAGCCCAGCGGGTCGACGCCCTGGCTGGCGGCCTTCTCCTGATAGGCGCGGATGAATTCCTCGATGCCGGGAAACTTGATCGTTGGGGCCGGGACATAGAGTTCGTAACCGAGCATGTTATTGATGAGTGGGCCGAGCTGGGTCTTGATCGCCGCGAACTGCAGGCCGACCGGGCCGCCGCCGATGAGCTGCGCCTTCAGTCCGATTTCGTTGATGCTGCGGACGATGCCGACCGTGTCGGTCGGATAGGAGGCAAGGAACACCAGGTCCGGCTGCGCCGCCTGGATGCCGCGCACGATCGAGCCGAAGTCGACGGTGCTCGGCGGGTAGGAGCGGTCGTAGACGACTTTCAGTCCCATCTTCTTGGCGATATCGCGCGCCGCGTCGGCGTTGATTTTGCCGAATTCGGCGTCGGCACCGACGATCGCGACGCTCTTCGGTGCCGGATCGATCGTCTTTGCCACAGCGAAGAACGCCTCCGGAATGATCTCACCGGATTTCGGGCCCATCGGCATGATCTGGAAGTAGCGATCGTACTTGAACTGCTCGTTCACGCCGACGCCGAACAGGCTCATCATCGTGAGTTGCTTCTGCATGATCACCGGCATCGCCGGCGCGATCAGGTTGGTGCCGTAGGGCGAAACGACGATGTCGACCTTGTCGACGTCGATCAGCTTCGTATAGATGCCGGGCACCGTCGACGGATTGCTTTGATCGTCGTAGTGCACGAGTTGCACCTTGCGTCCGATCAGGCCGCCCTTGGCGTTCACCTTGTCGGCCCACATCTGCATTGCCAGCAGCGCGGCCTTGCCGTTGGCGGCAAGCCCGCCGCTCAACGCCATGCTGAAGCCGATCTTGATCGGTTCGGCGGCCTGCGCCGGCGTGCCGACGAACAGGGCGGCGGCTGCGGCCGCGGCGAGCAATACCCGCCGCGTTGGCCGGCACCATGTCGGGAATGGTCCGTTCATGTCGTTTCCTCCCATATGTTGCCGGCGTGCCGGCAATTGTTGTTGCAGCAGAACGTCAGGCCGTCAGCTGGTGGACGATGATCGCGTCGTATGCGCTGGAACTGAGAATGTGCGGATAGTGTCCGCCCGACGACAGCGTCCGGATCTGCGCCTGCGGATAGTGGTTGTGGACAGCCTGCCGCGCGACGGGCGGAATGATCGGATCATCGGCACAGTCGATGACGACGATGCGCGAGGCGGGAAGCGTCAGCGATGGGCAGAGAACTGCGTCGATGACGCCGATGAAGCGCGCTTTGAGATTCTCTGCACTCTGCCGGCCGGACAGCATGTCGATCTGGATGCGCTTGAGCTCCCCGTCGGGGGCCTGCATCACGCGCTCGCGCCATGTGGCCTGCAATTTCATCGCGTCGGTTGAGCGCACGAAGTCCGGCGCGAACAACGGATTGGCGAACAGCGGCTGCGGCGCGACGAAGATATTGCCGAGGAACAGTGTTTCGACGCGTTGCGGATGGTTCAGCGCAAAGAACTGTGCCCAGTAGCCGCCGAACGACGAGCCGAGCACGCTTGCAGTGCGCAGGCCCAGGGCGGTCATCAGGCCGGCCAGCCCGTCGGCAAGCCGCGCCGGATCTGGCTCGGCCGGATAGCCGACCGATACGATGCGGAAACGGTGGCCGAGTGTCGCAATCTGTTTGAAGAACATCTCGCAGGTGCCGACCGAGCCGGGCAACATCACGAGCGCTGGGCCGTCGCCGTCGGTGTCGATATAGGACCAGTCGACACCGGCGATCGAGGCGGTGCGGATTGCGCCGTCGAGATGCCACGGCGTGCCGTTTGCTGGCGCGTTGGTCAGCACATCAAGGCCTCAGCGATTTGTTCCGGCGGAGCCGAAGGGGGATTGCGCGGGATCAGTCGCGTTTCCAGGCGCCGGCCTCGACCAGCTCATCCATCGCCTGATCGGTGAATTCGGCCTTCGGCGCGTCGCCACCGATGACGAACATCAGGATCGCTTCCTCATTCGGATCGCCCTTGGTGATGTTCTCGAAACGGCGCGCGCATCCCGCGGGAAACGACACAACATCGAACGGGCCCGCATCGACATAGTCGACTTCGCCCTTTTCATTTTCCCAACTGCATCGCCATGTTCCGGTCATCGGAATGAAGGTCTCGTTGGTATCGTGATTGTGCATCATCGGACCATTGCCGGGCTTGGCACGGCAATAGCCAAGATTGAAGCCTTCCTGGATCTTGATCGCTGCCATCCGCGCCGCATTGTCACCGACCGGTGAGGTGACGGCGCCACCTTCGCCTTTCGGCGGCTGGAAACCGATGACGTTGTAGAGCGTGCGGATGCAGCCTTTCATCTTGCTGTCCGGCAGGCCACCGTCGGAACCCTTGAGGTCCTTGAAGAAGGCGACGCGTTTCATCATCTCGGCGCGCGGCAGGCCGGATCGCGGCAATGTTTCCATGGTGCGTTGTCTCCTTCGGCTGTGTTGTTGATCTGCTTTTCAATTATTATTGGTCAGATGACCAATAAGGTCAAGCGCGGTCCGCGTGCGGAGTGGCCGATGTGGCGTAAAGCGAGAGAACAGCGGTGCCGGTGGGAACTGGGCGATGTGCGCCTGCTGCTTGCGGGGCCCATGGAAACGGGTGCCCATCTACGAATGGAAGCGGGCGCACATCTGCGATAAGAACCGCCCCATGCGAACGGTTGCAAAAACGAAAGTGAAGCGGCGGGCGAAGCGGGGAGCAGCACGAATGCAGCCGCGCACGCGGTTGACGCCGATGCAGCGCAGCGATCAGATCCTTCGCGGGGCCATCCATTTCTTCGCCGAGCGCGGGTTTTCCGGCCAGACGCGCGAGTTGGCGCAGCAACTCGGCATCTCGCAGGGTCTGCTCTATCGCTATTTTCCGACCAAGGAGATGCTGATCGAGCGGATTTATGAAGAATTGTTCGTATCGCGGATGAAGCCGGAATGGGATGTCGGTCTCTCGGATCGCAGCACGCCGCTGCTCTCGCGTCTGACGCGCTTTTATCTCGATTACGCTACGATGCTGCACGACGACGAGTGGGGACGCATTTATCTTTATTCAGGGCTCGGTGGATCGAGCATCGCACAGCGTTTCGCCAGCCACGTGACACAGAATATCTTCACACGTGTTATCGAGGAACTGCGCTGCGAGTTCCGCTTGCCGGGGCTGATGGTGAAGCCGATGACCGAGCCGGAATCCGAGCTGGTGTGGGCGCTGCACGGCAGCATCTTCTATATCGGCATCCGCAAATGGGTGTATCGCGTCGAGCCGCCGGCCGATGTGCAGGGCGCGGTGCGCCGCATGATTTCGCAATTCTATGGCAATGCCCGCGCTCTGATGCTTCCGAAGAAACCGGCGCGCAAGCGGTAGCGTCTGCGGGGCAGCCGAATTCAGTAAAAAAGAATGCCGCCGGTTGGGCGGCATTCGGTAACGGCAGATGCGATGTTGCGAGGTGTGCGTCTATGCCGCCTGTGCCGTAACTCCGGCCGGCAGCGGCAGGGGCTGGTTGGCGCTGTTCTTGGATTCGACGGTCATGAAGATCATCTCCCGGTCGCCGATATTGGTGAGGTCGTGCACCTTGTATTCGCCGGCGCCGTAGACTTCGTGGCGTGTCTCGCCTGGCTGGTAGGTGTATTCGACGGTCGTTCCGTCGTGCACATGCTGGCGGCCTTTGCCGCCGTTCACCGAGGTCCAGAAGTAATTCAGCACATGCCGGTGAAAGCCGATGCGCTCGCCGGGCGCCAGTGTGATCATCCAGACGCGTACAGTATCGTTCTCCGACAGCAGGCGCGAGCCGACGCACGGATTGGGGTTTTGCGCCTCGCGTGCGAACTCCGTCTGTAACTCGGCCGACCACGGCGCGCGGTCTTTCGTCACTGCGGGCTTATCGGTCATGGTCATTGCCGTCATGACAGGGGTCCTCCGCTTTCTGGTTCACATCATATATTGGTTCACGTCATATATAACAGAGCCGGTCAGGCGACGAAACGGTGGGAGGGGTGGTCATGCATGGCGAGCCGCAGCGCAGGGCACTGATTGTCGGCGGTTCCATGAGCGGCCTGCTGGCGGGCCTGCTGCTGCGGCGGCATGGCTGGGTTGTCGATGTGTTCGAGCGGGTCGACAACGAGCTTGCCGGCCGCGGTGCTGGCATTGTCGCGCAGCCGCATTTGATTGCGACGCTGCGCGATTTTGGTTTCGATACGCGCGAACTGGGCGTCACGGTTTCAAGGCGCCGGATCCTCGATCGCGACGGGCAGGTCACGACGACACGGCCCTGTCCGCAGATCATGACCGCGTGGGAGCGTGTCTATCGTGCGCTGTGCGATCTGTTTGGGCCGGCGCATTATCATCAGGGCAAGGCGTTCAGCCGGTTCGAACAGGATGCGGCGTCGGTCACCGTCAGATTTTCCGATGGTGAAATCCGGCGCGCTGAATTGTTGGTCGGGGCTGATGGCCTGCGGTCGGCGGTGCGCGAGCAATGTGTACCCGGCGTCGTGTCTCATTATGCCGGCTATACCGCATGGCGGGCGCTGCTGCCGGAAGCGGAGCTGCCACCGGCCGTGTTGCAGGACGTGTTTCCCTATATGGCGTTCGGCTTGCCGCCGGGCGAGCAGTTCCTTGCTTATCCGGTCGCCGGTCCCGATAATGACCTGCGTCCCGGCTATCGCCGGCTGAATGTCATCTGGTATCGCCCGGCCGACGAGGCACGGCAGTTGCGCCGCCTGCTGACCGATACGAGCGGTGTGGTGCACGAGACTTCCATCCCGCCGCCGCTGATCCGGCGCGACGTGATCGAGGAGATGAAGGCGGCGGCGGAGCGTCTGCTCGCGCCGCAGTTCCGCGCCATCGTTCGCCTGATCGAGGAGCCCATCCTGCAACCGATCTACGATATGGCGGCGCCTCGCATGGCCTTCGGCCGCGTGGCGATCGTCGGCGATGCGGCGTTCCTGATCCGGCCGCATGTCGGCGCCGGCGTATCGAAGGCGGCCGACGACGCGGCGGCGCTGGCGCGCGCGCTCGAGGGCTGCGACGTCGAGAGCGGGCTCAAACGGTTCGAGGCCGAGCGGCTGCCGGTCGGACAGCGGACCATCGCCCAGGCGCGGCATCTCGGCTCTTATCTGCAGGCCACCCGCACTGAGGAAGAGCAGGCGCGGGCGGCGCGCCACAGTACCGACGCGGCGGTGCTGGCGGAAACCGCCGTGGTGGATTTCCTCGATGCATAGCCGCGTGAAACGCGATCGGCCGGACATGTCTGACGCAACATGTCCGGCCGATCGTCATCACAGTCCGGTAATCAAAGCCTGCGCAACGCCTTAAAGCCCGAGAAGCGCTTTGGCATTGCCACCGGCGAGCGCGGCGCGCGTTGTTTCGTCGAAACTGTCGACCGAGGCGATATGGCCGATCGGATCGTGCTCCAGCATGTCGAAGGGAAAGTCGGTTCCCATCAGCACCTGACCGGAGCCGAAGGTCTTCACCAGCGTTTCAAGCTGCAGCGGCGTGAACACGACGGTGTCGACATAGATTTTCTTCAGATAGCTGGTCGGCGGATTGGGCAGGCCGCCGTTGGAATCCGATCGCGCGCCCCAGGCGTGGTCGATACGGCCGGGATAGGCGCCGAGAAAGCCGCCGCCATGCACGGCGAGAATCTTCAGGTTGGGATGCCGCTCCAGCACGCCGTCGAAGATCAGGTAGTGCAGAGCCAGCGTCGTCTCCAGCGGATTGCCGATGACATTGCTGAAATAATGCCGTGCCATCCGCGTGCCTTCGGTGAAGCCGTTGGGGTGCAGCACCACCAGCATGCCGAGTTCCTCGGCGCGCTTCCAGAATGGCGCGAAGGCCGGATCGGATAATTCCTTGCCGTTGACATTGGTGAGGATCTCGACGCCGCGGAAGCCGAGCGATTTGCAGTAATCCAGTTCCTTCGCCGCTTCGTGGCCGTCCTGCATCGGCACTGTGCCGCAGGGGATCAGCCGGTCCTTGTGGCGGGCGCAGTATTCGGCGATGCCGTCATTGACGATACGCGCCGCCGGCACTGCGATCTCGGTGCGGACAGTATGATAGCACTGCGGCGGTCCCGGCATGACGAACTGCATGTCGACGCCCATTGCATCCATATCGCGGAAGCGGTCGTCGTATTCGGTCATGCGCGGCTTGATGTCGCCTTCCTGCTTGGCGCTCACTGCCTTGGTATGGTCCGAGGAGAAATGCGCGAGCGGTATTGAAGCGGGGTCGAGATTGCTGCCGACGAATTTCGCTGCGGCCGGAACAGCAGCATGAGCATGTATGTCGATCGTCACGCCCTTCGGTCGCATGGTACGGCCCGGCTTGCCGTGCGCGCGTGCCGCGGTGTCCGCATATTTATTCCAGATCGTCGACATTCGCTCTACCTTTCCAGTCCGTCTTTCCAGTCAATTCCGCCTGTCGGCCGTTTCTTGCCGTTTCTCGCTGTATCCTGCCTTTTGTGTCCGGCCCAGCTCCGCGCCGGTCGTTCCGTTTGTCCTGCGCATTTGAGACGCGCCCGCTCTGGTGTCGAGGACATGGAGGGGCATAAGGGGAAGGCAGCGTCCGTCTCCGGCGAGCTATGCCTGACTGCGACGCGTTCGGCAAACCTAGAAAATCCCGAGATGTTGAGCCAGATCGATCTTGCCGTCGCGCAGGGTGGCGGCGCTCTCTGTCACCGCGACGCGGCCGCTGTTAAGAATGACGATATCGTCGGCCACGTCGAAGACCAGCTTCGGGTTCTGCTCGACCAATACGATCGACAGGCCGCTTTCCTTGAGCTTGCGAATGGTCGCCATCACTTCCGCGACGATCTGCGGTGCCAGCCCTTCCGACGGCTCGTCCATCAGCAGCACCCGCGGATTGCCCATCAGCGCGCGGCCGATGGCGAGCATCTGCTGCTCGCCGCCGGACAGGTGCGCGGCCAACTGGTTCTTGCGCTCCAGCAGGCGCGGAAACATCTGGAATACGGTGTCGAGCGTCCATGGCACATGGCGGTTATCGAGCGGCTTGCGGGCAGCGACGATCAGATTTTCGCGCACGGTCAGACTGCGGAAGATGCGACGGCCCTGCGGCACCAGCGCAAGTCCGTGCGCAGCGATCGCCTCGGGCGGCAGCTTGCCGACCGACCGACCGAACATCAGTACGTCGCCGCGGCGCGGCGGCAGCAGCCCGACGGCGACGTTCATACAGGTCGATTTCCCGGCGCCGTTGCGGCCGAGCAGGCCGAGCATGCGTGCCTCGCCGAGCGCGAAGGATACGCCCTCCAGCACATGGCTGTCGCCGTAGAAAGCGTGGACGTCCTGCAAGGCAAGCGCGCTAGTCATGGCCAAGATAGACCTCTCGCGTTCGCGGATCGGCGACCACTTCGGCGCGTGTTCCCTCGACGATCACCTGGCCGAAATGTAGCAGCGTGATGCGTTCGGCAAGGTCGAGCGCAACGTCCATGTCGTGCTCGATCATCACCACGGTGACGTCCTTCGGGATCATCGCCAGCAGCTCCTTGACGCCGCGTCGCTCGTCGATCGACAGGCCGGCAAACGGCTCGTCGAGCAGCAGCACCTTCGGTTTCTGGGCCAGCGCCATGGCGATTTCAACGCGGCGGCGCTCGCCATAGGAGGTTTCGGTCAGCGGTCGGTGGGCGATATGCGCGAGGCCGACCTGCTGGAGCGCATGATGCGCCTCCTCGTCGAGATGGGTTTGCCGCTCGAGATCGACGAATGCGTTCCAGCGCAGCGGTGACAGGCCGAGCAGCGCCAGCTTCACGTTGCGGATGATGGTGTCGCGGTTGAACAGCGTAATGATCTGATAGGTGCGCGCCATGCCGAGATGCGCGCGCCGTCGGCTCGGCGTACGGCTGATATCCTTGCCGAACAGCAGGACCGCGCCACTGTCGGGAGTGATTTCGCCGGTGATCTGGTTGAACAGCGTGGTCTTGCCGGCGCCGTTCGGGCCGATGATCAGACGCCGTTCGCCCGGCCGGACGTCGAGATCGACGCTGCGTGTCACATGCAGGCCGCCGAAGGATTTGGTCAGGCCCTTGATCGTCAGCGCACTCACGGATTCGGTCATGACGGCGGTGCTCCGGCATTGCGCAGCGACGCACTCTTGCGCTCACGCAGGGTGCGCAGGCCCATCTTCCAGAGCCGGACCGTGCCCGGAACCAGACCCTCGGGCATGAAGGTGATGATGAGCACGAAAATCAGGCCCAGCACCATGTTCCAGCGCTCGACATAGGCGCTGACGACGTTCTTCATGATGACGACGATGGCGGCCCCGGCGATCGGCCCGAGCAGTGTCGCGGTGCCGCCGGAGATCACCATCAGCAAGGTTTCCGCCGAGGTCTGCAGCGCCGCGACCTGCGGGCTGATGAACTGGTTGTAGTAGATGAACAGCAGGCCCGAGACGCCGGTCCAGAAGCCGGAGACGAGGAATGCCAGGAACCGGATCAGCCAGACATTATATCCGAGCGCGTTCATCCGCCGCGGCTGGTCGCGGGTGCCGCACAGGCTGGCGCCGAGCGGCGAGCGCACGAAGATCGCCAGGCTCGCCAGCGTCGCCAGGAACACCACCAGCACGGCATAGTAAAAGGCCGGAGCCTGGGTCAGCGCGATGCCGAAGGGCTCCGGCCGGGTGGCGACGTTGATGCCGTTGTCGCCGCCGGTCAGGCTCTGCCAGCGATAGCAGACGCCCCAGACGATCTGGCCGAGGGCCAGCGTGATCATCAGGAAGCCGATGCCGGTGGATCGCAGCGAGAGAACTCCGAAGATCGCCGCCGCCACCATGGTCACCGCCAGCGCGGTCAGATTGGCGGTCAGATGGCCGTAGCCGGCCTGCAGCATCAATGCTGCCGCATAGCCGGCAATCGCGAACAGCGAGGCGTGGCCGAGCGACACCAGCCCGCCGTAGCCGACCAGAACGTTGAGCGCCAGGGCGAACACCGCGAACAACAGGATCTGGCTGGCCACATTGATGTAATAGGCATTGCCCACCCAGGCGGGCAGGCTCGCCAGCGCCAGGAGGCCGAGCAGTTGGCCGATGCGGCGGAGCGGATAATTTTTCAATTGATCACCCGTCCGAACAGGCCCTGCGGCCGCAAAATCAGAACCAGCAGCATCGGCAGGAACAGGATCACGTAGGCGAGGTCGGGAAACCACGCTTGCCCAAAGTTGAACAGGAAGCCGATGATGAAACTGCCGATCAGCGCGCCGAGCAGGCTGCCGCTGCCGCCGAGGATGACGACAATCAGCGCGAGCGGCAGCATCTCCATGTCGATGCCGGGATAGACGGAGAGATACGGTGCGCCGATGACCCCGGCGAAGCCGGCAATAGCCGCTCCGAGCGCGAAGATCAGCGTGAACAGGCGCGACACCTTGATGCCGACGACGCGGGCAATCGGCGCATCGTCGACGCCGGCGCGGATCATCGCGCCGAGCCGTGTCCAGTCGACCAGCACCCACAGTGCGATGGCGACGGCGACCGCGACCGCCACGATCACCAGCCGGAACAGCGGGAAATACATGCCCGCGACCTGGACGGCGCCGGCGAGGTGGCGCGGCGTTGCCGGCTGCCATGGATCGCCGGTCCAGATCATCAGGCACAGATCGGCGACGATGAACGAGAGGCCGAGGGTCAGCAGCACCTGCGGCAGCTCCTGTCCGTTGAGCCGTCGCAGCAGAAACCGCTCGATGACGCCGCCGATCAGCGCGACGGCCAGTCCGCTGACGATCGCCGCCAGCCAGAAATTCATGCCGACGCGCGGGTCGAGCAGCGTCACGCCGATATAGGCGCCGAGCATGAAGAACGAGCCGTGCATCAGATTGGGGATGCGCATCAGGCCGAAGATCAACGAGAAACCAGCCGAGAGCAGGAACAGCAGGCCGCCGAGCGCGATGCTGTTCACGGCAAGAGTCAACCAAACGGTCATTACGGGGCTACGCCGATGTCATGTCTGTAAAGAAGGGACGCGCAACGACCCCGGACGAAGCATCGCTTCATCCGGGGTGCTGCGACCTGCATCAGTTTTCCAGATACCGCGCTGGCGGCTCGTCGCGGCCGTAGACCGGCTTGGCGAGGAACTCCTTCTCCGGATAGGTCCAGAACTGGCTGACCTTCGGATAGGTCTTGATGACCGTGTTCACCAGCTTGCCGCCCTTGCGCTCGCATTTGCGGATGAACACGTCGCCGACGACATTGCCGAGATGATCGAAGGACACCGGCCCGCGTGGCGTGTCGGCGATCGTCACCTTGTGCAGTGCCTCGGCGAAAGCGACACGATCGTCGGCTTTGTCGCCGAGTGCCTGGATCGCCGCCTCGACGCACTGGCCGGCGATATACATGCCGGCCGAATAACCACCCGGCACCACATTGTAGTCCTTGGCCATGTCGGCGACGAAGCGCTTGTTGCTCTCGGTGCCGCCGTCGGCAGAGTACCACGCGGCCGACACCACACCGACCGCCTCGTCGCCGAGGCTGCGCAGCAGAGCATCGTCCATCGCCGTCCAGCCGGCGAGCAGCGGGATGCGGTCCTTGAGGCCGAGATCGGCATAAGCGCGCATGAACTTCACCGGGTTGGAGCCGGCGAAGCCGTTGAACACGCAATCGACGTTCTTGATCTGTGCGATGAACGGCGTGTAGTCCGGCGTGACCAGCGGCGGCCACAGCTTCTTTACCACTTTGCCGCCGTCGTCCTCGAAGACGCGCTGGAAACCAGACATCTGCTCATAGCCGAAGGCGAAGTCTTCCGAGATCGTTGCCGCGCGCTTGTACTTCAGCTCCTTGGCGGCGTAGTCGCCCATCACATGGCAGCACTGCGCCGATGTGGCGGACGGGCGGATGACGAATGAATTGGCCTTGCGCTGCGTCACGTCCTCGGCGGCAGCGAGACTGATGAGCGGGGTCTTGTTATCGCGAACATAATCGGTGATCGCCAGCAGTTCGAACGCTGCGAGCGGCCCGAGAATGACGTTCACCTTGTCGCGTTCGATCAGTTCCTGCGCCTTGGTCTTGGCGCCGGCCGGGTTGCCGCCGGTATCGGCGATCAGCAATTCGATCTTGCGGCCGGCGAGTGTATTGCCCTTGTGCTTGAGGAACGTGGCGATGCCCTGTTCCATCTGGATGCCGCCCTGCGCGAGCGGTCCGGTCTTCACCGTCAGCAGTCCGACCTTGAACGGTGCGGCTTGTGCGATGCCGGGCATCGGGACGCTGAAGGTGGCGGCAGCGGCGCCGGCAGCGGTACCGGCAACGAAGGTGCGGCGCGTCAGTTGTCGAGTCATGGATTGAAAACTCCTCCCTAAGGCGCCCTGTTTGTCAGGGTCGTTATGGTGTGTACGTTTCCAACGCCATCATCATCCAATGTATTCCATGATGTAAAGTCCGGCGTTGTAGTCGGTGCAATAGATTGTGCCGTTTCGATCCACGAATGCGTCGGTTGATTGGATGACGCGTGCGCGATTCGGCCGGTGATCGACAAGACGCTGCGGCTTCGGGGGAACCAGCGCTGCGACTTCCACAGGACGAAACTGATTGCTGATATCAAAAACTCTAATGCCGGCATTCTGGTACGTCGCGAAGATCAATTGGTCGCTGACGAATGTGCCAGGGCGGTTCTCGTGAATATTGTGCGGGCCGAAATGTCCGCCCTTGCGGACATAATCGTCTTCGTCCGGTGTCGGACATGTCGAGATGCTGACCGGATTCCGCGGATCGCGAATATCGAACAGCCAGATCAGTTTGAGCCCGTCTTCCTGATGATCGAGCACGGCTTCGTCGAGTACCACGAGCAGGTCACGATCCGGCAGCGGAAGACAGTTGTGCGTGCCGCCGCCGAAAGGCGGCGACCAGTTGCGATGGGTGATGAGCTTCGGCGCGCTGCGGTCGCTGACATCCATCATCACCAGTCCGGCGTCGCGCCATGCGCCATAGGCGGTATCGCCGTGGACGATCGCGTGATGCAGGCCATAGCGTTTGCCTTGCGGCCAGTCGGGCTGTTCGCCGCCGGCGCGATGCATGCCGGGCAGCCAGTAGCGCCCGGCCTCGCGCGGATGCACCGGATCGCTCATGTCGACGGTCATGAAGATGTAGTCGGTAAAACCGTCGAGCAGCGCTGAAACATAGGCCCAGCGTCCGCCGGTGTACCAGATGCGGTGGATGCCGCCGCCGTCGACCGGCATGAAGCCGATCTGGCGCGGCGCGGCCGGCTGCGAGATGTCGTAGACGGCGAGACCGGCGCTCCAGTCGCGCAACGCGCCTGTCGCATCGGCGGTGCCGACGACCGTGCCGAGCTGGTTGCGGTAATAGGCGCGCTCGTCGGCGAATTCTGCCGCCGCGAACATATCCTTGGCATTGACAACCAGCAGCAGATCGTCATGCGCCTGCAGATGAATGGTCCAGGTGCCGGGCGGCGCGGCGATGTAGTTCACCGCCCGCGGCGCGCCCGGATCGCCCACGTCGATGACGCTGAAGCCCTTGGAGAACATGTGGCCGACATAGGCATGCCCGTTGGCGACCATGATCTGCACGCCGTCCGGTCGCCCGCCCTGATCCGAATAGCCGATCAGGCGCATGTTGCGGGCGAAGTCCGGTTTCGGCAGGTCGGTCATCTGTAGGCATCCAGGAAATTGGGCACGGCGATCCAGTCCATCATCGCTTCCGGGCTTTGCAGCAGTGCATGCATCGCGCGGTCGTCGTCGGTCTGCAGGTTGACGCCCATATGGGTGCCGAGCTTGCGGCTGTGCTGCACGATGGTTGCGCCGATCGGCTGGCGGATGCGGTTATACACGGCGAGCGCGGCGTCGATATCGTCGTGGTCGCGCAGCGCTTCAGCCAGTGCCTGCGCGTCGCAGCCGGCCTTCGAGACGCCGAAGCCCATATGCGGCCGTGCATTCGACGCGGCGTCGCCGACCAGTGCGGTGCGGCCGCCGACGATGCGCGGTGCGATGAAATCGTAGATCGGCGTGATGAACGGTCGGGCGATGGCGCTCAGACAATCGTTGAGGGCAGGAGGCAGCACATCCGCTGCCTCTTCGCGCAGCGCCGCGATCAGGTCGCTGCGGATAAGCGGTGGCGGTACCGAGAATTTGTGCTGGCGGCCGTTCTCGTCGACGCACATCTCCTTCAACTGTGCGGCGTCGCCGACACGGTACCAGATGAAGTTGAAACGACGGTGGCCGGGGCGCAGGTCGTTGTCGAATCCCGAGATCGGGTAGCAGATCACCTCCTGCAGCGGCGGCAGGAAGAAGGAGAAATAGGGGAACACCTCGCGCAATGCGCGCTCTGACAGGTCCGCCTCGTTCGGTGCGCCGCGCCAGATGTAATACCCGGCATAGAGCGGCTGCACCTCCGGCATGATCTGGGCGCGAACGTTGGAGCGGATGCCGTCGCCGCCGACCAGCAGGTCGGCGGTTTCGATGCGGTCGCCGGAGAAATGGACGCGGACACCGTCGTCGTCCTGCTCCAGGTGTTCGAATTTCCAGCCGAGATGGTAATTCGACGGCGGGATGGTGGCGCGCAGCAGGCTTTGCAGTCGGTCCCATGAGGTCAGGATCTGCTTCAGTCTGCGTTCGCCGATGATCCGGCCGCTGTGGTCGAAGGCGACCCGACGCTCGACGGTGACGCCGAGATTCTCGGTGCCGGCACCGCTGGCCTCCAGCGTCGCCAATAATTCCGGATGGGTGGTGATGCCGGCGCCGCGACCGACCAGTTCTACCGGCGACCGCTCGTATACATCGGCTTGCCAGCCGATCTGGCGCAGGAATGCGGCGGTAAACAGTCCCGACATGGAGCCGCCGATGATGACCGCCCGCCGTGTCCCCCGCCGTCGCATCGCGTCATTGCCCGAGCTTGTTATTTATCGGATGATTATTACGATAGTGCGGCTGCTCGTCAATCCGTCGGGAAGCAGGTGCGGCGGAAATCGTCAGTGACGCTTGCGGCGCGAGGCGCTAGATCGTGCCCGGCAGGAATCGGATGGTGCCGACGGCACCGGCGGGCAGGGAGCAGGCTGCAGATGGCGCGGAGAGCGACCGGGGGACGGGCAGCGAAGCGGACGGCAACCGGGGCGCCGGCGAAGCCGGCCGGTGCGCGTGCTGGTACGCGCAGTCCCGCGCCGGCTGTGGCAACAGCCGCGCGCCCGCGTCGCATGAGTCCGCAGGCGCGCGAACGGGCCATCGTCGCCGGCGCGATCAAGTTCTTCGCCGAGCGTGGTTTCGGCGGTGACACCCGCGAACTGGCGAAGCGGCTCGGCATTACCCAGCCGTTGCTCTACCGCTATTTCCCCAGCAAGCGGGCGCTGGTCGAGCGTGTCTATCGCGAGGTATTTCTCGATCGCTGGAATCCACAATGGGAGGTCTGGCTGTCGGACCGCACGCAGCCGCTGCAAGCGCGGCTGGCGCGGTTCTACAAGGACTACACCCGCACCATCATGGATCACGACTGGATCCGGCTGTTTCTGCTGTCGGGGCTCGAGAACGTCGCGATCAACCGCCGCTATCTGAAGATGATGCATGCCCGCATCTGGTCGCGCGTGGTCGACGAGATCCGTCATGCCAGCGGACGTCCGTCGATCGCCAGGGTGCCGCCGAGCGAGACCGAGGTCGAACTGGTATGGGGCGTGGTCGCCGCGATTTTCTATATCGGCGTGCGGCGGTGGGTATTCGGATTTGGTGTACCTGACGACCTCGATCTGGTGATAGAGGACAAGGTCAAAGCCTTCCTCGAAGGCGCACCGGCGGCAATGGCCGCACCCGCTGGTGGGCGGCGGCGTGCGCGCGAGCAGGTGACAGGACTGTGACGATCCCGACGTCGATTTGGCTCGCGACAGCATCCATGGTGCTGTTCGGTCTCGCCGATTTTGCCATCAAGCGTGCCGCCGACATGGCCGTGCGGCCGCATCATGCGATCATGGTGCAGGCGTGGTTCTTCTCCAGTTCGGTCGTGATCTACGCGCTGCTCACCGGCACGCTGGTGCTCGCGCCGGCGGCGCTGTGGGGCGCGGCCGCCGGTCTGTTCATGCTGATCGGCTTTACCTCTTTCATGCGCAGTCTGATCGGCGAATCGGTCAGCATCCAGGCGCCGGTATTCCGGCTGAACTTCATCGTCACCGCGAGCCTCGCCTTTCTGCTGCTTGGCGAGACGCTGACCGCGAACAAGGCGGTGGCGCTCATGCTGGCGCTTGTCGCGGTGTGGCTGCTGCTCGGCGGCAGCCATACCGCGATGATCAGTCGCCGGGCGCTGGGACAGGTGCTGCTGGCGACGCTGATGCTCGGCATCGGCAATGTCATCTACAAGATCGGGCTGCGCCAGGGCGCCGTGCCGGAGACGTTGGTGGTGACCCAGGCGCTGGTCTTCGTCACGCTGGCAACGGTTCAGGTGCTGGTCATCGACCGGCGGATTGCGCCGCCGGCTGCCGCCTTCCGCTATCCGCCGCTGGCGGCGGTGCTGATGGTTGCAGCCTTCGTGCTGCTGGTGCGTGGCCTGTCGACCGGTGAGGCCAGCGTCGTGGTGCCGATCTCGCAGATGGGTTTCGTCGTCACCGCGGTGCTCGGCGTGGGCCTGCTCGGCGAGCATCTCACCTTGCGCAAGGCCGGCGGCCTGCTTGCGGCGGTGCTGTCGCTGGCCGCCTTCGCATTGTGAGCCGGCTTCCTGTTTCGGTATGGTTTCTTCACGCCAACCGGTGCGCGTCCCGCGTGGAAACGTCATCAGGGGTGAGCCCGAAAAGCCTGCCCTCGGGTCTGACCCGAGGGGCCGTGTTCAAACGACAGGATAAGAGACATCTCTGATCCGGCGAGAGCCGGACCGGGCCCTAGCGCCGGTGTTTCTTCGGCACCACCGGCAGCAGCAGACAGGCCTGTCGCCGGCCGCCGAAATGCAGTGTCGTGGTGCCGCCGTAGACTGCCGGCGGCCGATCCTTCAGGTCGTTGTGCAGGAACGGCCCGCAGCCGGTGAACTCGTTCTTGAAGTTCGACAGCCGCCCGCCGCTGGCACCCCCATACTCGTAATCCTTGCCACGCAGGGTGAGCGCGATCCGATAGCCTTTCGGCGCGACGATCGAGGTCGGCCACAATTCGATGTCGAGTTCGACGACCTCGCCCTTCTTCAGCGGCTGCTTCTCGTCATGCGTATGATAGGGCCGGTAGGGTTTTGACAGCTTCCTGTCGAGCTTGCGGTGGGAGGCGCGCAGCCAGCCCTGGGCGATCGGAGTGTGCGGATCGAGGGCGCCCTGGAACACGACTTCCTTCATGTCGCCGGTGAAGATGCGCAGAATGGCAAACAGGTCTGCGTCTTTCGTGGAGGAGGAGACGAACAGTTTCAGCGCCGAAGGGCCGGTGATCTCGGTGTCCTGTTCGAGCGCCGGCGAGATGAAGGTAAAGCCGTCGTCGGCGAGCGCGTTGAACGACAGCTTGCCTGATTTTGTGGGCTTCTTCGTGCTCAGCGCGGTGCTTGCCGGGTCGAGATAGAATTTCGTCCATTTGGTTCGCTTCAGCGGCCATTCGCTCTCGGCGCGCGGCTCGAAGCGTTCGCCGGGGTGGCGAACCTGCAGCAATACTTTCGGCTGCTTCGACCAGCCGGTGTTCTTGCCGTGCAGGAACCAGTTGAAGAACTTGAGCTGCAGTTCGCGGCCATAATCGGTGTAGAAGTGGGTCCAGTGCTCGATGCCGTGCGCTTCCAGCCATTTGTGCTTCGAGGCGGCACGGGTGAAGCCCTCGAAATTGCCGCGTGGATGCAGGCCCTGACCGCCCCAATTGGCGGCGGACAGGAACGGCACGGTGATCTTGTCCCACTGCGGCGACCGCCCTTTATGATAGGCATCGTCGAGCGCGTGCTTGCGGATTTCATCGCCGAAATTTGCGCGGTTCCTTGCCAGCGTCTCTTCGTCGAGCAATTCCGGCCCACAGACGAGTTGCCCATGCACCGGCGAACGGCGGCCACGCTCGCCGATGCCGTATTGCACGGTCTTCACCTGCATGTCGTACCAGTTCTCCCAGAAGGTGCAGATGATGCCGCCGTGATGTGTCATGTCGCGATACCAGTCGGCGGCGCCCTCCCAGATACACATGGCGGCAAGGTGCGGCGGCTGCAGCGAAGCGACATGCCATTGGTTGATCCCGTAATAGGAGATACCGTTGAGGCCGACCTTGCCGTTTGACCAGGGCTGAACCCCGGCCCATTCGATGCAGTCGTGGAAGTCCTTGGTCTCGCGTGGCGAGAAATGGTCGATGAAGCCGGGGGAGCAGCCGGTGCCGCGCGAATCGACCCGCACGCAGGCGTAATCGTGCGGCACCCATTTCTCCGGGTCGACCACTTCCCAGTTCTGGTAGAGATTCGAGGAGCCGGCCGGCACGTCCGGGTGCTTCTCCACCATCCGTTGCCAGGCGCTCGGATAACCCTCCTGAAATGCCAGCCCTTTGGCATAGGGGCCGTAAGTGAGGATCGCGGGATAGCGCCCCTCCTTGACTGGCCGGAATATGTCCGCACGCAGCACCAGGCCGTCGTCCATGGTGATGGGGACATCCCAGTCGATGCGCATGCCGTCGCGCACCTCGCTGCGCTGCTGGTGGGTTGAACTGGAGACGGCGGGAGCGTGGCTGGCCTTGCTTTCGAGCGACGACATCGGAACCTCCCTGAGCGAAGGTCAGCGCCTTCAAGCTCGCGCCGATTTTCTCCGCGTGCTGCGCTTGAACCTTGCCATCGCTTCGAGCACCGCGCAAACCGCGGCGGTGTCCTTGTCGGCATAGCCGCCCTTGAGCGCCTTCTCGTAGATCGGCTCGGTGGCGCGGAAGACCGGCACCTGCACGCCGATCTTTCTGGCGAAGTCGCCGATCACCTGCATGTCCTTCTTCCAGACGCCGATCTTCATCGTTGCCGGGCTATAGGCATTCTTCACCATCATCGGGCCGCGCACCTGGAACATCCGATTCTGCCCCGCGCCGGCATTGGCGAGTTCGAACACCTGCTGCGGATCGAGGCCGGCCTTCATGCCCAGCACCATCGCCTCGGCGGCGGCGACGTTGTGAATCGCGACCAGCAGATTGGCGACATATTTCATTTTGCTGCCGTTGCCGAAGGCACCGAGGTCGTAAACCTCGCGGCCGAAGGCGCGAAACATTGGCCGCAACCGCTTGATGGCGCTCGCGCCGCCGCTTGCATAGAAGATCAGGTCCTTCACCTTTGCCTGTGCGCCGGTGCCGCTGACCGTGCAATCAAGCATCGTATGGCCGGCCTTGCGCAGCAGCTTCTCGGCGCGCTCCTTATCCTCGATAGCGAAGGTCGAGGCTTCGATGACGACGCGCGGCTTGAGATCGGCGCCGGCGAGTTCGCGCGACACGGCGTCGAGTGCCGTCGGGCTCGGCAGGCTGACGATGATGTCGCGCGCGTGCCGGGCCACGTCGGTTGCGCTGGTTGCGATGGTGAAGCCGTGCTTCTTCGCCTCGCGCCGGCGCGCGGCGCTGAGGTCGAAGCCGACGACGTGCCAGCCGGCGGCAGCCAGGTTCTTGGCGAAGGCGCCGCCCATGATGCCGAGACCGATGATCCCGACCGTGCCCTTGTTCTTCTTCTTTTTCCGTGCTGCCATTTCGCCCTCCGAAAATTTTTCGCATGTGCAGGCGGCACCGAGGCATCGGTCCGCACTGGATTGATATGAGCAGAACTAAAACGTGTCGCACTGTCGCTGTCGAGAGCCATCGCGAGGGCGGCGCGTCCGGCCATCGCATCCGAATTCCATCAGAAGCAGAAAAGCTCTAGTGTCGGCGCCGTCGAGAGGACGGCTGTGGAGGCAAAGCATGAAAATCGGTGTCGTCGGTATGGGGCGGATGGGTGCCGCGATTGCGGCGCGGCTGATCGATGCCGGTCACGCCGTGACGGTCTGGAATCGCTCTGCCGGCAAGATGCAGCCGCTGGTGGAGGCCGGCGCGACGGCTGCAGCGACGCCGGCTGCGCTCGCCGGGTCGGTCGATTCGATCCTCACCATTCTGACCGACGGTGCGGCGCTCGGTCAGGTATTCGACGGCACCGATGGTCTGCTGCGCGCCAAGGTCGCCGGTAAGCTGTTCATCGAGATGAGCACCGTGCCGCCGGCGACGTCGCGGATGCTGGCCGACAAGGTGCGGGCAGCGGGCGCCGCCTTTGCCGAATGTCCGGTCAGCGGCACCATCGGTCCGGCGCGGGAGGGCAAGCTGCTCGGCCTGCTCGGGGCGGACGCAGCCGATGCGGCGCGGGCAATGCCGATCCTCGATCAGCTTTGCCGCCGGGTCGAGCATGTCGGCCCGGTCGGATCGGGCGCCTTGATGAAACTTGCGGTCAACCTGCCGCTGATGATCGCCTGGCAGGCTTACGGCGAAGCCTTCGCGCTGGCGCGCGATCTCGAGATTGGCGGTGACCGCCTGCTTGACCTGTTTGCCGATACATCGGGCGCCAATAATGCGCTGAAGGGGCGCGGCCCGAAGATCGCTGCGATGTTCGCCGGCCGCGATCCGGGACCGGTGACCTTCGACATCACCACCGCGATCAAGGATTTGCGTACCATGCTGATGGAAGGCGCGGCGCGCGGCGTCTCATTGCCGTTGCTCGAGCGAACGCTCGGCTGCTTCGAGGATGCGGCGAAGAACGGCTTCGGCGGCAAGGATGCGTCGATGATGCCGGTCTACTGGACGCAGCGCGTGTCCTGATCGCGATCAGACGCGGTGGTTTTTTTTAATGCGTTTGCTTGACGCGAACCGGTATTCATTTCGTTCAACGCTATAGCGGGAGGAAACGAGATCATGGCTTTGACCTTGTCGCAGGCAACGTCCGCGATTGACGCGGCTCTGAAGAAAGCGCGCGAGTTGAACCAGATGCCGCAGACCATCGTCGTGCTTGATGCCGGAGGCCATGTCGTCTGCGCCAAGCGTGAGGACGGTGCTGGAATCGTGCGTTTCGAGATCGCCTTCGGCAAGGCCTATGGCGCGCTCGGCATGGGCTGGGGTTCGCGGACGATGATGGAGCGCGCGGCGCAGAACCCGAATTTCCTCACCGCCATCGCCGCGGCGAGCGGCGGCCGGTTGGTGCCCAATCCCGGCGGCATCCTGATCCGCGATGCGGCGGGTGCGGTGATCGGAGCGATGGGCATTTCCGGCGACACCGGCGACAATGACGAGATCATCGGCGTTGCCGGTATATCCGCTGTGGGGCTGGCGGCTGATCCCGGCGGCAGCCGGACATAGCTGCAACCGGCATACCGCCGGCATGACGAGGGGGAGATTCCGGCGACACAGGAGGCAAGTGCATGCGGTTCTTCTCATTCTGGCGGTCGCTCGCATCTTACCGCGTGCGCATCGCACTCAACCTCAAGGGCCTGACCGCCGAGGTGATCGACGTCGATCTGATGCGGGGCGATCAGCGCGCGCCGGCATTCAAGGCCGTCAATCCGATGATGGCGCTGCCGGCGCTGAGCGACGGCGAAGGGCCGGCGCTCTATGAGTCGCTGGCGATCCTCGAATATCTTGACGAGACCAATCCTGTGCCGCCGCTGCTGCCGTCCGAGCCGCGCGGGCGCGCCCGCGTGCGTGGTCTGGCGCAGATCGTTGCCTGCGATTCGCATCCGCTGATCGTTCCGCGCGTGCGCGATTATCTCGAGCGCGAGTTCGGCGTCGGCGATGCGGCGCGCATGGCATGGTGTCGGCACTGGACGGCGGCAGCCCTGGCGGGCCTCGAAGCGCATCTGGCGAGCGAAGCGGACACCGGCAGCTTCTGTCATGGCGAGCAGCCGACGATCGCCGACATCTGCCTGATGAGTCAGGTCGCGGCGGCGAAGTTTTTTGACGTCGACATGGCGCCCTATGCGACGGTATCGCGCATCGCTGCGACCTGCGGCGCGATCGAGGCGTTTGCCAGCGCGCATCCGCTGCGGCAGCCCGGTGCGCCGGCCTCGTGACGCGACCCCGCCGGCAGGCGGGCTATCCCGGCGCGTGGGCGTGGGGTGGTGGCTGGCGTGACGCTTCGATGGCCGCCGCCCAGACTGCGTGGATATGATCGATCTCGGTCTCCAGCCGGTCGAGGAACAGTCGCGCCTGTGCCGACAGCGTGCGCCGCGCCGGCTCGATGACGACATAGTCGGCATAGAGCTCCGGTCCGACCAGCGGGCTGACGACGAGATCGCCGCGGGTGATGTCGTTGACCGAAATGACGCTCGGCAGGATTGTTACCCAGTCGGTGCGCATCACGAATTCCAGCGTCGCGATCATCGCGTCGATCTCCAGTCGCGCGGCAATCGCGATGCCATGGCTGTCGAAATAGGTTTCGAGATTGTGCCGCCGGGTATTGTTGAGGCTCGGCACGACAATCTTCAGCGGCGCGATCTGTTGCAGCCGTACCGGCTTCAGCGGCGTCAGCCCGCGTTGACGGCCGGACAGCAGCATTTCGCGGTCGCGCACCAGCAGGCGCGACTTCAGGCCGACGGCACCGGCAAACGCCGGCACGATGGCGAAGTCGAGCTTGCCGGCCAGCACCATCTCGGTGAGCAGGTTGCTGTAACCTTCGAGTAGATGCAGCCGCACGTCCGGATGCCGCGTGACGAAATCTTCCATCACCGGCGCCGCGACGGCCCGGGTAAACGACGGCATCAACCCGATATTCAATTCGCCGTCGAGCCGGCCTGAGAGGCTGCGCGCCTCCTCCGATGCCTGTTCGAGCGCCCCGATCGCCGCGACGCAGCTCTTGTAATAGCGCAGCCCCGCCGGCGTCGGCGCCACCCGGCCGGCCTTGCGCTCGAACAGCGTGACGCCGAGTGCCCGCTCGACGGCGGCGACATGCTGCGAAATGCCCGATTGCGTGGCGTTTTCCCGCTCCGCGGCGCGGGTGAACGAGCCTTCCTCGCAGACGGCGATGACGGCACGAATCTGCTTGAGCGGGATGGTGCTCATCGGTCCAATATTAGAAAATATGATCCCGATGTGCTTATTATATTATTTCTTTCGGCGACGCCACGCGCTTAGCCTTGTCGCTGGGCCGTGACCGGCCACCCAGCTCCATGACGACGGAAAGGAACGATCCGCGATGAAACTCGGCTTCTTCACCATGCCCATCCATCCGCTGGAGAAGGAGTGGCGTTTGTCGCTGCGCGAGGACCGCGAGGCGTTCATTCTTGCTGACGAACTCGGCTTCACCGAGGGTTATGTCGGCGAGCATGTCACCGATCGCGCCGAGAACATCACCTCTTGCGCGATGTTCATCTCCAGCCTGATCCATGCGACCAAGACGATGAAGCTCGGTACCGGCACGATCAATATGCCGAACAGTCATCCGGCGACCATCGCGGCGCAGATCGCGATGCTTGATCAGATGCTCGAGGGCCGTTTCATCTTCGGTATCAGCCCCGGTGGCCTGCTGTCGGACGCGGAAATTTTCGGCAATCTCGATGCCAACCGCAACGAGATGTTCCTCGAAGCCATCAACCAGGTACTGGCGATCTGGGCCGGCGAGCCGCCTTACAATCTTGATGGAAAATACTGGAAGATCTCGGTCGAGAAGCAGTTCATCCCCGAGCTCGGCCAGGGCTATGTCGGCACGCCGCTGCAGCGGCCGCATCCGCCGATTGTCGTTACCGCCGTAGCACCGTTCTCGAAAGGCGTCACCGAGGCGGCAGCGCGCGGCTGGGACCCGATCTCCGCCAACTTCCTGATGCCGCAATGGGTGAAGAGTCACTGGCCGAAATATGCTGAAGGTTGCGAGCGGATGGGCCGGCCGGCCGATCCGGCGAACTGGCGCGTCGCGCGCAGCATCTTCGTCGCCGACGACGAGAAGACCGCAAAGGCGTACGCTACCGATCCGAACGGACCGTACCGCTACTATTATCGGCAATTGTTCACCAAGCTGAAGATGAACGGCCGCATCGACCTGTTCAAGACGCGGCGCGACCAGCCAGACGAAGAGGTGACGCTCGACGGCGTCTGCGACGCGCTCATCACCTATGGCACTCCGGACAAGGTCGCCGACGAGATTTTGCAGTATCGCGAGACGGTCGGCGATTTCGGCACGTTGCTCTATGCCGGCAAGGACTGGACCGACCGCGAACTCGGCCGCCGCTCGATGATCCTGCTGGCGGAGAAGGTGCTGCCGAAGGTCAACGCCGCGATCCGCGCACCGGAGGCGAAGGTCCTTGCATGAGCCGGCCGCGCGTCTTCGTTACCCAGCCGATTGCGGAGAGCGCGCTGGCGCGGCTGCGTCCGCTTGCCGATCTTGAGGTCAATACGGATTCCAGCCGCATCATCGACAAGGCCGATTTGTGTCGTGGCGTGGCGCGCTGTGACATCCTGCTGTCGCTGCTGCATGACAGCATCGACCGCGAGGTGATGGATGCCAATCCGTCGTTGCGTGCGATCAATTCGATGGTCATCACGCCCGACCATATCGACGTCGCCGAGGCGACGCGCCGTCGCATCCCGGTGACCAACATCCCGGCGATCGTCACCGATGCGACTGCCGACCTGTGTTTCGGTCTGCTGCTGGCGGTGGCGCGACGCATCGTCGAGGGCGACCGGCTGTTCCGTACCGGCGTTTATCCGGGTTCGCAGTCGAACCATCTCGCCGGTGCGGCGGTGAGCGGCAAGACCCTCGGTGTCGTCGGTGCCGGTCGCATCGGCCAGGCAGTGGCGCGCCGCGCGCAGGGCTTCGGCATGCGGGTTCTCTACACCGATCCGAGGCGGTTGCCGGAGGACGTCGAGCGGACGCTCGGCCTCACCTACAAGTCCTATGATGAATTGCTGGCGGAAGCCGATTTTGTGTCGCTGCATCCGCAATTGACGCCGCGGACCGCGCATCTGCTCGGCGCCCGGGAGCTTGGCCTGATGAAGCGCAGCGCCTTCATCATCAATACGTCGCGTGGTCCTGTGATCGATGAAGCGGCGCTGGCGCAGGCGCTCGCCGACGGGCGGATCGCCGGCGCTGGGCTCGATGTCTACGAGCACGAGCCGACGCCGACGCCGGCGCTGCGCGACATGCCGAACGTCGTGCTGACGCCGCATCTCGGCAGCGCTGTGTTCGAGCTGCGCGAGGGCATGGCGCATGTCGTCGTCGACAATGTCATTGCGGTGATCGAAGGACGCCGTCCGCCGAACTGCATCAATCCCGATGTGTATGCATCGGCGTGATCGCGGCTCGACGGCGCGAAACCGTCAGAAGACTGTCAGCCCGTCATGCCGCCGTCCAGCCACCATCGATGATGAGCGACGTGCCTGTCATCAGTGCTGATGCGTCCGAGGCCAGGAACACGATAGCGCCGGTGAGGTCGCTGGGCTGACCGATGCGGCCGAGCGGGATCTTCGACAGCACCGCGCTGCGGAATGTCTCGTCCTGCAGCGCCGGCCTGGTCATCGGCGTCTCGATATAAGTCGGCGCCAGTGCATTGACGCGGATGCCATGCGGCGCGAGTTCGATCGCCATCGTCTTGGTCAGCCCCTCGATCGCGTGCTTGCTTGCGGCATAGACGGCACGGGCGGGGCCGCCGACATGCCCCAGTTGCGAGGAGATGTTGATGATCGCGCCGCCGCGGGCGGCGGCTATCATGCCGCGCACCACGGTCTGGGCGACGAAGAAGGCGGCGCGCAAGTTAAGCGATATCACCGCGTCGAAATCCTCCGGTGTCACCTCGGTGAACGGCGCCGGCCGGTTGGTGCCGGCATTGTTGACCAGGATGTCGAACGGCGTCCGTGCGGCAAGCGCCGCATCAACCGCATCGCGATCGCATACGTCGAGTTCGAGCATCTCCGCGAAGCCGCCGCGATGGCAGAGCGCCAGCGCCGCATCCTCGATTGCGTCGCGGCTGCGAGCCACGAGGGTGACGTGCGCGCCGGCATCGCAGAGCGCCGTTGCTGCCGCCAACCCGATGCCGCGGCCGGCGCCGGTCACCAGCGCGCGCTTGCCGTCGAGTCGGAACGATGGCGACGTGACCAGATCGGACGGCAGCAGCGTCATGTGGTGACCCCGAAAGCGCGCGCATCCGGCATTGTTCTGCGATGGCACGGTATGGTTTTGTCCTGCGATGGCAACCGGCGCGGGCGGCTACTTCACCGCCTGCGGGTTGATCGGCGAGCCGGTGCCGCCGGTGATGATCAGCGGCGGGCCACAGAAGAAGAATTCGTAGACACCGTCTTCCGCACAGTCTTCCGCCAGCTCCTTGACATAGAACATCTCGCCCATGCACAGGCCCATCGCCGGGATGACGACCCAGTGCCACGGCTGGTTGGCTTCGGTGGTTTCGTTCGGCCGCACCTCGACGCCCCAGGTGTCGGAGCAGATCGCCGCGATCTCCTTCTCCTGGCACCAGTAGCAGTTCTCGAACTTGACGCCGGGCGCGTCGCCGCCGGCATAACCGCCCCATTGCTTCTCGGTGAGGCAACGCTCCATCTGGCCGGTACGGACGATGACGAAATCGCCGCGACGAATCTCGACATTCTGGTCCTTGGCGCATTTGTCGAGTTCGTCGTTGGAAATACCTTCCCCATCCTTGAGCCAGTCGACGCCGCGATGGCGCGCGATATCGAGCAGCACGCCGCGGCCGACCATCTTGCTCTTGGAGTGCTCGATGCCGAGCACCGACAGGCCGCGCGAGTCGATCAGCTTGGCATCGTGGCCGTTATAGGCCTTGTCCTCGTAGAAGATGTGGCCCAGCGCGTCCCAATGCGTTGCGCCCTGCACGCATAGATTCAGCGTGTCGTCGGCATAGCGGATCTTGTTCCAGTCCTGCTGGCCGGCGACAGCGTCGGTGCCGGTCGCCAGCATCTGGTGGATCGGGTTGAAACGGCCGCCGAACAGGCCCGTCTGCGGGCCTTCGCGGTCGAGCGGAATGCCGAGGGCGAACACCTTGCCGGAGCGGATCAGCTTCGAGGCGTTGACGATATCTTCCGGCTGGATGTGGTTCAGCGTTCCGATCTGGTCGTCCTTGCCCCAGCGTCCCCAATTGCTGAGTGTCTTCGTCGCTTCGGCAATGGCCTGCGCGCCAACCTTGATGTCCATCGGCGTTGTCCTCGTGGATATGCGGTTTATTCTGGTTCGTGCAGACGGGATTGTGACGCGGCAAAGCGTCGTCGTCTACGGGAGCGCTATGCATATGAGGGTTTCTCACATGCTTGCTCGTCCGGTATTCTGAAATGCTTCCGGATGTGCCGGCCGGTCTATATTTTCCGGCTGTCATAGGCCCAGTGCAGAAGCGCCTGACGCTGTCGCTTGCGGCAGGTGAGATGGCCCGGCTCGCAATGCCGCTCGATCTGTCGCAGATGCCGGCGCATCGCCTTCCAGCGCTTGATTTGCCGATGATCTTCGTCCGCCATGCGCCGGCCCATATAATAGCGACAATACCACTGAAACCAGCCGCGCGGGTCGTCCGGATGGATCCAGCCCCTGGCGCGCCACACCGACAGCGGCTGGCTGGCGTCGACACCGAAAAAATTCAGCGAACAGTCGCGTTTGCCGGGGGAAAGCTTGGCGCGCGCAAACCAGCTTTTGGGAAATTCGCGCCGCGTATCGCACATGTATTTCCCGCCGAATATGCCGAGACGGAGCATCTGCGCCGGCGTCAGGTCGGGTGTGAATTCAGGATCGAAGTTGCGTCCTGGTGAGGTCACCAGCGTATAGCGGTAGCCGCGCTGCATCTTGTCGTTGACGATGACGGTGCGCCGTTTCATCGGTTCTCCGCCCGGATCGATTTGACGATGTCGAGCGCGCGACGCAGCAGCGTCATCGAGGCTTCCAGCGTGCGGAAGGCAGCGTGGGCGCTGAGCGTGACATTGTCCATGCGCGTGAACGGATGATCGGCCGTCAGCGGCTCGTTGTGATAGACATCGAGGCTGGCGTGCCGGATATGGCCGCTGCGCAGCGCCTCGATCAGCGCCGGCTCGTCGACCAGCGCGCTGCGGGCGGTGTTGACGAAGAGCGCGCCCGGTTTCATCCGCGCGATGCGTTCGCGGTTGAGGAAACCGCGCGTCTCCTCGCCGAGAGTCAGATGCATCGACACCACGTCGGATGTCGCCAGCAGCGTGTCGAGATCGACCTGACGAATGTCGGCCTCAGGCCGTGGCGTCCTGTTCCAGACGATGACGTTCATGCCGATGCCGCGGCCAATCCGTGCCACCTCGGTGCCGATGCCGCCGAGCCCGATGATGCCCAGCGTCTTGCCGAGAAGCTGGATACCTTCCAGCGGCTTCCAGGCGCCGCCACGCAGGCCGCGTTCCATGCGGGCAATGTCGCGGGCGGCAGCGAACATCAGTGCGATCGCGTGTTCGGCGACGGCCGTGTCGCCATAGCCGCGGATCGTATGCACGGTGACGCCGTGCGCCTTGAGCTCGGGGATCGACATGTAGCTCGCGGCGCCGGTGCCGAGAAAGACAATATGCTTGAGCTGCGGGCATTGCGCGATCAGTTCGGTTGGCATCGGCGAATGATCGTCGAGCGCGATGTCGTAGCCGGCGAGCAGTTTCGGGAGGTCGGCAGTCGCATAGGGTGCGGTGTTGACGGTCACCGGCGGGTCGTCGGCGGTATGGACCTGCGTCCAGATCGGGGCGAGCTGGTGATTGCAGTCGATGAAAATCGATTTCATGCGGTCGACCGTGACCCGTTGCTGCCTGACGGAACGGCGCAAGGAGCGTGTGCCCGTCACGCGCCGGTTTATCGTTGCCCGGAAACCATGCGACTGTCGAGCCGGCTGCGTCAGCGCGCGACGATCGGTTGCGCCGCCAGCACCGGTTCGTGCAGGGTGACGTCGGTGAATAGCGAGCCTTCCTCGAACCACGATTTCGGCGCTGGTTGTCCCCACAGCGTCTGCCGCTGCGGATCGCGCAATGACCAGCGCAGCGGCTCGAGGTCGGGATCGACGGTCAGATAGTCGGAGGTAAACAGTTCGACGCGATGATTGTCCGGATCGCGGCAATAGAGGAAGAAGGCGTTGGAAATGCCGTGGCGCCCCGGTCCGCGCTCCATGTTGGCGAGGAAGCCGGAGGAGGCCATCACGTCGCAGATATGCAGGATATCGAGCGCCGAAGCGGTCCAGACGCCGATATGGTGCAGGCGCGGGCCACGGCCGTTGGTGAAGGCGAGGTCGTGGACATTGCCTTTGCGGTGCATCCACACCGCCCATAACTTGGCGTCGTCACCGTCGGTCTCGGTATATTCGGTCAGGCGGAAGCCGAGCGAACGATAGAAATCGTAGGATGCCTGCACGTCCGGCGTGAAGCAGTTGATGTGGTCGATGCGCTGGATGCGGGCGCCGCGATATTCGGCATATTTGCGGATCAGACACTCGGCCTGGTCCATTCGTGCGTAGAATTCGAGCGGCATGCCGAGCGGGTCCTGCGCGCGCAGGGTGCGGCCCTGATACGGCATTTCGACAAACGACGCCGGCAGACCATGCGTGGCAAACCATCGGGCGGCGCGATCAAGGTCATCTTCGCTGGCAACCTTGAAGCCGAGTGCGTCGACGCGGGGTTCGCCGGATTTCAGCAGGCGGATCGAGTGATGGTTGCGTTCTTCGACGCCGCGCAGATAGAGCGCATCCGCCGTTTCCTCGGTGACGATATAGCCGAGACAATCGACGTAAAAAGCACGCGTTCTGCCGATGTCACGCACGCCGAAGGCGACGTGGCTGGCACGCACGATGTTGAACGGCGGATCGAAGACAGGCGGTCGGATCGGCATCGGCTGCCTCTAAAGCATGATCCGGAAAGGTGCGCGGCGGCTTTCGGAAAAGATCGTGCGTGCACAATAATCCAAAGCGGAATGGCGATGGTCTGAAGCAGGATGGCGGTTCAAAGACATATCATCCTGCTTCAGTGATGGACGGCAGCACCGTGCGAATGGAGTTGCGCCGCGCGGTGATGTTGTCGATCTCTTCGATCTCGACGGTGATGGCGAGCGGATGCGTCCCATCGGCACGCCGTAAATGCTGATTGGTGACGGCAAGCAAGGCGTCGGCCAGCGTGCGGCGCTGCTCCTCGCTGCGCCCGATCCGCAGCCGCGCAACGATATGGACGAAGGCATTCGCCGGGTTGTCACCGGCCACCCGGAAGACATCGCGTCGTTCGGCGCGGGTGCGGATCGCCGCGGCATCGGCCACCCGGCTGTCGATCGCGCACTGATGCAGGGCGTCAATCAGCGCGCGGATATCGAGACTGTCATCGAGGTTGCCGGAATATTCGACGATGATATGCGGCATTCGGCGCCTCGCTTGTCCTGTGTTCCGGTTGGTTTTTTCGACTCTTTGGTTTCTTCTGCGGACCCGCTTGTGTCGTGTCTGCGTTTGCTGCCCAAGGCGTCTCGTGCGCTTCCTGTTCGTCTTTTGCGTGTGCCTTGCCTACCTCGTCGGCTGGGGAACAGGCCCCCCGAATTGACGCACCTGCTTGCAATGATTAACATGTTAATCAGTTGTCGCTGCCCGTCAAGCGGCCGCAAGTATGGCGGGGCAGGCCCGCTCGTGAAGCCACCGCAGCGCCGCGTTCGGCTGCGATGCCCTGGAGGAGGTCAGGCATGCCGCTGCCGCTCGAACGATTGAAGGGATCGATTCCGCCGCTGCTGACGCCGTTTCGCGACGGTGCTGTCGACGAGGATGCTTATGCGCAGCTTGTTGAAATGCAGATCGCGCAAGGTTCGCACGGCATCCTGGTCAATGGCACGACGGCCGAGCCGGCGACGCTGACCATCGAGGAGCGCAACCGGCTGGTGACATTGGCGATCGAGGTTGCGAAGGGGCGCGTGCCGGTGGTGGCGGCGACCGGCTCGCAGTCGCTGGCTGAAACCAGGGTGCTCACTGCGCACGCGCAGAAAGCCGGCGCCGATGCGTTGCTGATCGTGACGCCTTATTACACGCGGCCGCCGCAGCGCGGTATTATGCAGTATTATCTTGAAGCCGTGCGCGGCATCGACACGCCGTGGATGATCTATCACATCCCCGGCCGTACCGCGGTCGATGTAAAGATCGACACGGTGAAGGAGCTGAAGGACAGATCGCCGACCTTCGTCGGGATGAAACATGCTTCGCAGGATTTGGATTTCGTCAGCGAGTGCCTCGCTGCGGTCGGGCACGATTTCAGAATTTTCGTCGGTCTTGAGGATCTGTCGTTTCCGATGATGGCGGTCGGCGCCTGCGGGCTGATGAATGCGGTCGGCAATTTGCGTCCGGCTGTTCTTGCCGAATTGTGCGAGGCCGTCTGGCGCGGCGACCTTGCGACGGCGCAGGATCTGCATCGTCGCCTGCTGCGTCTCAACAAAGCGGTATTCTACGACACTAATCCGATTCCGATGAAATACATGGCCAGACGCCTCGGCATCATTCCACGCAACGAGCATCGTCTGCCCATGGTGCCGGCGACGCCGGAGCTGGAGATGCGCCTCGATGCGGTGCTGCAGGAGGCGGGGCTGTTGCAGCAGCACGCGGCCGAATAGATGAAACTCGCGTCCTACTGGTTCCGCGGTCGCGACAGCTACGGCGCGGTGGAAGGCGACGGCATTGTCGATCTCAAATCGCGATTGCCGCAGTACCCGACCTTGCTTGATCTTATTCGTGGCGATGCGCTCTCTCGGGCCAGAGAGTCGGCGGGCGGCACACGCGTGGATGTGCTGCTGGCGGACGTCGAACTGCTGCCGCCGCTGCATGCGCCGGAGAAGATCCTGTGCGTCGGCATCAACTACGCCAACCGCAACACCGATTATGACTTCGCCGAGCCGCCGCAATATCCGAGCCTGTTCTACAAGGCGCCGAATGCGCTGGTCGGAAGCGGCCAGCGGATCCTGATCCCCACTGAATCGATCCAGCTCGACTACGAAGGCGAAATCGCCATCGTCATTGGCAAGGAGGGACGGCGGATTACGCGCGAAGCGGCGCTCGATCACATCGCCGGCGTCACCCTGTGCAACGAGGGCACGATCCGCGACTGGACGAGGCACGGCAAGTTCAATGTCACGCAGGGCAAGAACTGGGATGCAACCGGCAGTATCGGCCCGTGGATCGTCACTGCTGACGCCATCGACCTCCGCGAGCCACTGCACCTGATCACGCGGCTCAACGGTGAGGTCACGCAGGACGACACCACCGCGCATATGATTTTTCCGTTCGCCGAACTGATCCGTTATGTCAGTACTTTCATGACGCTGAAGCCCGGCGACGTCATCGCCACCGGTACGCCCGTTAAATTGCGCAAGAGCGATCCGCCGGTCTGGCTGAAGGCCGGCGATGTGCTGGAAATCTCGGTTCCTGAAATCGGAGCGCTGCGCAACACCATCGCGGCCGAAACGTGAGCGGTAGCAGCATCGGTGGCGCAGGGTCGGCGCAGCGCCGGCGGTCGGCCAAACGCCCAGGAACGATTCGACCATTCGCGCAGTCGCTGCCGATGCAGCTCATGCGGGCGCGCGAGGCGGTGATGCAGCGGTTCCGCCCGCACCTGACGGCGCGCGGTCTGACAGAGCAGCAATGGCGCGTTATCCGGGCATTGGCCGAGGTCGAGACGCTGGAGATCGCCGTGCTCGGCGAACATTGCTGCATTCATCCGGCGAGCCTGTCGCGTATGCTGCCAAAGCTCGCCGCCGATGGGCTGGTCAGACGCCGAAGCGCTCGCGCCGACCAGCGTCGGGTCATCGTCTCGCTGACCGCGCGGGGCCGCCGGCTGTTCGCGGCCCTGTCGACGGAATCGGAGGCGATCTACGCGCAGATCGCACGTGACCTCGGCGCTGCACGCCTCTCGCAGTTATACACGGTGCTGGCCGACAGCATCGAGGCACTTGCGAAAGGTGGCGCGGCGGGGAATACAGGCACGCATGAATGACCCGTTCCGCGCTGCCTGCGTGATCGGCTGGCCTGCCGGCCATTCGCGCTCGCCGCTGATCCACAATTACTGGATCAAGCAGCACAAGCTCAATGCCGAGTACCGCAAGGAAGCGGTGCCGCCGGATGCCTTCGCCGATTTTATCGCGGCTCTGCGCGAGCGCGGCTATGTCGGCGCCAACGTCACGCTGCCTCATAAGGAAGCGGCCCTGGCGCTGTCGAAGCCGGACGACCGCGCGCGGGCGGTCGGCGCCGCCAATACGCTCTATTACGACAGCGATGTGTTGCGCGCGACCAATACCGACGTCGAGGGCTTTCTCGCAAACCTCGATGCCGCGACGCCGGCCTGGGATCGCGGACTGGAAACGGCGGTGGTGCTCGGCGCCGGCGGTGCGGCGCGTGCGGTCATTTACGCACTGCTGCAACGCGAGGTGACGCGCATCCATCTCGTCAATCGCAATATCGAGCGCGCTCAGGCCCTGGCGGAGCGGTTCGGCAAGGCCATCCGTCCTGCCGGCTGGGACGAACGCAGTGGCCTGCTCGGTGCTGCCGGCCTGATCGTCAATACGACATCGCTCGGCATGAGTGGCCAGCCGCTGCTCGACATCAATCTGCGCTGCGGCGACTCCACGGTGATCGCCGATCTCGTCTACGACCCGCTGGAGACCTCGCTGCTCGCGATGGCCCGCGAGCGCGGTCTGCGCACCGCCGACGGCCTCGGCATGCTCTTGCATCAGGCGGTGCGTGGTTTCGAGCTGTGGTTCGGCGTCAAGCCGGAGGTCACCGACGAACTGCGGGCGCTGGTCGAAGCCGATCTGCGTCAAAAATAGTTTTCAGCGCCGTTGCTATCGTTCCGTCGCGATGTGCTTGCGACGGATATGCCTCACCAGCGACCAGATCAATACTACGGCGACTGGCACGAAAGCGGCGATCATGAAGCCCGGGTCGATATGGACCAGGCCGGCCTCATGCGCACCTTTGACGACATAGCCGAACAGGCCGACGACATAGTAGCTGATGGCGGCCACTGACAGCCCTTCGACGGTGGATTGCAGTCGTAGTTGCAGTCGCGTGCGCTCGTTCATCGATGTCAGCAGGTCGCGGTTTTGTCGTTCGAGCTCGACATCGACGCGAGTGCGCAGCAGATTGGCGGCGCGGGCCAACTTGCGCGACAGGTTGATCTGGCGCTCCTCGATGGTGAGGCAGGTGCGCATCGCCGGTGCCATGCGCCGCGCCAGGAACGATGTCCATGTCGGCAGGCCGCCGACTTTGCGCTCGCCGATGGTCTGCAGGCGTAGATAGACGATCTCGTTATAGGCGCGGCTGGCACCGAAACGGAACAGGCTGGCGGTTGCGCCGGCTTCCAGTTCGGCGGCGATCGCCGTCAATTCGTCGAGCAGGCGGTGGTTGTCCGCCAACTGGCCGGGCCCGCGCATTTCCTCGGTGATCTCGGACAGGCGATCCTCGATGGCATTGATCGACGGGGCGAGACGCTGCGCTTCCGGTAAGCCGAGTAGCGCCAGCGTGCGGTAGGTCTCCAGTTCGATGACGCGCTGCACCAGCGCGCCGGCGCGTTCGGCGCCGAGACCGCGATCGACGATCAGCACGCGAACGAAGCCGCCGGCATCCATTTGAAAGTCGGTGGCGAACAAGGCCTGTCCGTCGGAATTCTCCGCGACCGCCAGGCTCGCACGGTCGAACAGCTTTTCGACTGCGACCGGTGGCGTCGTCTCGGCGATCAGGCTGACATCGAGCGCTACCAGCAGTGGCCCGGGTTGCGGCAGCGCTGCCATTGGGCTCGCCAGCGAGGCTGCTGGCGGATGGAATGGCGCGCCGCCTTCCACCGGAAGTTCCCAGGTGTAGGTGGTAAATTCGGAATGCTGCTCCCAGCGCATCGTCATCGCACCGAGCGATACGCGGTGATGTTTATCCGACGGCTTCGGTGGAGGCAGGCCACGCCGCGCGCAGAAATCGGTCAGCGCCGCATGGTCGGCGACGGCGCTGGCACCGGTGGTGGCGAAGCCGAAATGCAGAATGCGTCGCGGCGTCGTCAGCGGCGTAAAGGGCCGGGCATGCACCTCGCCGAGCACCGCCGCTCGCAGCGGATGCGGAGCAAGCCGTGTGCCGGCGTCACCGATGGAAACGTCTGCGCTCATAGTCTGTGTCCGTCGCACTGCTCGGTGGCGTGCGCGAGATGGGGCGGTTCTGGGCATAAGATGTGCAGCAAGAACCGTGCCGCATGCAGCGCCGCCGGTGCGCCTGCAGGATGAAAGGAACTGCCCGTCATGCGCGCACCAGCGGTTGCAACGCCCGCTTCAGCGTCTCCGGCAGCGGCACCGGCCGGTTGCCGGCGCGCTCGACATAGGCGTGGACGAAATGACCCTGCGCCGAGGCCATTTCATCGTCATTGCGGAACAGCGCGATGTCGTAGCGCACCGACGTATTGCCGAGTCGGGTGACGCGCAGGCCGGCATGGACCGTATCGGGAAAGGTGATCGGGCTGAAATAGCTGCACTGCGTCTCGACCACGAGGCCGACGATCGTGCCGGCGGCGATGTCGAGGGCGCCGTGATCGATCAGGTATCGATTCACCACCGTGTCGAAATACGAATAATAGACGACATTGTTGACGTGGCCGTAGACGTCATTGTCCATCCAGCGCGTCGGGATCGTCAGGAAATGTCCGAAGTCGCGACGGCGGTGCGGCGTCTGGCGGGACATCAGCCTGGCCACTGCGCTGTGAATTCCGGTTGCGGCGGGTCGACCAGCACGTTCGGCCCGATCTGCGCGATGCTGCTGACGCCGGTCAACGCCATGGTGACGTCGAGCTCCTTCTTGATGATCTCGATCGCCTTGGCGACGCCGGCCTGCCCATAGGCGCCGAGTCCGTAGACATAGGAGCGGCCGATGAGGCAGCCGCGCGCGCCGAGCGCAAGCGCCCGTTCGACATCTTGCCCCGAGCGGATGCCACCGTCGAACAGCACTTCGATATCGGTGCCGACCGCGTCGACGATTTTCGGCAGCATCGAGATCGAGGAGGCGGCGCCGTCGAGTTGCCGGCCGCCATGATTGGAGCAGACCAGCGCGTCGGCGTCGGTCTTGGCGGCAATGCGCGCATCCTCGACATCCATGATGCCCTTGAGGATCAGCTTGCCCGGCCACAGACTCTTCACCCACTCGATATCTTTCCAGTTCAGCGTCGGGTCGAACTGTTGCGCCGTCCACTGCGCCAGTGAATTGACGTTCTCCATGCCCTTCACGTGGCCGGCGAGATTGCCGAAGGTCTTCTTGCCGCGCAGGATGCTCCACGCCCAGACCGGCTTGGTGGCGACATCGATGATGTTCTTCAGTCGCATCTCCGGCGGCACCGTCATGCCGTTCTTGATGTCGAGATGACGCTGGCCAAGAATCTGCAGATCGACGGTGAGTACCAGTGCGCTGCATTTCGCCGCCGCGGCGCGCTGGATCAGTTCCTTCATGAAGCCGCGGTCGCGGATCACATAGACCTGAAACCAGAACGGTTTGTCGACCGCCGCCGCGACGTCCTCGATCGAGCAGATCGACATGGTCGACAGCGTGAACGGAATGCCGGCAGCATGCGCAGCACGGCAGGCAAGGATTTCACCGTTGCCATGCTGCATGCCGCACAGGCCGATTGGCGCCAGCGCTATCGGCGCTGCAATTTTCTCGCCGACGATCGTCGTCGAGATGTCGCGCTTGTCGACATCGACCATCACCCGCTGGCGCAGCCGGATGGCGTCGAGGTCGGTGCGGTTGGCGCGCAGCGTGCTTTGCGAATAGGAGCCGGATTCCGCGTAATCGACGAAGGCCCTGGGCACCCGGCGGTGGGCGACTTCGCGGAGATCCTCGATGCAGGTGATGTGTTTCATGGCGCAAAGCGGGAATTGTGCGATCTGGCGGCACCCATCGCTAGCACGACGGTGGAACCCGCGGAACAGCGTAAAAAGGACGTTAACATCTGTCGTGCCGCAGGTGCCGACGCGGCATCCGGATGCCGGACCGGGGAAGTGTCCGGTTCCCACGTAAGCATGACAAGTGATAAATCCCGGAGCCGGCTGCCGTCGTAATCTTTTCTCACAATATTTGAGGTAATATTGCTCCAGGCGCGACTATAAGGTCGTCGCGGCACGGCCGTCCGGCCGCCGTACGGGTGCCGATTGGGCGCCGTCCGGTTTGCAGACAACAGAAGATTCCGGTGGGCTGAGGGTTATATGGCGCGCAAGTATTTCGGCACGGATGGCATTCGGGGACCGGCCAATCGGGTGATTACCCCCGAGCTGGCCTTGAAGGTCGGCCAGGCGGCAGGGCTGGTGTTCACCCGCGGCGATCATCGCCATCGCGTCGTCATCGGCAAGGATACGCGACTCTCCGGCTATATGATCGAGACCGCGCTGGTCGCTGGCTTCACCTCGGTGGGCATGGACGTGCTGCTGCTCGGCCCGATGCCGACGCCGGCGGTCGCGATGCTGACGCGCTCGATGCGCGCCGATCTCGGCGTGATGATCTCCGCTTCGCATAATCTATTCGCCGACAACGGCATCAAGCTCTTCGGCCCAGATGGCTTCAAGCTCGACGATGAGACGGAATCGGCGATCGAAGCGGTAATCGAGAAGGACATTACCCGGCGGCTGGCAAAGCCGGTCGATCTCGGCCGCGCCAAGCGCATCGACGGCGTGCACGACCGCTATATCGAATTCGCCAAACGCACTCTGCCGAAAACAATCGACCTGACGGGACTGCGCGTCGTCGTCGATTGCGCCAACGGCGCCGCCTATCGTGTCGCGCCGGAAGCGTTGTGGGAACTGGGTGCTGAAGTCATCGCCATGGGCGTCGAGCCTGATGGCCTCAACATCAACAAGGAATGCGGCTCGACCGATCTCGCTGCGATCTCGCACAAGGTACGTGAGATGCGTGCCGATATCGGCATCGCGCTCGACGGCGACGCGGATCGCGTCATCGTTATCGACGAGCGCGGCAATGCCATCGACGGCGACCAGTTGCTGGCTGTCATCGCCGAAAGCTGGAAGGAGGACGGCCGGCTGGCGCGGCCTGGTGTCGTCGCGACGGTGATGTCGAATCTGGCCTTCGAGCGGCATCTGAGTGGGCTCGGCATCGAACTTGTTCGCACGCCGGTCGGCGACCGCTACGTGCTCGAACACATGCGCAAGCATGGCTACAATGTTGGCGGCGAGCCGTCGGGCCACATCATCCTTTCCGATCACACCACGACCGGCGACGGTTTTGTCGCGGCGCTGCAATTGCTGTCGGTGATCAAGAGCCAGGACAAGCCGGTTTCCGAGGTCTGCCATCGTTTCGAGGCGCTGCCGCAGATCCTGAAGAATGTGAAATACAAGAAGGAACGGCCGCTGGAGAACGCCAGCGTGCAATCCGCGATTGCCAGCGCAGAGGAGCGGCTGGGCCGTACCGGGCGTCTCATCATCCGTGCCTCCGGCACGGAACCGGTGATCCGGGTGATGGGCGAGGGCGACGATCGGTCTCTGGTCGAGGCGGTTGTGGATGATGTGGTCGAGGCGCTGGGCGAGGCTGCGGCCTGACCGGCTTGCGTCGGTACGTCTTAAGCCATTGATCTGCCGCCGAAACATCCCGGGAAATGCGGTCCTTTGCGTCTCCTCATCCTGAAAATGTCTTATATCTCAATATTTTAGAACGATTTAAAAGAACGTTTTCCTTTGCCTTCCGTGCCCGGATGCAGTAGCGATAGTTGCGAGGGCAACGAAACGGGCGCGAAGCCGAAAAATGATCGTTTGTTCGTGTAACGTCTTGAGCGAAGACGCCGTGCGCACGGTCTGCAAGGCGCGTTCGCCGCGTACACCCGGCCAGGTCTATGGTTGTCTGGGGTGCAGTGCCCAATGTGGCCGTTGTGCCCGTTCAATCCGCAAGATCATGGACGATGCGCTTGCGGCAGCCAAGCAGGGGTGCCCGGCCGGCTGCACCTGCTGTTCGCAGATCAACCTCTGAACCCGCATACGTTTTTGTGAATGTGAGCGCATTCGGGCGGCCGATTCGGCCGGTGCCCGGATGATTGCGGGTTTGTCTTACTTTAGAATTATGCTAAAGAAGCTTGACCGCGCGCCGCGAGGCGATCGCGATGCCAATGGTTACACCGGTTACATCGAAAATTGCCTGGAAAAGGAGCCGCAAACATCATGAAGGGCGACCCCAAAGTCATCGAATACCTCAACAAGGGGCTGCGCAGCGAGCTCACCGCGATCAACCAATATTGGCTGCATTTCCGTCACCTCAATCACTGGGGTTTCAAGGATCTCGCCAAGAAATGGCGCGAAGAGTCGATCGAGGAGATGCAGCACGCCGACAAGTTCGTCGACCGCATCCTGTTCCTCGACGGTTTCCCGAACCTGCAGGTGCTCGACCCGTTGCGCATCGGCCAGAACGTCAAGGAAGTGCTGGAATGCGACCTGGCGGCGGAAGTCGATGCGCGGGCGCTCTATCAGGAAGCGGCAGTCTATTGCCACTCGGTCAAGGATTTTCCGTCGCGCGATCTGTTTGAAGAGTTGATGAAGGACGAGGAAGACCATATCGACTTCCTCGAAACGCAACTCGACGTGGTCGAGCGGATCGGCATCGAGCTCTACTCGCAGAAGCATATCGGCAATATCGAGGACGATCACAAGCCGAAGGATTGATCGGCGGAGCGCTTCTCTCAGCATTAACGAGTCGTTACCGAACGCGCCTGCGGCAGCCCGCAGGCGCGTTTTTTGTTGTCCGAGACTGTTAACGAGCGTCGTTAAAAATTACGGTTAAGGTCGGCTTAACGTTTCGCTGCCATCGTCACTCATGATCCGCAATGCGTCGCGCGCATTCGACGACGAAGGGCCGTGAAATGATCTTTCCGAATTGGAAACTCGCAGCGATTCCAGTCGCGCTGGCGATGACAAGCGCTGTCGCCAATGCGGCTGACTATTCGCCGCCGTGTTACGACGCTGCCGTCATCGCCTCGGGACATGCACCGCCTGGTGCCGTGCCGTGCTACGTGCCGCCGCCGCCGGTAGTCGTTGAGGAATTTTCCGGCTGGTATCTGCGCGGCGATATCGGCATGAGCAATCAGCAGGTCGGCAAGCTGACCAATCCCGCAGGCATTCCAATGCTTGCGTCGAGCTACGGATTCGATTCGGCGCCGACCGTCGGTTTCGGCATCGGCTACTACTTCAACGACTGGATGCGCTTCGATCTGACCGGCGAATATCGCGGCCGCTCGAATTTCAAGGGATCCGAGAACTACGCTCTCAACGGCGGCTACGGGACCGACGAATACTCGGGCAGCAAATCGGAATGGCTGTTCCTCGCCAACGCTTATGCCGACCTTGGGACATGGCACAATTTCACGCCGTTTATCGGCGTCGGTTTCGGCTTCGCGCGCGTTGGCCTGTTCAATTTCCAGGACGTTTGCCACGGCTGCGGCGGCGACCCGGCCAATAACGGCATCTCCTTTGCCGGTGACAGTTCGAAATGGAATTTCGCCTGGGCGCTGCACGCCGGCGTCTCCTACAAGGTGTCGAGAAACTTCGCTGTCGAACTGTCCTATCGCTATCTCGACATGGGCAAGGCGACGACCGGTTCGTGGGTTTCCTACGATTTTGCGGAGACATTGCCCGGCTCGACCTTCGACCGGTTGACCTCGCATGACATCCGCCTCGGCTTGCGGATGAATTTCGACGCCTTCGCATCGACACCGATTTATGCGCCGGCGCCGCAACCGGCGTCCTATTCCGTCTATGCGCAGGCACCGGCCTCGTCGTTACGCGCGCCATCGAGCCAGCCATCCTCGACGTCGCCGGCTTATCCGCAGCCGATGCACTACGCGCCGCCGGCCGCGGCCTCTGCGCCATCGACGCACTATGCGGGGTACCGCTGATCGACGGCGGGGCGCCGGTTAACGAACGTGGTGAAGGAACATGGTTAAGCCGTCCTTTACCCCGCCGCGGCATGGTTGACGTGACGAAGGCAAGAGCCGGTGCCGTCCGGCGCGATCGAGGACAAATGCCATGAGCCGAATGACAGCCACGCTTGCGACCGGGCCCGTGCTGTTGCTGGGATCCATGTTCGCGGCGCAGGCGGCCGATTTGGCGGGCCTGCCGCCGCTTGGCGAGCCGGCTCCTGTTGTCAGGGAGTACAACCCCTCCGGCTGGTATCTGCGTGGCGATATCGGAGGCAGTTGGGCCAGAACCAGCGGCATAGCCGTGGGCCCGGCAGTGATCGACGATACCGGTCGCACCGCGAACAGCAGCGTCAATGCCGGCGTCGGCTTCGGCATCAAGAGCCGCTGGCTGCGCGCAGATGTGACGGTTGACCAAACATTCGCTTCTCGCTTCAGCGGCAGCGTGTTCTCCACCGACGACCTCAGCGCCAAGGTCGCGGCGACCTCGGCGCTGTTCAACGGCTATGTCGATCTCGGTACCTGGTACGGTCTGACGCCCTATATCGGCGCCGGTGTCGGCGCGGCCTTCGCCCGCGTCAGCGACTTTCAGCGCCCGCTGGTGCCGTTCGCTGGCGCGTCGGCGCATACGCAGACCAATTTCGCCTATGCGCTGATGGGCGGCGTTGCCTGGGCGGTTGCGCCCAATCTGCAGCTCGATATCGGCTATCGCTATCTCAATATCGGCGACGTCAAGACCGCCAGCGATGCGCTTGGCGATCTGACGATCCGCAATGTATCCGCGCATCAGGTGCGCATCGGTGTGCGTTGGGGCTTCGATGATCTGTAAATCCGATCGCGCCGGGCGCCGGCACTTGCGCAGCCAGACACTGGCCGTCGCCCTCTCTGCGGTGGCTGCATCGACGACGATAACGGGCATTGCTGCGGCTGCCGATCTCGGCGACGATCTGCTGCGTGGCTCGCTGCTGCCGTCGTTCGAGACGCAGAGCTACACTGACTGGAGCGGCGTCAACGTCGGCGTCTATTACGGCTGGTCGAACCAGAGCTCCGATTTCGGCTCGGGATCGCGCGATTTGATCGCGTATATTCTGCGCGATACGGCCGTCGAGAATGAAGGGCATGTGTCGCAGTGGACGACGGGCGGCAGGTCCACCGCAAATGCCAGCAGCTACGGCGCGTTTCTCGGTTACAGCTACGCGATCGAGCCGCGTTTGATCGTCGGCATGGATCTCACCTATACGCGTTTCGCCTCCAGCCCCTCGTCGGCTTTTTCGGAACAGACGAACGGCAGCTATCAGACCAACGACGGCTATCTCTACGATATGCGTCTGAGCACGGAGTCCCGACTCAAGCTCAAGGATTACGCGACATTGCGGGGGCGGCTTGGCTATGCGTTCGGGCAGTTCCTGCCCTATGCGGTGCTCGGCGTTGCCGCAGGGCGGGTCGATGTCCAACGTATGGCGTCGGTATACGGGACGGCGACGGATATCACTCCCGCAGGCCGGCCGGATCTGGCGCTCGATCCCAACCCGACGGTCCGTACCGACAACCGCAGCACCTTTGCCTATGGCCTCGTCGCCGGCCTCGGCATCGATGCGATGATCATGCCGAACCTGTTCCTGCGCGCCGAATACGAGTTCGTGCAGTTCGCCCCGATCGACGGCATCAAGGCCAATCTGCAGACCGGCCGCGTCGGTCTTGGCATGAAGTTCTGATCCCGGGCCGTCCATGCATGGCTGCATCGCGGCCGTAAGCCTCGGCTTCGGCTTTTTGTCAGTTGACCCGTCAGGCGCCTTCCACTATTTCCCACCGCGGGACACCTCTCCCCAACGAGAGGCTTTCTATCTGGAAGGATAGGTCATGACGGCGAC
>DATMEV010000086.1:0-29452 GCA_035556795.1 Pseudolabrys sp. | reverse complement strand
GCGTCTTCAAGGCTGAACACGCCGGCGATGCAGGCGGCGACATATTCGCCGACCGAGTGACCGGCGACGATGTTCGGCACGATACCGAAAGAACGCCACAGCTCCGAAAGCGCATATTCGACAGCGAACAGAGCCGGCTGCGTATAGACGGTCTGGTCGAGACGCGATGCGTCGCCGCCCTCGGCAAACAGCAGATCGAGCAGCGGCCGGTCGAGATGCCCCTCCAGCAAACCGGCGCAGCGTTCGAGCGCATCGCGGAACACCGCGCTGTCGCGATAGAGCGTGCGCGCCATGCCGGCATATTGCGCGCCCTGCCCGGTGAACAGGAAGGCGATGCGCGGCGGATCGCGCCGCGCGGCATGCGCGGTAACGACGCCGGCTGCTTCCTTGCCGTTCGCCAGCGCCGAGAGACCGGCGGCGAACATATCGGCCGTTTCCGCCACCAGCGTCGCCCGATGGGGAAAATGCGCGCGCCCGGCATTGGCCGTGTAGCAGAGGTCGGCAAGGTCCTCGTCCGGCAACGCCGCGATGCGGACGGCATAGTCACCCGCCAGCACGGCGAGCGCCGCAGGCTCCTTCGCCGACAGCGCCAGCAGCTTCGGCCGGCCCACGCCGGTATCCGCAACCATTGCCGGCGCCGGCGCGTCTTCCAGCACCACATGCGCATTGGTGCCGCTGAAGCCGAACGAACTGACGCCGCCGATGCGCCGCCCGCCAATCGGCTGCCATTCGCTCGCATGCGTCGGCACGCGCACCGGCAGTTCGTCCCATGGAATATGCGGGCTGGGATTGGCGAAGTGCAGATTGGCCGGAATGGTGCGATGCGCCAGCGCCAGCACCACCTTGATCAGGCCGACGACACCGGCCGCCGATTCCAGATGGCCGATATTGCTCTTCACCGAACCGACGGCGAGCGGCGCCTCGGCCGGACGGCCCGGCGCGAACACCGCGCCGAGCGCCCGCATCTCCAGCGGGTCGCCGAGTTGCGTCGCGGTGCCGTGCGCCTCGATATAGCCGACATCGTGCGGCGCGAGACCGGCGCGATCCAGCGCCTCGCGGATCACCGCCTCCTGCGCGGTGCCGTTCGGCGCCGTGAGGCTGCTGCTGGCGCCGTCCTGATTGACGGCACTGCCGCGGATCACGGCGAGGATGCGATCGCCATCGGCCTGCGCATCGCAAAGCCGCTTGAGCACGACGACGCCGCAGCCCTCGCCGCGCGCGAAACCGTCCGCCGACGCATCGAAAGTCTTGCAGCGGCCGTCCGGCGCCAGCATGCGGGCGCGCGACAGCGCCACATACATGTCGGGCGACAGAATGAGATTGACGCCGCCGGCCAGCGCCATGCGGCTTTCGCCGGCGCGCAGCGACTGACAGGCAAGATGCACGGCGACGAGCGACGACGAACACGCAGTGTCGATGGTCAGGCTCGGACCCTGCAAGCCGAGCAGATAGGACAGCCGCCCGGTGACGATGCTGTGCGCGATACCGGAGGTGAAATGCGCATCGAGCAGCGCCGGATCGTTGGCGCGCAATTGCAGATAGGTATAGTCGCTGTTGCAGACGCCCATGAAAACGCCGGTGCGCGATCCATCTTGCCGGTCTGGCGCCTGGCCTGCATGTTCCAGCGCCTCCCAGCAGACTTCGAGCAACATGCGCTGCTGAGGATCCATGCCCTGCGCTTCGCGCGGCGCGATGCCGAAGAATGCCGGATCGAACTGATCGACCGACGACAGGAAGCCGCCGTTGCGGGTGGCGATACGCCCCGGTCTGTCCGGGTCCGGATCGTACAGGGCATCGATATCGAAGCGCTCCGGCGGGATCGGGCCGATGCCGTCGATGCCGTCGTGCAGCAGACGCCAGAAACTGTCGGCGCCGTTGCCGCCGCCGGGCGTCCGGCAGCTCAGGCCGATGACGGCGATCGGCTCGCGCGCCGCCTGCTGCAGCGTCGCCAGCTTCGCCTCGGCCTCGGCCAGCGCCAGGAACGCGCGCTTCAGCGGCGACATATTGCCGTCGCCCGTATCCAGCCGCGGGATGTGATCCTGCGCGTTCATGACACGGCAAACCGTTTGGCCAGCAATTGCTCGATCTCGGCGTCGCTCATCGCCGCAATGGCTTCGGCCTGCACGCCGGCGGCGGCCGGCGCGGTCGCAGCGTGCGCTGCCGCCGTGACCGGCGATGCGGCAGGCGTAAGCCGTTCGCAAAGATGCGCGGCGATGGCGCCGATCGTTGGATGGTCGAACATCAGGGATGCCGGCAGCGGCCGTTCGAGCTCAAGCTGCCGGCCGAGATGCTTGCGAAGCTGCACCGCCATCAGCGAGTCCATGCCGATATCCATCAGCCGCTCGTCGCGGCCGATATCGCCGTCCATCTTCAGCACGCTCTTCACCGTGTTGCGCACGACGTCGCAAAGCAGATCGTGGCGGTCGGCCGGCAGCGTCTCGATAACGAGATCGCGCAGGCGCACCGCAGGCACTTCGGCGGCAGACGCCGGCTGGATGACGATGGCATCGCCCGTCGTCGCGGCGGCCGCCACCGCACTCGCCTCGCCGGCGACGCGCGCCACCAGCACATGCTGGCCGAGATGCGCTGCGGCGGAGCCGGCCTTCGGCCAGGCGTCCGCGTCTTCGAAGCCAGCATCGCGCAGCGCCGCGATCCAGGTCTGCGGCGGCAGCAGCGGGTTGTCGGTGCGCAGATCGTCGGCGAAATGCTGCCAGCCCTCGATCAGCCCGGTCGTCATGTCGAACCAGTCGAGATGCACGGTGGACTCGACGAGCATCAGCAATCCGCCCGGCGCCAACAGCGTCCGCAGCCGGTCGAGCGCCAGCCGCAGATCGGTGCTGGCATGGATCGCATTGGCGGAGACGACGACATCGAAGCTGCCGGCGGCGATGCCCTGATCCGACAACTCCTTGTCGATGTCCAGCCGCGCATAGGCGACGAACGGATAGCGGCCGAAACGTTCGTGGCCGCGTTCCAGGAACACCTCGGTCACGTCGGTGAACAGATAGCGCGTCGCCTCCGGCACGAGCAGCGGCAGCAGCGCGGCGGTGGTGCCGCCGGTGCCGGCGCCGACTTCGAGCACGCGCAGTGGCCGCGCGGCGGTGAAATGGCGCGCATGCGCTTCCAGCGCCGCACCGGCCAGCGCGTTGACGTAACGCATCGTCGTCGAACGCTCGTAAAGGTTTTCCGCGAGATCGAACGCGCCCTGCGGGAACAGCGTTTCCAGCGGGCTTTCCGCACCGCGCACCACCGCGCCGACGAGCGCGCCGCAGTGACGCGCGTAATCGAGCAGCGGCCGGTTGTCGGCAAAGCGCTGCTCCGCCCGCGACCACAGCGCCGCGAGGTCCGGCTCGGCAAGCGGCGCGTCGGCGACACAGGCTTCGCCGTCGCGCCGCAGATGTCCGCGCGCGACGAGGCCGTCGAGCCAGCGCGCCAGGAGATACCGATAGGTCGGCTTGATGCCGGCCGTCTGCAACACGTCGTCGAGCGAGCGGCGCTCGCCCGCCTGCACGAAGACGCCGGCTTCGCGCAACGTGCGCACCGCATGCGCAGCGGTCAGGTCGGCAAGACACGCCCATTTGTCAGGATAGGACGCGGCATTGAGATCGAGCGGCCCGCGCTCCGCCTGCCGGTCGAGTGCCGAAGCGACGCGCGCCCAGCGCCCGGCTGCATCAACTTGCATCGGCGTCGTCCGGAACGCGTCGTCGACCCAGTGGCGGGTGCGGCGGAATGGATAGGTCGGTAGCGCAACGCGGCGGCGCGCATAGCCACGATCGAAACCGTCCCAATCGGGATCCACGCCGGCGGCATAGAGGTGCTGGAGACTGTCGAGCAGCGTCTGCCAGTCGTCGCCATCGCGGCGCAGCGACGGCAACCATTCCACGGCTGCATCGGGCACGCATTCAGCGGCCATGCCAAGCAGCACCGGATGCGCGCCGATCTCGACGACATGGGTGACGCCCTGCCCGATCAGCGTATCGACCGAGCGCGCGAACTGCACCGGCGCGCGCATCTGCGTCAGCCAATAATCCGGATGGCCGATTTCGTCCCGGCCGGCGCGGTCGCCGGTGACATTGGAAACGAGCGCGATGCGCGGCGCATGAAATTGCACGCTCTCCAGCGCCTCGCGCAGCGCCGGCAGCGCCGGCTCGACGAACGGCGAATGCGCGGCAAACGAGATGCGCAACATCTTCGCGCGGATGCCGGCGTTGTCGAAACGCGCAACGGCGGCTTCGACGGCATCGCGCGGGCCGCTGACGACGACGTGTTCGGGGCCGTTAAAGGCGGCGATGCTCACATCGGCGCCCGCCGCCTTGAGCGCCGCCTCGACCGTGGCCGGAGCGGCGAACACCGTCGCCATCCCGCCGACGACGTCGCCGCTGTCGCCGAGCGCCTGCGTCGCCCGCCCGCGCGCGACGACGAGCCGCGCCGCATCGGCGAGCGACAGAACGCCGGCAACGCAGGCAGCGGCATATTCGCCGAGACTGTGACCGACGACCACCGCCGGCACGATCCCCCAGGCGCGCCACAGTTCGGCAAGCGCATATTGAAGCGCGAAGTTCGCCGGATGCGCGATATCGGTGTCGTTGATCCGCTCGGCATCGGCGGCAACGAAGACGAGATCATGCAGCGGCTGCGACAGGTGCGGCGCCAGCGCATCGGCGCAACGGTCGAACGCCGCGCGGAACACCGGCGACGTATCGTAGAGCGTGCGCGCCATGCCGGCATGCTGCGCGCCCTGCCCGGTGAACAGGAAACCGATGCGCGGCGCGCCGGCATCCCGGCGGCGACCGGCAACCAGCGCGACATCCGGCTCGCCCGCGGCGTAAGCGGCGAGGCTGCGCCGCAGATCGTCCGCCGTTTCGCCACTCACCGAAAGCCGGTGCGCGAAATGCGACCGTCCAGCATTGGCGGTGAAGCAGATATCGGCAAACGGCGCGTCCGACGTCAGCACCGCCTGATAGCGGAGCGCCAGTTCGGCGAGCGTATCGGCATCGCGCGCCGACAGCGCCAGCAGATGCCACGGCCGCCCCATCGCCTGTTCGTCCGCGACGACATCCGGCGGCGGCGCCTCGATCACCACATGCGCATTGGTGCCGCTGAAGCCGAACGCACTGACGCCGGCGATGCGCCGGCCATGGACCGCCGGCCAGGAGGTCACCGTCGTCGGCACCGCAACCGGCATCGCCTGCCAGTCGATATGCGGATTGCCGGCGCTGAAATGCAGATGCGGCGGAATCTCGCCCCGCTGCAAGGCGAGGATCACCTTGACCACCCCGGCGATGCCGGCCGCCGCTTCGAGATGGCCGATATTGGTCTTCACCGAACCGATCAGCAGCGGATGGCCGCCATCGCGTCCGGCACCGAGCGCGGCATGCAGCGCGCCGACCTCGATGGGATCGCCAAGCGGCGTGCCGGTGCCGTGCGTTTCGACATAGCCGATATCAGCGGGCGTCACCTGCGCCGCATCGAGCGCGGCGCGGATCACCGCTTCCTGCGAAGGCCCGTTCGGCGCGGTCAGTCCGCTGCTGCGACCATCCTGATTGATGGCGCTGCCCCGAACGACGGCGAGGATGCGGTCGCTGTCCTTCAGCGCGTCCGACAGGCGGCGCAGCACCAGCATACCGCAGCCTTCGCCGCGCACGTAACCGTCTGCGGCGGCATCGAAGGTCTTGCAGCGGCCGTCGGCCGCCATCATTCCCGCCTTCGAGAAGTTGATGTTCATCTCCGGCGTCAGGATCAGATTGACGCCACCCGCCAGCGCCAGATCGCATTCGCCAAGCCGCAGCCCCTGACAGGCGAGATGCAGCGCCACCAGCGACGACGAACAGGCGGTATCGACGGCGATCGCCGGCCCGCGCGCGCCCAGCACATAAGAAAGGCGCCCGGCCGCCACGCTGTAGGCGTTGCCGGTGCTGTAATAGGTGTCGATGGCATCGGTGCGCGCGAACAAGGCGCGGCCGTAGTCGCCATTGGCGATGCCGAGATAGACGCCGGCACTGGCGCCGTTGAGCGCGGCCGGCGCGTGGCCGGCATTCTCCAATGCCTCCCACGTCACCTCCAGCAACAGGCGCTGCTGCGGATCCATGCTCGCCGCCTCGCGCGGCGAAATGCCGAAGAACTCCGCATCGAAGCGATCGACCTGATCGAGGAACGCACCGTAGCGTGTCGTCATCTTGCCCGGCGCGTCCGGGTCGACGTCGTAGAAACGGTCGAGCGGCCAGCGGTCGGCGCCGATCTCGCGCACCGCGTCGGTGCTCGACCACAGCAGATCGGCGAAACGCGCGGCGTCGTTCGCCCCGCCGGGAAAGCGGAAGCCCATGCCGACGATGGCGACGGGTTCGTTACGGCCGGCTTCCAGCTCGGCGACACGGCTGCGCAATGCGCGGATTTCGATCAGCGCCCGCTTGACCGGATCGTTGATGATGGTGCGCTGATCCATCATCCGCTCCTTCCCGCATCGCCGAGCTCCAGCTCGCGTAGCAGCAGCGCCTCTGCGGCCTCCGGCGACAGACGCTCGATATCATCCGCGTCGACCGGCGGGAGATCGGACTCCGGCGGCGTCAGTTCCCACACCGCCATCAGATGCGCCGTCAGCGCGTCCAGCGTCGGGTGATCGAAACCGAGCGTCGCCGACAGGGGCTTGCCGAAGGCGCGAACCAGCACGTTGCGCAATTCCACCGCCATCAGCGAGTCGACTCCGAGTTCTTTCAGCGGGCGGCGCGGATCGAAAACCGCATCGGCGTCGGCGCCGAGCAACAGTCGCACCTGCTCCGACACCTGCCCGAGCACTTCATCACGGCGCTGGCTGTCGGGCAGCGCCCGCACCCGGGCAAGGAAGCCGTCGTGCTGCCCATTCGTCTGCTTCGCGGCCGGCCGCGATCCCGGCGGCTGCGCACCGCGCGCCACGGCAGAGAAGATGTCGCGGTCGGCGCTCTCCGGCAGCGACGCCATGAAGCGCGACCAGTCGATCGGCAGCACCGCGCCATAGGCGACGCCGCGCGCAAGCAGCACTTCGAGCCCGGCAAAGCCGGTCGCCGGCACGATCTTGCGCAAGCCGCGGGCCTGCCAGACATCGGCGCCGTGAAGCGTTTGTTCGGCGGCCATGCCGGCATCCGCCCATGCGCCCCAGGCGACGCTCAACGCGGGCAGGCCGACGGCGCGGCGTGCCTCCGCCAGCGCATCGAGCTGCGCATTGGCGGCGGAATAGAGGCCCTGCCCCGGTGCGCCGAGCACGACGCCGGCAGCCGAATACAGAATGAAGAAGTCGAGCGGCAGATCGCGCGTCAGGTCGTGCAGCAGCCACGCGCCATGCGCCTTGCCGCGCAGCACCGCCTGCCCGTCGTCCCAACGCTGGTTGAGCAGAACCGCGTCCCGCAGCACGCCGGCCGCATGCACGACGCCGGCCAGCGGCGGCATGTGTGCGCGAATGTCGTCGCGGATCGCCGCCATCGCCGCGCGGTCGGCAACATCGGCGCAGGCGATGCGAACGGCGATACCCTGCGCTTCAAGCGCGGCAATGCGATCCGCCGCCGATCGACGCGGCGGCTGCCGCCCGGTGAGCACGATGTGACGCGCACCGCGCCGCGCCAGCCATTCCGCGGTTGCAAGACCCAGCGCGCCGAGCCCGCCGGTGATCCAGTAGGTCGCGCTCGTCCGCACCCGCGTCGCGTCGTCCCCGGGGAGCGTGTCGAGCGCGATGCGCAGCACGATCTTGCCGGTGTGCAGCGCCTGCGCCATGAAGCGCATCGCCTCGCGCGCCTGCTCGACCGGATACACCGTCACCGGCAGCGGCCGCAGCGCATCCGCGCGCAGGCCGGCGACGATGCCATCCAGCAGCGGCCGCAGCAGCGCGCGGTCGGCCAGCGCCTTGCCGCCGAGATCGTAAGGATAATAGAGGACATCCGGCCGCTCGCTCCGCATCTCCTCGGCCGAGCGGATGCCGCGTTTGCCCAGTTCCAGGAAACGTCCGCCAGTTGCCAGCGTGCGCAGGCTCGCGCCGATGAAATCGTCAGCCAGCGAATTCAGCACGACATCGACACCCCGGCCGCCGGTCTCGGCAAGGATCGCGTCGGCAAAATCCAGCGAGCGGGAATCGTAGACATGCGCCACGCCGAGGCCGCGCAGCATGTCCCGTTTCTCGGGCGAGCCGGCCGTCGCGAAAATCTCCGCGCCGCAGCGTTGCGCCAGTTGCACGGCGGCAAGGCCGACGCCGCCTGCCGCGGCATGGATCAGCACACGCTCGCCGGATTGCAGTCTCGCCAGATCGTGCAGCCCGTGCCATGCGGTGAGGAATGCAACCGCGATGCCGGCTGCATCGTCGAAGCTGATCCTCTCCGGGATGGGCGCCAGAAACGCCGCCGGCACCACGACCTCCGTCGCCATGCTACCGGGCGCGAAACCGAAAACGCGGTCGCCGACGCCGAGACCGGTGACGGCGCTGCCGACCTCGACCACCACGCCGGCGCACTCCGCGCCGAGCGCCATCGGCTCGGGATAAAGGCCGAGCGGAATCAGCACATCGCGGAAGTTCAATCCGGCAGCAACCACGGAAAGCCGTACCGCGTCCGGCGGCAAAGACGCGCGGCGCGCCTCGTGCCAGTCGACGCCATCGAACGTGCCGGGGCGCACGACGGAAAGCTGCATGGGTGCGCGTGCACTGTTTGCCGCTTCTGTCTCGACGACACGTCGCAGGCCCGGGATCCAGCGTCCGCCATCGCGCAACGCGATACGCGGCGGCGCATCGGCATGAACTTCGGACAGCAGATGCCCCGTGGCCACCTCGTGCGACGGATCGAGATCGACGAGGCGGGACTTCAGTTCCCGATGCTCACGCGCGATCACCGTCGCCAGTCCCCACGCACCGGCGGCACGCGGCCGCAACAAGTGCGCGGGTTCGTCCGCGACCCGTTGCGCGCCGCGCGTCAGGATGGCGAGCCGCGTGTCGCCGCGCGCGTCGTGCCGCGCCAGCGCCTGAACCAGATGCAGGAGCGAGCCGAGCCCCGCCGCATCGTCGCGCGCCACCGATTGCGACGCCTCGCCGGCGAATGTTGCAGCATCGAGATTCCAGCAATGGACGATCTGTCCGCCTTGCCAGCCGATATCGGCGAGGAGGCGCCGCGCGTGAGCCGGATCGGACGGATCGATGGTCCAGTCGTTGCCTGCCCCGCTCGCAAACGCGGCTCCGCGCCGCACCAGGCTGGCACGGCCACCAGCCGCGGCGATGGTCGCCGCCAGCGCGTCCGCTGTCCCGCCATCGTCGGCGAACAGCAGCCAGTCGCCGGCCGGTTCATGGGCATCGTGCGGCGGATCGCCGGCGCGCTGCCAGACGATGTCGTAAAGATCCTGATGCGGCGATGCCGTGGCAAAGACATCGGCATCGGCGCGCGCGAAGCGCATGCCTTCGATCAGCGCGACGCACGTACCGTCCGGCGTTTCGAGCGACGCGTCGGCGACGATGGCATCGGCCGTCATCGCGCGGATGCGCGCGCGCGCCAGCAGATGACGGTGTTCGCCGCCGGCGACGACGACACGTTCGGCGGCAACCGGCAGGTGGACATCCGACGACAGCGGCTGTCCCGATCCACCGGCGGCGGCAACCGAGCAGAGTTGCAGCAATGCATCGAGCAGCACCGGATGCAGGAGATGCCCCCGCGCGTCGAGCGCGTCCGGCAGATCGACATTCGCATTCGCGGCGTCGCGCGTCGCCGCGATCGCGTCGAGCGCACGAAACGACGGCCCGAAGGCGACGCCCAGATCGTCGAACCGCGCATAGAGATCGGCGGCGGTGTGCCGATAGTCGACCGGTGATGTTTCCAGAGTTGAACCGCGTTCGGCGGCTCCCGCCGCCTCGGCGCCGGCGACCAGCCGCCACGATACGCTGCCGTCCAACGCGACGACCGCTTCGTGCCATGCCAGTTCAATCGTGTCTCCACGCGGCGTCGCCGTGACCTGCCAGCGCGCCGGGGTCTGTTCGTCCTCCGGCACCATCAGCGGGCGATGAATGACGAAACGCCGGAGCTGCACCGGTGCGTCCCGTCCAAGCACTCTGCCGGCAACAAAGGCAAAGCCGTCCAGCATCGCCGTCGCAGGCAACGGCAGCCGGCCGAAGATCCGGTGATCGGCGAGCCACGGGCGTGCGCTGACGGAATCGCCTTCGAGGAGATGCAGATCGCCGGTCGCCGCGACGACATAAGTCGCGAACAGCGGATGCAGCGCCGCAGCCGCAGTCAGCGATTGCGCCGGCCGCTTGCGGATCCAGTAGCGCTGGCGCTGCCACGGATAGGACGGCAGCGTTGCAACGCGCTGCCTGCCATGCTGCACGGCCGCCCAGTCGAGATCGCAGCCCGCTGCATAAAGCCCGACGCAGGTCTGCAGCAGTGCTTCACGCTCCGGCTTGCCGCGACGCAAGGTGGCGACGACAGGCCGGACGGCACCGCGCGCCGCGACGCACTCCGTGATCGACGCGCCGAGCACCGGATGCGGACTGAGTTCGACGAAGAGATCGCAGCCATCCGCCGCCATCGCATCGATGGCGTCGGCAAAGCGAACCGTCTGCCGGACATTGCGTCCGAAATAGGCAGCGTCGAAACGCATCTCGCCGGCGGCTTTGCCGGTGACGGTCGAATAGAACGCCACAGCGGATGGCGTGCTGCTTACATTTCCCAGCGCCGCGACCAGCCGCTCCTGCATCGGCATCATCTGCGCGCTGTGAAACGCATAGGGCACGTCGAGCATGCGATGACTGACGCCACGCGCGGCGGCTGACGCCAGCGCCTCGCGCAGCGCCTCCGCCTCGCCCGACAACACGATGCTGCGCGGCGCATTGACGGCGGCGACGGCAAGCCGCTCGCCATACGGCGCGATCAGCGCAGCCGCCTCCGCCTCACTGACAGCAAGCGCGGCCATCCGCCCGCCGCCGGCCGCGTCCTGCATGATGCGGCCGCGATGCCAGACGATACGCATCGCCTCCGCCAGATCGAGCACGCCGGCAGCATGCAGCGCGGCGATCTCGCCGACGCTGTGGCCGGCGATCATGTCGGGCGTCGCGCCCCAGGATCTCAGCAATGCCGCGAGCGATACCTGGATCGAGAACAGCGCCGGTTGCGCGACGATCGTCTGATCGAGCTGCGAGCGGTCTTCCGGGGCGGCGAGCCGGTCGAGCAGCGACCAGCCCGAGAGCGGCTTCAGCAAAGCGTCGCAGGCCACCATGCTGTCGCGAAACACCGGCTCCTCGGCCAGCAATTGCCGGCCCATGGCGAACCATTGCGGCCCCTGCCCGCTGAACACGAAGCCGATCTTCGGCGCTTCCGCTCCCGGTTCCGGTGTCGCGACATCATGCATGCGGCGTTGCAGATCGTCGGTCAGACGGCTGCGCAATTCGCCCGCATCGCGACCGACGACGGCGGTTCGGCAGCGATAATGCGTGCGCCGCTGCGCCGCAGTGAAGCAGAGGTCGGCCGGCGTCTGATGCGTATCGGCCAGAAGCTCCACCCAAGCCGACGACAGATCGCGTAGCGCCTCCTGCGTCTGCGCCGACAGCGGCAGGATATGCACCGCGCCGTCGGCAGCCGCTCCAACAACAGCGGCCGGTCGCGGCGCTTCTTCGACGATGACATGGGCGTTGGTGCCACCGACCCCGAACGAACTGACGGCGGCGCAGCGCGGCTGCGCGCCCGCCGGCCACGGTTCAAGCGACGTCGGTATCCGCAGCCGCGTGCCTGCGAGCGCGATGTGCGGATTGAGCGTCGCGAAGTTCACCTGCGGCGGAATCGCCGCATGCCGCAGCGCCTGCACCGCCTTGATCAGCCCGGTGATGCCCGCCGCCGCTTCCAGATGTCCGACATTGGCCTTGGCCGAGCCGAGGAAACACGGCGCCGCATCGACGCGCCCGAGCGCCGCCGCGATTGCCTCGACCTCGATCGGATCGCCAAGCGCCGTGCCGGTGCCGTGCGTCTCGACGAAACCGATGCGATCCGGCTCCAGCATCGCCGACGCCAGAGCGTCGCGGATCAGATGCTCCTGCGCCGGGCCGTGTGGCGCGGTGAGGATCGTCGAGTGCCCATCCTGGTTCACCGCCGAACCGCGGATCACCGCCAGCACCCGGTCCTCGTTCACGACCGCATCCGACAGCCGCTTGAGCACGATAACGCCGCAACCTTCGCCGCGTCCGAATCCGTCGGCGCTCGCGTCGAAAGTCTTGCACTGGCCGTCGGGCGCCATGAAGCCGACCTTCGACATCGACACCATCAACTCGGGCGCGACGATCAGCGACACGCCACCGGCAAGCGCGATATCGGTTTCGCCGGCACGCAGGCTCTGGCAGGCCAGATGCACGGCGACGAGCGACGACGAGCATGCGGTATCGATCGAGAGACTCGGGCCACGCAGGTCGAGATGATACGAGAGCCGGTTGGCGAGCACGCTGTGCAACGTGCCGGTCAGCGTCCGCAGATCGATCTGCTCGGGATCGCTGTACTGCAGATGCGTATAGTCGTTGTGATAGCTGGCGATGTAGACGCCGGTGCGGCTGCCGCGCAGCGCGCCATGCGGCAGTCCGGCGTCGTCGATGGCCTCGATCGCGACTTCCAGAAACAGCCGCTGCTGCGGGTCCATCCGTTCCGCCTCGCGGCGCGGAATGCCGAAATAGGCGGCATCGAAGCCGTCGATCCGATCGAGAAAGCCGGCGCGGCGCGTCACCGACTTGCCAGGAGCGGCCCCATCGGCATCGAACCACGCATCGCCGTCCCAGCGGTCGGCGGGGATACCGGAAACCGCGTTCACGCCCTCGCGCAGCAGACGCCAGAACCGTTCCGGCGTATCGCCGCCGCCGGGCACCCGGCAGCCGATGCCGACGATGGCAATCGGATCGGCCTGCAGCAGCGGCGCCGCCTGCTCGCGCATGCGCTTCGCCATCAATGCCAGCTTGACGGCGGACAGCGGCCGGATGGGCGTGGGCACAGGCATGGGCGAGTTCATGGCCCGCTCCTCACGCACGCAACGCGGCGAGAGCTTCCTCGTCCGAAAGCTCTGCAAGACCGGTGACATGGTCCGGAAGCGGCAGGATGGCGCGCTGCGGCGGCTGCGCCGGCGGCGCATCGCCCACGCCGGCAAGATGCGCGACAAGCGTCGCAACGGTCGGATAGTTCCACGCCAGCGTCGCCGACAGCGAGCGGCCGAGCGCCGCTTCGAGGCGGTTGCGCAATTCGATCGCCATCAACGAACTGAGGCCCATCGAGCCCAGCGTGCGCCGCGGATCGAGCTCGGCAGGCGTCAGCTTCAGCACCTTGCCGACCGCATCGCGCACCACCGCGTCGAGCAGACGCCGGGACTCGGCTGCATCCGCCGCCAGCAATTGCTGCGGCAGATCGACGGCGGAAAGCCGCATATCGCCCAGCACTGAACGATAGAGCGGATCGCCACTGGCGCGATGATCGGTCTTGAACCGCGCCCAGTCCACCGGCAGCACCACCGGGCAGGCAATATCGCGCGCGCACAGCCAACCGAACAACATCGCGCCGCGCTCCGGCGCAAAACTGCCGATGCCCTGCCGCGCCATTTCGGCGACGTTCAGCCGGCCGGCGTCATTGTTGACGAGGCCGGTGTTCTCCCACACGCCCCAGGCAATGCTCTGCGCCGGCAGGCCGCGCGCGCGGCGATCCTGCGCCAGCGCATCGAGCCCGGCATTGGCGGCCGCATAGTTCGCCTGACCGGCCTGCACCTGAAATGCGCCGGTGGAAGAGAACATCACGAACAGATCAAGATCCGGCAGCAGCGCATCGAGATGCTGCGCGCCGCGCAGCTTCGGCGCGACGGCGGCATCGAACTGTGCAGCCGTCATCGTTCCGGCGAGATGGTTGTCGAAGCGGCCGGCGGCGTGAACGACCCCCGCGATCTTCGGCCAGCCCTCGGCGGCGTAACGCGCAAGGAAGCCGCGGAGCGCCTGCTCGTCGCCGACATCGACGGCCGCCACATGCACCGCGACGCCCGCCTGTTCCAGTGCACGGATCGCGGCAACGCGGCGGCCCGCCACGTCATCCGGCGGCAGCGAGCCCCAGGTCTCGCGCGGCGGCAGCGGCGTACGGCCGACCAGGATCAGCCGGCGCGCGCCGGCCAGCGCCATCGCATCGGCAATCTGCAGGCCAACTTCGCCGAGCCCGCCGGTGATGAGATAGGCAGCATCGCGACGCCACGCATAAGGCGTGACGCGCGCTTCGCTGTCGTCGTCCTCAACGATACGCAGGACAAAGCGGCGCCCATTGCGAAACGCGATCTGGTTTTCGTCGTCGGGTTGCAGCAGCTGCGAGGCAAACAGCAAGGCCGCATCGGACGTGGTCTGCGACGGATCGAGATCGATCAGCCCGCCCCAGAGATCCGGATGCTCCTGCGCGACCACGCGCGCGGCGCCCCATGCCGCCGCCTGATGCGCCGACACCCGTTCGGCACCAACGGACTGCGCACCGCGACTCACCACCCAGATGCGGGTTCGCAGATTGCTCTCCTCGACTGCCTGCAACAGACGCAACGGCAGATAGCCGGCGGCAGCCGTGTCGGGCAGCACGAGAACGATGCCAACAGGAGCGCCACCGATAGCAAGCGCGGCGACAGCGGTTTCGAGATGCGCCAGCGTCGTGATGCTGATCGTTGCGTTATCGCGCGCGAGCTGTGCCGCCAGCGTGCCGGTCAGGCCGGCATCGTCGCAGGCGATCAGCCATTGGGCAGCAACCGCTGACTTTAAAGGCTCGCGCTCCGTCCCGCCGGCATCGATCCATTGCAGGCGATGCAGCCAGCCGCGCATCTCGTCGTCGAGCGCAACCGGCCGGTGCGCGGCATCGGCAGACGCAGCGCGCAGTTCCGCCGCCTCGGCCCAGTGCCGCGTGCGGTTCCACGGATGGCGCGGCAGCGCCACGCTACGCCCGTTCTCCGGCATCAACCGCTGCCATTCGACGGGATAGCCGGCCGCCCAGAGCGCGCCGATCCCGGCGAGCAGCGACGCCTGCTCCGGCTCCTCGCGCCGGCCGCTGCCGATCGCCGTCACCCGGCGATCGCACGACTGCGCAACATCATGAACCGAATGGAGCAGCACGGGATGCGGACCAAGTTCGATCACGGTGTTGATGCCATCGGACAGCATCTGCCGCATCGTCGCGCCGAACAGAACCGGCTGCCGGATATTGCGCGCCCAGTAATCCGCGCCAAGCTCTTCGCCCTCGGCACGGCGACCGAGCACGGTCGAATAGAACGCAATGCGCGCCGTCTGCGGAGCAAGACCGGCGAGACCCGCGGCGAGCTCCTCCGCCAGCGGCTGCATCTGCGGACTATGCGAGGCAACGTCGACATTGATCAGCCGCGAGAAGATGTTGTCGCGCTCGAACTGCGCGAGCAGTTCCTTCACCGCTTCTGGCTCGCCCGAGATCACCACCGAGCGCGGGCCGTTTGCAGCGGCGACGGATACCTTGTCCTCATGACCGGACAGACGTTGCGTCACCTTCTCGATCGGCAGATCGACGAGCGCCATCGCACCGTGGCCGCTGGCACGACGCATGAGACTGCTGCGCAGGCACACGATGCGCATCGCGGACGGCAAATCCAGCGCGCCGCTGATGCAGGCGGCACCGACCTCACCCATGCTGTGGCCGACGACGGCATCCGGCTCGACCCCGAGCGAACGCCACAGCGCCGCATAGGCGATGGCGACGGCGACCAGCACCGGCTGGATGACGTCGATGCGGTCGAGCTCGAAAGCGTCGGTTCCCGGCTCGGCGGCAAGCTGCTTAACGATCGACCAGTCGACGATGGTGCCGATCGCGTCGTCGCATTGGTTCAATGCGGCAAGGAAAACCGGCTCGGACCGCATCAGTTCGCGCGCCATGCCGATCCACTGGCCGCCCTGCCCCGGTATGACGAACGCAACTCGCGGTGCTTCGTCGGCGACCGGAGCGACATCGGCGGTGTCGTCGGCGAAGCGGCGCAACTCCTCGATCATGCCGGCTGTGTCGGCAGCGACGAACGCCATGCGATAATCCTGAGGCGTACGCCGTGTCGCGGCGCTCCGGCACACGTCGCGCAACGAAGCGGCGTCTGACGCCAGCAGCGCCTGATAATCACCGGCAAGCTGGCGCAACGCCGTGGCACTGCGGGCCGAGAGTGGCAGCACCTGCGCCGCCCGTGACATGGCCGCCGCCGGTGACATGGCCGCCGGCGGCGCAGCGGCTGCCGCGTCCCGATGCGGCGCCTCGCCCAGCACGACATGGGCATTCGATCCGCTGATGCCGAAAGCGCTGACGCCAGCCAGACGTTCGCCGCCGCGTGTCGGCCACGGCGTTGCCGCGCGCGCGATGGCGCAGGGAAAATCGTCCCACGCAATCGCCGGATTGAGCTGATCGCAATGCAGGCTCGGCGGGATCGTCCCGCGATGCAAAGCCAGCGCCGTCTTGATGAGGCCGGCAATGCCGGCGGCGCCCTCAGTGTGGCCGATACCGGTCTTGACCGAACCGACATAAGCCGGCTCCGGCGCATGGGCAGCACCGCTTTCGCCGATCACCGCGGCGATCGCACCGAGTTCGACCGGATCGCCGACCCGCGTGCCGGTGCCGTGCGCCTCGAAATAACCGACATCGCCGATCGAGCGGCCGGCATCGGCATAGGCGGCGCGCAGCAGGTCCTCCTGCCCCGACCGGCTCGGCGTGCCCATCGAACCCGAACTGCACCCGTCATTGTTGGTGGCGCTGCCATGAATGACCGCATAGATGCGGTCGCCGTCGGCAACCGCCTGTTCCAACGGCTTCAGCACGACGAGACCGGCGCCTTCGCTGCGCACATAGCCGTCGGCGCGCGCGTCGCCGAACTTGCAGCGACCGTCAGCCGCCATCATCCGGCTTTGCGAATAGGCGATGCTGATGTGCGGCTGCAGGATGACATTGACGCCGCCGGCCAGCGCGACCTCGCACTCGCCGCTGCGGATGGCGCGCACCGCCAGATGCACGGCGACGAGCGACGACGAGCAGGCGGTGTCGAGCGTCAGCGACGGCCCGTTCAATCCGAGCGCATAGGAAATACGGCCCGACGAGGCGTAGCGGCCGCTGCCGGTGGTCATCTGGAAATCCACCGCCTCCGGATCGCCGAACAGCCGTCCCTCGAAATCGCTGAGCCACTGACCGACATAGACCCCGGCGCGCGCAGTACGCAGCCGGGTCAGATCCTGCCCGGCGTCCTCGAAGGCTTCCCACGCGGTTTCCAGCAGCAGCCGCTGCTGCGGATCCATCCGCTCCGCCTCGCGCGGCGAAATGCGGAAGAAGGCAGCATCGAAAGCGTCGATGTGATCGAGAAAGCCACCCCAGCGGGTCATGATCCGGCCGGGCGTCGCCGGCTGCGGATCGAAATAGCGGCCGATATCGATCCGGCTTTGCGGAATCTCGGTGATCGCGTCGCGTCCGTCACTCAACAGTTGCCAGAAGCTTCCGGCGTCCGTCACGCCGCCGGGGAACCGGCAGCCGATACCGACGATCGCGACCGGCCCTGCCCTCGCCTTCCAGGCTGCATGGGAAATCCAATCGGTCATGTGACGCGCTCCTGCGGCGGCACGACCGCCGTGACCGTCGCAAGCCGGGCCGATACATCGGCGAGAACCTCGGTTCGCTGCGCATCGAGATAGAAATGACCGCCGGGAAAGATCCGCATGTCGAATGTGCCGGTGGTTTCACGCCGCCATTGGGCAATATCCATCGGAGACACGAAACGGTCCTCCGCACCGCCGAACACCGTCAGCGGGCAGTGGAGCGGCGGGCGCTGCGGCGGACGGTAGGTTTCAAGCGCGGTGATGTCGGCGCGCAGGCAGGGCAGCAACAGCGCCAGAACATCCGCATGGGCCAGGATCTCATCCGGAATGCCGCCATAGCGGCGCTGGATCTCGGCAACGAATTCGGCGTCTGGAAGAACATGCAGCAGCGAGGACGGGTCCGGCACCCGCGGAGCCCGGCGCGCCGAAACGATGAGGTGCCGCGGCGCTTTCCAGCCGCGCGCCGCCAGCGCATGCGCCACTTCGAATGCCAGCAGCCCCCCCATGCTGTGCCCGAACAGGGCGAACGGACGATCCAGGTAATCGGCCATCGCATCGACCACCGCATCGACCATCGCGCCGATCGACGACAGCGGCGGCTCCTGCAGCCGGTTGGCACGGCCGGGCAACTGGATAGCGCAGACATCGATCCCATCCGCCAGACCGGACGGCCAAAGCCGGAACGCCGATGCGGCCGCGCCGGCATAAGGGAAGCAGAACAGGCGCAGGGCGACGTCCTCGCGCGCCATCATACGATGCAGCCAGGGGCTGCCGAGCATCGCAGGCCGTGCAACCCTCACCTTGTACGCACTCTGACTCACCGCCGCCGCTCCCCGGTTCCGCGCCACCGCTAACGGTCGTCGGCCGTCCGCAGACGGGAGAGGCTGCCGACCCAGAGCGATGCCGGAACCAACCTTTCACCGGCACAAATAACGTTAGATAACACACATTATCATCTACGCTTAACACAACACTGACAAGCACAATCCGCCACCGAGCGGCCGGTCAGCGTGCGTTATCGTTAGCAACAGAAAGACATGCGACGAATTTGCGCATGATGAAGCACGGCATCCCGAAGGAAGATGGATGCAGGGAAAATGCGTGCAACCGGATTGCATGTTTCGAGGCAGTCTGCGCCGCCCCGGTTCGGACCGCACCGTTGCGGCCAGTCGTGCAACAGTCCCCGTGACAGCCTTCCGGCAAACACCGGGCGGCGCGTTACATGCAGCACGCAAACGAACCGCGCAGAGAGTGTGCCAACCCCGGCGCGGTTGTTCGCAGCCATGCTGCCGAACACTGAGCGCCGAACACCGATGACCGCGCTCTCAAGTCGTCGATCCACGCGCCCGCCGATCCGTCGCAGCGCGCGGTAACCTTTCGCCTTAACGTCTGCCCGGTGCCGGGGTCGCAGAGACGCGAAACGGCGCCCCCCGCTTGCGGCAGACACCGTTGAGAAACGGTATCCGGTTCACGGAGCGGCGAACGGTCCGGCAGGAGAAATGCTATGCCCTTTCGGCGACTGCCAACGGCATGCCTAACGATACGCGGGCACCGAGCGCGGGAAATTCCAGCGGCGGTGCGCGCCGCAACTGCTCCGGCTCAACGTCCGTGAGGCTCATGCTAAAAAAGGGCCCCTTTGCATAAAGGGACCCGCTGCATAAAGATGTATCTGGTCGGTGCTTTTTTCTTGTTTCACGCTCGCTACCGCGAAGTCTTATACGGTGCGTTTGCGGCCCGTCCCACTGCGCCCGAAGACGCGCACGATCGCCATGCTGTCTTGCCAAGATCTCGAGCAGTAGTCTCGAGCAGTGGTCCTGAGCAGCCATTACCGGCCGCCATCGCCGCGTGGTGCACCAACACGGTGGACGGACGTTTAACGGCCGCTCGAGCGCCGCTCCGCGACCACGCCGCCGATTTTTTCCTCGAGGGCCACTTTTTCCAGAAGCAGATCGGCAACGAGATGCCGCAGACGAGCATTTTCAAGCCGCAACTCGGCAACACGATTGCCGCCGTTATGCGCTTCGGCCGGCGCAGCCTCCGCCGTTCCCTCCAGCTCCGGCATGTCCGCAAGGGCCACCGGAAGAAACTCGGAAGGCTTCTTCGCCTTCATCGCCTTGCGCCATCGGTGATAGGTCATCACGCTGATGCCGAGGACCTTGGCGATCTCGCTCTGCAGCTTTCCCTGCGCGGCCAACTCATCCGCCTGGCGCAGCTTGGCAGCGATCTCGATCGATGAATATCGTTTCTTTTTCATCTCTAACGTCCTGCCCCCTACCGCAACCCGCAGCGGCGTCGCCCCAGACTGAGCATCATTCCGCAGAAGCTCGTGCCGGTCGTCAATAGATCACAGACTCTTGCCGACACCTCAATCAGTTAGTGAAATATATGATCGTGAATCGTTTATTTCAAAGGTGTGGTCGTACCTATATCAAAATTCTTTCTGTCGACCAAACCTAATCGCACAAGTATCGACACATACAAGCCCAGCTTTCAAAACATAGCATTATCATCCTGCACTATAAACGTCTTAATGTTACCTTAACAGACGAAATGCAAAATATGACGTTTTGCATCACCGTAAATCGAGTTATGATGACGACGGTGGTGTTTATGGGCAGGGCTCCTTCCTCGTAGACACCAATAGATTGTCACAACCGTAGTCCTCTCCGAAAAGGGGGAGAGAGCAGATGTTAGTCAACGATCGCTCGTCGAATTGGACACAATTGGTTCCCGTCAACAATATTCTTCCTTTTACCCCGCGCACTGTCGGCCTTGAGGGCCACGAGCCGAGACCGCCTACGATAACCGAAACAACCGTGATCGAAGAACTGATCTCGGCGAACGAAGATTTGCGCCGTCTGGTTGCAGAACTCGCGTTAAGCGTGTTCCAGCTTCGGCAGTCCTTCGAATAGTTCCATCCGCCAGCCGGGCGTTTCCGATCTGACAGCAGATCCGGCACGCACGGCTTGGCGCGTTTAGTCTGGTGCGTCTTGGTCTGGCGTGCCTAGGTGGGGCGCACCGATTTAGCAGTATGGAACATCCCGTCCGGGGATAACGAAGGCGATGGAAGACTCTGGACAGGTACGGTCGAGGGCTTTGCCCGGATGTTCTGACCAAGCCTGCATGTTCTGACCAGGTTCGCGGAGCCTGAGGCAGCGAACGCCGCTCTCCGGCCCGCTACGATCCACGAAGCCTAATCCATTGCTCTGACAGTTCTACGATCCGTCCACCTGATCGTTCGCCCGGACCGACAGGAGAGACCGTTGCGCGCGCCGGCAGCAAATTGAGCCGCGATCAAAAGCGCGACAGGATGATCCCTTCGACCTTTCCGTGGCATTGCTCGACCAGCGAATGCAGTTGCTGCAACGTCGAGACCCGCGAGCGGTGCTCGCGTCCGACCAGGAACGTCCGCTCGACGACGCCCGCGATCGCCAGCGCGTTGGCCAGATCGCTCGCCGGCGGGGCGTCATAGATCACCGCATCGAAAATCCGCGACAATTGCGCGATGACCGCAACCAGCCGCGGATTCTGCAACGGCTCATGGGCGCCGGCGCGACCGGCCGGAATGACCGTCAGGTTGGGAAAACATTGATGGCCATACTGGCTCCGGTTCACCCGGAAATCGCTGCTCATCAGCCATTCCGCCAGTCCAGGTTCAGCGGCATCGAGGCCGAACACCTCGAACTGCTGCGGGTCCTTCAGATTGGCGTCGACCAGCGCCGTGCGGCGGCCGGCCTGCGCGCAAGCCACGGCGAGGTTGGCGGCAATCAGCGACGCGCCACATTGCGGGTCATCGCCGACAATCGCGAAGGACCGTACGCCGCGGTCAATGAACTGGCGCTGCAACTGGCTCTGGATGCTGCGGATCGCCTCCGCCGCATGCGACAGCGGATTGCGCAGAACGACGATTTCAGGGGATGCCCGCAGCACCCAGTTCTCGCCCTCGGGGCGCCAGGCTGGCGCGGCGGTGATCTGTCTTGAGAACATGAGCCCTACCGAAACGGATTGACGAGTAACCACAATAACGCATCCGCCTGTCACCCGCCTAGTCGCTATGTTATAAATATGTTATTCATGATTAAGCCGGAGCCGCCCCGAAAACAGCCCGGAACAAAGTGCCTGCCGCGCTTCGACAACCCGCTCCGGTGCGTCTGACCGCCCGAGGGCATGTTAACCGGCAGTCATAACATTCCCTCCGGGGCGGCAGGAACGACACCACATGGGACCGCACAATTGCATGCATGAGTTTGCAGCCGCTGCACCGCTTCGCGAGGCCCCAGTAACCGAAAGCCAGGAAAGCGAGCAGGCTATCAGGCAGGCAGACTCGTCCTTCTTCAGCGCCTCCTCGCTCGACGCGATGTTCGAGGCCCAGGCCCGACGGCAACCTGATGCGATCGCCGTCCGTTTCCAGAACCGGCACCTGAACTATCGCGAGCTCGACGCTGAGGCGACGGCGCTGGCACGGCGACTGCTGCAGGCCGGCGTCACCCCCGGCACGCTGATCGCGCTGTGTTTCGAGCGCTCGCTGACGATGATCGTCGCCATGCTCGGCGTCCTGAAAGCAGGTGGCGCCTATCTGCCGCTCGACCCGGCCTATCCGGCGGACCGCCTCGCCTTCATTCTCGATGACGCGAAGCCGATGCTGGTGCTGACCGAGCCGTCGCTGCGGGCTCGCCTGCCGGAGAGCGCCGCGCGCGTCATCGTCATCGACGGCTCTGAAATCACAGATCCAGGCCCCACCGACGGCCTTCCGGCTTCGCCGCGAAGCATCGGCGACCCGGCTTACGTCATCTACACATCGGGTTCGACCGGCACGCCGAAGGGCGTCATGGTCAGCCACCACAACGTCATGCGGCTGCTGACGGCGACCGATCCGTGGTTCGGCTTCGATGCGACCGATGTGTGGACGATGTTCCACTCCTACGCGTTCGATTTTTCTGTATGGGAGGTCTGGGGTTGTCTGCTGTCAGGCGGACGGCTGGTGGTGGTGCCGCAAATCGTCAGCCGGTCGCCACACGACTTTCACGCGCTGCTCGTCCACGAGCGCGTGACGGTCCTCAATCAGACGCCGACGGCATTCTATCAATTGATCCAGACGGACGAAGTCGCCGGGAACGCAGCGCTGGCGCTGCGCACCGTGATCTTCGGCGGCGAGGCATTGAGCTTCGCGAAGCTGCGGCCGTGGTTTGCGAAACACGGCGACAGCCGGCCGCAACTCGTCAACATGTACGGGATCACCGAGACCACCGTGCATGTCAGCTACCGGCCGGTCACCGCCGGCGATGCGGCGCGCGAGACGCGCAGCCTGATCGGCCAGCCGATCCCCGATCTCGACATTCATATTCTCGATGAACAGCAGCGGCCGGTTGCCGACGGCGTGGCCGGCGAAATCTGCGTCGGCGGCGCCGGGGTATCGAAGGGTTACCTCAACCGCCCGGTGCTCAACGCCGAACGCTTCATCGCCGATCCGTTCCGCGGCGGCGATGCCAGGCTTTACCGCTCCGGCGATATCGCCCGCCGCCTCTCCGATGGCGATATCGAATATCTCGGCCGGCGCGACAACCAGGTCAAAATCCACGGTTTCCGAATCGAGCTTGGCGAGATCGAGGCGGCAGCGGCACAGCACCCGGATTTGCGCGACTGCGCCGTGATCGTCGACGGCGATCAGCGGCTCGTCTGCTATTTCACGGTCAAGGCCGGCGCCGCAGCGGATATCGCCGATATACGCGGTTTCCTGCGCCGGCAATTGCCTTCCCATATGGTGCCGCAAGGCTTTCAGCGCCTCGATACGATGCCGCTGACCGTCAACGGCAAGCTGGATCGCAACGCCCTGCCGAAACCGTCCTTCGGCGACCCCGCACCGGCCTTGCGCGCCGAGGCCGTCAGCGACCTCGAGCGCCTGATCGCCGGTATCTGGCAAGCTGTGCTGAAAACCGACCGCGTCGGCGTGGGCGAGAATTTCTTCGATATCGGCGGCGATTCAGTTTCGCTGGCGCAGGTTCATGCCCGCCTGCGGCACGAACTCGCCCGCGACATCCCGATGGTCGACCTGTTCGCGTTCACCACCGTTCGCAGTCTCGCCGGCCATCTCGGAACCGATGCGCCAGACACGCGCGAGCCTGCCGCCGCGCAACAGCAGGCGCTGCGCCAGCGCGCTGCCTTCCAGCGTTTCCGCGATCGGCGCGACGGCAACCATCGGCCCGATAGCGCGACGAGGAACGGCACAGCGCGGGGGATATCATCGTGATCTCCATCGTCATTCCCGCCCACAACGAAAGCGCCGTCATCGGGCGGCTGCTCACCGCGCTGTCCGACGGTCCGCTTCGTTCCGAGATGGACATCACCGTTGTCTGCAACGGTTGCACCGACAACACCGCGGAAGTTGCCCGCCGCACCGATCCGCAGGCGCGCGTCATCGAAACCGATACCGCCAGCAAGATCCATGCGCTGAACCTTGCCGACGCGGCCACCAGCCACTTTCCCCGCCTCTACATCGATGCCGATATCGTCATCTCGCAGGAGACGGTCGGCCGTCTTGCCGCACGCCTGCAACAAGGTCCGCTCGCGGTCGCACCGCACCCGCAGATCGTCACCGAGGGATGCTCGCTGCCGGTACGCGCCTATTTCTTCATCCGGCGGATGCTTCCCTCGACACGCGAAGGCGTCGGCGGTTCGGGCGTCTACGGTCTCTCGGAAGCGGGACGGCGCCGTTTCAGCGTGTTCCCGCCGGTTACCTCCGACGACGGCTTCGTGCGGATCCAGTTTGCCGAAGGCGAACGGGAAACGGTCGCGGGAGCGGCATCGTTCGTGCAGGCGCCGCACCGGCTGCGCGACCTGGTATCGACCAAATCGCGCTCGCATTTCGGCAATTACGAACTGGCCCGGCTCTATCCGCATCTGTGGCGGAACAAGGGACAGAGCAATCATGCCGCGCTCATCAAGCTCTATTTGCGGCCATGGCTGTGGCCGGCGCTGCTGATCTATTCGTGGGCCATGATCGAAGCGCGGCGTCAGGCAAAACGCCGGATCCGCAGCCGGCAAGTGAGCTGGCAGCGCGACGACACTTCGCGCACGCCGGCCGGCCGCGTGCATACGATCGGACAATCGCCATGATCCCGGCAACGCCTGAGCAAAATCCCGACCCGCGCTTCCAACCTGCCGCCGCGCCCGCCGGACACGAAAAATCCGTTTGCCGAATAACTTTCATATTGTTAGATATAACAATGTGGCGACACACAATGTTAAACGCCTCATGTCCCCGACCATGATCACAAATCACCCCGAAACCAAAGTGCTGGCGGTCGCCTCGGGCGGCGGCCATTGGGTGCAGCTTCTTCGGTTGCTGCCCGCTTTCGAAGGATGCGACGTCGCTTTTGCGACGGTCGACGAGGGCTACCGCGCGCAGGTGCCCGGCCACCGCTTCTATACCCTGAACGACGCGACACGCTGGAGCACGATCGGCCTTCTCACAGTATCGCTGCGCCTCGCATGGATCATTCTGCGCGAACGCCCGCAGGTCGTGGTGTCGACGGGCGCCGCGCCCGGCTATTTCGCGGTACGGCTCGGTCACATGCTCGGTGCGAAGACGATCTGGATCGACAGCATGGCCAATGTCGATTGCCTTTCGCTGTCCGGGCAGAAGATCAGGGGCTACGCCGATCTGTGGTTGACGCAGTGGGCGCATCTCGCGGTCCCCGAGGGTCCGCAATATGCCGGGTCGGTGCTATGATCTTCGTGACGGTCGGAACGCAACTGCCATTTGACCGCTTCATCCGCGCCATCGACAATTGGGCTTCATCGCGGCTGAGAGACGACGTCTTCGCCCAGATCGGTCCGAGCGAACTGAAGCCCAATCGCATCACCGCCGTGCCGTTCATCGATCCGCAGGAGTTTCGCCGGCGCGTCAGCGATGCCCGGGTCGTCGTCGCCCATGCCGGAATGGGTTCGATCATCACCGCGCTCGAGCTGAACAAACCCATCCTGGTCATGCCGCGCCGCGCCGATCTGATGGAACATCGCAACGATCATCAGATCGCGACAGCGCGCAAGTTTCAGCAGTCCGGACGCATTTCCGTGGCGATGAGCGAGGCCGAACTGATGGACAGCCTCGACACGCTCGATGCGCTGAGCGGGTCCGCCCCGGTCGCACCGCAAGCCTCTCCGCAACTGATTGCAGCCGTCCGCGATTTCCTGCAGTCGCACGCGAAATAGCATCGCTACAGCAAGCGTCACTCACCGACCCGAACGCGATTGGGATCCATCGATGTCGTGCGCCGGGCATCGTAACGCTTGAACGTCAGTTCCGGCGTATCGAGGGGAGCATCCGCCAACAGCGGCCGGTCTAGGCCGCGCAGATGGCGGTCGAAGAAGGCCAGCGCATAACGCCTGATGATGCGTTCAGCGACCCGCGGCTCCACCTTGCCGATTTCAGGGTTGACGGGGAGCGGCGAATAAAGCTGCGCATCGGAGAAATTATAATGCAGCGATCCCTTCACCTTCAGCAGATAGCCGCCGCGCTTGTCGAGAATCCGGTAAAGCTGATCGAGCTGGCTGCGGTCGAATAGCGCCTCGCGGCGCGCGCGCGGATCTGTGACGGCATCAGGCCTCGGATCGTAGTCCTCCAGCATGTAGAGGAAGGGCGCCGGCGGGCCCGACGCTGCACTTTCCCCCACCCGCATTCCATCCATATCGATTCCGGCCTTGAAACGCTCGTCGGACCAGCACGCCTCGAGCGCTACGCCGCCACCGAACGAGAAGCCGAATATGCCGGCGCGATTGAGGTCAAGACGGCCGGCGAAACGGTCGCCGGAGTGATCCGCACCGAGTTGCTCGAGCATCGACAGGACGAAACTCGCGTCCTGCGCCCGCACATTCTGTTCTTCTTCGGCGACAGTAACGAAACGGCTAAACAAGGCATCCGAGGAAAACCCCTCGACCTTGTCGAGTCTCGTGCGAACCACGCGCCCGTCCGGGAATTCGACCATTTCAGACCCATAGGGATGATCGATGCCGACGACGACATAGCCTTCGCTCACCAGTTGTTCGACAAGCGACGTGTTCTCGGTACGCACACCCACCCATGAGGGAACATAGATCAGCACCGGAAAACGCCGCTCGCCGGCAAGGATCGGGACCTCCATCCGCGCATGCGTTTCAACCAACGAGAAACGCGCGCCGCGAAATGTCGTCGCCCTGCGCTCGCGGTAGGGCGCAACCTTTCCCGCCGCCGATGGATCGGCCGGATACCAGATCTGCACCATCAGTTCGCGCGGTGCCGCCGGATCGGAGCCGAACGGATCGCGGCGTTTCTGATCCACCAGATGGCGCACCTCGGTGCCGATCGCGTAAGGCCCCTGCGGCGTCGGCAAGGTGAAGACCGGCAATGCCGCGCTGAGAAACGAGGCCAGCAAAACCGCGCCGAGCACGAACACCCCGATCGGTGCCAGCCAGCGAGACCTATCATTGGTCCAGACCAGTGCGAGAACGAGCACCAGCAACACAGCAGCATAGGCCGGTCCCATCTGCCATCGCACCCCCTCCAGCACGACATGGAGCAGCGTTGCGACAAGCGTCAGGCCGACGGCAATCTGGAACCACGGAAAAGCAACGCTCTTGCGCAGTGCCAGCCCGATCACCGAGCACGCGAGCCCGACCAGAACCGCGATCTCGAAATGTCTCATCGTCCTGGCTCTGGCTTTGACCGGGCGTCCCTGCCGCAGGCTACCTAAACGGCGGCCGTCGGCGGTATCCTGTGCCGATCCTCTAGGCGCACGCTCTGGATATCGCCGACAAGCAATCCGCGAAGCTCTTCGACCAGCGGCACGACGTTCGGCTTCTCCATCATGGTGACATGGCCGCCGGCGACGTAATGAACGGCGACTCCCTTGCCCGCCATCTGTTCCCAGCCGAGAGCGACGTCGGCAAGATATTCCGCCGTACGTGCTTCCGCGCGGAACAGATGAATGACACCGGGATATGGCTTCGGCACATAGCCACGGCCGATCAGCAGGAACATGATGAAGTTGCTGCGCACGATCCGCGGGATCGGCCGCCCGATCGCCTGAAACAGGCGCCGCACCATCTTCCAGGCTGCAATGCTGGTCCGGCTTCCGATCAACCGGCGCAGATCGTGCACCGCTATACTGATCCGGCCCCACATCAGATTGCGTGCATACTTCCTGAGGCGATCGCGGAGATAGGTGGAGCGGAACGCCACCGATCGCTCGGGCGGGAGATTACGATAATAGGCGGGATTTCCGGTGTCGAAGAGCGCGATCAGTCCCACCTCTTCTCCTGCAGCAACGAGCTGGTTCGCCATCTCGTAAGCGACAAGCCCGCCGAACGACAGGCCGCAGAACTGATAGGGACCATGCTTCTGGATGCGCCGCACGTCGGCCAGATAATGCGCCGCCAATTGTTCAACCGTCGTCGTGCGCTGGGCGCCGTCGAGATCGGGCGCCTGCAAGCCATAAACCGGCTGATCGGCATCGAGCAGCGTGGTGAGTTCGCGGTAGTGCAGAACATGACCGCCGCCGCCATGGACACAGAACAGCGGCACCTTCGATCCCGACGGCCGTAGCGGGATGACCTGCGACGGCTCGCTCTGCCTTGCCGCGCGAATTTTCTGCGTCAATTGCTCGACCGTCGGGGCGACCAAGATCGACGACAGATCCAGCCGCACGCCCAGCTCCTTCTCCAGCATCAGCACGAGGCGCGCCGCCATGATCGATGTGCCGCCGATCTCGAAGAAATCGTCGGTAACGCCGATATTGGGCACTTCCATGATTTTCGCCCAGATCTGCGCCACAGCCGCCTCGTCGGCCGTGCGCGGCGCGACAAAACGATGCTCGCTGGGCTGCTCCGCCACGGAGACATGCCCGGTTCGCAGCGCGCTCAGTGGCGGCAGCGCTCCAACGGGCAGATCCGGGGTGGCGATGATGGCCTGCAGGATCCGCTCGAAATCCGTCAGAATGCTGCGGATCGTCGTGGCATCGAACAGATCGGGATTGTATTCGAGGTTGGCCCTGAGCTGCTCGTCGCGTTCGATGACGGCGAGTTGCAGCTCGAACGGCGTGCCGACCCTGATCGCCGGCATCGGCGTGACGGTGAGATCGCGCAACGTCCGCGCCTGCAGGAACGCAACCTGATAGAAGAAGTAGAACTGGAACAGCGGATTGCGGCCACGCCGCGTCCGCACCTTCAGCTTGTCGAACAGCCACTCGAACGACATATCGGCATTCGCCATCGCGTCCGTGGAGATGTCGACGCTCTGGCGGATGACCTGTCGCAACGTCGGATCGCCGGTCATATCGAACCGCAGCGCGATCGGGCCAGCAAACGGACCGATCAGCGGCTCCGTCTCCGGCCGCCGCTTGGCGACCGGCGAGCCGATGATCACATCGTCCTGGCCCGAATAGCGCGCCAGCAGGATCGAGAAGGAAGCGAGCAGCACCATATACAACGTGGCATTCTCGGTCTTGCTGAATGCCTTGAGGTCACCGACCAGCCCCGCCGGCAGCGCCACGCTCTCGGCCGCGCCGCGGCGGGCGGGACGTCCGGTCGGCGCGCGATCGGTCGGGATATCGAGAATCGGCAAGGTGCCGCCGAGTCGTTCCATCCAGAACGCGAGCTGCTCGCGCGCTTCATCGGAGCCAAGCCAGTCGCGCTGCCACGCGGCAAAGTCCGCATACTGGATATCGAGCGGCGGCAGCGCCGGCTCCCGCCCCTCGGCGAGCGCTTCATAAGTCGACCAGAGGTCCCGCTGCACGATATTGCTCGACCACCCATCGGCAAGGATATGATGAACGACAATGAGGAGGACGTGATCCGTGTCGCTCCGCCGGACAAGGTGCGCGCGGATCAGCGGCCCCTGCTCGAGATCGAAGTGCTTCTCCG
>DATMEV010000085.1:0-24690 GCA_035556795.1 Pseudolabrys sp. | reverse complement strand
GGCTTTCTTAGCATGGTCATGTATGCGCAGCCGGACAGACGAAACGGCTTCACCCGCAATCTCAAATTCGAACCATCGCCTGCTGCCGAAAAGCAATCGGTCGAGATGATGATCGAGGAAATGAAGCAGGGCAACATCGAGAAGGCCCTTATCGTCGGGCGGAATTCCGGCGCGTTGGGCTCGATCGACAATGCTGAGGTCTCGGAGTTCGTTGCCAAACATCCGGACCGCTTTGTTGGCGCCGCATCGATCGACGCTACCAACCGTAAAATTGCGGTCGTCCAGATCGACGAGGCGATCAAGAACGGATTCCGCGCCATCAATATCGAACCGGGCGCCTATGCGCAGCCGATGTTCACCGACGACCGGCGCCTCTATCCCATCTACGCGCATTGCGAAGACCGTAAAATTCCGGTCATCCTTATGACCGGCGGCAATGCCGGACCTGATCTCAACTATACCCATCCTGCGCTTATCGATCGCGTGCTGGCAGACTTTCCGACGTTGAAGATCGTGACCTCGCACGGCAACTGGCCGTGGGTGACCGAGATCCTCCACGTCGCGTTCCGCCGCAGCAATCTCTATATATCTCCGGATATGTATCTGCCGAATATGCCAGGCATGGATGATTTCGTGAAAGCGGCCGACGGTTTCCTTGCCGACCGCTTCCTCTATGCAAGTTCGTTTCCGTTCTGCCCGGTCAAGGATTACGCAGAATGGTTCTCACGACTGCCAATCCGTCCCGAAGCCATGGAGAAGGTCGCCTACCGCAACGCGGTGAACCTTCTGGGCTTGGCCTAGAATATTTCGGGCCACAATATGTTCGTGTAGCATACGCCTCGCACTGAGATGACAGCCGGCACGAGCCACTCCGTTGAAGTGGCTCGGTCGGTTAGCTCAGGCAGCGTCACGGACCAACGTAAAGCCCGCCGTTCACCTCAATCGCGGTTCCGGTCATATAGTCGGCGAGATCCGAACACAGGAATAGCGCGACGTTAGCGATATCCTTCGGCACACCAAGACGACCGCACGGAATCTGCGGGATCAGGCCCTCGCTCACTTCTTTCGGAACGTCGCGCGTCATCGGCGTTTCGATACGGCCTGGATTAATGGCATTGACAAGAATGCCATAGGGCGCGACTTCGCGCGCCAGCGACTTGGTGAAACCGAGAACCGCGGCTTTCGAGGTTGTGTAATGCACCGCAGCCTGATACCCGCCGATGCGCGCTGCATAGGAAGCAATGTTGACGATACGACCGAACTTTCGCGCCATCATTCCCGGCAGGCATAGCCGGGTGCACAGGAAGAATGACGTAACATTGGTCGCCATCACAGCATTCCACTGATCAAGAGTCATCGTCCAGGTTTTCACCCGTTGACCAGCGGCATCGAACTTCGGCGAGATGCCGACATTATTAATGAGAATATCGATGCTTTTACCAGCGAGCTTGTGCTCGATGTCCTGCGCTGACGACAGATCGCATTGAATGCAGGAGATAGCAGGATTCTCCTGCGCCAATGCCATGCCGGCGTCGATCTTCGCATCGACCAACAGCACCTCTTTGCCAGCTGCAGCAAATTTCCGTCCCATCTCAAGACCGATACCGCCGCACCCGCCGGTGATCATCACACTCCTGCCGCCAATTTCCATTGCATGTCTCCCGGGCCGATCACAAATGATCGGCGGATCAACCATCGCTGCGCGCAGCGATGCGCAGATTCATCGCCGCGCGATAGCGCGGATCGCCAGTCTGTGCATGCAGGGCATCGAGAACCGCGACGATGCGGGGCAGACCGATCGCGGCACCCCACGCCACCGGCCCGCGCGGATAGTTGACGCCGTTTTGCATGGCGCGGTCGATGGCGGCGCCATCTGCAATACCGTGCAGCATCGCTTCATAAGCCTCGTTGACCAGCATCGCGACGATGCGCATCACCACCAGGGCCGGCCAGTCCGGCAGTATCGTCACCGACCCTGCCGCCTGCAGGCTCGCGATCACCGTTTGTCGCTCACCGGCAGACATAGGCGACAGCGCTACCGCGATGCGGCGTCCGGGAGTGCCATCATCCAGGCGCAGGTCGTGCACCGCCACCGGATGTCCGTGCTCGCGCGCGATGTCCTCGGCGCGACGGCCGTCGGTCGGCAGCAGCGAGACACCGCCGAGCGTAACCGGTTGTTTCTCCCATCCGGAGATCAGCGGAGCGGCACGACCGGATGACGCCGCTTCCGTCTGCGATTCAGGCATGGCGCTGCCGGGCGCATACGAATAGAAACCACGGCCGGACTTGCGGCCAAGCCATCCCGCCTCGACCATCTCCTCCTGCAGCAACGACGGACGGAATCGCGGCTCGCTGCCATAGGCCTCGAACACCGAGCAAGTCGAACGGTAATTGATGTCGTTGCCGATCAAATCCATCAACGCGAACGGCCCCATCCGGAAGCCGCCACCTTCGGTAACGATGGCATCGAGCGTGGCCGGATCGGCAACACCCTCCTCCCTCAGCCGCAGCGCCTCGCCGTAGAACGGGCGAGCGACGCGATTGACGATGAAACCGGGCGTCGATCGCGCAACCGCCGTCACCTTGCCCCAGGCCTGCGCCGTGGCGTCGATGGTCTCCACCACCTCGGGTGCGGTGGCCAGACCACGGATCACCTCGACCAGGCGCATGACCTGCGCCGGATTGAAAAAGTGCATGCCGACAACGCGCTCCGGCCGCGCCAGGCCGGCGGCCATTGCCGTGACGGACAGCGTCGAGGTGTTGGTGGCGAGGATTGCATCCGGCCGCGCCAATATCTCCAGCTTCGCAAAGAGGGAACGCTTGATGCCCATCTCCTCGGCAACCGCCTCTACGAAGAGGGCTGCGGAAGCCGTTTCGTCCAGCGTTTCAACCGGCAGCAGACGGGCGACGATGTCATCGCAGGCTTTCTGATCGAGCTTCTTGGCTGCGACCCGTTTCGCCAGGCCGGCGCCGAGTTGCGCGATCGCGCGCCGCGCCGCGCCAGCCGCGACGTCATACAGAAACACACGATGTCCGGCCTGCGCCGCCACCTGCGCGATACCGGCGCCCATGGTACCGGCGCCGATAACGGCCACGGCTTCGCTCGTTGCAAGTTGCGGCATCAAGCCACCTCGAGAATCAGTTTGCCCTGCGCCCTGCCGTCACGAAGCAGCGCCAGCGGCTCGCGGAAATCCGCGAGCGGAAAAGTCCGACTGACAAACGGATCGACCTTGCCAGCCACATGTAGCGCAAAAATTTCGTCCTGTACTCGTCGGACCCATTCCGGGTCACGGTCGCGATAGTCCGACCATTGCAGGCCGGAAACCTCGATATTCTTCACCAGCAGATAATTCGCCTTGATTATCGGAATTTCACCGGCGGCAAAGCCGATGATCACCATGCGGCCGCGCCAAGCCATCGCCCGCAGCGCCGCCCCGTTGGCAGCACCGCCGACCGGGTCAATCACCACATCAGCGCCACGCCCGCCGGTCGCGGCACGCACCGCATCTCGCAAACCATCGCGCAGATCCGCTATACTGAGGTCGACAACTACGTCCGCGCCGCATTTGCGTGCCACCGCCGCATTTTCCTCGCCGAGCACGCCGGCAATGATCGTCGATGCGCCGAACGCCTTGGCCAACTGCACACTGGCGACGCCAATGCCGCCAGAAGCGCCAAGGACGAGCACCGCATCGCCCGTCTGCATGCGCGCACGCTCCACCAATGCGAAATGCGCTGTCTGATAAACGAGGCCAAGCGCAGCCCCCTTGATGAAGCCGACCTCGCTCGGCATACGGAAGACGCTGGTGGCCGGCGCCCTGAGCTTCTGGGCATAGGCGCCGTATTCAACCTGCACGCTGACCCGGTCACCGATCGAAAAGCCGGTGACGCCTTCACCCAAGGCCGAGATCACGCCCGCGGCTGCCTTGCCAGGAGAAAACGGGCGCTGCGGTTTGATCTGATACTGGCCGGCGATGACCAGAATGTCGGGGTAGTTCAGCTCCGCCGCCTTCACATCGATGACGACTTCGCCCTTTCCAGGTACGGGATCCGGCAGATCACCCACCGAAACCTCATCGAACGGGGCGAACTCCTCGACGACGACCGCTCTCATATCTTTAGCTCTGAGTTGTGGCCACCAAGCTGCGGCGCGGCAACGGGAATATCGGGGGTACCGCGGAACGCAGCCGCGATAGGCACAGGCAGTGCCGGCATGCACTGTCCCGATTCGTTCTCCAGCATGTGGTCGAACAGGCCACGCGCGCGGAAATGCGGATCGTCCATCGCCTCCTTGAGGGAAACGACGATCGTGCAGCAGCAATCGCGGCCGGAAAAGCACGCTCGCCAGTGCTCGGCAGGCTTCGATCTGATGATGTCGACAATGCGTCGCGTCGTCGCCTGCATATCGCGCGTATCATCCCGCAGGTCGTGATCAAGCCCGATCAGCTCACAGAACTCGTTCCAGAACTTTTGCTCGATGGGCGCCGCCGCCACCGCCTTGCTGTCCGCAGTCTCATAAAGCCGATATCGGGGCGTGCCGCCGCAAACGAGCCCGGTGCCGCTCCCAGGCCATTGCCCTTGCCCCAGACCTTCACCCATCGCCCAATACATAAAGGGAAACAGGTTGTCCGCCATCGCGATATCGAGATAGCAGCCGCGGCCGGTGCGCTGGCGCTGAGCCAATGCCATCATGATGTTCATCACTGCCGGATAGGCGCCACCGGCAATGTCCGCAATCAGCGCCGGCGGAACCACCGGTCGTTCCGGATCGCCCATCGACAATGCGAGCAAGCCGGCGTCGCCGATGTAATTGAGATCGTGTCCCGCAACGTTGCGTTTGGGACCCGTCTGTCCGTAGCCGGTGATCGAACAATAGACCAGACGCGGATTGCTGACGGACAAAGTCTGATAGTCGAGTCCGAGCCGGGCCATAACGCCTGGTCGGAACTGTTCCACCAGGACATCGGCCCGTGCGATCAGCGGATCGAGAACGGAACGGTCGGCCGCATTCTTCAGGTCGAGTGCAAGGCTTTTCTTCCCGCGATTGAGCAATGCGAAATTGACACTGTCCCGCCCCCAGCTCGGCCTGTAGTGTCGCATTTCCTCGCCGGTGCCGGGACGCTCGACCTTGATGACCTCGGCTCCCGCTTCCGCCAAAAGCAGTGTCGCCATCGGCCCGGGTAGCAACGTCGAGAAATCAAGAACGGTGACACCTTCGAGTGGGCGCATCAGCGTGCTCCACGACGTCTGGCTGCTAGCGCCATACGTGGCGGCGCATAAGCAGGAGTGCCGTAGGTCGCGAACAATGCGCTCGTCACATCACAGTGATGCGCCAACCCGCCTCGGACGAGACGCTCGATCGGTCCATCAGGATAACCAAGACCGAGCTTACAGGTCGTATCCATATCGGCGGCGCTCGCCAGCCCCTCGTCAAGAAAGCGCAGCGCCGCATTGTATTTCGGCCGCAATAGACGATCGAGAATGCGCCCTGCCTGATCGGTGCAAATAACGACCGTGAAGCCAGCCGTCTCAAACATTGCTTTCGCGGCCGCCACCGCATTGTCCGCGGTAGCGCGCATGCGCACCAGTTCGACAAGTTTCGACGGTGAATCGACACCGTTCCGGAAACGCGAGAAGCCGACGACATTCGTATACACCGGATCATCGTCCTCGGCGTGATCGGCCAGACATTCGACGCCGAGTTCAACCACCACTGCCACCTTGCCGGGGTCCGGGGCAACTGGCGTGCCGAGATGCAAAACAATGTCGGCCTGCACCGCCGCGGCAGCCAGGAATGGATCATCGGGAGGAAATGAACGGCTCTCGCCATGTTGCAAGATCATATAAGTCATCACTTCATGCCCCGAACATGGTATTGCCAGTATAATTGAAGAAGCCGCGTCCCGATTTTCGCCCAAGAAGGCCTGCTGCAACCATCCGGCGCAGCAGCGGCGGGCATGCGGCGCGCGGATCGAGCGTCACGGGATAGAATGCTTCCGATAGACGAATCTGCGTATCGAGACCGATCAGATCGATGAGTTCGAGCGGCCCCATTTTATAGCCGAGGCCGGTCTTGACGGCGATATCGATGCTTTCAGCATCAGCGACACCGGCTTCCACGGCGCGTATCGCATCATTGTTGAACGGCACCAGCAGCGCATTGAGAATGAATCCCGGCTTATCCTGGGTCTTCACCGAAATCTGCCCGCACTGCACGGTCCAGTCCCATGCCGTCTTGAATGTCGTGTGAGACGTCAGCAGGCCAGGTGACATCTCCACGAGCTTCATCAATTGCGCCGGCAGGCAAAAATGCATACCAACAACGCGGTCCGGCCGTTTACAACCCGCCGCGATCTCGGTGATCGACAGCGTCGACGTATTGGATCCGAAGATCGTATGATCCGGGCACACGCTATCGAGGGCGCCGAGCAGCTTCTGCTTGACGCAGAGTTCCTCAAACACGGCCTCGATCACCAGATCGCAGGCAGCCATCGCACCGATATCGGTCGTGCACGTGAAACGACCCAACACCGTATCGCGCTCCACCTCCGACATCTTTCCGCGTTCCACCGACTTCTGAAAAAACGCCTGGCTCTGCTTGGCGGCCCTGAGCAACGATGCATCGACGGCGTCGTAGCAAATGACATCGAAACCGGCTCGCGCCGCGACGATGGCGATACCGGCACCCATGGTCCCACCTGCGCCGCAGATGCCGACTGTTCTGATCGCTGCGCTCATTTCTTCACAAAGCTCCGTCCGATAAGCTGGCGATGGATCTGGTTTGTGCCCTCCCATATCTGGGTGATCTTCGCATCGCGCATTAGGCGCTCAACACGATAGTCGCTGCAATAGCCGTAGCCGCCATGCATCTGTACAGCTTCGGTCGAAATCCGCATCGCAAGATCGGAAGCCCGCATCTTCGCCATCGATGCCTCAAGCCCGAAGTCCCTTTCGCCTGCCTCGATTAGCGACGCGACATAATCAAGCCAGGACTCCGCCATTGCCAGATCGGTTGCGAGGTCGGCCAGCACGAACTGATTGCCTTGAAACTCCGCGATACGCCGTCCCGACTGCACGCGGTCATTCATGTAGGCAACCATGTCCCCGAAAGCGGCACCGGCGATACCGAGCGCATGCGCGGCGACGCTGGGGCGGGACCTATTCAGCGATGCAAGCAGGATCCGCAGGCCGTCGCCAGGATTCCCGATAAGATTGGCGCGCGGCACACGGCAGCCGTTGAAAGCGATCGACGCCGTCGACGAGGCCCGATGCCCCATCTTCTGCTCAAGGCGAATGACCTCGAAGCCCGGCGTTCCCTTCTCGAACACCAGCACCGAGATCGACTTCTTGGGGTCATCGATCTCCGACCACTTTCCGAACAACAGCATCATGTCGGCGACGTCACCACTGGTGATGAAGGTCTTGCCGCCCTGCACGATGATGTCATCGCCGTCCGGCGTGAAGGTCGTCCGCATGCCAGTCGCGTCCGAGCCGGCATTCGGCTCGGTGATCGCCAGCGCACCGAGCGCGCCCTCGGCAATGCGGGGCAGGAAACGAGCGCGTTGCTCGTCGTTACCCATATCGATCAATGGCTTCATCCCATGGAACGTCGTCGCATAGATGATGCCAGTCGACGCACAGGATGCCGAAATGATCTTCACCACCTCAAGATAAAGACGAAACGGCAACGGTGCACCACCGTAGGCTTCCGGCACGAACATCATATTAGCGCCCAGCGCATTCAGCGCCTTGATGTTCTCCCACGGAAACTCGCCGCTACGATCATAGCGTTCCGCATTCGGGTCGATCGTCTCCGCGCACAGACGCCGGAACTGATCGAGAACAAGTTGTTCCTCTTCCGTCCACCGCCGTTGGCGCTGCAGCCTCTCGAAAATCTTCATCAGTGATTTATGCCTTGACCGCCGTCGAGATAGATCGTCTCGCCGGTAAGAAACATTATGTTGTCCGAGAAGAGCGTACCAACAAAGCGCGCCACCTCCTCGGCAGCGCCAGCACGACCAACAGGCACGCGGCGGCCTAGCCAGGTTTTTACTTTGTCTTTTGCAAGAAAATCGCGATTCAAGTCGGTTTCGATATATCCGGGTGCCACGTTCAGCACCCTGATGCTGTCCTTCGCCCATTCGACCGCGAGGCAGCGGCTTAGCGCGCCGACGGCTGCCTTCGACGCGCAATAAGCGATATTCTCGGCTACGCCGAGTTTGTCGAAGAACGAGCCGATATTGACGATGGTGCCACCGCCTGCCTGCTTCAGATACGGATAAGCCTCGCGGCTAGCCACCATCGCCGCCGTGAAGTTCAGGCGCATCGTCTCCTCAAGCTCACGAACACTGAGATCGGCACTTGGCGTAGCGCGGTGCGCACCCGCATTGTTCACCAAGCCGACAATGCGTCCATCCCTGGCGACACGCGCGATGACATCCTTCAGAGACGCTTCGTCTGTTACGTCGCAACGATAGCCGGTGCCCGATGCGGCCTCGCCGCTTCGCGAGAGCGCCGCGACGGAGAATCCTCGATGCCGGAGATCGGCTGCGATCACCGCGCCGATGCCGCGGCTAGCACCAGTGACGACAATCGTTCCCGCAGCCGCCGTCTGTTCAGCCATCGCGAAACTCCGGCTTCCGCTTTTCGCTGAAGGCTGCCATCCCTTCCTCAGCATCACCGGTGCGGTAGGCGAGCGTGCCGAGATCGGCCTCGATTTTCAGGCCTTCGACGAGCGGCACATCGAGTGCGCGCTGTACGGCGGCGCGGGCGAAATTTAATGCCGGCAAGCCGTAACCGGTGAATTCGCGTGTGAAGACGATCCCCGCCTCCACGGGATCGCCGTCGATAAGACGATTGACGAGGCCTATACGTTCTGCCTCTTCGGCGTCGACAGTCCTGCCCGTGAGGATCATCTCCAACGCCCGGGCTTCACCGACGACGCGCGGCAGTCGCTGCGTACCGCCGTAACCGGGCGTCAGGCCGAGCTTGATTTCCGGCAATCCCATTTTGGCATTCCGCGTCGCCAGCCGGAACGTGCAGGCAAGTGCCAGTTCCAGGCCGCCGCCAAATGCATAGCCGTTTATCAACGCCACCGATGCAACCGGCAATGTGTCGAGCTTGGCAAAGATCGCCTGCCCGCGCTCGATGCCAGCACGCTGCGCGGCGAACGAACGATTACGAAGTTCCTTAATATCGGCACCGGCACAGAATGACTTTGTACCAGCACCGGTGATCAGCAATGCGCGCACATTCATGCTGGCGACGCGATCAATTACCGCTCCGATTTCGTCGATGATCGCGAAGGATAATGCGTTCAGCGCATCCTGCCGGTCGAGCGTCAGAAGCGCAATATCGTCGCGACGTTCCAGATTAACCGGCATCAGCCCGTCCTCGCCTGAGAGCCAGGATCGGTCCAGCGCACTGCCGTCGGCACCAGTTCGCCACGTTTCGTCATCTCGATGAGATCGCGTTTGAGAATCTTGCCGCTCGGCGTCAGAGGAAATTGCGAAACTCGCAGAAAAAACTCCGGCATATCGTATTTCGACAATCCCTGCTCCGCGAGGTGACGCAACAGATCATAGGCCTCGATGTCGCCAATAACGGCAATGCACACTCGCTCACCGAGCCGCTCGTCGGCAATCGGATAGCAGGCAACGCGCTCTACCGACGGGTGACGCAACGCCAGAGCCTCGATATGCACGGGATAGATGTTGTGGCCGCCGCGAATGATGAGGTCTTTCAGCCGTCCCTCGATCCGCAGATTTCCCATCTCGTCGATCACGCCGAGATCCCCCGACAGAAACCAGCCATCGCGATTGAAGCTTCCTTCTGTCGCCGTCTGATTGGCGAAATAGCCAAGCATCAACGCGGCCCCGCGACCGGCAATCTGGCCGACCATGCCGACAGGCACTTCACGATCGGCATCGGCAGGATCGAACAGCCGAATTTCATAGGCTTTGCCGCCACGGCCGCAGGTCGAGATGATGACTTCGTTATGATCAGCCGGATGAGTGTACTGGTGAGATGAGTTCTCGGTCATGCCATAGATATTCTGCGGTTTGATCCCTTGCCGCACGAACGCCTCGCATACCGATGGCGGGATAGGTGAACCCGCCATATAAAAAAGATTTACTGCCCCGAGCCTTTCGATGCCGCGGCGTTGCTGCTCCGCGAGAATATCCATCGCATGGGTCGGAACCCCCATCACATAGGTCGCACCGGTCTCGATGATCCAGTCAAGACGGCTTTTGCCTGCAGGCGGATTGTCGGTAATCAGCACGCAGCCGGCAATCAGCCACTGCGCCACCGCCACCCAGGCGATATGATGCGACAAAGGGCTGAGAGACAGCAGTTTCGTATCTGGCCCGTGCTGCCAATCGCGCACCAGATCGCGCGCATTGGCAAGCAGAGTGTTATCGGAATGCATCACGCATTTCGGCAGACCAGTCGTGCCGGACGTGAAGGCAAGATAGACGACTTTGTCCGGATCCTCGACCGGAGGCAGATCCGCCGGACCAGGCTGCGGAAAATCCTCCGGCGTATAGATACACAGCAGCGATGATGCGCCTTTCAGCGCACTCATCGTGTCGGTAGCGGGCGTATCCGCGCCCCAGCCAGTCTCCGTCAGAAGGGCCTTCGCCTGTAAGCGGTCAAGCAGCTGGACGATATCCGTCGACGTGTAGGTTCGGTGCAGCGAAGGATTGCAGGCGACGCCGTTGCGGGCACATGCGAGAAACGCAACCACCGCTTCTGCCCGATTGCCAAGCCAGAGCGAAACCCGGTCGCCGCTATGGATGCCCTGCCGATGAAAATCAGCGGCGACACCGTCGACCCAATCGGCAAGTTGCCGCCAGGTAAGGCGATGGCGGCCATCGTTCAACGCTAGCGCATCCGGCCGCTGCTCGGCGTGGCCGCACATAAGCGAATAGAACGTGTCCTTCAGCCACGCCCCCTCGGAGTAATAGCGGGACGCCGCCGCCGGATGATGCAGAGTCAAAAACGGCCGCATGATCACTTACCGAACTTGGACGAATCCGGCTTCCGTTTCTCGCCAAACGATGCCGCCATTTCGTGGCTTTCCTCGCTTTCGAGATAGGCACGTAGCAACAGGTCATGCGCCATACGTGCCAGCCCGGTGACGCCGCCATGGCGGGCATTGAAAGCCGCCTTCACTGCAGCGAGTGCAAACGAGCCCCGCTCGGCGGTCTCAAGCGCGAAGGCGCGGGTCTCCTCCCTGAGCCGATCATCCGGCACCACGCGATTGATCAAACCCAGTTCCAGCGCTTCACGCGCCTTGATCTTCGGATTGTTGAACCAGATTTCCTTGGCCTTCTTCTTTCCGACCAGATCTTCCAGATACCAGGTGCCATAGCCGGCATCGAACGAACCGACCATCGGTCCAACCTGTCGAAACATTGCACTTTCCTTGGCGATGGTCATGTCACAGACCATCTGCAGTACGTTTCCGCCACCGACCGCGAATCCATTAACCGATGCAATCACCGGCTTCTGCAATTTGTCGATGGCATCGTACATCTCCAGTGTCGGCAGCGTACCTGCATAGAGAGTACTATCTTCCATACCGTCCTTGCGGCCACCGATACAGAAGAACCGATCGCCGGCACCAGTGATGACGACAACGCGCGTGCGTGTCTCGCGGCGGATCTGCTCGATGCAGTCACGAATCTCATGGCACATGACCACATTGAACATGTTGCCATCATCCGGGCGGTTGAGCGTAATTGTCCCGATCGGACCGTCTTCCTCATAGAGTATCGTTTTGTAGGTCACAGCCGAGCTCCTTCAGATCACGCCGTCGCGCCTGAGCGATTCGATATCGCCGTCGCCCAGCCTTGCCAAATCGCACAAAACCTCGACGGTCGAGGCGCCAAGTCGCTGCGGCGCCCTGCGCGGAACATTAGCCTTACCGTCGACATGAAAGCCGGTACCCACCTGCGGCAGCAGCCGACCATTGTCATCCAGCGTGTAGAACAGGCCCCGCTGGAGCAAGCCGCTATCCTGCGCAACCTCGTCCAGACGATAGATCGGGCCGGCCGGAACACGGTTACGGCTGAACAGACCGAGCCAGTAATCACGTGGATGCTGACGCAACAGGTCCTGAATAATCGACACGATTTCCACGCGATGTTCGCGCCGTTTGACGTTGGTGTTGTAACATTCACGATCGCCGATATCCGATCGATCCAGGGCCCTCCAGAACCGCTTCCAGATCGTATCGTTACCAAGACCTAGCGTCAGTGGCAGATCGGCCGTCTCGAATGCCTGATAAATGGCTATGACACTGTCTTTCCCGCCCGAACGGCGCGGCATCTCCTGCGAACCAAGATACGGAACCATACGACAGGACAGAAAACGCGTCATGCTATCTACGAGCGATACGTCGATAGACCGTCCCGCGCCGGTCCGCGTACGCTCAAACAAAGCACTCACCGTAGCAAAGGCTGCATCCTGACCAGCCAACATGTCGGCAGCCGGCGCGCCGATCTTCTGCGCAGGGCCATCCGCTTCGCCGGTGATATCCATGATACCGGAATAGCCTTCGGCGATCAGGTCATAGCAAGGCCAATCGGCGCGCATGCCCTGTAGCCCGAAACCAGTGATCGACACATGAACGATGTCCGGCCGGATGGCGCGGCAGGCAACGGCGTCGACGCCAAGCTTCTTCTGGACACGCAACGGTTGATTCAGCAGGACCACATCGCTCGCCTTTATCAGGGCGTCGAGGATTTCGCGCCCGCGTGGTGCGACGATGTCAAGAGTGACACTCCGCTTGTTACGATTGACGGCAACGTACCAGAGCGACTCTCCGTCCAGGAACGGCGGGCCCCAGGCACGCGCATCGTCGCCGATACCCGGCCGCTCGATCTTGATGACGTCGGCCCCCATATCGCCGAGCAGCATCGTCGCATAGGGCCCTGCGACCGAGGTGCTCAGATCGAGAACCCGCATTCCCGAGAGGAAGCTGAAGCCGGCGCCGATGCGCGTGAGCGGCAGTTGAACCGGTTCCGCATCGGCGGCATGCGAACGCTGAGTGGCTGAGGATTCCATAACCTTTCCTACATCGGTACCGCATGGCGGCCTCTCGGGGGTACCTCGGGAAAAGCAATGACCGTGCCACAACGCCAGAACCGTTGAACGCATTCATTTGTGCCGTTACAAACCCTGCACAGTGTTCTTGGCTCGGACAGGCCGGGATGGAGTGTCTGCCAAGGAAACATAAAAATATCGCACCGCAACAACAAATCTCACGGCGGTGCTATCTGGAGGACGCTCTTGACTGATACGCGCAATATCGCCGGTCTGATCGTCGTCGATGCCGCCGGCAAGGTCGTCTTTTCCGTCGGTCGCGGCACTGATCCGCGTATCGTGGCGCTCGTTGAAGACAAGACCTGGCGTGAGGATGCCATCCGCCGGCGCATGGTCCCGATCCAGACCGAAACAAAAAGCGTATTTCTCTGGTCGCAGGTCAACACCTATCATTTTGCCGCGATTGTCGACGGTCTGATGGATTCCGTTTTCGAATTCGCTGCAGCAGTCGACTTTGCTTGGGACATCATCCACCATCTGCTGACCGACCCGTTCAATGCGATGACTGTCGTCGACGCAGACGGAAAAGTTGCCTTCCTGTCACCGGTTCATGAAGGTTTCTTCGGTCTCGATCATGGCGCCGCCATTGGACGTCCGGTGCGCGACGTCATCGAGAATACCCGGCTCGACCACGTGGCCAGAACCGGCAAGGCCGAGGTCGGCGATGTCCAGCGCATGCGCGGTCAGGACCGTGTCGTAAACCGGAGCCCGATCTTCCGCGAGGGCAAGCTCGTCGGAGCCATCGGCCGCGTCATGTTCAAGAATCCGGAGCAGGTCCAGGCACTGAACCAGCGCGTCAACGCGCTTGAGAAAGAACTCGAATTTTACCGTCGTGAGGCGCATGTGCTTCGACGCGAAGCTTTCGATCTCGATACAATCGTCGGCAGGAGCAAGGCGATCCAGCGTCTGAAAGAGGACATCGTCCGCATCGCTCCGCTCGACATTTCGGTGCTCGTCCTTGGCGAGAGCGGTACCGGCAAGGAACTCGTTGCCCACGCCATCCATCGGCTGAGTCCGCGGCAGAAACAGAAGATGGTGATCGTTAATTCAGCCGCGCTACCGAGCAATCTCGTCGAGAGCGAATTATTCGGCTACGAGCCGGGCTCGTTTACCGGCGCCGACCGGAAAGGCCGCCGAGGAAAATTCGAGCAGGCCCACGGCTCGTCACTGTTTCTCGACGAGATCGGTGACATGCCGCTCGACATCCAGGCAAAGTTGCTGCGTGTCCTTCAGGATCGCGTGATCCAGCGCGTTGGCGGAGAAGGCACCCAAGAAGTCGACTTCCGACTCATCGCAGCGACCAACCGCGATCTCCGCAACCTCGTCTCCAACGAGAACTTCAGGCTGGACTTCTATTATCGCATCAGCCCGATCGTGCTGACCGTTCCACCGCTACGCGAACGGCTGGACGACATTCCGGTACTGATCGAGAAGTTCCTCACGGAGTTCGGATCGCGTCACCAGTTGGCAATCCCGGAGATCGACGACGACGTCTACGGTTACCTTGCAAAGCAGGAGTGGCCAGGCAACATTCGCCAATTGCGCCATGTCGTGGAACGAGCAGTCATTTTCTGCAGTGATAACCGGCTACGCATTGCCGATTTCCAATCGCCGGCATCGATGCAGGCGGCGCCGACCGCCGCGCCCGAGCAGATGCAGGTTGGTAACCTGCAAGGCGCACTCGATCGTGTCGAAGGTGACATTATCCGCGACGCCCTGGCTCGCCATAAGGGAAACAAGAAGAAAGTCGCCGAAGAGCTCGGCATCTCGCGGTCATATCTCTACAAGAAAATCGGCGTCTCCTGAGTGAGGTTCCGCCGCTGCTATCGCGAGACACGATAAGCCATACGGAAGGTCGCCATCTCCATCTCGATACGCGCACCAATATTGCGCAGGGCATCCGCATTGAGGAATGTCGCAGCCTCTTCCAGCGTCCGCTCCCTGTCCGTCTCGATCAACAGCGCCCAGTTGAGCGACCGATCTCCCTTCCGTACATGGCGTGCCGTCGATACGGCCTCCTGCGAAGGAATACGCTCCAGCAACCGCACCGCGATGCCCCCGCGAAATCGCAGCAGCGCCGGCATGATTTCGTTGATCAAGGCGCTACGCAGCCGCGACGGATCGTCCTCGACCGGCGCAAGCGCCAGCACCCCGAGCATACCGCCCTCGCCTTCCCCCAGCGAAGCCGTGAGCCGCGCCAATGTGCGGATCGGGTTACGAAACTGCATGATGAAATGGCGGCTGCGCTCGTCAGGGTTCGCGATCAGGCTCACATAGGCGTCTGATCGCAACACCGCATCGTTCTCCGTTTCATAGAACGCCAGATATTTCGGCGCTCCCTTGACGGCGACAAAACGCCGGCCGTTGATGAAGCCGGGCACTGCGAGCACACGATCCCGCACATGCTCGCGGTTATACCATTCGTTGAATGCTTCCTCTTCTTCTTCTGGAATATCCGTCCAGGCAAGAAGCACAGCGTGATCTTGATTCATATTCGTCACTTCGACCACAGATCCTCGACGACCTTCTTTTCGGCCTCCACCATCTTCGCGACTCCGGCGGCGGGATGAAAATACGGGACCATGCCGAGCGTCGCGATCCTCTGGTGGAATTTCGGGTCCTGGGCAATATCCTTCAGCGCATCATCCCAAGCGTCTATGACATCTTGCGGCAGGTTTGGCGGACCCGAAACACCGAACCAGAACAGGATCTTGACCGACGGCAGTCCGGCCTCTGCCGTCGTCGGAACATCGGGTGTCGCCGGGAAACGCTCCGGCGAAGCAACCGCGATGGCGCGCAGCTTACCGCTTCCGACAAGCGGAGAGATCGCGCTCCACGAGCCGGCGCCGACCATGACATGACCACTGGCGACGATGGTGGGAGCTTCCGCACCACCCTTCAGTGCCACCGACCGAGTCTTCGTCACGTCGATATCGAGCGCTTTGAAGAACTGTCTGAAAGTGTAGTCCTGTGCACCCGCGCCACCAAGCGAAGTCCAGGTCAGAGTGCTTGAGTCCTGTCTTGCGCGCGCCACCACATCCTGCAGTGTCTTCAACGGCGATTCCGGCGATACGATAAAGATCATCGGTGTCTGCGCCAGCAGACCCATGAAGGTGCGATCCATTACTTTCATGGGTAGATTCTTGACAACAACCTCCAACATCGAGCTCGACGCAGGCGATTCGGCCAGTACCGTATAGCCGTCCGGCTTGGCGCGCATCACCTCTTCGACCGCCGGCACTGTATTTCCACCCGGCTTGCTGACGACGCGTACAGGGACTTTCCAACGCTCCTCCAGCGCCTGCGCAAGTGCGCGCGCAGTCAGTCCGGTGGAGCCGCCGGGCGCAAACGGCACGATGAGATCAATGGCGCGGCTCGGATATTTGTTTTGCGCAGCCGCCGGTGGCACGACCAAGATGGCCAGACACGCCCCTAATATCGCGGCGGCTCGACTGCAGTGCCGGTTCATTTTCGACCCTCCGAAGGAATTGGGTTACTTCCTGCGTATCTCGACCAATGCGTCGCACATCGCCTTGCAGCAAGCGATCAAGGCGGCAGATGGGCCCGCTATAACCTCAGATCGCACGACGTGACGTAATGCAGCCACATCGAGCAAGGTTTCCAGCAAGCTCCATGCCACAGGTGTAGCTAGGATAATTTCCGCGTAGGGTGCTCGCTATGCGAGGCTACTCCACCAGATGCGCCGCAATATGTGTCTTTACAGCGGACAATGTGTCGATGAGACATGCAGGTTACTTGCTCCGCGGCATTGGCTGGCCACGCAAACCACGCGCCACGCGACTGGCACACTCCCTGCTATGCGAGAGCAAAGCGGAAACAGCAGGAGCCCGAAGAGGAGGCGTCGAGGGGTGGCGGGCCCAGTGGCCGGCACAACACCGGACACCTCCACTTCGAGCCCAAGAAGGAAACACCGGCGTCGTTCTGCGACTCTATCCGCAGAGAATTCGAAGGCTGGACTAATTTTCCACCAAAGCGAAACCGACAAACAGCAGGGTCATGTCAAAAAACCTAGCAATCATCGCCGGCGCCACCGGCGTCATCGGGCGGGGGTTGACCGAATCCCTTGCCGCCGATGGATGGGATGTCGTCGCGCTCGCGCGCAAGCCGCTGAACATCCCCGGCGTACAATTCATCCCTGTCGACTTGACCAACACAGCCGACTGCCGCGCAAAGCTGAGCGGCTTCACTGACGCCACCCATATTCTGTACTCCGGCCGCTACGACCACGCGACCGGCACGCCGGAGCCAGTCGACACCAACCTGGCCATGTTGCAAAACCTAGTGGAAGCGGTGGAGCCGATCGCGCCGCGACTGCAGCACATTCATCTGGTGCACGGAACGAAATGGTACGGATCAAATCTCGGCCCATTTCGCACGCCAGCGAAAGAGGATGATCCTCGTGTCCTCGTGAACAATTTCTACTATGCGCAACAGGATTACATTGAAGCGCGGCAACGCGGGCGCGGCTGGACGTGGTCCACAACACGACCGCACGGAATCTGCCATCTGGTTCCAGATTCGCCGCGCAACCTCGTCCTAGTAATCGCTGCCTACGCAACGATCTGCCGTGAAATGGGACTGCCGCTGTGTTTCCCCGGCACACCGGAGAACTATCACGCGCTTTACCAGTGCACTTCGGCGGATTTTCTGGTCGATGCTATCCGCTGGATGACAAACGAACCGCGCTGCGCCAACCAGGCCTTCAACATCACCAATGGCAATTACATCCGCTGGGAAAATCTCTGGCCGGCTTTCGCACGCTACTTCGGCATGGATATCGGCCCAGTTCGTACTGTCCGGCTCGCCGAGGCGATGGCCGACAAGGGCCCCGTCTGGGACACTATTGTCAGGAAACATGGCCTCGCGCCGACGCCGTACGAGCGATTGGCGCTGTGGTCCTACGGCGATTTCGTCTTCACGCCGGGCTGGGACATGATGTCAGACATGACCAAGGCACGACAGTTCGGATTCCACCGGACGGTCGATACGTTCGGCGAATTCATCCGTCATTTCGATACGTTTCGCGCGCGGCGTATTCTGCCCTGATGCTTCCTAAAAATTCCGAGCAACAGCACCATGATCAAATTCTACTATAGTCGATCACCTAACCCGATGAAGGTGGCGCTTTGTCTTGAAGAAACAGGGCTCCCTTATGAGCCGATCGCCATCGACACTCGCAAGGGTCAACAGTTCACGCCGGAATTCCTGGCGATCAATCCGAACGCGAAAGTGCCTGCACTGACCGATGGCGATGCGACACTGTTCGATAGCAATGCCATCCTGCTTTATCTCGCGGAAAAGACCGGCCGGTTTCTTCCGGGCGATACGCTGGCCGCCCGGGCGGAACTTCTGTCCTGGTTGATGTTCGTCGCTACCGGCATCGGCCCTTATTCCGGCCAAGCGATCCACTTTCGCCTTTATGCGCCGCAGCCTGCGGAGTACGCCAACACCCGCTATCAGTTCGAAGCGAAGCGGCATTACGACATCCTCGAAGCACGGCTTGCGCACCGCCAGTACATGCTCGGCAGTATCTATACGATCGTCGATATGGCCTTGTGGGGCTGGGTACGGCTCCTCGAACGCATCATGGGGGACGGCGCATGGGCGCAGTTTCCCAACCTCAAGCGCCATTGCGACGAAGTTACCGCGCGCCCGGCCGCACAGCGCGCGCTCGACCTACAGAACAGACACGCCTTCAAGACCGAGACGGACAGCGAAGCGCTGCGCAATATGTTCCGCTACGTCGTCTCCTGATCGGACACCCTTCACCTTACTCTCAGCGAACCTCGCTTCTCGCACCGGCATGACAGAAAACAACCATACGACAACACATCTCCCGCTCCGAAACGTCCGCGTGATCGACTTCAGCCGGCTGCTTCCCGGACCATGGTGCACGCAAACACTCGGCGATCTTGGCGCCGACGTCATCAAGATCGAGCAACCGGAGATCGGCGACTACTCACGTTTCAATCCGCCGGTCTACAGATCCGTTGGCGTCTATTTCAACAGCATCAACCGCAACAAGCGCAGCATTGCGCTCGATCTGGACAAGGCCGAAGATCGGGCTGTGGCTGACGATCTGACTGCCGGTGCCGACGTGATCGTCGAATCGTTCCGCCCCGGTGTCACGAAGAAGCTCGGCATCGACTACGAATCGGTCGCCAGGCGCAACCCGTCGGTCATCTATTGCTCGATCACCGGCTTCGGCAACAGTTCGGCGCTCGGCCGCGTGCCCGGCCACGACCTCTCGATCCAGGGTGTCGCCGGCATTCTCGGGAAGAATCTGCAGCCGGGGCAGACGCCGGCGATGCCACCGTTCCAGGGGGGCGACTTTACCGCGGCGGCATTCGCCACGATGGGCGTGTTGTCGGCCTATATCCGCCGCCTGACAACCGGCGAAGGCTGCTACATCGAAGTGCCGATGTACGACAGCCTGATCAGCGTCTCGAACGTCGGCCTTTCCGGTGCGCTGTCGCGTCTTGCCGGTCATCCCGGAAAACCGGAGATGGAGCCGTGGGGGCGCAATCCGCGCTACGCGATCTATCCGACGCGCGATGGCAAGCATGTCACCGTGTGCCTGCTCGAATACCGTGCCTGGAAACGCTTCTGCGATTATATTGATCGCAGCGACCTCGCACCGGACGAGAGCTGGGCCGACCGCCACACCGACCATGGCGAAAAATCCGCGATCTTCCGTCAGGTGATCGGCGACTTCTGCCTGTCGCGCGACCGTGATGCCCTCGCCGCCGAGATGCGTGACACCGAAATCTCGATCTGCGCGATCTATACGGCGGACGAAGCAGTCGTCTCCGAACATGCGCGCGAGCGCGGCATAATCGATTATACCGACCATCCTGTCGATGGGCGCATCCCGCATCTGGTTGATCCGCTCGCCAAGGCCGGGCTGTCCGATCCGCGCCGCCGTGTTTCGCCCGGTCTCGGCGAACACACGCAGGAAATCATCCAAGAGCTTCGTTCCGACCAGCAGGGGCGCGCGCGGCAGGCATAAGAGGAGATCAAGCATAAAGGAGACGCGGTATGCCACCCGCCAACGAGCCGGCACTCTGCGATATCAGAATCCTCGACCTGACACAGGTCCTGTCCGGCCCCTTCTGTACGCAGATGCTCTCCGACATGGGCGCGGAGGTCATCAAGGTGGAGGGGCCCCAGGGCGATGTCTCGCGCCACATGCCGCCTGACTATGTCGGCGACGACAGCGTCTACTACCTCTCGATCAATCGAAACAAACGCAGTCTCGTCGTCGACCTGAAAACGCCGGAAGGCGTTGCACTGGTTCGCCGGCTGGCGCTCGTCTGCGACGTCGTCATCGAGAATTTCCGCCCCGGGGTCTGCGCCCGGCTCGGGCTTTCCGCCGATGCGCTGCGCGCCGAGAAGCCATCGCTGATCTGGTGCTCGATCAGCGGCTTTGGCCAGGACGGCCCCTATCGTGACAAACCGGCCTACGATCTGATCGTTCAGGCCATGTCCGGCGGTATGAGTCTGACTGGCGCCCGCGACGGCGTCGCAGTGCGCGCCGGCATTCCTATCGCTGACCTAGCCGCCGGCATGTACGCATCAAGCGCGATCTTGGCGGCGCTGCACCGGCGCGCGCGCACCGGCCGCGGCGACATCATCGACATTTCCATGCTCGACTGCCAGGTCGCGATGCTCTGCTATCAGGCGGCATTCCATCTGCACTCCGGCCGCGTACCTGGGCGCCAGGGACGCGAGCACGACGCAATCGTCACCTATGGTACTTTTACCGCCAAGGATGGCGTCGAACTGGTGATCGCAGCAGTCACGGACCGAATGTGGGAAACCCTGTGCACCCTGCTTGGTTGCGACAGTCTCATTGCTGATACACGTTTCCTGACCTCGAACCTGCGCAACACCAACCGTGCGGTACTGGTCGAGCTGTTGCAGGAGGCATTTCTTGCCCGTACCGCCGACGAATGGATTGCGCTGTTCGACAGCAACGGGGTTCCGGCTGGTGTTGTCAATTCCCTGGATCGCGTAATGAGCGATCCGCAGATCAAGCACCGTGGCATGGTGATCGACCTCGCCAGCGAGGACGGTCGCAAGGCACGCATTATCGGCGATCCGGTCTTCTTTACCGAGACATTGAGACCGGAACCGCAGTTTCCGCCGGCAGCGGGAGAAAACTCGGCGGATGTCCTGCGGGATGTGCTCGGCCTCGGCATCGATGAGATCGAAGCGCTGCTGCAGGCCGGCGTCGTGCTCGCGCGTCGAAAGGCATGACGCGCAAACGACCCGATATTCGGTATCAAACCGGATATCCGGAAATCGCGCCCGGGGATGCGGCAGATACTTCGGCGGCATCGAGCGCCCGCGCGAAATAATTCAATCCACGCGTTACGCGCCTGGCGACGACAGGCGAATGCCCTTGCGTTGGTATGTTCCAACTGCCAGGACCTGCTGACGCTCATTGGTTGTATTGATCCGGTTCCTTTCGGCGGCCCGCCGAACCGAAATTGCCCGGCCAGGGGGCTGCGTGCAGCACATTTTCGATTGAACGAAGATGTGATCAGCCGCAGCCAGGATATACTCTCTTCTGCCGTGATTATTTTTCAGAACTACATGGCGTCAAAGATTGACTTGACGCGTTAGCGGAGAAGCGGATCTGGCACCGTCCGAGGAGACGAAGCCCCGATGGCATTACCGCCAGAGAGAAAAAACGCACTGTAAGGCATCTTGATCGAAAGGCCGGTCCGCTTCGATTGTTCAGCAAGAGGAGTGTGCGATGTGCGACTACAGCTTGCATCTTACGTCTTCGAGGCCAGCAAGAGTTGGAGACCGGCTGGTTACAACGACATTCGCTAACTCGATAACCCGGGGCCTTGCGGCAACAGAAGAACCCAACGTTGCGGTTTGCCTACTCCCGGGAACGGAAGTTGCATTCGAAGAGCCGGTTGAATACAATCGCGCGTTCGGAGTGCTGCCGAATGCACGAAGCAACGAACGAGTGGCTCGCTTCCGCCAAGTCAACAAAGACCAGCCCGACGTCCATCATGACGCGCTGGAATTCCCCAGTGGACAGATTCTGTTGATCCATCGACTGTCCCCCGGGCAGCGTCTCGTTGTCCTGCAGCTTCCGGCTGCTACGCCGGCCGGCGACACGACTCATCGGGCGGCTGCCGATCGAGAGCAGAGGATCGGTCAGACGGATGTTCGGGACGAACCACGAGCTACCTTCCCGAACCAGGATCTGTCAGCCCCGGCTTAAAGGGTCGGCGCACGTAGAGGGAGAGCAGGTGTTTTAAGTCGCTTCCGCGCCGTTCATCGAGTGACGCAGGAAGTAAAGTCTGGCGGCGCGAACTTCGATGTTTGAACAGCGCGATGGGCCCATCGTCCCCTGTCCTCACATCGCGCGTCGCCTCCTTGCGCAGCTCCGCTTTCGCCCTCGGCCTGCTTTGCCTGCCGCCAGAGATCCTTTGGGCTGCGCTTCATTCCCATCGCGGCGACCCTACATCACCGATTTGCCTCACGGGAATGCCTCACGGATGCCTCATGTTCACCGTGCGTTCACGGCCGAACACCACCTAAGCATTTGATTTTGCTTGGTGGGCGCACCAGGGCTCGAACCTGGGACCCGCTGATTAAGAGTCTGATTTTACTGTCACGATATCAACATGTTACTTGTAAAACTAATCAAATACCGATCGTTTAAAATCAATAGGTTAGATACGAAAAGCAAAATCATCCTACCGTCGAGCTAAACGCGAATACCGTAATCGGCGGTGGTTGGCGTCCTCGAGGATCTGGAACTGCGGTAAAAGTAGCGGGCAGAGCGCGATGAATACCCCTGCTAAATTGAGTTGAAGCCAACCAGACAAAACGCCAGATAGCGAGCAGTCCCAACAGTTAATGTCCGCTATGCGCCTCCATGCCAGCCGTTCGGCCCGATAAAGTGTAATCCCGAAACCCGCTCTTCGTTCAAGCGTGGCTTCACGAATCGGCAGGTGGCAGCGGTGCTTCAACGACGGCGCCGCGGACATTTTCGCGGAGCTTAGCGTCTCTTCGCTGCACCCACGAGGACTGGAATGCCGGGCCTCGGGAATCTGGAGGGGAGGCAGGTTGGCGAACGAAGATCGGAACCGGTGCGGGCAGCTCAGGTCCGATCACGACGGCTTCGCCCGGCGCGAGCATTGGCACGAACTGCGCTGCGCCGCGATCCAAGTCTCCACACGCTCGTTCGACCGTCTCGCGGTCCTGATCGTTCGTGAGGCGATGGACTATCAGCGTACCGATCTGGCTGAGAACGTCGGCTGGAACGTCTCGAGGACGTTGGGTCGCTAGAACGCAGGTCAGTCCGTATTTCCGGCCCTCCTTCGCGACGATGCCGAACGCGTCCAGCTTCACCGAGGCGTATTCGTCCCCGACGGTGCGACCCAGGAACTGGTGCGCCTCGTCGAGGAACACGACCATCGGCGCGGCGCGGAACGTGCCCTGCCTCGCCTCGGCGAGGAGAAAGCGGCCGATCACGTTCAGGAGGATTTCGCGCGTGTTGTGCTCGAACCGCACCTCCTTGAACGACACCACCGCGACGTCACGCGTTTCGTCGGCGAAGAAAGCGCGAAGCTGATCCACGAGCGAGACTCCCTGCTCGCCGAATACGCATTGAAGCTCCTGCGAGGCGATCAGCGTGTTGATCCGCGAGATCAAGGTCTCACAGTGCGCTAGAGTGCTGTTGTCGATGTTTCCGTAGCAGTTCGGTTGTCCGATCGCTTGCACGCATTCCTGCTTGATCTGCTCGGCCAGCCTTTGGATGTCGAACGCGCATCCGGGAGCGTGCAGCTGCACGGCGTTTGTGCGGACTGCGTTCTGGAACGGCGCACGCTGCTTCGCGATCTTCACGATCAGACCGTCGTGGACCGTGACGCCTTGCGGCACGTTTCCGCCAAGCGCCGTCACGAGCTTCAGGCTCCGGATCGCCTCGCGTAGCTTTGGTCCCTGGCTCTGGCCGGAAGGGCGGAACAGCGAGAAAACGTCATCCTCGGTCATGTGCTGGTAGGGAAAATGCGCCAGAACCTGCCCCCTCTCCGGCTCCGCGAAGGTGAAGACGGAGTCGACGCAGGCCATGTCGGCGAACTCACCCGTCGGATCTAGGACAATTGCCTTGCCGCCCGCCGCCTTCAGCTGCTCTACCAGCGTCGCAACAGTCCAGCTCTTGCCGCCGCCGGTGGCGCCAAACACGCCGCAGTGCCGGCCGAACAGCTTGTCCGGTGGCAGGCAGACGTCGACGCTGTCTACAGCGTCGATTCGGCCGATGTTCAACGTGAGATCGTCCGCGTCCGCCACAGCGTTTCTGATCAGCCTGGCCAACAAATGGGATTCGGCGAGATAGACGCCGTCGCCGATGCGCGGAAACTGCACGACGCCGCGCTTCAGCTTGTTCGACTGCTGCTCGACGGCGGCAAGCAGTTGGACCCTGCCGATCGGGTTCACTGCGCCATCCTTTCCGATCGCGGGCTCGACGGTCAGCCGCTCTCCGTCGGGAAGGCGCGTCTCGACTATGCGGCCGAGAACATAGGAACGCTC
>DATMEV010000084.1:0-3619 GCA_035556795.1 Pseudolabrys sp. | reverse complement strand
CCAAGCCCGTCACGCAACGCGGCTGACAAAGCGTCGAGCCCTTCGCTCTCCACCGCCAGCGCACGAACCGCCGAAGCGATTACCGCATCGTCGGTCATGTGGTTGTTCTGGTTTGGTTTTTTTTGTTGGCTCATGGCAGTTACGGGGCGTTGTCGCCCGTCGATTCCCGCCGTGCATAGCACGGCGGACCCGTCACCGCGACCGCCGATGCCGTCAACGTTCCGTTAACCATAACCTTTTCTACTCCGTTAACCAAAGCCTGCCGGCCTCCCGGAGCAAATTCCCGGACGGCGGCGGGCCGTGAAGCATGTTTGCGAGGTGCGGCCAGGTGCGGCCGCGCACGTGTCGTCGCTGCCTTTCGCTCCGGCCGGGGCGAGGAGGGTCAAAGGTGCCGTGTTCGGCTGTCATCAGGCGCGTTATGCCGCACGTTCTCGGCGTGATGGCTGCTGCCTGCACAGTAGCGACCGATGCGGCATTGACTGCCGCTTTTGCGCAGACCGCGTCTGCCGGTGTATCGACGACACCCCGGTTCCAGCAGGGCAACGATGCGCCAGTCGGCCCGTCGGTGCAGCGTTTCGAGCCGGCGCAGGTTTCCGGAACCGGGCGAACGGGGTTCGACTCCACCAATTCCCGAAAAAAGCAGACTGCCAAAAGCGCCGCCGGGGCCGGGATTACACCCAGGAAAACCGCCGGCGGGCAGGAGGCAGGCCGCGCGGCGGCCAATGGCAGCACGCAGCCGGTCGGGCCGCCATCGTCACCCTATCAGCGACCGATCCCGCCGCTTTCGACCACGACGCGGCTGGCGGACGGCACGCAGGCCATGGCCGCGCAGCTTCCGGTCGCACCGGTCGGCGCGCTGCCGGCGCGGGTCACTAAGCGCAAGAAGCTTGTCGCCGAGGGCGATCCCTATGATCCGCTCGGTATCCGCGCGGGCGCTTTCGATCTCTATCCGGCGATCGAACTCTACGGCGGTTACGACAGCAATCCGGGGGCGCGGCCCAGCGGCGGCAGCGGATCCAGTTTGTTGACGGTGGCGCCGGAACTGCGCGTGCAATCGCGCTGGTCGCGGCACGAACTGAAGGCTGATCTGCGCGGCACCTATACGGCCTATGCAAAGGATACGACGCCATCCGTCAGCCGTCCGCAGGGTAACGGCAGCATCGACGGACGCATCGACGTGACGCGGGACACGCGCATTGACCTCGGCGGGCGCCTGCAGGTGGGCACCGATTATCCGAACAGCCCGAACCTGCAAGCGAGGCTGTCGCGCTTGCCGATCTATACGACAGTCGGTGGCATCGCCGGGCTGGCGCATCGTTTCAACCGTCTCGAGGTCGGCGTCAAAGGCACGCTCGATCGCACCGTCTGGCAGTCGTCGTCGCTGGTCGATGGTACGAGCGCCAGTAACGACGACCGCAATTTCAATCAATATGGTGCGACGCTGCGGGCTGGCTATGAACTGCGCCCCGGCATCACGCCCTATATCGAGGCCGGCGGCGACAGTCGCGTCCACGATTTGACGGCGGATGCCTACGGCTATCGACGCAACTCGAAGGCAATGACCGGCCGTGTCGGTTCGACGTTCGAACTCTCGCGTCAGCTCACCGGCGACATTTCGGTCGGCTACACCAAACGCGATTACGACGACGCGCGGCTCAAAGCTGCCAGCGGCGTATTGTTTGACGCCTCGCTGCTGTGGACGGCAACACCTCTGACCACGGCGAAACTGACGGCGAAGACGAATATCGGAGAATCCACCGTTCCGGGCGTCTCCGGAATCTTCTATCGCGATGCCGGCCTGCAGGTCGATCATGCGATGCGGCGGTGGCTGATCGCGACCGTGAAGTTCGGCTTCGGTTTCGACACCTATCAGGGCGATGGCGCCGCCGGCACGATCGCCGACCGGCAAGACACCCGCTACGCGCTCGGTTTCGGCCTGACCTACAAGTTCAGCCGCGAGCTATGGCTGAAAGGCGAAGTGCGCCGCGAATGGCTGCGCTCCAATGCCTTCGGCGTTAATTACGACGCCAATATTTTCCTGCTCGGTCTGCGCCTGCAGAAATAGAACCCGCGCTAAGGCTGGCCGATCAGTTTGCTGATCTCGGCCCGGAACTCGCCCGCGATGTCGCCGCGCTCCAGCGCATAAGCAACGTTGGCAGCGAGAAAACCGATCTTCGACCCGCAATCGAAGCTGCGGCCTTCGAACTTGAGGCCGTAGAACGGCTGCCTGCTCATCAATTGCAGCATTGCATCGGTGAGCTGAATCTCGCCGCCGGCGCCTCGCTCCTGCCGCGCCAGAATATCGAAGATCTCCGGCTGCAGGATATAGCGGCCGGTGATGATCAGATTCGACGGCGCTGCCTCGCGCTTCGGCTTCTCCACCATCTCGGTGATGGCGAAGGCCTTACCCTTGCTTTCACCGACGCCGACCACGCCGTAGCTCGACACCCGCTCATGCGGCACTTCTTCGACGGCAATGATGTTTGCATGATCGCCGATGGCATTGGCGGCGTCGATCATCTGCGCGAGACAGCCCTGCGGATGCTGCACCAGCACGTCGGGTAGCAGCAGCGCAAATGGCTCGTTGCCGACGAGGTCGCGGGCGCACCAGACCGCATGGCCGAGACCGAGCGGTGACTGCTGGCGCGTGAAGCTCGTCGTGCCGGCGCCGGGCAGATCTTCCGACAGCGCCTGCAATTCACGGGTTTTGCCACGCTCGCTGAGCGTCATTTCCAGTTCGAACTGGCGGTCGAAATGGTCCTCGATGACGCTCTTGTTGCGGCCCGTGACAAAGATGAAGTGCTCGATCCCGGCCTGCCGGGCCTCGTCGACCACATGCTGGATCAGCGGGCGGTCGACAACCGGCAGCATTTCTTTCGGCATCGCCTTGGTGGCGGGCAGGAAGCGGGTGCCGAGGCCGGCAACGGGAAAGATGGCTTTGCGAATGCGGGTCATGAGGGTCCGAGGCGATGGAGCATGGAACGGTGGTGGAATCGTCGCAGCCGGCGGCAAGACAGCGAGGCTGCGTCGCCTCTATACCGCCGCCGTGTTGATGATCGGTTGCCGAGGGTGTCTGCGTCCTGGTCCTGACTGGGTGCTTCGGTCTGCGACAAGAGCGGCGCTGTGGTTCGGGAGATTGTTAACGCTACGGAAACGTTAAGCGTTCACCCATTAAGCCGGGAAATGCGGACGGATTGAGGCTCATGCTGATGCGCATGGACGACGGGACATCGAGGCGTCGCAGGCTGCCGGCGGGCGATTTGACGCGGGGCATGCTGGCGGTTGTCGTGGTTTGGGCGATCACCCTGTGCGCCATGCCGGCCGCGACGGCACAGGTCACCGGTTCCGTGCCGCCGGTTGGCAAACCGTGGAGCGGCGAATCGGGCGCATCCGGCCATCCGGAGATGATGGCGGCGGCGATCCGCGAGGCGGCGGCGAACTTTCCAAGATGCCTGGCAAGCCTGTGGCCGCAGGCAGCCAAGCGCGGCATTTCGCGAGCAAGCTTCGATGCTGCGACGGTCGGGCTGCAGCCCGATCTGCGCATCATGGATCTGATGGACAGCCAACCGGAATTCACCAAGTCGTTCTGGGACTATCTCGAGGTTCTGGTGACCGATGC
>DATMEV010000083.1:0-21954 GCA_035556795.1 Pseudolabrys sp. | reverse complement strand
GATAACATACTCACTTGCCTGATGCTCGGACGGACGGGCTTCGGATTCCTCAGCCCCCCAGCCCCCCGGGGTTCGCCGTCCGAGCTGTCAGGCAAACGTGAGTTTTTAGTTCCGTGTACGGTTCAATCCCCCAAGACTCCTGACGGGTCGGCTGTTGCCGGCCCGTTTTTTATTTTGGCGGACACCGCTTCCCACGCTGGCATTCGGCTTGAAAGGGCGCGCGCCCTGCCCCCGGCCAATGCCCGTTCTACGGGACGACGGTTCTAGGGCAGCGGAGCGGTCGCCGCGCCGACGATGCGGCCCGGCTGCGCGGCATTGCCGCTCTGCACCAGCACGACGACCGCATCGGCGGTCTTGCTGCGGGCGAGCACCTCCGTCACCGGCAAGGCAAAGGAGGCGGCCTTGCCGCTCCAGTCCCCGAGCTTGAGCCAGCCGCGCACCACATTGGTGTAGGTGACGTCGCGGTCGTGATTCTCGCCACGGCCAATGGCGACATGCACCTTGCGGGTGATGGGGCAGAGCCAGACCTCGCCGCTGCCGCCCTCGGCGGTGGCGGCGATATCGACGGCGATCCGCTGACCGGCCACCGCGAGCGTGACCGGCACGTTCATGGCCGCCGCCGCGCGCGTGCGCACGATGGCATCCTCGATCGCGTCCTTGTTGCTGCCGAGCGCATAGGCCGCGCCGTTGATCACCGCCTGCGGCGTGAACACCTGGCGATCGCCGCGCACGCGCGAATAGGCGCGCTGCCGCCGCGTGTGGCCGGGCAGCGCCAGCGTATCCTTCCAGCCCAGATAATCCCAGTAATCGACCGGCAGGCTGAGCGCGATCAGCGAGGGATCGCGCGACATCTCGTCGAGCAGCTTGTCGGCCGGCGGACAGGACGAACAGCCCTGGCTGGTGAACAGCTCAACCACGGCCCGCGGCTCGGCCGCCGAAACCGGCAGTGTCGCGATCAACGCGGCGCTCGCAAACACCATCCAGACAAGGCGGCGGTACACCAGCAGCGACTCCATCAAGAACCGTGTGTATCAGGGCACGCCATTGATAAGCCGCCGCGCCATCACCCGCCAGTCACGTCCGGGTGAGACACAGCCGCAGCACACGCACTTGAATACCGGCGCGCACCGGTCACGACGCAGATCGGCACGGCGGCGCCATGCGGCCGCCGTGCATCACATATGCTCACGCGCCGGCGCGCCGCTCCGCTCTCATGCCGCCAGTTGCCGCAGCACGTATTGCAGAATGCCGCCATTCTTGAAGTAGTCGAGCTCGTCGAGCGTATCGATGCGACAGAGCAGCGGCACGCGCTGCAGGGCGCCGTTCGACGAGACGATCTCCGCCGTCAGCTTCTGCCGCGGCTTCAATTCGCCATGCAGGCCGCGAACGGTGACGGTCTCGTCGCCTTTCAGCCCCAGCGACTGCCACGACGTGCCCTCATCGAACACCAGCGGCATGACGCCCATGCCGATCAGGTTCGAACGATGGATGCGTTCGAAGGACTGCGCGATCACCGCCCGGACGCCGAGCAGCGCCGAACCCTTGGCCGCCCAGTCGCGCGACGAGCCGGTGCCGTATTCCTTGCCGGCGAACACGACGAGCGGCACCTTCTCGCGCTTGTAACGCATCGCCGCGTCGTAGATCGGCATCTGCTTGCCGTCCGGCTGGTGGACGGTGACGCCGCCCTCCACGCCCGGCACCATCTGGTTCTTGATACGGATATTGGCGAAGGTGCCGCGCATCATCACTTCGTGGTTGCCGCGCCGCGTGCCGTACTGGTTGAAGTCGACCGGCTTGACGTCGTTGTCGGTCAGATATTTTCCGGCCGGCGATGCAAGCTTGATCGAACCGGCCGGCGAAATGTGGTCGGTGGTGATCGAATCGAGCAGCATCACAAGAACGCGCGCGTCGACGATGTCCTCGAGCGGTCGCGGCTCCTGCTTCATGCCGACGAAATAGGGCGGGTTCTGCACATAGGTCGACTTGTTGTCCCAGTCGTAGGTCATGCCGCCTTTGACGGTGATCTTGCGCCAATTGCTGTCGCCCTTGAACACATCGGCGTATTTCTTGGCGAACATCTGCTTGGTGATGACCTTGCGGATCGTCGCCGTGATTTCCTTGTTGGTCGGCCAGATGTCCTTGAGGAACACCGGCTTGCCCTTCTTGTCGTGGCCGAGCGGCTCCTTCACGAGATCGACGTTCAGCGAGCCGGCGATCGCATAGGCGACGACCAGCGGCGGCGACGCCAGATAATTGGCGCGCACGTCCGGATTGACGCGGCCTTCGAAGTTACGGTTGCCGGACAGCACCGCGGCGGCGACCAGATCGTTCTTGTTGATCGCCTCGGACACCTCCGCCGGCAGCGGCCCGGAATTGCCGATGCAGGTGGTGCAGCCGAAGCCGACGAGGTTGAAGCCGACCTTGTCGAGATCCTTCTGCAGGCCGGACTTCTCCAGATATTCGGCAACCACTTGCGAGCCCGGCGCCAGCGAGGTTTTCACCCACGGCTTGGCGGTCAGCCCCTTGGCCGCGGCCTTGCGGGCCAGCAGACCGGCGCCGATCATCACGTTCGGATTGGACGTATTGGTGCAGGAGGTGATGGCGGCGATGACCACGTCGCCATGACCGAGATCGTGCTTGCGGCCCGCGACCGGCACGCGCGTGCCGATTTCCGTGGGCTTCTTGAATTCATTCTCCATGGAGGCGGCGAATTCCGTCTTCACCGCCTTCAGCGCGACGCGATCCTGCGGGCGCTTCGGGCCGGCCATCGACGGCTCGACCGTGGCAAGGTCGAGCTTCAGCACGTCGGTGAACACCGGGTCCGGCGTCGACTTGGTGCGGAACATGCCCTGCGCCTTGGCATAGGCTTCGACCAGCTTGATGCGATCGGCCGAGCGCGCCGTCTGTGCCAGATACTTGACCGTGTGCTGGTCGATCGGCGCGAAGCCGCAGGTGGCACCATATTCCGGCGCCATGTTGCCGAGCGTCGCACGATCCTCGATCGACAGATCGGCGAGGCCGGGACCAAAGAACTCGACGAACTTGCCGACGACGCCGCGCTTGCGCAGCATCTCGGTGACGGTGAGGACGAGGTCGGTCGCCGTCAGGCCTTCCTTCATCTTGCCGGACAGGCGGAAGCCGATCACCTCCGGCAGCACCATCGACAGCGGCTGGCCGAGCATGCAGGCCTCCGCCTCGATGCCGCCAACGCCCCAGCCGAGCACGGCGAGGCCATTGACCATCGTCGTGTGCGAATCGGTGCCGACCAGCGTGTCGGGATAGGCAACCTCGAGCGTGACGGTCTTGTCGCCGTTCTTGCTGCCCTTCCGGCCGGGGATCGTGACCGTGTCCTTCCGCGTCCACACGGTTTGCGCCAGATATTCGAGATTGACCTGATGGCAGATACCGGTGCCCGGCGGCACGACGCGGAAATTGTCGAACGAATTCTGCGCCCATTTGAGGAACTTGTAGCGTTCCTGATTCTGCCGGTACTCTTCCTCGACGTTCTTCTTGAACGCGCTGTTGCTGCCGAAGAAATTCACCACCACCGAATGGTCGATCACCAGATCGACCGGCACCAGCGGGTTGATACGCTGCGGATCGCCGCCGAGATTCTTCATCGCATCGCGCATCGCGGCGAGGTCGACGACCGCCGGCACGCCGGTGAAGTCCTGCATCAGCACGCGCGCCGGACGGAAGGCGATCTCGCGCTGCGACGTCTTCTTCTTCAGCCACTCGGCGACGCCCTTGATGTCGTCCTTGGTCACCGTGCGCCCGTCTTCGTTGCGCAGCAGGTTTTCCAGCAGCACCTTCATCGAGAACGGCAGGCGGGAAATGCCCTTCAGCCCGTTCTTCTCGGCGGTCGGCAGGCTGAAATACGCATAGGTCTTGCTGCCGACTTTCAAGGTCTTGCAGCAGCGGAAGCTATCGAGCGAAGTCATGGTGGAATCCTGGGTTCGGTCGCCTACCCGGGCGGGACAAGAAGGGCGTTCTAAGATATTGTCAGAACAGGGCTATTTCCTAACTCCGCCTCGCCTCGCTCACGCGGATCGAGTGTGGCGCTGCGGTTTGCCCGGCTTATAAGGTCTTTTCTGTCCGGATGCCATATTGGCGAGAGTCCTCAACACGATGCGCAGGTTTTTAGGTCGTTTCTCAAATCCCGCCGGAATGGTCGCAGGAACACTCGCCCAACGACACGATGGCTGGAAGCATGGCAGCCGTGCATGCAACGCAATGGACGGTGCGGATGCGTCTGTGGGCTGAGAATCTCGGCTGCCTGCGCGGCGGGCGGGAGGTCCTGCGCGACGTCAATCTGTCGCTGGCGTCCGGCGAGGCGCTGCTGGTCACCGGCCGCAACGGCGCCGGCAAGTCGACGCTGCTGCGGCTGCTGGCCGGGCTGTTGCGGCCGTCAGCCGGACGCATCGGACTGGACGGCGGTTCGGCCGACGCCGATATCGGCGAACAGGCGCATTATCTCGGCCACCAGGACGCGCTGAAGCCGTCGCTGTCGGTCGCCGAGAATCTGGCGTTCTGGATCGCCTGCTACGGCGGCTCCGGCGACGCCGCCGCCGCGCTCGAGACGCTCGGCCTCGGCGCGCTGGCCGATCTGCCCGCCGCCTATCTGTCGGCCGGACAGCGGCGTCGCCTGTCGCTGGCGCGACTGGTCGCCATTGCCCGGCCGCTGTGGCTGCTCGACGAGCCGACGGCGGCGCTCGACAGCAACGCGCAAGCGCAACTGACGCAGATCATGCGGACGCATCTGGCCGGCGGCGGCCTGATCGTCGCGGCGACCCATGCGCCGATCGGCCTCGACGACAACCGCATCCTGCAGATCGGGCCGCCGGCCGCGGACGCGCCGCCGGATCACGCCACGGTGAACGCCTCATGATTCATGCGCTTGCCGCTCTCGTCGTCCGCGACATGAAGCTCGCCATCCGCGTCGGCGGCGGCGCTTTCATCGCCGCGCTGTTCTTCCTGATCGTCGTCGCGCTGGTGCCGTTCGCCGTCGGCCCCGATCTGGCGCTGCTGTCGCGCATCGGTCCGGCGATCCTGTGGCTCGGCGCGCTGCTGGCAAGCCTGCTGACGCTCGACCGGCTGCTCGCCGTCGATGCCGAGGACGGATCGCTCGATCTCATCAGCATGAGCGGCGTGCCGCTCGAACTGGCGGTGGCCGCCAAGGCGCTGGCGCACTGGCTGACCACCGGCCTGCCGCTTGTCGTTCTCTCACCGGTGCTGGCGCTGCTGCTCAATGTCGACTTGCAGGCGATGCCGGCGCTGGCGCTGACGCTCGCGGCCGGCACGCCGGCGCTCACCTTCATCGGCCTGATCGGCGCCGGCCTGTCGGTGGCGCTGCGGCGCGGCGGCGTGCTGCTGGCCGTGCTGGTGCTGCCGCTGACCATTCCGGTGCTGATCTTCGGCGTCGCCGCCGCCAATGCGGCGATCGTCGGCCCCGCGCCGTTCGGCCCACCTTTCACCATTCTTTGCGCGTTGTCCTTGGCGAGTTTCGTGCTGGCGCCGGTTGCCACGGCAGCGGCAATCCGGCACGGCATGGATTAGGACAGGAGCGGATATAAGGGCCGCCGGGACAAGACACATATGCCGCTGATCGATCTCGCCAACCCTTCGCGCTTTCTCTCTCTCGTCCATCGCGTGCTGCCCTGGCTCGCGGCCGCCACCGTCGTCGCCTTCGCCATCGGGCTGACGCAGGCGTTCCACGCGCCGGACGACTATCAGCAGGGCGCTACCGTCAAGATCATGTATCTGCATGTCCCAGCTGCCTGGCTGAGCATGTTCGTCTGGGGACTGATGAGCGTGTCGGCGCTGGGCACGCTGGTCTGGCGGCATCCGCTCGCCGACGTGGCGGCGAAGTCGGCCGCGCCGATCGGCGCCGCCTTCACGCTGGTGTGCCTGATCACCGGCGCGCTGTGGGGCCGGCCGATGTGGGGCACCTACTGGGTGTGGGACGCGCGGCTGACCAGCGTCTTCATCCTGTTCCTGATGTATCTCGGCGTCATCGCGCTGTACTGGACGGCAGAGGAGCCGACGCGCGCCGCGCGCCTTGCCGCCATCCTGACGCTGGTCGGCGCGGTCAATCTGCCGATCATCAAGTTCTCGGTCGACTGGTGGAACACGCTGCACCAGCCGGCCTCGGTGATCCGCATGGGCGCGCCGACCATCGACCCGTCGCTGCTCAAGCCGCTGCTGATGATGGCGGTGGCGAGCGCGCTGCTGTTCGCGACATTGCACCTGGCCGCCATGCGCAACGAGATCCTGCGCCGCCGGGTGCGCACGCTGCGGCTGATGCAGGCGAGCGAGGCCCGGCCATGATGACGGCGCTGCTCGGCCCGCATGCCGATTTCATCATCGCCTCCTATGCGGCAGCGCTGGTCGTCATGCTGCTGGTCACCGGCTGGGTGTGGCTCGACCACCGGCGGCAGACGCGCATCCTCGCCGATCTCGAACGGCGCGGCATCACCCGCCGTTCGCTGCGTCAGGACCCGTCATGAGCGGCAATCAGCCGGACACGGCGGGCAGCGCCGCGCCGCCGAACACCAGCCGGCACCGCCTGCTGGTGCTGCTGCCGCTCGCGGTATTTCTGGCGCTGGCCGCGCTGTTCCTGTACCGGCTCGGCACCGGCGATCCCAACCGGCTGCCCTCGGCGCTGATCGGCCGGATGGCGCCGAAGACCGATCTGGCGCCGATCCCCGGCCTGACGCGCGACGGCGCCGCGGTGCCGGGCCTCACCGACGGCGTCTTCGCCGGACAGGTGACGGTGGTGAATGTGTGGGCCTCGTGGTGCGTGCCCTGCCACGACGAGGCACCGTTCCTCACGCAACTGGCCAAGGATACGCGCATCCGTCTTGTCGGCATCAACTACAAGGACGTCGCGGAGAATGCGCGGCGCTTCCTCAATCGCTACGGCAATCCTTTCGTCGCCACCGGCGCCGATCCCAACGGCCGCGAATCGATCGACTGGGGCGTCTACGGCGTGCCGGAAACCTTCGTCGTCGGCCGCGACGGACGCATCGCCTACAAGCTCGTCGGCCCGATCAATGCCGACAATCTGCGCACCGCGCTGACGCCGGCCATCGAAGCCGCGCTGGCGCGCTGATCGCAGCGCGCCAGCATCTCTTCTCTTATCTTTCTCTCACTCAAGCGTCTCGCGCGCGGCGCGTTCACGCCGCCGCCAGCGTCCGCGCCTCGCCCGGCGTCACCGCCGGCCGCAGGCGCTGATTGATGATCGGCCGCAGCACGAAGAAGCCGAGCAGCGCCGCCACGACGTTCATGCCGCAACCGACGACATAAACGGCGTGCCAGCTCCCGGTATAGGCGGTCAGCACATTGCCGAGCGGCACGAGCAGCGCGGCGGTGCCCTTGGCGGTGTACATGATGCCGTAATTGACCGTCACATACTGGCGGCCGAATGCATCGCCGACAGTGGCGGCGAACAGGCTGAAAATGTCGCCCCAGAACAGGAACACCAGCGCGTCGGTGACGATGAACGCCATCGGCGTCGTGCCGAAGAAGCCGAAGGCGGCAAGGCACACCGCCCCGATGCCAAACGAGATGGTCATCATATTGGCGCGGCCGATATGGTCGGAAATCCAGCCATTGAGAGGTCGCCCGACACCGTTGGTGATGTTGTGGGCGGTCAGCGCCGCGACGATCGCCGGCATGCTGATGCCGAAGATCACGACCACGGCATCGGCGATGCCGCGCTCGCGGGCGATGGGCGCAAGCTGTGCCGCCGACATCAATCCGCCGGCAGCGACAAGGAAGAACATCAGATACATCACCCAGAAGATCGGCGAGCGCAGCGCCTTCGACGGCGGCACGTCCTCGGACGATTGCAGAACCTTGATCCGGCCGACCGACATCACATCGCCGGCGCGCGGCGCCTTGATGAAGTTCGACACGATCACGATGATGACGCCATAGATGATCGCGAACACCAGGAAGGTGTGCTGATAGCCGCTGCTTTCGATCATCGCGCGGATCGGCGCGATGGTGATGGCGGCGCCGGCACCGAAGCCGGCCGCGGTGAGGCCGCCGCACAGGCCACGCTTGTCGGGAAACCATTTCAATGCATTGCCGACGCAGGTGCCGTAGACGGCGCCGCCGGCAAGACCGGCGATCGCGCCGCCGAGATAGAGCATCGGCAGGGACGATGCCTGCGAATTGATGAACCAGGCGAGGAACGTGCAGACGCCGCCGGCCAGCACCATCCAGCGCGGACCGATGCGATCGACGATGGCGCCCTCGAACGGCACCAGCCAGGTTTCGAGCAGGATGAAGATCGAGAAGGCCACCTGAATTTCGGCCTTGCTCCATCCCCATTGATCGTGGATCGGCAACACGAACAGCGTCCAGCCATATTGCAGGTTGGCGACGCTCGCCATGCAGATGATGCCGAGGACAAGTTGAATCCAGCGCGTGGAGCTGGAGGGTACGGGGGGTCTCGATGAGGGAATGATGGATGCCGGAGGCGTGGTGGAGGCCATGGGATGACTCCCTTGTCGTTCTGGCTCCACGCAGCCCGGACTTCGCCGGACTCATATCGGTGGCGCCAACGGATGTCGCCCCGATTTGTTCGTTCAAAACATCAGTGTCGTTTTTGTTCCGGCAGGCGCGGACTTTTTTCATGCTGCCGCGCAGCAGGCTGCTTTACGGCTGGCGCTCGGCGACCCGGTCGGCGCGCGGAAAAAGCAACGCATAGGCGCCGCCGAGCACGAGGGCATAGGCGAGCACCATGGCCAGCGTGAACAAGGTCGGCACCAGACCGTGCAGCGTGCCTGCCGCGAACAGGCCCTTGCCGATCGCCGGAAAGAACAGCAATCCCATGACGCACCAGACGCCGAGACCGAACACGCCGCCCTTCGCCACGCCGTTCCGGCCGGGAAGCCACGGATAGAGCCTGCCGAAGGCGAAGCCGAGCACCACCGCGCCATTGAAATAGGACAGCACCCACGGCACCAGCGGATGCACCGAGCGCCCGATCAGCGCACCGAGCATCGCCTGCACATCCTGATAGGGCTGGAAGTCCGGCAGCCATCCGGCCCAGGATTTCAGCGCCATCAGCGCCGTATGCGCGAGGCTTCCGGCAAGCCCCGCCGCCAGCAGCCTCGCGATCCGGCCCGGTTGCAATGCCATCGGCGCGGCGCGTCAGGATGCCTTGTCGGAATCGCCGTCGCGGCCGTAGCGCGACAACAGCGGCATCTGCGCCGCGCCGAAGATCATGGTCAGCGGCAACACGCCGAAAACCTTGAAGTTGACCCAGAAGTCGGTCGACTGGGTGCGCCAGACGATTTCGTTGAGCGCCGCCAGGAACAGGAAGAAGACCGCCCAGCGCACGGTGAGCTTGTGCCAACCCTCGTCGGTGAGGTTGAACATCTGGTCGAAGACGATGGCGAGAAACGGCTTGCGCAGCAGGATGCCGGCAAACAGCACGCCGGCGAACAACAGATAGATGATCGTTGGCTTGAGCTTGATGAACAGCTCGTCGTGCAGGATCAGCGTCGCGCCGCCGAAGATCAGCACGACGGCCGCCGTCACCAGCATCATCGGCGGCAGGTGCCGCGTCATCGCATAGGAGACCGCCGCGGCAAAGACGATCGCCACCATGAAGGCACCGGTGGCGGCGAAGATGCCGAAGCGCGCATTGGCGAAAAAGAAGATCAGCAGCGGCCCGAGATCGAGCAGGAATTTCAGGCCGGGATGCATCTGCGGTTTATCGGACATTCTGCGTTCCAGAAAGCGGGCGGATTAGTTGTCGAGGCCGGCGATGGCGCGGGCGAAATCGCGCGCCGCGAACGGCGAGAGATCGTCGACCTGTTCGCCGACGCCGATGAAATGCACCGGCAGCGCGAATTTCTGCGCGATGGCGACGAGGATGCCGCCGCGCGCCGTGCCGTCGAGCTTGGTCATGACCAGGCCGGTGACGCCGGCGGTCTTGTGGAACACCTCGACCTGCGACAGGGCGTTCTGCCCGACGGTCGCGTCCAGCACCAGCAACACCGCATGCGGCGCACTCGCATCGACCTTCTTGATGACGCGGACCATCTTCTCCAGTTCGCCCATCAGTTCGGCACGGTTCTGCAGGCGCCCGGCGGTGTCGATCAGCACGACGTCGAAATTCTCGGTCCGCGCCTCGGTCACCGCGTCGAAGGCAAGGCCGGCGGCGTCGCTGCCCGGCGCGCGCGCCATCACCGTGGCGCCGGTGCGGCCGCCCCAGATCTTGAGCTGATCGATGGCGGCGGCGCGGAACGTGTCGCCGGCGGCGAGCATGACGCTCTTGCCTTCGGCGCGAAAGCGCGCCGCGAGCTTGCCGATGGTGGTGGTCTTGCCGGAGCCGTTGACGCCGGCAACGAGAATGACGAACGGCCGCGCTCCCTCGATCGACAGCGGCTTGGCCACCGGCGCCAGCACCGCCTCGATCTCGGCGGCGAGCACCGCCTTGACGTCCTCGGGGGCGATGCCCTTGTCGTAGCGGCCGGAACCAAGCTTCTCGGTGATGCGGCCGGCGAGATCGACGCCGAGGTCGGCGCGGATCAGCGCGTTTTCGAGGTCCTCGATCGATTCGGCGTCGAGCTTGCGCTTGGTGACGAGGTCGGCGATGGCGCCGCCGAGCGCCGACGAGGTACGCTTGAGGCCGCCGCTGAGACGGTTCCACCAGCTTTTCTTGGGTTGTTCGTCGCTCATCACCACCATATGCCTGTTGCGGGCTTGACCCGCGAGACCGTCACTTCTTCAAAGAGAAGGATTGCCGGGTCAATAGCCGTCTTTGACGCCTCCGCGGAGGCCGTCTGCGATGGCCAGCCCGGCGCCGGCACCGTGGACAACCGATGACGACCGACGAAATGCTCTCCCGCCTGCTCTACCGCGACGGGCTGATGCTGGTGATCGACAAGCCGCCGGGCCTGTCGGTGCATCGCGGGCCGAAAGGCGGCGCCAGCCTCGAGGACTATTTCGAGGCGCTGCGCTTCGGCCTGCCGCGCGATCCGGCGCTGGCGCACCGGCTCGACCGCGACACGTCGGGCTGCCTGGTGCTCGGCCGTCACCGCAAGGCGCTGGCGCGGCTCGGCGACCTGTTCAAGCAGCGCAAGATCGGCAAGACCTACTGGGCCGTTGTCGAAGGCCGGCCGGAGCAAGACAGCGGCCATATCGACATGCCGCTCGGCAAGCGCGACGACACCCGCGGCTGGTGGATGAAGCCGGACCCGAACGGCCAGCCGGCGCAGACCAACTGGATCGTGCGCGGCCATGCCGATGGCCTGACCTGGCTCGAACTCGAACCGCTCACCGGCCGCACGCATCAACTGCGCGTGCATTGCGCCGAGATGGGCTGGCCGATCCTCGGCGACGCCGTTTACGGCCATGCGTCGCGCAGCGACGGACCGACGCTGCATCTGCATGCGCGCGGGATCGTCGTGCCGATCTCCAAAACCAAACCGCCGGTCGCCGTGCAGGCGCCGCCACCGGACCACATGCGCGAGCGGCTCGCAGCCTGCGGCTGGCAAGATGATTCAGGCGGCCAGCAATTCGCGGCCGTTGTGGCCGGCGACGACGAGATCGAGGAATAGACCAGGTTCGACCGGCGCATTGAGCCGTACCGGCGTGAACTGCGCAGTGCGGCCGATGCCGCCGCGCTCAGCCAGGACACACCGCCGCGCCCCGACTTCGCCGTCGAGATGACGGCGCAGCATTGCCTCGCCCTTTTCGCGCAGGCGCGAAGCGCGTTCCCGGATCACGTCGCCCGCGACCTGCGGCATGCGGGCCGCCGGCGTGCCCTGCCGCGGCGAGAACGGGAAGACGTGCAGATAGGTGAGCCCGCATGCATCGACGAGATCGAGCGAACGCTGGAACATCGCATCCGTCTCGGTCGGAAAGCCGGCAATGATGTCGCCGCCGAAGATGACATCAGGCCGCAACCTTCTCACCCGATCGGTGAAGGCGATGGCATCGGCGCGCAAATGCCGACGCTTCATCCGCTTGAGAATCATATCGTCGCCGGCCTGCAGCGAGAGATGCAGATGCGGCATCAGCCGCGGCTCGTTCGCCAGCGCGTCGAGAAGGTCGTCGTCGGCCTCGACGGAATCGATCGACGACAGCCGCAGCCGCGCAAGCTCCGGCACATGCTTGAGGATCTGCTTCACCAGCGTGCCGAGACGCGGCGTGCCGGGCAGATTGGCGCCGTAGCTGGTGATATCGACGCCGGTGAGCACCGCTTCGCGACAGCCATGCGCGACGAGGCGGCGGATCTGCGTCACCACTTCACCCATCGGCACCGAGCGCGAATTGCCGCGCCCATAGGGGATGATGCAGAAGGTGCAGCGATGATCGCAGCCGGTCTGCACCTGCACGAAGGCGCGCGTATGCCCGGCAATGCCGTCGACGAGATGCAGCGCCGTTTCCTTCACCGTCATGATGTCGTTGACGACAATCTTTTCTTCCGTGCCGACGCCGAAATCCGGCGCCGCCACCGCCGACCAGGCGGCAACCGTCAGTTTCTCCTCGTTGCCGAGGACGCGATCGACCTCGCGCATGCGCGCGAAGGTATCCGGCTCGGTCTGCGCAGCGCAGCCGGTAACGATGATGCGCGCGTCGGGACGCTCGCGCCGCACGCGACGAATGGTCTGACGCGCCTGCCGGACCGCTTCCGCCGTCACCGCGCAGGTGTTGATGACGACAGCGTCAGCGACACCGGCGCGTGCTGCCTGCTGGCGGATCACTTCCGATTCATAAGCATTGAGACGACAACCGAAGGTGACGACGTCGATATCGCTGCGGGCGGTCATCGGCCGTTACACCGCCGCCGCGAACAGCGCCGGATCGAAACGGCCTTCGCGCTCATATTCGACGGGACCGGTCATCCAGACATGACCGGTGTCCGCACGCCATTCGATAGGCAGATCGCCGCCAGGCACGGTGACCGTCACCTTGCGTCCGGTGCGGTTAAGCCGCGCCGCCGCCACCGCCGTCGCGCAGGCGGCCGAGCCGCAGGCGCGCGTCAGACCGGCACCACGCTCCCAGGTGCGCGCGACGATGCGCTCGCGCGACACGATCTGCGCCAGCGTGATATTGGCCCGCTCCGGGAAGATCGGATGATTTTCCAGCAGCGGCCCGAAGCGCGCGAGGTCATGCGCGTTCACGTCATCGACCCAGAAAATTGCGTGCGGATTGCCCATGCTGACGACGGAGGGCGAATGCAGCACCGGCGCATCGATCGGCCCGATCTGCAGTTCGATCGCCCGCGTGTCGCGAAATTCCTCGGCCAACGGGATATCCTGCCAGCCGAAACGCGGACTGCCCATGTCGACGGTGAAACTGCCATCGGCGTTCTTCCACGACGACAGCAGCCCGGCGGCTGTCTCGAACAGCACGCGGTCCTTGCCGGCCTCGCCGGCGACGATGGAAGCGATGCAGCGCGTGCCGTTGCCGCAGGCGCCGGCTTCCGACCCGTCATTGTTATAGATGCGCACATAGGCATCGGTGCCGGGCGTACGCGGCGGGTAGAGCGCCATCAACTGATCGTAGGGCGCGCCATCGGGCTGCGCGGCGGCGCGCGCATCGGCCGGGCTGATCGCGGCGGCATCCACGTCCTTGCGCATGTCGACGACGACGATCTCGTTGCCGAGACCATTCATCTTGACGAAGGGACGATTGGCGAGCGCGCTCACGGGTCAACTCTCGATGATCAGATCTTGAGGGTCACATTCATTGGTCATGCCGCCATCGCCTCTGCCGGCGGAAGGCGCCTCGGGCGGCGGCCCGATATTGGCCCGATTTATATGGTGAAAGCCGGGCGCAACACCAGCGGCCAATGCCTGCCCCGCCTCTGCCAGCCTGCGCCAAATCCGCCGTGATACTGTTCCGCCGCCGAATCGCCGGGATTCACCGTTCATCCTGCCGCCAATGGAGAGCCAGATGCCCCGCCTTGCGGCAGTCCTCGCGCTGCTTTTGAGCCTCGTTTCAGGCGCTGTGGCCGGCCCGGCGCTGGCGCAGACCCCGGCGCCATCTTCCGACGCCGTGCCCGCCGATCCGTTCGGCGAGACGGTGACGCTGCCGGAGAAGACCATCGTCTATCTGCGGGGACAGGCGAACTGGGATACCGCGCTGGAAACCCTGGTCGAGAAATTCAGGCTGTTGCACGCCTTCCTGCAGAAGGCGCGGATCGCAGCAAGCGGTCCGGCAATGACCGTCTATACGCAAGCGAACGACACCGGCTTCGACTATCAGGCAGCCCTGCCGGTCGCCGAAGCGCCGAAAGAACCACCGGGCGACGGCATCGCCGTCGGCACCTCGCCGGGCGGCCCGGTGCTGAAATTCGTCCACCGCGGCGCCTACGATACGCTCGACATCACCTACGAGGCGATCACCAACGAGCTCGACCGCAAGGGTCTCGACGCCAAGGACATGTTCATCGAGGAATATGTCACCGACCTGACGACCACCGCCGAGGACAAGCTGGTGATCAACATCTACGTCCCAACCAGAACCCCCTGAAGCGGATGACATTTCTTTGATCGGCATCCTGCTTTAGACTATCGCCCGGGCATGGTCTTTCCGGAAAGCCGTCATGCGCTTTCCCCGGATCATGCCCCGGCACCAACCCACGAGGCCAAGCGTGCGAACATCCCTCCTCTCACTGATCCTGTCCGTCGGCATTGCCGTTGCTGCGTTTCCGGCCGCGGCCCAGGTGCCAAGCCTCGACAAGGTCATCACCGTCGTCGGTGAAGGCACCGCATCGGTCGCGCCGGACAGCGCGATGATCCGCGGAGGCGTCACCACGCAGGGCAAGACCGCACGGGAGGCGAGCGAAGCCAACAGCAAGGACATGCAGGCCGTCATCGCCGCGCTGAAGGATGCCGGCGTGGCGGAACGCGACATCAAGACGACGCGCCTGTCGATCTATCCGCAGATGGATTCCAACAAATCCGGCAAGGCGCGGATCATCGGCTTCCAGGCGACCAACCAGGTGACTGTGCGGCTGCGCGACACCACGCGGATCGCCGACGCGCTCGACCAGATGATCGCCGCCGGCGCCAACGAGATTTCCGGCATCTCGTTCTCGGTCTCCGACCCCTCGAAGGCGCTCGATCAGGCCCGCAAGGACGCGGTCGGCGATGCCCGGCGCAAGGCGGAGATTTACGCCCAGGCCGCCGGCGTGCGGCTCGGCCGCGCCGTGCAGATCCAGGAGGGCAGCGTCGCGGTGCCGTTCCAGCCGCGTTCGATGGCGCTGCGCGCCGACGCCCAGGCCGCGTCCGTGCCGGTGTCGCCGGGCGAGGAAACACTGCGCGTCAACGTGTCGATCAGCTTCGAACTGATGCACTGACGCACGCCACGGGCCGGGATCGGCGCCGGAACCGCCGTGTCGACGATTTCGGTCGTCGGATCAAGGCGTTGTATGGTTCCTGCGGGCCCGGCATGCAGCCTCTTGCAGCTTGACTCGGCCACGGCCGGACCTTAGGGTCCGCCCGCTCTCGCAAGAGAACAGGATTTCAGCCCGCCGACCGGCCCTCGGGACCGGAGGCAACCGCCCGACAGCGCGATGCGCCCTCGGGCGCGAAACGCGTTTGGACAAGGCGACTGGATCGGGCGATATGTTCGACAATCTGTCGGAAAAGCTGGGCGGCATCCTCGACCGCCTCACCCGCCGCGGCGCACTGACCGAGGCGGATGTCGACGCGGCGCTGCGCGAAGTCCGCCGCGCGCTGCTCGAAGCCGACGTGGCGCTCGACGTGGTGCGCGATTTCGGCGCGCGGGTGAAGGAGCGCGCGGTCGGCGTCGAGGTGCTCAAGTCGGTGACCCCCGGCCAGATGGTGGTGAAGATCGTCCACGACGAACTCATCGCCATGCTCGGCGCCGAAGGTCAGGCGATCGACTTCAATGCCGCGCCGCCGGTCGCCATCATGATGGTCGGCCTGCAGGGCTCCGGCAAGACCACGACCACCGCCAAGCTCGCCAAACGGCTGACCGAGCGCTTCAAGAAGAAAGTGCTGATGGCGTCGCTCGACGTGCGCCGGCCGGCGGCGATGGAGCAGCTCGCCGTGCTCGGCCGCGACACCGGCATCGACACGCTGCCGATCGTCGCCGGACAATTGCCGCCGCAGATCGCCACCCGTGCGCTGGAAGCCGGCCGCCTCGGCGGCTACGACGCAGTGTTGCTCGATACTGCCGGCCGCACCACGCTCGACGAGGAGATGATGGAGGAAGCGGCGGCGGTGAAGCGCGCCGCTAATCCGCACGAAGTGCTGCTGGTCGCCGACGCGCTGACCGGCCAGGACGCGGTCAATCTGGCACGCGCCTTCGACGAACGCGTCAACCTCACCGGCATCGTGCTGACCCGCGTCGACGGCGACGGCCGCGGCGGCGCGGCGCTGTCGATGCGCGCCGTCACCGGCAAGCCGATCAAGCTGATCGGCACCGGCGAAAAGATGGATGCGCTCGACGACTTCCATCCCTCGCGGATCGCCGACCGCATTCTCGGCATGGGCGACATCGTTTCGCTGGTCGAGAAGGCGGCCGCGCATATCGACGCCGAACAGGCGGCGCGCGTCGCCGAGAAGATGCGCAAGGGCCAGTTCGACCTCGCCGATCTGCGTCAGCAACTGGTGCAGATGCAGAAGATGGGCGGTCTCGGCGGCCTGATGGGCATGCTGCCCGGCGTCGCCAAGATGAAGAATCAGATGGCGGCCGCCAATCTCGACGACAAGGTTCTCAAGCGGCAGATGGCGATCATCGATTCGATGACGCCGCAGGAACGGCGCAACCCCGACATCCTCAAGGCCAGCCGCAAGAAGCGCATCGCCGCCGGCTCGGGCACCTCGCCGGAGCAGATCAACAAATTGCTGAAGATGCATCGCGGCATGGCCGACATGATGAAGATGATGGGCAGCGGCAAGCGCGGCCCGCTCGCCGGCCTCGCCAACATGATGGGCATGGGTGGTGGAACGGGTGGCGGAATGCCGTCGCCCGAACAGATGCAGGAACTGGCGCAGAAGGCCAAGGCAGGTGGCGCAGGCGCGCCGGGCCTGCCGCCGAATTTTCCCGGCATGCCGGGTGGATTGCCGGGCGGATTGCCCAATCTGCCCGGACTCGGCGGCGGAAAACTTCCCGGATTGCCGGGCGGCTTCCACGGGCTCGGAAAAAAGAAGTGACCAATCGCTGGAGCGTTTTCGAGCGAAGCAGAATCCGGTTCGCGTGAAGAAAGCGCTTCAAGACAAAGACTGCAGAACAACATCGATCAGATCGAGAAAGGAAAAGACCAATGTCCCTGATGATCCGCATGGCGCGGGCCGGCACCAAGAAGCGGCCGGTCTATCACATCGTTGTCGCCGACAAGCGCTCGCCGCGCGACGGCCGCTTCATCGAGCGTCTCGGCTACTACAATCCGCTGATGCCCAAGGACAAACCGGAGCGTCTGAAGCTCGACCTCGACAAGGCGAAGGCCTGGCTCGACAAGGGCGCGCAGCCGTCCGACCGCGTACTGCGCTTCCTCGATGCCGCCGGCGTGCGCAAGCGCGACTCGCGCAGCAATCCCGAGAAGGCCGTGCCGCGCAAGGAGCGCAAGGCGCGCGCCGAGGAAGCCGCGAAGGCCGCATCGGCGCCGGCAGCCGGCTAAGCCGCACCCTCGCGGCACAGGATGGCCCTCGTCCTGCGGAGTGGCCGGCTCTGCCGGCCTCCTCGGGACGGGGCGGATTCGGTGCGTTTGGCGATGCAGATAGCTTCCTGCCTTCATGGTTCGAGATGCGCCGCCGGCAGCACGCTGACATGCGCTCTTGATGCGCCATGGCGGCGGGCGTCGTCGTGAAGCCGCTGATCTGCGTCGCGCAGTTCGGCGCCGCGCATGGCGTGCGCGGCGAGATTGCATTGCGATCCTTCACCGAGCGGCCCGCCGACTTCTGTCGCTACGGTCCGTTGTCCAGCAAGGACGGCGCGCGCGTGTTCGAGATCACGGCCACGCGCGCGGTGAAGGAGCATTTCATCGTCCGCGTCGCCGGCATCGACGACCGCGACGCGGCGCAAGCGCTGCGCAACATTGAACTTTACGTGGCGCGCGACCGGTTGCCGCCGCCCGCCGACGACGAGTTCTATCACGCCGACCTGATCGGGCTTGCCGCCGCCACGCCCGCCGGCGCCGCGCTCGGCACGGTCAGCGCCATCTACAATTTCGGTGCCGGCGACGTCATCGAGATCGCCCCGAACGCGGGCGAGACGCTGCTGGTGCCGTTCACGCGGCAGGTGGTGCCGGCAATCGATTTTGCCGCCGGGCGCATCGTCGTCGATCCGCCGGCGAGTGACGATGGCGACGACGGCGACGATCAATGAGCGAGACCGACCGCATGCGCCCGTGGCGCGCCAGCGTGCTCACATTGTTTCCGGAGATGTTTCCGGGCCCGCTCGGCGTCAGCCTGGCCGGCAAGGCGCTGGGCCCGCTGTGGTCGCTCGACGCGATCAATATCCGCGACCACGCCACCGACCGCCACCGCACCGTCGACGATACGCCGGCCGGCGGCGGCCCCGGCATGGTGATGAAGGCCGACGTGCTGGCCCGGACACTCGATGCGCTGCCGTCGGATACCCGGCCGCGGCTGGTGATGACGCCGCGCGGCCGGCCGTTGACCCAGGCGCGGGTGCGCGAACTTGCCGAGGGGCCCGGGGTCGTCGTTCTTTGCGGCCGGTTCGAGGGCATCGACGAGCGGCTGATCGCCGCCCGCCAGCTCGAGGAAGTCTCCGTGGGCGACTATGTCCTGTCCGGCGGAGAGGTTGCGGCGCTCGTCCTGCTCGACGCCTGCGTGCGGCTCCTTCCCGGCGTCATGGGCAAGGATGCCTCGGCGATCGAGGAAAGCTTCAGCGCCGGACTGCTGGAATATCCGCAATATACCCGCCCGGCGGTCTTCGAAGGGACGCCGATTCCGGACGTTCTGACCTCCGGCGACCACCGCAAGATCGCCGACTGGCGGCGGGCCGAGGCGGAACGGCTGACCCGCGAGCGGCGCCCCGACCTCTGGGCCCGCTACCGCCCACCGGACGCAAAAATAGGCCCGAAAGGGTGACAAAGCTGCCGGGATAGCGTATAGGCCCGCCGACCCGGAATTGAAGAGACAGGCCTGTGCGCCAGCCGGCTGATGCCGAGAGCGCCGCCGATGGAGACGTGTGATGAACCTGATCAAGGAACTCGAGCAGGAAGAGCTCGCCAAGCTCTCCGCCGGCAAGACGGTGCCGTCTTTCGCGCCGGGCGACACCGTGGTGGTGAACGTCAAGGTGAAGGAAGGCGAGCGCACCCGTATCCAGGCCTATGAAGGCGTTTGCATCGGCCGTTCCGGTGGCGGCCTGCACGAGACCTTCACGGTCCGCAAGATTTCCTACGGCGAAGGCGTCGAGCGCGTGTTCCCGCTGTATTCGCCGATCGTCGATTCGATCAAGGTGCTGCGGCACGGCAAGGTGCGGCGCGCCAAGCTGTATTACCTGCGCAATCTGCGCGGCAAGTCGGCGCGCATCGCCGAGCGCGAGGGCTTCACGGCCGAAGACGCGCGCGCCACGGCGGCTGCCCACGACACCAAGCCGAAGGTCGAGACGAAGCAGTAATCGTCGCCACCTCGGCGTCGACCGCACTCTATCGATGCAACAAGGGCCGCAGACAGCGGCCCTTTTTGTTGACGCAACCGGTCCGCTCGCTGCCCTTCTGGCTCGCTGCCGCGCGCGATATCGCCGCGGCCCTGACTGTAACACCCATAACACCCATGGGAGGGTCAATAGCAGGGTCAATGGCAGGGGTTCGCGGCCAACATCCGGTCCCGGTCTGCGATCCGGACTTACGGTGCGACTTGCAGCACGACTTGCAGCACGACTTGCGAAAATGAGCCTGCAGGAATGGTTGCGGCAGGAGCCGGCGGGACGGGCGCTTTGCGCTTCGTTGTCGAACCCGGCGGCATTGTCTATATAAGAACCATTATGATTGACGGGTTCCAGCGGATCATCCTTTCGGACCACTGGCGACTGCCGAGCCGGTTCTTCGGCCGGCTGACGGCGGTGCAGGCCGGTCTTTGACCGCCGGCGCGCACAAGCGCGTGCGCTTTCGTCGTTTGCCCAACCCTTGTCGCAACATCCGCATCAAGACCCGCATATTGCCGATCGGATACCGCCAACAATATCCGGCGGACCTTCGGCAAAAGGATCACCAAGAACCGCATCAAGAACAGCACCAAGAACAGCATCATGAAATCACGCACGCTCTATGACAAAATCTGGGACGATCATCTGGTGGACGAGCAGCCGGACGGCACCTGTCTGCTCTATATCGACCGCCATCTCGTCCATGAGGTGACCTCGCCGCAGGCGTTCGAGAGCCTGCGCCTGTCGGGCCGCAAAGTGCATGCGCCAGACAAGACGCTGCTCGTGGTCGATCACAACGTTCCGACCACCGACCGCAGCAAGCCCAATCCGGACCCGGAGAGCGCCGAGCAGATCGCCTATCTGGCGGAGAACGCCAAATATTTCGGGCTCGAATATTACAACGAGTTCGACAAGCGGCAGGGCATCGTCCACATCATCGGACCGGAGCAAGGCTTCACGCTGCCCGGCACCACGGTCGTGTGCGGCGACAGTCACACGGCGACGCATGGCGCTTTCGGCGCGCTGGCGATGGGCATCGGCACGTCGGAAGTCGAGCACGTTCTGGCGACGCAGACGCTGATCCAGAAGAAAGCCAAGAACATGCGCGCGATCGTCGACGGCACGCTGCCGCCCGGCGTCACCGCCAAGGACATCATCCTCGCCATCATCGGCGAAATCGGCACCGCCGGCGGCACCGGCTTTGCGCTCGAATATGCCGGCGAGGCGATCCGCGCGCTGTCGATGGAAGGCCGCATGACGATCTGCAACATGTCGGTCGAGGGCGGCGCCAAGGCCGGCTTCGTCGCGCCGGACGAGAAGGCCTATGCCTATCTCAAGGACCGGCCGAAATCGCCGAAGGGCGCGCAGTGGGATGCGGCGATGCGTTACTGGGAGACCCTGCACAGCGACGACGGCGCGCATTTCGACCACGAGATCCGTCTCGACGCCGCCCGGCTGCCGCCGCTCGTCACCTGGGGCACCAGCCCGGAAGACGTCGTCTCCGTCACCGGCGTGGTGCCGAACCCGGACGACATCGCCGACGAGACCAAGCGCACATCGAAGAAGCGGGCGCTGGACTATATCGGCCTGACGCCCGGCACCAAGGTAACCGACATCAAGCTCGACCGCGTGTTCATCGGTTCGTGCACCAACGGCCGTATCGAGGACCTGCGGGAAGTGGCGCGCATCGCCGCCGGCAAGACCGTCAACGCCAATGTCTCGGCGATGATCGTGCCGGGCTCCGGACTGGTGAAAGAGCAGGCGGAAGCCGAGGGTCTCGACAAGATCTTCAAGGCCGCCGGCTTCGAGTGGCGCGAACCGGGCTGCTCGATGTGTCTGGCGATGAACCCGGACAAGCTGGCGCCGGGCGAGCGTTGCGCCTCGACCTCGAACCGCAATTTCGAGGGCCGGCAGGGCTACAAGGGCCGCACGCATCTGGTGTCGCCGGCGATGGCGGCGGCAGCGGCGATTGCCGGCCATTTCGTCGACGTCCGCGACTGGGCATAAGCGCCAATACGAGGACCGATAAAGGCCGGAAAAGCCCGCCAGTAATGGCGGGCTTTTCATTTGAAGCTCCGTCGAGCGGAACAGAAGCACCCGCCCGCGTGACAAAAAGACGTCGATCCCGACCGATCCGCGAGGCGTCAGAACGGGAAGAACGGCCCGAACGGGAACGGCGCGAAATAGGACGGATAGGAATAGTAGTAAGACCGGTAATAAGGCCGATAGCCGTAATAGGGCCGGTAATAATAGGGTCTCGGATAATAATACGGCCGGTAAGAGCGATAGGGCCGGTAATAGCGGTGCCGGTAATAGCGCCGATAATACCGGCGCGCGCTG
>DATMEV010000082.1:0-14394 GCA_035556795.1 Pseudolabrys sp. | reverse complement strand
AGCGATTCGCCGCGCCCGCAAGCTCGCGCGCAAGAAGCTGCAGCGCGAAGGTCTGCTGCCGATGAAGCCGAAGCCGGCCTTTGGCCGCGGCGGACGCCCGGGCCCCGGCGGTGGACGCCCGGCGGCTGGCGGCACGGCCACTGCCGGCGGCGCGCGCTAATATTTCCTGACGATCTTTCCGGGCTGGACGACGGACTGCCGGGTTTACGCGCCAGCGCCGTGATGCCCTTCGGTTCAGGGCTCCGAATCGCCTTGTGCGACCTGGATTCGCCCTGATCGGGATCGGCACGAAACACTACGGATAAACAAAAAACGCGAGCCTGCCGGCTCGCGTTTTTCGTTCGGGCTTCTCGATCTGGCCGGCATGCCGGCCCACGGCTCAGACGTTCAGGTTCATCCACACCGATTTCGGCTCGGTGAAGTTCTCGATCGCGGCGTCGCCATGCTCGCGGCCATAGCCGGAATCGCGGGCGCCGCCCCACGGCAGCCGCACATCCGTATAGCCGTAAGTGTTGATCCAGACGGTGCCGGCCTTCACGCCGGCGGCGAAGCGGTGCACCCGGCCGATATCTCTGCTCCAGACGCCCGCAGCAAGGCTGAAGCGGGTACCATTGGCCTTGCGCAACGCGTCCTCCTCGTCGGTGAAGCGGATGACGCTCACCACCGGCCCGAAGATTTCTTCCTGCGAGATACGCATGTCGTGCTCGACGCCGGCGAACACCGCCGGGCTGACGAAATAGCCGCGGTCGCCGACGCGCTCGCCGCCCGTCACCAACTGCGCGCCTTCCTTGACGCCGATATCGACATAACCGAGGACGCTGTCCATCTGTGCCTTCGAGATGATCGGCCCCATCATCGTCGCCCGGTCGCTCGGTGCACCGATGCGGATCGCCTTGGCGCGTGCGGTCAGCCGCTCCACCATCTCGTCATAGATCTCGGCCTGCGCCAGCACACGCGAACCGGCCGAACACACCTGCCCCGTATTGAAGAAGATACCGGAAGCCGCAGCCTTCGCCGCCGCATCGAGGTCGGCGTCGGCAAAGATCACGTTTGCCGACTTGCCGCCGAGCTCCAGCGTCACGCGCTTGAGATTACCGGCGGCGCCGGCCAGAATCTGACGGCCGACGCTCGGCGAACCGGTGAATGTCACCTTGTCGACATCGGGATGATCGACCATGGCCTGCCCCGCCAACTTGCCGGAGCCGGTCACGATATTGAGCACGCCCGGCGGCAATCCTGCCTCGAGCGCCAGTTCGCCGATGCGCAGCGCCGACAGCGGCGTGATCTCCGCCGGCTTGAGCACGATGGTGCAGCCGCAGGCGAGCGCCGGAGCGATCTTCCACATGCCGATCATCAGGGGGAAATTCCACGGCACGATGACGCCGACGACGCCCACTGGCTCCCGCACCGTATAGGTCAGCGCATCGGGACGCGCCGGGATGACCTGGCCGTTGATCTTGTCGGCGAAGCCCGCGTAGTAGCGCAACGTATCGAGCGCCGCCGGCAGATCCTGCCGCATCACCGCGGCAAGCGGCTTGCCGGCATCCCGGCTCTCCAGCGCCGCGATCTCATCGCCGTAATGCTCCATCAGGTCGGCCAGCCGGTTAAGGATGCGCCCACGCTCGGCGGCACGCATGCGTCCCCAAGGTCCTTCGAGCGCCTTGCGCGCCACGGCAACGGCACGGTCGACATCCTTGGCGTCGCCTGACGCCACCGAAGCGATCACCTCTTCGGTCGCCGGGTCGAGAACGTCGAAGCTGCGCCCCGACAACGGCGCGACGTGGCGGCCGTCGATCAGCAGGCTACGGTGGTCAAGGGGTGCGTTCATATAGGGCTCCCTCAATTATGCAATTGAATGCATATTTTGGATATTGGCGTGGCCACTATAAAATCCTAATTATTTCAGTAGTAAATATGATCCGGCAGACGCACCAATCCGGCCAACGTATGAAATAAAAGACATAGGTGGAAATGTCTCTCCAGATCGATATCGAGACGGTCTTCCGTTTCCGCAAGAATGGCCTGCCGCAGTCGACCGCGGTCATGCTCGATTTCCTGCGCGACATCCGCGACACCGGTAAGCTGACGGAGGCGTCGCGACGCAGCGGCCTGTCCTATCGCCATGGCTGGAACCTGGTGAACCAGTGGTCGGACTTTTTCGGCGTGCCGCTGGTGCAGCGGCACAAGGGCAAAGGCACGACGCTCACACCGTTCGGCGAGAGGCTCGTCTGGGCCGGCCAGCGCATGGCGGCGCGGCTCGGCCCGCAACTCGAGAACCTGTCCCAGGAACTGACCAGCGAACTCAATCCGTTCCTGATCGACAATCCGACGATCATCCGCGTTCACGCCAGCCACGGCTTTGCTGTGCCGAAACTGCGGGACATCCTCAGCCGCACGCCGGGCATGAATGTCGACCTGCGCTATGTCGGCAACCAGAACTCGCTGGTGTCGCTGGCGCATGACGGCTGCGACCTTGCCGGTCTGCATCTGCCGCGCGGTCCGCTGCGCGCCGCCAGCGCCCAGGCCGGCAAGGTCTGGATCAATTCACGCGACCATTGCGTGATCGGCTTCGTCGCCCGGCAGATGGGCCTGATGGTCAAGCGCGGCAACCCGCATCGCATCTCCGGCATCGAAGACCTGACCAAGCCGGAGGTTCGCTTCGTCAACCGCGATCCCGATTCCGGCACACGCGAGTTGTTCGACCGCATCCTGCAGCAGCACGGCATGCGGCCGTCAGCCATCTCCGGCTACGAACAGATTGAGTTCACTCACGCTGCGGTCGCCGCCTATGTGGCCAGCGGCATGGCCGACGTGACTTTCGGTGTGGAAGCCGCAGCACGCCAGTTCGGCCTCGATTTCATCCGCGTGCTGACCGAGGACTATTATTTCGTCTGCCGACGCTCGCTTCTGGAAACCGCGCCGATGAAACGCATCCTCGACGTAATGCGCGGCGCCGAGTTCCAGCAGGTGCTGGCCGACCTGCCCGGCTATACGGCCGTCGACACCGGCATGATCCGCACTGTTGATGACGCTTTCGCCGGCAAACCGGGAATGAAAGAGCAATTGCCGGACGGTCCGGCCGAATGACGCTGTTGCGATCGAACCTCGCCGCTCAGAACGATGCACAGACGGGACTGAAAACGCGCCCGACCGAGGATTGCCGAAAGCGCGCGACATAGGCTGCGATCAGCGCATCGACGCGCGCATAGACGTCGGGTGCATCGTGGACGACGATCACCACCACCTTGGTGCGTTCACGCAACGAGCGACTGGCAGCACGCGGGCGCCATCGGCCTTCTCCGTCCAGTACCGTCAAGCCGTCCGGAAAGCGCGGCACGATTTCGCGGTTCAGGAAGTCGACCCATTGCCTCTCGGTGACGATCGCGTGACTGCCGACGCGGCGACCAAAATAGAGCTCGGCGCGCAACATCGGCTGTTCCGAAGCGCGGCACGAAGCTGTGGCGGCAGCCGACGGATTCTCGGCACCAAGCGCCGTTACAGCGATGACACCGACGGCGAGGCCCAATCGCCAAAGCCGACGGCAAAGCGTACTCACACGGCTGGAGAAACGCCGGCCGTTCAGCATTCCCGGTCGCTCAGCATCTGTCCTTGCACGCATCCGAGCGGTTCTTGCTATCGGCCACGCCCACTCTCCCCCGTACGATCGGATCGGTGAATCCAAGCCGGAAGACGACTCGTGGCGCACGGGGCGAGCGGCATCGAATGTCCTCGCAAAATCACCGGCTGTCCATAAGCACAAAAAAAGCCGGGACGATCGCATCGATCGCCCCGGCTTGCCTCAGCAGAATATTGCAGAACAGCGGCGTGACCGAATACGGCGCGCCCTGCCCTTGCGCCGTCACATCGCCTTGACGATGCTCTCCGTCATCTTCTTGGCGTCGCCGAGCAGCATCATCGTGTTGTCGCGATAGAACAACGGGTTGTCGATGCCGGCGTAACCCGAGGCGAGCGAGCGCTTGATGAACATCACCGTACCGGCCTTCCAGACCTGCAGCACCGGCATGCCGTAGATCGGCGAGGACGGATCTTCTTCCGCCGCGGGGTTGGTGACGTCGTTGGCGCCGATAACGAAGGCGATGTCGGCCTGCGCAAACTCGGAGTTGATGTCTTCGAGTTCGAACACCTCGTCGTAGGGCACGTTGGCTTCCGCCAGCAGCACGTTCATGTGGCCGGGCATGCGGCCGGCGACCGGATGGATGGCGTATTTCACTTCGACGCCTTCCTTCTTCAGCGTATCCGCCATTTCCCGCAGAGCGTGCTGTGCCTGCGCCACCGCCATGCCGTAGCCCGGCACGATGATGACCTTCTGCGCATTCTTCATGATGTAGGCGGCGTCGTCCGCCGAGCCGAGCTTGACCGGACGCTGTTCCGCCTGGCCGCCACTGGCCGCCGCGGTCTCGCCGCCGAAACCACCAAGGATTACGGAAATGAACGAGCGGTTCATCGCGTGACACATGATGTAGGACAGGATCGCACCGGAGGAGCCGACCAGAGCGCCGGTGATAATCAGCGCCGAATTGCCGAGCGTGAAGCCGATGCCTGCCGCCGCCCAACCCGAATAGGAGTTGAGCATCGAGATCACCACCGGCATGTCGGCGCCGCCGATCGGGATGATGATCAGCACGCCGAGCAGCAGCGCGAGACCGGTGATCACCCAGAAATCGATCTGCGTCTGCGAGACGGTGAAGCCATAGATGAAGAACAGCAACGCCAGACCGAGCACGATATTGATGACGTGGCGGCCGGGCAGCATGATCGGCGCGCCGCTCATGCGTGCCGACAGCTTCAGGAACGCAATCACCGAACCGGTGAAGGTCAATGCGCCGATGGCGACGCCGAGCGCCATCTCGATCAGGCTGGCGTGATGGATATGGCCTGGCATGCCGATGCCGAAAGCTTCCGGCGCATAGAAGGCGCCAGCCGCTACCAGCACCGCCGCCATGCCGACCAGCGAGTGGAAGGCGGCGACCAGTTCGGGCATGGCCGTCATCGGCACCTTGCGCGCGATCAGCGCACCGACGACGCCGCCGATGGCGATGCCGCCGACGACAAGGCCCCAGCCCACCGCATCCGCGGGCGGATGCGAGCCGAGCGTCGTCAGCACAGCGATGGCCATACCGGCCATGCCGAGGAAATTGCCGCGGCGGCTGGTTTCCGGGCTCGACAGTCCACGCAGCGCCAGAATGAACAGGACGCCTGCGACGAGATAGAGAAGTGCGACGATATCCGCGCTCATGGCCGATTACTTCTTTTTCTTCTGATACATCGCCAGCATGCGCTGGGTGACGAGGAAGCCGCCGAAAATATTGACGGAGGCAAAGATCAACGCGACGAAGCCAAGCGCGCGCGCCAGAAACGGGCCCTGATCGTCAACAGCAAGCGGAACGCCGACGGCGAGCAGCGCACCGACGACGATCACCGAGGAAATCGCGTTGGTCACCGACATCAGCGGCGTATGCAGGGCCGGCGTCACAGACCAGACGACGTAATAGCCCACGAAAATCGCCATCACGAAAATCGAGAAGCGAAAGACAAAGGGATCGACAGCAGTGGCGAGCTGATCCATCGGACGCTCCTTAGGCAGCCGGCTTCGGCTGGAAATTCGGGTGGATGATGGCGCCATCGCGGGTCAGCGCGGTGCCCTTGACGAGTTCGTCATCCCAGTTGATCGCCAGTTTCTTTTCGTTCTTGTCGATCAGCGATTCCAGGAAGGTGTAGAGGTTCTTGGCGTAAAGCGCGGAGGCCGATGCAGCGAGCCGTCCCGGCACGTTGGCATGGCCGACAATCTTGACGTCGTTGACGACAACAACTTCACCGAGGCGCGCGCCGTCGACATTGCCGCCGCGCTCGACCGCGAGGTCGACCAGCACCGAGCCGGGGCGCATCGAGGCCACCATCTCCTTGCTGACCAGCTTGGGTGCCGGGCGACCGGGGATGAGCGCCGTGGTGATGACGATGTCCTGCTTCTTGATGTGCTCGGCAACCAGCGCTGCCTGCTTCGCCTGGTAGTCCTTCGACATTTCCTTGGCGTAGCCGCCGGCGGTTTCCGCCTGCTTGAACTCCTCGTCCTCGACGGCGACGAACTTGGCACCAAGCGATTGCACCTGCTCCTTCACCGCCGGGCGCACGTCGGTGGCCGTGACCACGGCGCCAAGACGCCGCGCGGTGGCGATCGCCTGAAGACCGGCAACGCCGACACCCATGACGAAGATTTTTGCCGCCGGAACGGTGCCGGCCGCGGTCATCATCATCGGCAGCGCGCGGCCGTATTCGGAAGCGCCGTCGATGACCGCGCGGTAACCGGCAAGGTTGGCCTGGCTCGACAGCACGTCCATCGACTGCGCGCGGGTGATGCGCGGCATCAGTTCCATCGCGAAAGCGACGAGGCCGGCATCCGCCAGCGCCTTGAGCGCCGCATCATTCCCGTAAGGGTCCATGATGCCAACGACGATCGCGCCCTTCTTGTAGGTCTTGATCTCCACATCGGTCGGACGGCGCACCTTCAGCACCACATCCGCGTCCTTCGCCGCATCATCGACGAGCGTCGCGCCCGCGGCTTCGAACTCGGCATCAGTAATGCCAGAACCAGTACCGGCGCCGCGCGTAACCGCGACCTCCGCACCCAGAGTTTTGAAACGTTTCACGGTTTCCGGCGTCGCCGAGACGCGCGGCTCTCCCGCGTCGGCTTCACGCACGACGGCTATACGCATCGAATGTCCCCCTGCCCAGCGTAGTCAGGCGTTAATGTGGTGCCGCCATGGTGGAGGCAAAGACGAAAATCAGGAAGCAGAGCGCGAAGGAAATAACGCTCGGCTTGTTCGAGCCGGTGGCGATGGCTGGAATCGCCCCAACAACAGCGATCAGGAACACGGCCAGCGCCAAGAGCCAGTGTCCCATCACCCCGCCGACCGCCAGACCAAGCAGCACGCAGATGGTGTGCAGGGTGCCGACCGTGGCGATATGCGTGAAGCTCTGATAGGTGGCTTCGTGCGCCGGCACGTCATTGCCGGTGGCGGTTGCGTATTGAACGGTGCCGTGTTCGGCCATCTTCGAGCTCCGAAATCTTCAGGCGTCAGGCGGCGCTTGCCGCGCCAAGTCAAAAGCGGGTCAGCCGTAGCGCAATTGTTTCGTCAGGGCAACGCCGGACCGCCGGGAGGGCGGATTTGCACCGCATGTCAAAAACACGCCATTTGTCGCGGCAGGCGCCGTCCTTTCGCAGCGCCGCAAGGACACCCGCCAGGGTTTTCCCATGAAATCTCGCGATATTTTGCTGGCTATCATCACCTCGGTGCTGTGGGGCCTGTCCTTCATCGCCACGCGTTATGGCGTCGACGAGTTCACGCCGGCACAACTGACGGTGCTGCGCTTCGCCGTCGCAGCCCTCCCGGCTCTGATCCTGCCGCGCCCGCGGGTGCCCTGGCACTTGCTGGTGGCTGCCGGCGGATTCTGGTTTTTGTTGCAGTTCCTGCTGTTCTTCTGGTCGTTCCACGAAGGCATGCCGCCCGGCGTCGCCTCGGTGGCGCAGCAAACAAGCGCACCGTTCACGGTGCTGCTGGCGGCGCTACTCCTGCGCGAGGTGCCGACCCGCCGACAACTGGGCGGCATGGCGGTCTGCTTTGCCGGGCTGGCGCTGATCGGTCTGTCCGCCGGTGCCGACCTGCCGTTGCCGGCCCTGCTGCTGACGCTCGCCGCAGCGCTGAGCTGGTCGTGCGGCAATATCGTCATCAAACGAATGCCGCTGGCGCCGGTCATGGCACTGACCGCCTGGATGGCGCTGGTGGCGCCGCTACCAGCCTTGCTGCTGTCATATCTGCTCGGCGATCCGTCGCTGGTGGACGCGATCGCCAATGCGTCGTGGCGCGCCCTGCTCTCAGTCGTCTACCTCGGAACATTATCCACCGGGATCGCCTATGCGGCGTGGGGCTATCTAATGGCGCGCTATCCGGCGGCAGTCGTCGCGCCGTTTGCGCTGCTGGTGCCCTGCACCGGCATCCTCGCGTCGGTGATCGTGTTCGGCGAGACCTTCCCGCCGCTGCGCTATAGCGGCATCGCCCTGGTGATGCTCGGCATCGCCATTATCGTCGTGCGCGGGCGCGCGACGCCGGCGCGGCAGGCACCGCCATAGGCCCTTCCCGCACCTGACCCACCTGCACAAGACCGGCCAGCACCAGCGCCTCCTGCTGGCGCGCGGCGACGCGCGCAAGATCGAAGTTCTCGATCATCGCGTTGAACAGATTGTGGAAGTTCAACTCCGCCGCCAGGTGCAGAAATACCGCGCCGAGCCCGATGGCAGCGCGATCCATGAAGACAAATTCGCGCGGCACCGTCACCGGGCCTTGCTGCTTGAGCGCTTGATGCACGCGAAACGCTTCGCGTCGCCCGTATTCCGACGGTTTGACGCCGTCGGCAATGGTACGCACGCGGTCGTCAAGCAGCGGCCCGTAGATGAAGCGCGCCCAGATATTGAGGACGTCGATCAGGTCGCGCGACAGGCCGCGGAAGCCCCAGGTCTCATAGGCATGCACGACGAGATCATGATCATCGCGCTGCAGACCGTGATAAAGATCGACAACACCACCGACGAATTTCGTCGGGAAGATACGGATGCAGCCATAGTCGAGCAGATTGATGCCGGCCGGCGCGCCGTCCACATCGAAGACAGAGTAATTGCCAAGGTGCGGGTCGCCGTGGATCACGCCGAACTGACTGAACGGCAGCCACCACGCCATGAACATCGCTTCGGCCAGCCGGTTGCGTATGGCCAGTGCGTCGCTCTTGTGCGACAACAGCTTGCGACCTTCCAGCCAGTCGAGAGTCAGGAGCCGCCCCGTTGACAAATCCGGCCAGGAGCGCGGCACGCGCACGCGTGGCTCATCCTTCAGGATATGGCGGTACAGTACGACATGCTTCGCCTCACGGCGATAATCGAGCTCCTCGCGCAGCCGTTCGCCGATCTCCTCGCCGATCTGACTGGTATCGAGCGCGCCGTCGAAGCGCCGGCGCAGGCCGAGCAAAAACGACAATTGCGTCAAGTCGGCTTCCACCGCGGACTGCATGTCCGGGTATTGCAGCTTGCAGGCCAGCGCCTCGCCGGAATGGGCAACAGCGCGATGGACCTGGCCGAGCGAGGCCGCTGCCGCAGGCTGATGCTCGAAGCTCTCGAACCGGCTCTGCCAGTCGGGGCCAAGCTCGGCCATCATCCGACGTTTGACGAAGGACCAGCCCATCGGCGGCGCCTGGCTCTGCAGCTTCATCAGCTCGTCGGCATAGGCGGCCGGCACCGCATCGGGAATGGTGGCGAGCAGTTGCGCCACCTTCATGATCGGTCCCTTCAGGCCGCCGAGCGCCGCCGCCAGATCGAGTGCGTCGCGTCCATGGTCGAGCTTGCGGCCGAGCGCCCGGTTGGTGGCGACACGCGCAGCGACGCCGCCGACATTGACGCCCACGCGCGCATAGCGCTTGGCGCGGGCGGTGAGGCGATTTTTCTCGGGGTCGCGCGGCGGAGACGGCATGCAGCAGACTTATGACCTGCCAGTGCGATCCGCCAGATCGACGGCGTCGCAGGTGGCGCGAACATCGGCAGCGCAGGCGAGGCTGCCGCCGGCAGCGGCGATCAGCCGTGCGGCCTCCGTAACCAGCGCCGGATTGCTGGCACGCAGACCGAGCGGACAGTCTTCCAGACCGACCCGCACATGCCCTCCCCGCGCCACAGCCGCCGGAACCAATCCACGCAGATCGACGCCAAGTCCGGCGATCATCCACGGCGCGCCGGGCGCTGCCTCGCACAGCAGCGCCAGATGCGCTTCGAGATAGGTCTCGCGAGGCGGGAAACCGAAGGTGAACCGATCGGACAACATGAAGCGATAGACCGGCGTCGGCAGACGGGGATGCACTGCCGCCAGTGCTGCGCCGAGCCGGGTGAAGCCCGGCTCATAGATCGCATAACTTGGCCGAACGCGATGCGCCGCGCAGACGCGCAGTCCCTCAAGCGTATGGTCGTCGGGATTTTGATAGACGAAACCCGGCTGGCGCTTTGCAGCCGCGTCAAAACCAGTGATGTTCACCGAACCGGGATCGACCACCGCCCATTCGATCAGCCCCCGTCGCGCCAGTTCGGCGATATGCGCATAACGCTGCGCGGCGGTCGGTGTAGCCGCTCCGGCAAAGCTCGAACCGGCAAGCGGGATGGTCGGATAGACGATGGCGTCGCAACACGCCCGAATGCCCTCAATGATCCGCGCATAGATCTGCCAATCGTCATTCTGCCGTCCCGTCGTTTCGTCATAGGCATGCAGATGGATGATCGCCGCACCGGCTTGTGCACAGGCGATGCCGTCGGCGACGATCTGGCGCACGGTGACGGGAATGTCCGGCTGGCGATCGCGACCCCAAGGTCCGTTCAACGCCGCTTCAAGCCAGACTGTCCGCATCCGCGTTTCCAAACCGCTATTTTTGGTCGATCGTTTCCAGCTCTCCGATCATCCGCTCGATGACGCTCAGGCCGCCCTGCCAGAACGATGGCTCGCGTGCATCGAGCCCGAACGGCTTCAGCAGCTCCGAGTGATGCTTGGTGCCGCCGGCCGCCAGCATGTCGAGATAGCGCTCGGCGAATCCCTCATTGGCACGCTCGTAGACTGCGTAGAGCGAGTTCACCAGGCAGTCGCCGAAGGCATAGGCATAGACGTAGAACGGCGAATGGATGAAGTGCGGAATATAGGTCCAGAACGTCTCGTAGCCGGGCTTGAGTTCGATCGCCGGACCGAGGCTCTCGTGCTGCACCTCCATCCAGAAGGCACAGATCTGTTCGGCGGTCAGTTCGCCGTTGCGGCGCTCGGTATGAACCTTGCGCTCGAACGTATAGAACGCGATCTGCCGCACCACCGTATTGATCATGTCCTCGACCTTGGCGGCGAGCATTGCCTTGCGGCGTTTCTTGTCCGCGGTCCCGGCGAGGATGCGCTTGAAAGTCAGCATTTCGCCGAACACGCTCGCCGTCTCCGCCAGAGTTAGTGGCGTTGGCGCCATCAGCGGGCCGTTCGGCGCGGCCAGCACCTGATGCACCCCGTGGCCGAGTTCGTGCGCCAGCGTCATCACGTCGCGCGTCTTGCCTTGATAGTTGAGCAGCACATAGGGATGCGCCGACGGCACTGTCGGATGCGCAAAAGCGCCCGGCTGTTTGCCGGGTCGCACCGGCGCGTCGATCCAGCGCTTGTCAAAGAAATCGCCGGCAATGTCCGCCATCCGCGGCGAGAATGCCGCATAGGCCGACAGCACCGTATCTCGCGCCTCGCCCCAGCCGATCGGACTGTCACTGACCTGCGGCAGAGGCGCGTTGCGATCCCAATACGGCAGGCGCTTCTTGCCGAACCATTTCGCCTTCAGCGCATAATAACGGTGCGACAGGCGCGGATAGGCATCGCGCACCGCGGCAACCAGCGCATCGACCACCTCGCGCTCGACGCGGTTCGACAGATGACGCGCATCGGCAACGTCCTGGAAACCCCGCCACCGATCGGAGATTTCCTTGTCCTTGGCGAGCGTATTAGTGATCTGCGTGAACGGCCGCAGATTGGCCTTGAAAGTCTTGACCAATGCCTCGGCAGCCTGCTTGCGCCGGGCACCGTTCTTATCCTGCAACAGGCTGAGAGTCGGCTCGATCGTCAGTTCTTTTCCGCCGACCTTGAAGCGCAGCGACGCCACGGTCTCGTCATAGAGCCGGTTCCAGGCAGCATAGCCGGTTACCGACTTCTCGTGGAACAAGAGCTCGACGCGATCTTCGAGCTGATACGGCTTTTCCTTACGCACGTCATCGAGCCATGGCTTGTAGTGACCGAGCGGCCCTTCGGTCGCGGCAGCGAGCACGGCATCGTCGATTCGGTTGAGTTCGAGATCGAAAAACAGCAGATGCGAATAAGCGGCGGTGATCCGCTCGTTCATGTCGCCGTAGAATTTCGCATAGACCGGATTGGCATTGTCCGATGCATACAGCAGGCCGGCATAGGAGCCGATGCGGCCCATCAGGTCGCCGAGCGCCTCGTAGCGCTTCACCGCCTCGACGAGTCCAGGCGCCTGCGCAACGGCCGCCAGATCGGCCAGCCGCCCCTTATAGGCCTTCTCGAAATCGGCACTCTCCGCCTCGGCGCGGGCGAGATCACGTTTGAGTTCGTGACTGTCGATGCCGCTATAGAGATCGTCGAGATTCCACTCCGGCAGCGCGCCGAGCTTCGGGCCGCGCTTCGCAGGCTTCCGAGCGGGTTTGCGAACAGCCTTAGGAACCGGCTTGCTGGCCGATTTGGCAACGCGGCGGGCGGACGAACGGGCCATCTGTCTTATTCCATGATCGCAGGAGGAGAATGAACTTCGATAAACCTGACAGGACGCAGCATCGAGACAGGCAGCGGACAGCGACGTACAGATCGGAACATCCGCGCCGGACATAAGCGCTCTGCCGCAACCTGCAACAGTCGCCTATGCGACCTGATCGTAAGGGTGATCCGGACAGAAGGAAACCTCGACGGTGACGTGACTGAGCCGACCGAGGCTAGCGAGACGATGTTTGTAAATGTCCGGCGGGCGAGGCCGATCCGTGACAATGGCGATCACGGCGGCGAAGTGCCCCGGTCCGACCTGCCATAAATGCAGATCGGAGAGCCTGTCACCATCGATTTCGAGCAGATGGCGGATATCCTTTTCCAGTGCAGAATCGGGAACGACATCGAGCAGGACTGCGCCGGCATCGCGCAGCAGGCCATAGGCCCAACCGGCGATCACCGTCGCGCCGACCAGGCCGACCGCCGGGTCGGCCCAATTCCAGCCGAAGACCCATGCGGCCAAGAGCGCGAGGATCGCCAGCACCGACGTCAACGCATCCGCCAGCACGTGAATGTAAGCAGCCTGCAAGTTATGATCGTCGTGTGGACGATGCGAGCGGACATGTGCACCTTCGCCATGATCGTCATCACGATGCCGGCCAACGTCATCATGCGCATGACGATGGGTGTGAGCGTGCGCATGATCGTCGCGCAGCAGCCACGCGCTCGCCAGATTGACCAGCAATCCGACCGCTGCGATCGCGGCCGCTTCGCCATAGGCGATCGGCACCGGCTGAGCGATCCGCAGAATGCTTTCATACGCAACCATGATCGCAACCATAGCCAGCACAATCGCGCTGGCGAATGCCGCCAATTCTCCGAATTTACCGGTACCGAAGGAAAATCGCCGGTCGGCGCGGTGTCGCCGCGCATACAAATAGGCCAGCGCCGAGATGCCCAGCGCGACGGTATGCGTCGCCATGTGCCATCCGTCGGCGACGAGGGCAAGCGAGCCATAGATCACGCCGCCGGCGATTTCGCCGACCATCATCGCCGCGGTAATCGCGACGACGATCCAGATCCGCCATTCGTTGCGGTGGTGCACCGGGCTCAGAAAGATGTGTTCGTGTGTCCAGCGATCAAGATGGTCCGCATGCATCGGCTGCTCCGTCATCAGCACTGTCACCCTCGAAGGTTAACTTAACAGATCGTTAAGGCGATCGGGCGACAGTGATCCAAATCGGTACAACCGGCGTCGAACGCCCCTCTCCGAGGACCCCATGCCGCAGCGTATTCTCGTTGTCGACGACGATCCCGTGCAGCGTCGGCTGCTGGAAGCCATGGTGCAGCGCTTCGGCTATGTCACGCTGACCGCCGACGGCGGCGACGCGGCGCTGGCGTTGCTGACGGGAACAGCCGCCGGCGGCATCGACTGCATGGTGCTCGATCTGATGATGCCGGATCTCGACGGCCTCGGCGTCATGGCGCGCATGCGCAGCGCCGGCATCGCCGTGCCGGTGATCGTGCAGACCGCGCATGGCGGCATCGACAATGTCGTCTCGGCGATGCGCGCCGGCGCGCAGGATTTCATCGTCAAGCCGGCGAGCGCGGAGCGGCTGCAAGTAAGCCTGCGCAACACGTTGCAGGCGCATGCGCTGAAAGGCGAGCTGGCGCGCGCCAAGCGCAGCCGTGACGGCACGCTGACGTTTGCCGACGTCGTATCACGCGCGCCGACGATGCGCGCAGTGCTGCGCGCCGCCGAGAAGGCCGCGGCGTCGACGATCCCCGCGCTGATCGAAGGCGAATCCGGCACCGGCAAGGAACTGATCGCGCGTGCCATCCACGGTTCGGGCGAGCGGCGCGCCAGACCGTTCGTTGCGGTGAACTGCGGCGCGATCCCCGAGACACTGGTGGAATCGACGTTGTTCGGCCACGAGAAAGGCGCGTTCACCGGCGCCACCGAGCGCCACACCGGCAAATTCGTCGAAGCCTCCGGCGGCACGCTATTTCTCGATGAAGTCAGCGAATTGCCGCTCAACGCTCAGGTAAAGCTGTTGCGCGC
>DATMEV010000081.1:0-62345 GCA_035556795.1 Pseudolabrys sp. | reverse complement strand
CGCGGCTTGCCGGCAGCTTTCGTCTCAGGCGCGACGCGCGACAGGTCCTTCGGCTCGCCGCCCTTCGCCCAGAGTTGTGCGCGCTCCGCCCAGGCGTCGAGCGCCTTCGGCGGATAGCCAGTCGCGACTGCATCCTTGCCTTTCTGCAGGCGCGCATAGACAAAATCGCCGGTCAGATCGGCAATCGCCGGATAGGTCGCGTGTTCGGAGAATACCACCGGTATCCTGAAGCGCCGCAGCAGCGCCAGAAAAGCCGGCGTGCAGAAACTCTCGTGCCGCACTTCGACGACGTGACGCAGCGGCACACCGTCGATCGTCGCCGGCAGCAGTTCAAGGAAACCGCCGAAGTCGGCTTCGTCGAATGCCTTGGTCGGCGCGAATTGCCAGAGCAGGGGGCCGAGCTTGGTGCCAAGTTCGGCGATGCCCGAATTGATGAACCGCGAGATGGAATCGCCGGCTTCGCTCAATACCCGCCGGTTGACCGCATAGCGCGGTCCCTTGAGCGAGAAGACGAAGCCGTCAGGCACTTCGCTTCGCCACTTGGCGAAGGTGGCCGGCTTTTGCGTGCTATAGAATGTGCCGTTGACCTCGATGGAAGTCAGGCGTTCGCCGGCGTAGCGCAACTCCTGCGCATGGGGCAGTCCCTTCGGATAAAATACGCCGCGCCATGGCTCGAAGGTCCAGCCGCCGATCCCGCAATAGATCCGTCCTGTTTTACCTGTCATGATCCTGACACATAGCGGTTCTATACAATCACCAAGTGGCGATTGCAGCGTACCGCTCTTTCGCCGACGCGACCACGATGATGATAAGGTGACGCCGGATGTAAGCGCGCCTTCTTGTCCGTGGTCGTTTGTTTTTGCCCTGCCGTTCTCGGGTCGCTGCGTGCTGGAGGGGACGTCAACCCCCCGGCCGTGGCATTGGCGTGCCTCGTCGAATCGGCCATTCACCGCCGTGGTGAGGATGGGCGCGGCGACGACATCATGACGGCGAACAGGCAGCGGAGCGCCGCCCGGTTTCGGGCACTCCTACGGATGCCCTCCGTCGTTGCCCTGCTCGTCGCCAATCTGTTCCCGCTTTACGGGGTTCTGTTTCTTGGCTGGGACCTGTTCGGCCTGATCGTCGTCTACTGGATGGAGACAGGCGTCATCGGCTTGTTCGCTATCCTGAATATCGCCCTCATCGCCGGCTGGATGGCATTATTGCTGGTGCCGTTTTTCATCGTGCACTTCGGGGGCTTCATGGCCGGCCACATGGTGTTTCTTATTCAGCTTTTTGGCCCCAGGCCCGGAACCCGGTTTTCGGAAATACCCTCGTTCCTGCATGATGAAGTCGCGCGGCAGGGCTTGTGGCTCGCCGTCATCGCCCTGTTTTTGAGTCATGGCGTAGCGTTCGTCGTCTATGTCGTAACTCCATATCTGCGCCGGCGCTGGCAAGGGATGAAGGTGATAACACCGGACGCGGAGTTCGGGCCGATCATGGTCGCTCCTTATCTGCGTATCGTGGTGATGCATGTCACCATCATTTTCGGAGCGGTCCTGGTCGTGGGCTTTGGCGGCAAGGTTGCGTTTTTCATCTTGCTGATTGCGCTCAAGACGGCCGTCGATCTGTGGGGGCTGCTCCGCCGCGCGGCTTGAGGATTGCTTGATCGCCGGGGCAACTTGATCGCCCGGACAAAAAGAAAGGGGCCGCTTTCGCGGCCCCTTCCATGTCTTCCAGTGCAGATGGATCAGAAGTCCATGCCGCCCATGCCGCCGCCCGGCATCGCCGGCGCGGCAGGCGCGTTCTTCTTCGGCAGCTCCGCGACCATCGCTTCCGTGGTGATCAGCAGCGCCGCGACCGAAGCCGCATTCTGGATCGCCGAACGCACCACCTTGGTCGGGTCGAGGATGCCCTTCTTGAGCATGTCGACATATTCGCCGCTCTGAGCGTCGAAGCCGTAGGAGTGCTGATCCTTCTCGAGGATCTTGCCGACGATCACCGAACCGTCCTCGCCAGCGTTGGTGGCGATCTGACGGCACGGAGCCTGGATCGCGCGACGCACGATCTCGACACCGGTCTTCTGATCGTCGTTCTGCGTGCGGAGCTTCTTGAGGGCCTCGGACGCGCGCAGCAGCGCAACGCCGCCGCCCGGAACGATGCCTTCCTCGACCGCGGCGCGGGTTGCGTGCATCGCGTCGTCGACGCGATCCTTGCGCTCCTTCACCTCGATCTCGGTCGCGCCGCCGACGCGGATCACCGCGACGCCGCCCGCGAGCTTCGCCAGACGCTCCTGCAGCTTCTCACGGTCGTAGTCCGAGGTGGTCTCCTCGATCTGCGCCTTGATCTGCGCCACGCGCGCCTCGATGTCGGCCTTCTTGCCGGCGCCGTTGACGATCGTGGTGTTCTCCTTGTCGATCATCAGCTTCTTGGCGCGGCCAAGCATGTTGATGGTGACGTTCTCGAGCTTGATGCCGAGGTCTTCCGAGATCGCCTGGCCGCCGGTCAGGATCGCGATGTCCTGCAGCATGGCCTTGCGGCGATCGCCGAAGCCCGGCGCCTTGACGGCCGCGACCTTCAGGCCGCCGCGCAGCTTGTTGACGACGAGGGTCGCCAGCGCTTCGCCTTCCACGTCCTCGGCGATGATGACGAGCGGCTTGCTCGTCTGCACCACGGCTTCGAGCAGCGGCAGGAGCTCCTGCAGACCCGACAGCTTCTTTTCGTAGATGAGGATGTAGGCGTCGTCGAACTCGGTCCGCATCTTGTCGGCGTTGGTGACGAAGTACGGCGAGATGTAGCCGCGGTCGAACTGCATGCCCTCGACGACGTCGAGTTCGGTTTCGAGCGACTTGGCTTCTTCAACGGTGATGACGCCTTCGTTGCCGACCTTCTGCATCGCCTTGGCGAGGTAGTCGCCGATCTCGCGGTCGCCGTTGGCCGAGATGGTGCCGACCTGGGCAACTTCCTCGTTCGACGTGACCTTCTTCGAGTTGGCCTTGAGGTGCTCGACGATCGCTTCGACGGCGGTGTCGATGCCGCGCTTCAGGTCCATCGGGTTCATGCCGGCGGCAACCGACTTGATGCCCTCACGGACGATCGCCTGGGCCAGGACGGTGGCGGTGGTGGTGCTGTCGCCGGCGAAGTCGGACGACTTCGAAGCGACTTCGCGCACCATCTGCGCGCCCATGTTCTCGAACTTGTCCTCGAGCTCGATCTCCTTGGCGACGGTGACGCCGTCCTTGGTGATGCGCGGGGCGCCGAAGCTCTTGTCGATGACGACGTTGCGGCCCTTCGGGCCAAGCGTGACCTTCACCGCATTGGCGAGGGTGTCGACGCCGCGCATCATGCGATCGCGCGCGTCAACGGAGAATTTTACGTCTTTCGCTGCCATAATCTAATTCCTCTGATGGGATGATGCGGGGGCCTTAGGCCGCCTTCTTCTTCGCGGCGCTGCCTTCCAGCACGCCCATGATGTCGGACTCCTTCATGATCAGGAGATCTTCGCCATCGATCTTGACCTCGGTGCCCGACCACTTGCCGAACAGGACCCGGTCACCGACCTTCACGTCGATGGGGGTGAGCTTGCCGGCCTCGTCGCGGCCGCCGGGGCCGACAGCGATCACTTCGCCCTGCGAGGGCTTTTCCTTGGCGGTGTCGGGAATGATGATGCCACCAGCGGTTTTTTCCTCGGCATCGATGCGCTTGACGACGACGCGGTCGTGAAGCGGGCGGAACTTCATGGTGTCCTCCTAAGAGACTGACAGATATAAGGTTTTCGTTCAGGCCAACCCGTGCAGGCCCAACAAGAGCCACATGGGAGGCGCGGTCGAAGCCCGCAAGGGCATTCGGAGGATTTTTTAGCACTCACCTGTGGAGAGTGCCAACAATTTCCGAAATCCGGTTAATCGTAAGGGCCTGCAGCGTTTGGAAGGTGGCCCGGAGCGCCCCTTGGAGGCTTCCCATGGAAGTGCCCTTTGGGGGCTGGCGATGCGTGTGCCTGGAGAGTGCCTCCGGGGATGCGCCCTTCAGTCACGCCTCGTAAGCCGCATCTCCCGGCCAGCGTGTCCGGCAACGGCTTGTGCCGGCGTTTTGACGATCGTCCCGGAAACCGCGGCAATAGCAGGCATGTTAGCAGCTTTAGAGATTGCTGCTAACATATTGATTTTAAATGATTTATTTACCAATCGCGCTTGCAATGGGGAGGTCGGCGCGTCGACAATCGCTACGGACTCTGAACGGAGGTCGGAATGGTGTCGTCTGATTTTGCCAAGCAAACTCAAGGCTATGGCCTTACCACGGCAGAAATCCTCTACCGGATTCCGGAACATCGGTCGCTGCTGCAGACCTATGTCTGGCAGGATTACGATCTGTTTCCGGATTTCCCGCAGCTCACCAAGTTTCTGGCTTTCTGGCAGGCCAAGCTGGACGGACCGCTGTATTCGGTGCGTGTCGCGCATTCCCGGCTGATCGCGCCGGCGGAATTGCGTGCCGTCGGCGGCGTCTTCACCCTGCATTGAGCCTGCGGGCCGTCAGCTGGTGCGGGCGGGCCGCTAGCCGCGGCCGACGAATGGCATGGTGTTGGCCATCACGGTCATGAACAGCACATTGGTGTCGAGCGGCAGGCCGGCGATGTAGACCACGGCGCGGCCGACATCGTCGGCGTTCATCCGGGGTTCGATCATCTTGCGGCCGTCAGGCTGCAGCACCCCGTCGCCGGTCGCCATGCGCTCGGTCAGCGGTGTGGCGGCATTGCCGATGTCGATCTGGCTGCAGCAGATGTCGTAAGCGCGGCAATCCAGCGAGGTGGATTTCGTCAGTCCGGTCACCGCATGCTTGGTCGCCGTATAGGCAACTGAACATGGCCGAGGGGCATGTGCCGAGATCGACCCGTTATTGACGATGCGCCCGCCCCGCGGCGACTGCGCCTTCATGATCTTGATGGCTTCCTGCGTGCACAGGAACATGCCCGTGAGATTGACAGCAACCACCTGCTGCCAGGTGTCGAACGGCAGATCCTCAAGCGGCACCGCGGGCGCCCCGATACCGGCATTGTTGAACAGCAGATCGAGGCGGCCGAATGTCGCTTTGACGGCGGCGAACAGCGCCAGCACGGAGGCACGGTCGGAGACGTCGGTCGGCACCACGAGTGCCTTCGCGCCGGCCTTGCCGACGGCGGTCGCTGTCTCTTCCAGCATGTCCTGACGCCGGCCGGCAAGCGCCACGCCATAGCCCGCTCCGGCGAGCGCGATAGCGACGGCCTTGCCGACACCCGTGCCGGCGCCGGTGACGACTGCGAATTTTCCGGACATGAAGCCCCCCTTTGCGGCCGTATCTTGTGACACGTTATGTCGCAAGGGAAACGCACATCGTGCCGCGATGCAAGCGATGCTGCCGGCTGTTGCCAGGGTAGCCCGTGATGGCGGCGAGCGAATGGGTCAGCTTGCCAGTGCCGTTTCGGACGGCGTGAGGCGGTAGGAGGCCGGTCGCGCGAGACGGTCGGATATTTCTTCCGTGGTCACGGCACATCCAAAGCGGAAGCCTTGCATGATGTGAACGCCGGCGGCGCGCAGGAAGAGATGCTGGTCGGCGGTTTCCACGCCCTCCGCCGTTACCCGCATGCCAAGACCGCGCCCGACGCCGACGATTGCGTGCACGATCGCCGCCGCGTCCGGGGCCTTTTCGATGCTCTCGACGAAGCTGCGGTCGATCTTGAGCTTGTCGAACGGGAATTTGCGCAGATATTGCAGACTGGAATATCCGGTCCCGAAATCGTCCAGCGCGAGCCGGACGCCCATGTTCTTCAGGCGGCGCATCGCCGTTTCGGCGGCATCGAAATTGCCGAGCAGGGTGCTCTCGGTCAGCTCGAGTTCGAGCCGTGTCGGGTCGAAATTGGTCTCGGCCAGGATCCGCTGTACCACCGACACGAAATCGGCGCGGCGGAATTGCAGCGGCGATACGTTGACTGCAAGCGAAAGGCCCGGCCATGCCTGTGCCTCGAGGCAGGCCCGGCGCAGCACCCATTGGCCGAGGTCGACGATCAGTCCGCTGTGTTCGGCGACAGGGATGAATTCGCTCGGTGGGATGGGACCGCGTGTCGGATGAGTCCAGCGGCACAGCGCTTCGACGCCGACCATCGTTTCGCCGCTGCTGTTGACCTGCGGCTGGTACAAGAGGCGGAACCGATCGCTGACGATCGCCTCGCGCAGATCGATTTCCAGCAATTTCCGTGATGACAGATCGGCATCCATCACCGCGTCGTAAATACAGGCCCGATTGCGCCCCTCGTTCTTGGCGCGATAGAGCGCCATATCGGCATAGCGCATGACGTCGGCAGCAACGGCATTCTTGTTGTCGATGACGGCGATACCGATCGACGCACCGATCACGATCGTCTGGTTGCTGATCGAATAGGGGGCGCAGAGCGCGGTAAGAATCCGGTTGGCGAGCGCAGTCATCGTGTCGGGATCGGAGCCGATGGTCGCGAGCACGGCGAACTCGTCGCCGCCGAGCCGGGCGACGAGGTCGTTGGCGCGCGCGTCGCTGCTACGCAACACATTCGAGAGTCGAAGGGTGACATTGCGGATCAGATCGTCGCCGACATGGTGACCGAGCGTATCGTTGACCTCCTTGAAGTGATCGAGGTCGATATACAGCAGGACCGCCGGCGGGCTGCCGTATTTCACGTCGGTGATGATGGATTCGAGGCGCTCGCCGAAATAGGTGCGATTGGGCAGGCCGGACAGCGGATCGTGCATCGCCAGATGGTGCAGGCGGGATTCGCCGGCAATGATGGCGGCCGCGGTGCGCCGCATGTAGCGCAGCACGAAAGCCCCGAGCAGCGTAAAGCCGGCAAGCGCCGTCGCCAGGAACGGCAGAACGTTATTGACGATTTCCGCTCCAGGCTGGCTTGGCGTCCAGGCGAAGTGGGCTAGCGTCGCGCCGTCGCCGTCGTGGAGGCTGAACACGAAGTCATCCGCAGGCGCCTCGGCGCCGCTGATCCGCCTGAGGTTCTTGATGCGCAGATGCGAGGCGATCTCACTCAGGACGTCCTGGTCAATAACCCGCACCGACATCACCACCGGAGTGCCTTCGGCGCTGCCGGTCTCATCGGTTGCCTGTACCGGGCCCTGACCGACGACGACGGCGGCGATGATGGCCGGCCGGCCCATGAAGTTCTCAACGCGCACGGCGCGATGGCGTTCGTTGTACGACGCGGCGTTGTGAAGGGTGCGCAGGACCGGCAGCAGGTCGGCTTTTGCCAGCGCGTACCATGTGTCGTCCGGTCGCCGCCAGCGGCTGTGGCCATAGGCGACGCCGCCGAAGGAATCGATCAGGAAAACGGCATCGTGATCGAAATAGGTATCGAGCCAGGTGCCCAGCCGCTTTTGTGCCCAGGCCGGATTGAAATGCTCCCGCAAATTGGCAATGGCGTCGTCCGAGGACGCGACGCTTTCGACCTCGCGCAACACGCGGGCACCGTGGTTGCGGATGGCACGCGCGAACATCTGGCGTTCGCTTTCAAGCGAGATTTCATCGGCCCGCTGTGCCGAGGACAGCACCGCGACAATGATGCAGAGGATCGCGACAGCAACAATCACCCCAATGGGCACGACGACGCTCAACCGCGCTCGATCCCAGCTGCTGTATTGGCGCTGCGCCGTGGAGAACGCGCGGCTCACGTCGGCACGATGTCCCTTGATTGCCCGACCTTGGGGAGAGCAGGTTAGGCGCAAAATGTTTGAAAATGGCTTGCAATCGAGATGCAAGCGGCGCTTCTCGTCAGGAAAGGCCGCATTTGGACGCCAATTCGGACGGTAGAGTTAATAGCCGGCTAATGCCCGACCGCTAGCTAGACATTGTTGCGATAGGGCGGGCGGGGAATTGCGATGTGGGCGGCGCGCAACGCCGCCGACCAGCGCTCGCGCAGGTCCTGGAAATAAGGTTCGTTCGGCTCGATCCGATAGCTCAGTTCGGGCTCGTAGCCGTCGCGGCGTGCCACCACGACGTCGATCGGCAGGCCGACACCGAGATTGGAACGCATCGTCGAATCCATCGAAATCAAGCCGATCTTGAGCGCGTCATAGGGCTCGGTGTCGTAGGCGACGGCTCGATCGAGAACCGGCTTGCCATATTTGTGCTCGCCGATCTGCAGATAGGGTGTGTCGGCCGTGCAGGCGATGAAGTTGCCGGCGGGGTAGATCATGAAAAGCTGCAGCGGTTCTCCCCTGATCTGGCCGCCGAACAGAAACGAGACGTCGAACTCGATGTTCGACGCTTTCAGCGCGGTGCTCTCCATCCTGTAGACATGCCGGATGGCGCGCCCGATCCTTTGCGCCGCCTGAAACATCGTCGGCGCGTTGGTGAGCGTTTCCCGCAAGCCGGTCTCCGGGTTATCGAACCCCTCGAGCAGGGTGCTGCGGACGGATTGGCTCAGCGAAAGATTGCCGGACGAGGCGAGAGCCATCACGAAGTGCCCCGGCTCGGTATAGATGTGCAGCTTGCGAAACGTCGAGATATTGTCGAGCCCGGCATTGGTGCGCGTATCGGCGATCATCACCAAGGCGTCGTGCACGAGTATTCCGCAGCAATAGGTCATGCCATCACCGGCAGTATCCGGAATGCGGGCCGGAAAAGCATGCACCCGGCTTTAGTCGGTAGCATCGCGCATGCGGGAAGAGCTGTGAACATGTTCTGTGAACAGACCTGTGAAATTCTTCACGCCGGCGATAATTTGCTGTCGCCGCCGTCATATGATCGAACGCTATCCGTTCGGGCTTCCGGCCCCCTGATATTCCCGATAACGTGAGTTCGCTACCAAGAACCACCTGCCGGCCTGCTTGTTCCCGTCCCGCGCTTGTGTTGCTGGCCGGTCACGGAGTACAGCAGACGCAAGGCCACCGCTGAAAACACATGACCGAGATCGCAGACGAACAAGCCGCAAGTCCTGTAACCGCCGCCATCCTGGTCATCGGCGACGAGATTCTCTCGGGGCGCACCAAGGACAAGAATATCGGCTATATCGCGGAATATCTGACCGCGATCGGGATCGATCCGCGTGAAGTGCGGGTGGTGCCGGATATCGAGGCGGAAATCGTTGCCGCGGTGAACGCGCTGCGGCGGCGTTACGACTATGTCTTCACCACCGGCGGCATCGGGCCGACCCACGACGATATCACCGCCGACAGCGTGGCCGTCGCTTTCGGGGTGCCGATCGATGTCGATCCGCGCGCCTTGGCAATGCTGCAGGAGCGCTTCGCCGCGACCGGAACGGAAATGAATGCCGCGCGCCTGCGCATGACGCGGATTCCGCAAGGCGCGGAGCTGGTCGCGAATCCGGTGTCGGGGGCGCCCGGATTCTGGATCGACAATGTTATCGTCATGGCCGGCGTGCCCGCGATCATGCAGGCGATGCTCGATGTCGTGGCGCCGAAATTGCGGACCGGCACGAAGATGCTTTCGGAATCGATCCGTGCGGATGCCAAGGAAGGCGATGTCGGCACCGAACTCGGCGAGGTGGCGGCGGCGTTCCCCGGTGCGACGATCGGCAGTTATCCGTTCTTCGATGAGGAGCGCGGCCCCAACACCAATATCGTCATCCGTTCCCGCGATCTGCACACCCTGGAAACGGCCAGGGCGGCGGTAGAGGCGATGCTGGTACGGGTGAAGACGCGGAACGGCCAGAAATGACGCGCCGCGCGTGACCGCCGCCAGCTTGACATTCCCAACCATAACCTCCGGGACTGGCGTCCCGGTGAAATCCCAAAGAGCCGTTTCGATGTCGATGCCGTCGCCAGACAAGATCTTTCCGGTGTCATGGGACCAGTTTCACCGCGACGCGCGGGCGCTTGCCTGGCGGCTGGCTGCGGCCGGCCCGTTCAAGGCGATTGTCTGCGTCACGCGCGGCGGACTGGTGCCGGCCGCGATCATCGCGCGCGAACTCAATGTGCGCCTCATCGAAACGGTCTGCATCGCCAGTTATCATAATTATCAGAACCAGGGTGCGCTGCAGGTGCTCAAGGGCGTCGCCGACAACATCATCAATATCGGCGCCGGCAGCGGCGAGGGGGTATTGATCGTCGATGATCTTGTCGACACCGGCAACACGGCGCGGATCGTACGCGACATCCTGCCGAAAGCGCACTTTGCCACCGTCTACGCCAAGCCGATGGGACGGCCGCTGGTCGACAGCTTCATCACCGAAGTGTCGCAGGATACCTGGATCTATTTTCCATGGGACACGGGGTTGGCGTTCCAGCCGCCGATCCACGGCGGTGGCGACTGAGCAGCATCGCATTTACCTGCGATGCTGGTCGCCAAGGTTGCCTGTTCGCGTGATGCTGGTGCGGGCGGCCGGAATCGAACCGGCACGAGGGTTGCCCCTCTACGGATTTTAAGTCCGTTGCGTCTACCAGTTCCGCCACGTCCGCGCCGCGCAAGGTTCTAGCAGCTTCCCCGCGCGAGGCTATAGCGTTTTCAGACGCGGCATGCGCCACGCTGGAGAGGCGCAGCCCCGGCGCGGCGAAGCCGGAGCTGTAGTCCCTTGTCGCACCCCCCGTCAGTGCGCGGTGAGACGCCTCGCCTGGAATGCCATCGCGATCAGCGCGACGCCGCCGAACAGCATATTGATGCCCACCAGCAGCCCGATCGCCCATGCCGCCGTGTCGGGGAGACCGGCGAAGATCATGGCGGCGAGGACCAGGTCGATGATGCCGCTGATCAGCATCCACACCCATCCGCCGGGCAGATCGTTGCGATGGTCGAAGGCATACATGATCGACACGACGCCTTCGATGATGAAGAAGGCGATCAGGATAAGTGTCAGCGACAGGATGCCGCTCGCCGGCGCGACCAGCAGCACGATGCCGGCTGCGATGCCGAGCAGCGCCGACAACAGCGACCACCAGAAGCCGGGATCCTTGCGCATCCAGAATGTCGTGATCAATCCGGCGACACCGCTGATCAGGAAAAGCCAGCCGAGGAAGATGGTGAAGGCCAGCGTCGCAAGGGGCGGCACGACGATTGCAGCGATGCCGAGCAGCATCAGGATGATCCCTTCTGCAAGAAACAGGCCCCAGTGTTTGCTGACCGATTCGAGAACGGCTTCACGCAATTGCGGATTTGGACTATCGATCGTCATGATTGATCTCCGTCAGAAATGCGCCGCGACGGTTGCAAGGCTAGCACAACCAGCCATGTATCCACAGTCGGGGCGCCATCCGCCGGTGCAAGGCTCTGTTGACGCGGCCGGCCTGTTCGCGGACGGTACGAATCGCTGATGACGGCGTGTCACATGTGGATCGGGATGTCGGATATGAGGCTGGGGCGCGGGCTTTGCCTTGCCGCTTTTGCGGGAATGCTGTCGGTGGCGCCGGCTTCGGCGCAGATCGATCTGCCGTCCATGCATGCGGATCCCTCAAAATACATGCTCTACCGATGCCCGCAACTGGCGCAGGCCCGGCCCGCGCTGGTGAAACGGATGCAGGATCTGGAGAGACTGACTGCCAAGGCGGCCACCAGTCCGGGGGGCGCGATCGTCGGCAGGATGACCTATCGTAGCGAATATCTTGCGATGCAGGGGGATCTGCAGAATCTTGACCGGCGCGCTGCCGAGCTCAATTGCCCTCCGGCACCGGCGACGCCGCCGGCAACGCGCGACATGCAAAACCAGGATCGGCCGCTCCACCGGGACCGCCGTCCGCGCTGACGAGAGCACGCGGACGACAGCGCTTCGGGCGAGACGCTGTCGGTCCGGCGATCCCACCGGCAATGGAACTTTCCAGAGACCCTGCCGTTGTTCCGGGTCCGACGCGACGGGCGTCGATCCAACCCCGGGGGCTTCATGCTCATCAGCGCTCTGGTGACGTTTCTTGTTGTTATTTTGATCCTTTATCTTGTCGGCATGCTGCCGGTCGAAGGCCGCATCAAGCAAATCATCCGGATCATCGTGATCATCATTGGCGTGATCTCGCTGCTGCGGATCCTAGGCGTGTGGATCTGACAGGCGCACGGTTCGCAGCCGCAGCGCGTTGGCAATGACGCTCACCGACGAGAGCGCCATTGCTGCCGCTGCGATCATCGGCGACAGCGTCAGGCCGAGCACCGGATAAAGCACGCCGGCTGCCACAGGGACGCCGAGCGCATTGTAGACGAAGGCGAGAAACAGGTTCTGCCGGATATTGCTCATGACGCCGCGCGACAGGTTGCGGGCGCGAGCGATGCCCAGCAGATCGCCTTTGAGCAGCGTGATGCCGGCGCTCTCGATGGCGACGTCGGTGCCGGTGCCCATGGCGATGCCGACGTCGGCGGAAGCCAGCGCCGGCGCATCGTTGATGCCGTCGCCGGCCATCGCGACGATGGCGCCCTTGGCGCGGTAGCGTGCGACGATCTCGCTCTTGTGCTCCGGCAGGACATCGGCTTCGACATGCGCGATACCGAGCTTGCGCGCCACCGCCTCGGCGGTGGTTCTGTTGTCGCCGGTGACCATCACGAGATGCAGATGTGATAGCGCCTTGATCGCGGCGGGGGTCGTTGCCTTGATCGGATCGGCGACCGCGATCGTGCCGGCGAGCGTGCCGTCAATGGCGAGGAAGACCGCGGTGGCGCCATCGCGGCGCAGGTCTTCCGCCGCCGCGGCCAGTGCTTCGGTGGAGATGCCAAGCTCTGTCAGATAGCCGGCATTGCCGATGGCGACCCTCCGGCGCTCGACCATGCCGGCCGCGCCCTTGCCCGACAGAGTGGTGAAGCCGCGCACCGGCGGCAGGCCGATCAGCCTCTCCTGCGCCGCCGTCACGATGGCCGCGCCGAGCGGATGCTCGCTGCCGCGCTCGACGGCCGCTGCGTAGCGCAGAACCTCGTCTTCGCTGAAACCCTTGGATGCCACCACTGCGACCACCTTCGGCTTGCCTTCGGTGAGCGTGCCGGTCTTGTCGATGAGGATCGTGTCGACCGCTTCCATTCGCTCCAATGCTTCGGCGTTGCGGATGAGGATGCCGTCGCGAGCGCCGCGACCAACACCGACCATGATCGACATCGGCGTCGCCAGGCCGAGGGCGCAGGGGCAGGCGATGATCAGCACGCTGACGGCGGCGAGCAGCGCATAGGAGAGCCGCGGCTCCGGCCCGAACAGGTACCAGGCGACAAAAGCCAGCACCGCAACGGCAATGACCAGCGGCACGAACCAGCCGGAGACCTTGTCGGCCAGACGCTGGATCGGCGCGCGGCTGCGTTGCGCCTGCGCCACCATCTGCACAATCTGAGACAGCAGCGTTTCTTTGCCGACCTTGTCGGCGCGCATCACGAAGCTGCCGCTGGCGTTCAACGTGCCGGCTATGACCCTGGCGCCGACATCCTTGCTCACGGGCATCGATTCGCCGGTGATCATCGATTCATCGAGCGACGAGCGACCGTCGATCAGTTCGCCGTCAACCGGCACCTTCTCGCCCGGCCGTACCCGTAGCCGGTCCCCTGGCGCCACGGCGTCGAGCGGCACGTCTTCCTCGTCGCCGCTGTCGGTTACGCGGCGCGCTGTCTTCGGCGCGAGATCGAGGAGCGCCTTCAATGCGCCGGACGTCGCCTCGCGTGCGCGCAGTTCGAGAACTTGCCCAATCAGCACCAGCGTTGTGATGACCGCTGCCGACTCGAAATAGACGGCAACCACCCCGTGGCCGGCATGTGGAAACAGGCCCGGTGCGACGGTGGCGACGACGCTGTAGAGATACGCGACACCGGTGCCCATCGCGATCAGCGTGAACATGTTCAGATTGCGCGTGACCAAAGATTGCACGCCGCGCACGAAGAACGGCCAGCCGGCCCAGAGCACCACCGGCGTGGCGAGTGCGAACTGCACCCAGTGAGAGAGTGTCGGCTCGAGAAGCTGCAAGCCGAAATGCGCGCCCATATCGAGCACGAAGATCGGCAGGGTGAAAGCAAGCGCGACCCAGAAGCGGCGCGTGAAGTCGATGAGTTCAGGGTTGGGGCCGGTATCGGCGCCGACGATATCCGGTTCCAGCGCCATACCGCAGATTGGGCAGGAGCCGGGTCCTATCTGCCGGATCTCAGGATGCATCGGGCAGGTATAGACCGTGCCCTCCGGGACATCGTCCGGCACCGCCTTGCCGTCGAGATATTTCTGTGGGGCGGCGGCAAATTTGGCCCGGCAACCGGCCGAGCAGAAATAATACGGATGGCCGCCATGCGTGTGCCGGTGCTGCGTCGTATGCGGATCGACCGTCATGCCGCAGACGGGATCGATAGCCTTGCCTTCAGTCGACGCGTGAGCGGCGTGCTGGCTGCTGTTGTTATCGTGATGGTGATCGTGATCGTGTGTATGCGCGTGCATGGTGCCCACTTGAACGATATACCCTATGGGGGTATATAGACCGCATGAACACGGATGCCAAGAGTGCCTGTCTGAAACGTCTGAACCGGATCGAAGGGCAGGTGCGGGGGCTGGCCCGCATGGTCGAGGACGAACGTTACTGCATCGATGTGGTGACGCAGATTGCGGCCGTCCGCGCGGCGCTGCGCCGGGTGGAGGAAGAAGTCTTGCGCGATCACGTCGCGCATTGCGTCGAGCACGCCATCAAGTCCGGCGACAAAGCCGATCAGCGACGCAAGATCGCCGAGTTGATGGACGTTCTGGGGCGCGCCAACCGCTGATCTTGGAGCGCATCGGCGGGACGGAGTGCGAAACCGTCGCTACGCGAAGCGCTGTCTGGCTAGGGCTGCACCTTTGCCGAGTGCCGCGAGCTTGGCGGCGGCGATATCGCGGCGCATTGGCGCCATGCCGCAATTGGTGCAGCAGACGATGCGCTCCTTTGGTACATGCTGCATCACCTCGGCGATCAGCGTGGTGATGTCCTCCGGCGTCTCGATCGTATCGGTGGCGACATCGATGACGCCGACGAGAACGTCCTTTCCATCGAGCAGAGACAGAAGCTGCAGCGGCACGCGCGCATTGCGGCACTCCACCGAGACCTGATCAATGCGGCTCGCGGCGAGCGCCGGAAAGATCGCCTCGTATTGCCGCCATTCGCCGTCGAGAGAATTCTTCCAATCGATATTCGCCTTGATGCCGTAGCCATAGCAGATATGCACGGCTGTGGTGCAGGACAGTCCGTCGATGGCGCGATTGAGCGCCTCGATGCCCCAGGTCTTCACCTCATCCATAAACACATTGAAAGCGGGCTCGTCGAGCTGGATGACATCGACGCCGTCGCGCTCGAGTGCCCTGGCCTCCTGGTTCAGCAGGTCGGCGAAGGCCATCGCCATCTTTACTCTGTCGCCATAATAGGAATCCGCGATCGTGTCGGCGATGGTCATCGGGCCGGGCAGGGTGAATTTCAGTTTGCGTGCCGTGTGGGCGCGAGCATGCTGGGCTTCCTGCGCGTGTACGCGGCCTTTCAGCGTCAGCGGGCCGCGCACCGTTGGCACCATGGCTTTGTAGCGGTCGTTGCGGATGCCCATTTCGACCTTGTTGGCGAAATCGATGCCGTCGACCATTTCGAGAAAGCCATGCACGAAGTGCTGGCGCGCCTGCTCGCCGTCGGTGACGATGTCGATGCCGCTGTCTTCCTGCAGCTTCACGGCCAGCAGCGTGGCGTCGAGCTTGCCGGCGGTGAGGTCTTCGCCGGCGAGACGCCAGCGTGGCCAGAGCTTGTCAGGTTCTGCGAGCCAGGAGGGTTTCGGCAAGCTGCCGGCGACGGTCGTGGGAAACATCCCGGGTCACTCCGCTACGGGCTCCGGCGGCGGAGGAAGCAGAGTCGCCGGCGGCGCTTGCCATTGATACACCCAGTCGTAGCGGGAAAGCAGCCTCTCGCCGCCCATGATGCGCAGCGCCAGGTTGCGGATGACGGCTTCCGGCCCCGACTGGCCGTAAATCCGGCCTTGCCGGCGGGCCGTCTTCTGCGCCCGCTGCGTGCGGCTGCGGCGCTGCTTTTCGTAAAGACGCAACGCCCGGGCCGGCTTTTCCGGCTGCTGCGACAGGCATGCCGCAAGGACCGCGGCGTCCTCGATGGCCATGCCGGCGCCTTGCGCGAGGAACGGCAGCATTGGGTGAGATGCATCGCCGAGCAGCGCCACCGGGCCGCGGCCGCGATGCGCCGTCTTGCGGTCGTGCAGCGCCCATTTCGACCATTGATCGGGGGTGGCCAGCAGATCCCGCGCCGGCGCCGCCCAATCCCAGCGGCCGAAACGGCGCAGCACTTCCGTGCGGTCGCCGGGGGCGGTCCATGCCGACCCCTGCCATTCGTCCTCGGCAATGGCGACGATGTTGATGAGTGCGCCGCCTTTCACCGGATAATGGACCAGGTGGGAAGCGCGTCCGAGCCACAAATACACCACCGGCTCGCGCCATTGCGGCGGCAGATCGGCGGCCGGTACCAAGGCGCGCCAAGCGGTGCGGTGGCGGAAGACGGGCGAGGGCTCTCGTCGCATCTGCGCGCGCACGGCCGACCACAGTCCGTCGGCGCCGATCAGCATCTGGCTGCGGTGGGAACCGGGGTCGCCATATTTGCGTGTCTGAAGTGTGACGCCGGCGGCGGCGACCGTGTAATCCTCGATGCGTGTGCCGAGCGACAGCGTGATGTTCTCATGCGCGCGTACGGAATCGGCCAGAACGGCTTGCAGATCGGCGCGGTGGATCACCAGGAACGGCGCGCCGTAACGAGCTTGTGCATGTGCCCCGAGCGGGATGCGAACGATCTCGCGCGCATTGCCGGCGTTCATGACGCAGATCGCCTCGGGCGCGACCGCCGTCGTCAGCAGCCGTTCGCCAAGGCCGAGGTCGATCAGGATACGGCTGGCGTTGGGCGAGAGCTGGATGCCGGCGCCGGCTTCCTCGAGCTGATGGGCCTGCTCGAAGATTTCGACCGGCAGCCCGATCCGGGCCAGCGACAATGCCGCTGTCAGGCCGCCGATGCCGGCCCCGGCGATGGCAACCTGGAGCGCCGGCGCCAAGATGCGCTCAGATCGCGGTTGGCTGCAATGGCAGCGCGCATTCGGCCGGCCGCGCCGCATGCGAATCGAGCGCCGGATCGTGGCGGTAGAGGGTCGAGCAATACGGGCAGATGATTTCCGCTTCGTCGCCCATGTCGAGGAAGACGTGTGGATGATCGTATGGCGGCGTCGCGCCGACGCACATGAATTCATGCGCGCCGATCTCGATCGCCGGGATGCCGGCGTCGTTCTGGAAATGCGGAATGATCCGGTCAGCCATGGATTGCCTCGGATTGCCTCGAACCTGGAATATCTCGAACGGAGTGCGTCGGGCGCGGCCGTTCTTGTGTTGCGCGGCAACATAACGGCCCGCACCGGATTTTCAAAGGTCGCCGTCGGCGGGTCCACCGAGGGGGGGGGGACGGATAGTCCGGTCGGTATCGGATCGTGATGCGGGAGAGCGGAACCGTCCCTATATCGGGCAAAGATCAGGATAAAGCCCGAGCCGAGGATTGTCTGAATGCGGGACCGTAACAGACCGGCCTTGCCGCAGATGTCGGGGATTGCTGCCCGGCCGCCGCGCATCGTCTGGGCATTGCTGTGCGGACTGATGCTCGGCATCGCTGCCCTTTATGTCGCGCCGCGCGGGCTTGAGGCGGATGCGCTGCTGGCGATCGAGGACGATCCGGTCGCGCTTGCCGAGCGGGCGCTCGCCCGATCATTCGACACCGAGCGCGCCAGCCGTGAGATCGAGGCGGCACTTGCCGCGGGCGATGCCGATCTTGCCAACAGTTTCGTCGAACTGGCGCAGGCGCGTCAGGTTCCGCTCGATCCGGAATTGACCGGAAGGGTCGCGGCGGCCGTGGCGGACGCCGCCAGCGTATCCCACGCCGCAGACAGTTTTGCCCGTGGCCTGTTCTCCGGCGAACCCGACGACATGGCTGGTCTTGCCGGTACGGCGCTGGGCGACCTGTTCGTATTCGGAGATGTTCGCGACGCGGTGCGCGAGGGCGTTCGTTACGTCAATGGCGAGCCGGTCGACCAGATCGTGCTCGGACTGGCCTCAGTCGGGCTGGCGATCACCGCCGGTACCTATGCGACGCTCGGTGCGGGAACGCCGGCACGTGTCGGCCTGTCGATTGCGAAAGCGGCGCGCAAAACCGGCCGGCTGAGCGCAGACCTGACGCAGTGGCTCGGGCGCTCGCTGCGCGGGGTCGTCGATTGGGGACGGCTGAAGAACGCCATCTCCGGAGCGTCACTGGCGGAGCCAGCGGTCGCCGTCCGCGCCGCGCGCGAGGCCGTGAAACTCGAACGGGCCGGTGGGCTGATGCGGGCGGCACGCAACGTCGGTGAGATTCAGGCAAAAGCCGGCACGCGGGCCGCGCTCGACGCGCTGAAGATCGCCGAATCGCCGCGGGAACTTGCCCGGGTGGCCAGGCTCGCCGAGAAGAGCGGCGGCAAGACGCGGGCCATCCTGAAAACCGTGGGGCGTGGCGCCATCGCGCTGTCGGCCACCCTGTTCGATCTCGGGCTGTGGATCATTGGGGGGCTGCTGACGCTGCTGGGTTTTACAGCGTCGATGAAGAGCGCGACGGAGCGGTTGACCGTGCGGATGCTTCGCCGGCGCAAGATCCGTCGCCTGCAGCGGGAACGGCAGCGCCTTGCAGGCATGCCGACGGGTGGGTAGCCATGCCGGGCGCGGGCCGCTAGAACCCGCCATCGACATAATCCCATCCAGCAAACACTCCATTTTCAGCATTCGCGATACCAATCTCCATGACCGGTTCCACATCGAAGAGCTTCCGCAACGGCGCGGTCGAGATTGCTTACCTCGATCAGGGAGAAGGTGATCCGATCATCCTCGTTCACGGCTTCGCGTCGAACAAGGAAGCGAACTGGGTGCATCCCGGCTGGATATCGACGCTGGTAATCGCCGGCCGTCGGGTCATCGCGCTCGATGATCGCGGCCATGGACAATCCAGCAAGCTCTACGATCCCGCGGACTATCATACAGGCTTGATGGCCGACGACGTGCGGGCGCTGATGGATCATCTCGACATCGCGCGCGCTGACGTGATGGGTTATTCGATGGGCGCGCGGATCACCGCTTTTCTGGCGCTGGCGCATCCGTCACGTTTGCGCTGCGCCATTCTCGGCGGTCTCGGCAGCCATCTGATCGACAAGGTCGGCCTGCCGACGAGCATCGCCGACGCGCTCGAAGCGCCGTCGCTCGCCGATGTGCACGATCCGAACGGCCAGATGTTTCGCCGGTTCGCCGAAACCACAAAATCCGATCTCAAGGCGCTGGCCGCCTGCATCCGCGGCTCGCGGCAGACACTGCCGCGCGAGCAGATCGCCTCGATCACCTTGCCGGTGCTGGTGGCGATCGGCACCAAAGATCAGGTCGCCGGCTCGGCGCATGAACTTGCCGCAGCCTTTCCGAACGGCGAGGCGCTCGATATTCCCGGGCGCGACCACATGCTCGCCGTCGGCGACAAGGTCTATAAGCAGGGCGTGCTCGATTTTCTGGCGAAGCAGGCATGAACCGCCCGCTGGAGCCATTGTCCATGACGTTCATCGGCGCCGACGGCAATCGCCTGGTCGGCGATCAGTATGGCGCAACCGGCGCGCCGGTGCTGTTGCTGCACGGCGGCGGCCAGACGCGCCATGCGTGGCACGGTACCGCAGGACAGATCGCTAGGACCGGCCGCATCGCCGTTGCGGTCGACCAGCGCGGCCATGGCGATTCCGACTGGGTTGATGGCCTCTACAATTTTCACCATTTTGCCGCTGATGCCACCATCGTCGCAGATCACCTGGCGCAGCGTTATGGCGAGCAGCCGGTCGTTATCGGTGCGTCGCTGGGCGGCATCGCGGCGCTGCTTGCGGAAGGCGAGGCGGCGCGCGCCGGCCGGCTACCGGTGTTTGCTGCGCTGGTGCTGGTCGATATCACGCCGCGCGTCGACAGCCGCGGTCTGGAAAAGATTCACGGCTTCATGAGTGCTCATGCAAAGGACGGCTTCGCCACCATCGAGGACGCTGCCGATGCCGTTGCCCGCTATCTGCCGCACCGGCCGCGACCGCGCTCGCTCGATGGCCTGAAGAAAAATCTGCGACAATCAGCGGATGGCCGCTGGCGCTGGCACTGGGATCCGCGATTTCTCGGCGAGCGCCAGCCCGGCACGACAAATCGCGCCGACACCGAAGCGCAAATGATTGCGGCAGCGCGGTCGCTGTCGAGGCCGGTGCTGCTGGTGCGCGGCGCTTCGTCGGAACTGGTGCGGCCGGAACATGTGCGTGAGTTTCAGGAACTGGTGCCGCATGCGGAATTTGCCGACGTCACGGGCGCCCGCCATATGGTCGCCGGCGACCGTAATGATGCGTTCTCGAAGGCCATCCTGGCTTTTCTCGATCGCTAACGTCCCTATATCGCCCGGGAAATTCCTTGCTCCTGACCCCTCCCTTTTTGTGATAAATATCTATCTAGAGCCGAGCGCCGGGGGACGACGTAATTATACCCGGCGCGTCGTATGATGATGCGGACGCCACCGGAGGATGACGATGGCACAACCGAGACAGACCGATCCGATCGCCAAAATCGATCCGGTGTGGACGCGCCTGCGCAATGAGGCGGAAGAGATCGTCAGCCGCGAGCCGGCACTGGCGAGTTTCATCTATTCCACCATCCTGCATCATGACACGCTGGAGCGGGCGGTGGCGCATCGTCTGTCGGAGCGGCTTGCCCATCCGGACGTTTCCGGCGAACTCATCCGACAGGCGTATGGCGACGCTATCGCCGACGACAGTTCGATCGGCGTCGCGTTCCGCGCAGACATCATCGCCACCTTCGACCGCGATCCGGCGACGCATCGGATGATCGAGCCGGTGTTGTATTACAAGGGTTTCCACGCCATCCAGGCGCACCGGCTGGCGCATTGGATGTGGAGCAAGGGGCGGCGCGATTTCGCCTATTATCTGCAGAGCCGCTCATCGGCGGTGTTCCAGTGCGATATCCATCCCAACGCCCGGATCGGCCGCGGTATTTTTCTCGACCACGCGACCGGGCTCGTCGTGGGCGAGACAGCGGTGGTCGATGACGATGTGTCGATGCTGCACGGCGTCACGCTTGGCGGTACCGGCAAGGAACAGGAAGATCGCCACCCGAAAATCCGTCACGGCGTCATGATCGGCGCCGGCGCCAGCATTCTCGGCAATATCGAGGTCGGGCATTGCGCGCGGATTGCAGCCGGCTCCGTCGTCATCAAGCCGGTGCCGCACAATGTCACGGTTGCCGGCGTTCCGGCGAAAATCGTCGGTGAAGCCGGCTGCAGCGAGCCTTCCCGGACAATGGATCAGATGCTACACGGCGTTGAATCATGATCGACGCCGGTCGGCGATGATCGGGCTTTAGGGAGTTGCGCGTGGACGTTCAGGAAGTCAGGAAGCTCGACGCTTATCTGAAAAAATTGTTTGGCAATGCGCGCATGCGCGTGGTGCCGCGGCCGAAGAAAGAGGACTCTGCGGAAGTCTATATCGGCGACGAGTTCATCGGCGTCCTGTTCGTGGACGACGAGGATGACGAACGCTCGTATAATTTCCAGATGGCGATCCTCGAGACCGATCTGGAATAGCCACCTCGGCTATCGCGGTTCGGATACGATCTTGTCGAACAGGCGCTCGAGTCCGGCGCGCAGCGTCGGCGCATTGGTCAGCCAGTCGCGCGGAAAACGGACGGTCACGTCGGCTTCGCCGACGCGGCGCTCATAGAGACAGGTGCCGGCATTGCCGATATCCTTCCTGGAGCATCGGGCCAGAAAGCGCATATCGTCGCTGGCGATCAGGTCCTCGCCCTCATATGGCGTGTCCTCCCTGAACGGGCGCACGATGAGTCCGTTGTCGAGCTGCGTTGCGTCGCCGCTGAGATAGCGCGGATAGATCGTCTGAACGCGTTCCTGCATGGGGAAGGTCGTTTCGCCGCTGGCGATAGTGACGAACAGCCGCTCGTTCGGATTGATCGGGTTGTCGGGTGTCGGTTTCAATGCCGGGTCAGGCGGCCGCAGGGACGGCCACAAATAGGACAGGTCCACCCGTTCATGTACGCCGGGCTGGCGCTGCACCGGGCGTCGGACGGCGGCGGGTTCGACGTTGAAATGCGTGCCGGCGACGATGATCGGCAGGGTCGGTGCATCGAGCGCCACCGGCGAGCCCGGCCAGCGCGGCCATAGAACATAGCCGACGAAAAATGCGGCGCCATGAGCAACGGCTGCCAGAACGAGAAGCGGCAGGAGCAACGGGCTCTGTCGTTTGCGGCGGCGCCGGTTGGTCCCGGCATAAGCGATCTGGGTCATGCGTATCGTCTGGTTCAGCGCGTTGCAGTCCGTCGGCGGCCTGGTCGCCTGCCCGACAGCCATGGCGCTACCGAAAAGCCGTTCCTTTGCAAACGGATAGCGGAAAATCAGTTCGTCGCCCGTGGGGCCGATTGTATCCGCGCTTCCGTTAACTATCGCTTAAGCATGTTCTGGCGGCCGCAGCGGCAGTCTGCAACCAACAGTCATGTCGTGAGTGAGGGGAGACGAGGCGATGTCGGCGGAATGCGTCCAGTCTTTCATGGCGCTCGCGCTTGGCTTCGCCGTCGCCGGCTGCCTGGCTGCCGGGTATCAACTCGTGATGCGACAACCGGTGTCCTTCGGATTGCTGCATCAGGGCCCCTCGCGCACAGCCTTTGTCGCGCTGTCGGTAATTTGCTTCGCCGCTCCGTTCATCATCATGCGCAACACGCTCGACGCGCGGCCCATCGAAGATCGCAGCTTCCGGCTGACATTTCTTGCGACGGTCTTTGCCGGCCTGTGGAGTCTGATGTCGGGAACCGTCGTGGTGATGGCTTTGCACGTCGTGGGCCTGCTCGCGGCGTGATCGCCGGATGTTGCCGCCGCGGGCCAGGATATCTTGTCTGACGGAAACAACGCTCTGGCCGCTTTCCCTGCGCGCCGCATTGGGGCATGAAGGCGCGGACGAAGCAGGATGTTGCGATGCCGATTTATGAACTGAAGGGCCAAGCGCCGGAATTTCCGGCCGCTGAACGTTACTGGGTGGCGGAGACGGCCGTGCTGATCGGCCGGGTGCGTTTGCGCATTGACGCGAGCGTCTGGTTCGGCGCCGTGCTGCGCGGCGACAACGAGTGGATCGACGTCGGCGAGGGTTCGCAGGTGCAGGACAATGCTACCCTGCACACCGATATGGGCTTTCCGCTGGTCATCGGCAGAAACTGCGTGATCGGGCACAACGTGATGCTGCACGGCTGCACGATCGGTGACAATTCACTGATCGGCATGAGTGCGACGGTGCTCAATGGCGCTCGCATTGGAAACAATTCGCTGGTTGGGGCCGGTGCCGTGGTGACCGAAGGCAAGAGCTTTCCCGACAATTCACTGATTGTCGGCGCGCCGGCGCGGGTGATCCGCAGCCTCGATCAAAAGGCTGTCGATATGATCCGTGGCGGGGCGTCGCATTACGTCACCCGCTCACGCGAATACGCGAAAGATCTCAAGCGCATCGGCTGACGGCGCGAACATTCGCACCGCTGACGCGTTTGTTCTGACGGACGCTGCGACGTGACGGAGGGGACGCATGAAACGACGCATGAGCGAATTCTCGCATCGGCCCGCGGCTTGGGCCGGTACCGGCGTGACTGTCGTTTCCGCGGCGACGCTGTGGCTGCTGTTGGCTGCGCCGGCTGTCGCCGATCCCTATCCGTGGTGTGCGCAGTATGGCCGTGACGGTGGGCGCAACTGCGGCTTCCTGACCCTGCAGCAATGTCTCGATACGGTCAGCGGCGTCGGCGGCGGTTGCGAACGTAATCTGTTCTATACGGGCCCCGAGCGCATGCCGGACCGCAAGCCGCGCAAATCGCGCGAGCGCGAGACCGAACGAAAGCGGTAGACCGCCTTCTCCCGAACGCTGAAAACTGAAAACCCCGGCAAGCCTTGCGGCTTGCCGGGGCTTGTCAGGGTGCCGCCGACCTTTGGGGGAAGGTCGGCGGCCGCGAACCCGGTCTGGGGACGGGGAGGGGTGGGACGTGACCGGGGCCGCGTAGCTCCTTTCTGTGGTTCAGCGCGCCGAAGCGGTCGCCGGCGTGCGCTGCTGCGGATCGCTGAGCGATACCCAGATATTCTGATCGTGTTGCGACTGCCGTTTGACGAAGCGGTAGGGGGTCTGCGACCACAGCTTCACTTCGGTGTCCTGGTTATCGAGGACATACTCGCCCTTGTCGGTTTTCACCGTCAGGACTGCATGGCCGTCACCATTGGCTTCGCGTACGACAGTGACGAGCAGCGCTTCGCGCGGCCAGCCGGCCTCGATCAGCATGCGCCGCTTCATCAGCACATAGTCCTCGCAGTCGCCCTTGCCGTCGTCGGGGAAACTCCAGCGCTCGACCACGCCCCAGTGTTCGATATCGGTCACCGGCTTGACGGTGTCGTTGACCCAGTTGTTGACCCGGACAAGATCAGTCCACGCCTTGGCCGACAGCACCACGTCCCGCGGTGCGCCCGGCTTTGCGGTGCATTCGTTCTTGTATTCGATGCAGAACTCAACCCAGCCGATCGGCGCACGCGTCGTCTGGCCAACCGACACGAACATCGGATTGCCGGACGCAGCCGTTGCGATGCCGGGCATCGACACCATGATCGCTCCGGCGATGGCCGCTGATGCAATGGCAGCGCTGACGGCGCTGCGCAAAGACTGTCGATACCAATAAGGCTTCCCACGCCTGTTCATGATCGTCCCCTTTCGTCTCACCCGGGGCAATCATTGCAGGCAGATTTTGCGGCGCGGCTAAATCAGATCAGTACATTTAAGTAGAAACAAGCGAGAATACGGGATTAATACTAGAAGTATTATCAGAGATATTTCATAAAATTGAGAATACTAAAATTTTAATCGATTTTGATCTTTAACAATATGAACAACGATGGGCCGCACGCGAACGCGTATGCGCATGCGGCGCATTAACCCTCTGCATGTGGATGGAAACGGTCGGGCGGCAGTCGCTCAAGGCATGAGCCGGACAATACCAGGCCTCAGCCAGTTTACTCGGCGGTGACGCTATCTTCGAGGAAGTCGAGACGCTGAAGGCGGTTGAACTCGATGGCCAGCCCGTCTTCGATGTAGCGTACCACGCGCCCGGGCACGAGGCCGATAGTGACCGGCGCGCCGACGGTGGGCCGCAGTTCCGGCGCAATCCCGATTGCACATCCGGATTCCGAGATGTCGATCACCCGGCAGGGCACAACCGTGCCGTCCGGCAATGTCAGCCGTCCGGCCTGCCGGCGCGGAATGATGCGGCCATGGCGGCGGTCTTCCGGCAGGTTGAGGATCTGGGAATTGGCGAGCCAGGTCAGTTGCGCGGCAAGCTTGTCGCGCTTGCGTGGCGTCGCCGATATGGTCATCGCGAAGCCGTTGTCGATCATCCGGACGATACGGCCTTCCAGCCGCCCGATATGGTCGACATAAGCGATCACCCGTTCGCCAGGCGCACCGAGGACGGGTGCCGCCATCGCCAGGCCACCGGGGGACATATTGATCACCTGGCAGGGATATTCACGCCGGTCGGCGAGCATGTAGCGGCCAAGCAGATTGACCTTTACGCGCTGAAAGCGCCGACGCTCCTGCGCGAGCGGAGGCATTCTCAGTCTTGCGTGTGCAAACGCCATACCTATTCCAACGCCAGTGCCCAACGCCGCTTGCGAAAGGTCGATGCCGCGAAAATCGATGACGCGAAAGGTTGCCGCGCGCCCTTACGATCGGGGCAGCCTAGATGGTTTATCGTTAATACCTCGTTAGTCCGGTTTATCCCGCTGGCGGAAGGAAGGTCTCGGCTGCCGGGCCTTGCCGCCCGCCGTCATAGACGACGAAGCCGCCGATGCGGCGACCACTGTCTGCAGTGACGCTGGGCGGCGCGGGGCGCTGTGGTCGACTGGCGGCATTTGCGCCGACCAGACGCGCGCGTCCGAAACGCAGCGTCGTGAGCGGGTGTGTGCCGAGCCAATAGGTCGGTGACAGCGGCGCCAGGACGCCGATTACCGCCGTGCAGGCTTGGCCGGCACCAAGCAGCGGCAGCAGCAGTACTTCGAGATCGACCCGGTCGCCGGCTTGCGACGCGCCGACGGCGCTGCCGACAATGCCGCCGGCCCCGTCCGTGACAGCGGCAAGTGCGCGGCGCAATCCGGCCACGCTCTCGGCGTGCCAGAACGGCAGGAACGGCTCGCCTCTGATTTCGCGGCCAAAAAGTGCGCAGACCCGTGTGCCTGCCAGACGGAACTGGCTTTGTTCGATCAGGTCGATCTGCACGACCACCGTATCGGCGAGGATGTGCCGAATGGCTGCGGGGTCGATTTCGGCCCGCTCGGGTGCCGCGCGCATTCCGCGACAGCCATTCCAGTAGTCGTAAAGCGCCTGCGACGACGCGTGTCTCATGTGCCGCCTCCTGTGCCGTCGCGGGGCGGTCGTTTCTCCGATTGTCTCCAATCGGGACACGACTTGCTGTTTTTGGTGCCCTCGTGACCGCGACCAGGACTCCTCAGCAGAAAGCGTGCCGGCGCGGATTTCGCTTGCGTCGGACAAAAGCCGTTGCCGGATGCGCAAGGCATGAAGGCCAATGTCTGTGCCGTGCGCCTGCATTTCGCGCGATGGAAGGCGGCCGGTCGGCGGTGACGGATTGCGTCCGATGCCGGCGCTGTTCCGGCGCCGGATGCCCGTTAGTGATAACCTGGAGACGTGCTTGGCGCATCGGCGAGCGTCCTTTACGGTCGTTCCACCACACGTTTGGGCACTGGCTGATTTCATCGGCAGCCGAGGCTCGATGGGTTCTGAGCGGGGAGAGGCGGGCGTGACCTTGCCTTTGGGGAGTGAAGGAGGGCGTGAGCCCTCCTTTTCTTTTTCGTATGCCCCGATGCCTCGAAATCCTTCACCGTACCCGGACCTTGTGACGGGCTGCTTTTTTTGGGCTGGGGAGCCCGCGCTTTCCATCAATTTGGCGAATTGCCAGAAGAGTGACTTGCCGAAGCCATGAAGGGCTGCGTAAGTGGCTGTGCATGACCTTCGAGAACTCTCCCCGGCGCGAGCCGATCTTCAATATTCCAGCAAGCCTGCTCGCTGTTATTGCGGCGCTTGTGCTGGTCCATGTCGTGCGTGTCTACGTGCTGACCGAGGAGCAGGACCTCGAAGTGCTGTTGCGCTTCGCGTTCATCCCGGCCCGATACGATCCGTCCTCGCTGGCCGCAGCGGCGCTGCCGGGGGGCGCTGCAGCCGACATCTGGACCTTCGTGACCTACGCCTTTTTGCACGCCAATGCGACGCATCTTGGCTTTAATATTCTTTGGCTGCTGCCTTTCGGCAGCGCGGTGGCGCGCCGTTTCGGTGCGACGCGTTTTCTGATGCTTCTGGCGGTGACGGCCGCGGGCGGCGCATTGCTGCATCTGCTCACCCATCAGGGAGCGCCTGTGCCGATGATCGGCGCTTCGGCAGCGGTCTCCGGTGCGATGGCCGCAGCGGTCCGGTTCGTCTTCCAGCAAGGTGGGCCGATCAGCTTCTGGCGTGGTGGCGGCGACGAGGTCTACCGTGTGCCGGCGCTGTCGCTCGCCGGCGTGTTCGGCGATCCGCGTGCGCTCGGCTTTCTCGCAGCCTGGTTCGGGACCAATCTGCTGTTCGGCCTCGGCAGTGTGCCGCTCGCCGGCGACGAGGGGCAGGTCGCATGGCAGGCGCATATCGGTGGCTTCGTCACCGGCCTGCTGTTGTTCTTTGTCTTCGACCCCGTGCCGCGGCGCAAACATTCCGCCGATGCAACGCTGGATTAATTGCGGCCCTTATTTTTGCCGCGCACAAAAAGATCCTTCGGAAAACCAGAGACATTCAGCCTGAGGCGTCGGGCTCGGAGCGTCATTGCGCCGCGCCGGCGCCGCTTGCTCTTGACGGAACTGGAGTCCGGCTAGATCGTTCGTCTAAGCCGGACTCACGGCTGTTGTCGTGGTTCGGAAGAGGGAGGCGACAATGATCGTAAAGACTATTCTCGCTGCCAAAGGTCACGACGTGGTTCTGGTCGAGCCGCAGATGACGTTGTTGGAAGCCGCGAAAGTGATGACAGATAATCGCGTGGGCGCCGTCGTCATCCTCGGGACCGAGCGCCGCATCGTCGGCATTCTGTCGGAGCGGGATATCGTGCGGGCTGTGGCGCGCCGTGGCGCCAAGGCGCTCGATGAGACGGTCTCTCAGGTGATGACTCGTGAAGTGATGACCTGCACGGAGGACGAGACCAACGCTCGCGTCATGAGCCGGATGACCGCCGGGCGCTTCCGCCATCTTCCGGTCGTCAAAAGCAACCGACTGATTGGCATCGTATCGATCGGCGACGTCGTCAAACACCGTGTCGAAGAGATCGAGACGGAGTCCGAGGCGCTGCGCGATTATATCCGCACCGCCTGATCGCCGCATACGCGGCGGCTGCGGCCGATCCTCTCTCCGCTACGGTTCGCTACGGTGCGGAGAGGTCGGCCGGGTGGGAGAGGGCGGCGATCGCATCCTGAATGTCGGGTAGAGCCTTCTCCGCCGCCTCGACGCCGATCCGGATCGCCTCGTCGGCGCGTTGAAAATCGAACCAGCCGACATGCCAGACGCGCGGCGCGATTGATACGTCCGGTGGCTCGCCGGCGAGACGCGCGCGGGTGATGCGGTCCTGCATGACGTTGAACGCGTCGATCATCACCGTCGGAATGCCCGGGCTGCCGCCGAAAAACTGTCGCCGCAGCGCCCGGCGCGCACCGAACATGCCGGACAATCCGCCGCTGTTCTCGACGAAATCGTGCGCCTTCTCGTCGAAATCGTCGGAGCCGTGGCTGGCGATGGTGGCGCCGCGTGCCGCAAGCTCGGAGTTCAGATTGACCGCGATCACCAGCCGCGCTCCGAGGGAGCGCGCTGCGGAAACCGGGACGGGATTGACGAGTGCCCCGTCGACCAGCCAGCGACCGCCGATCCGTACCGGTGGGAAGATGCCGGGGAGCGCATAGGATGCGCGCAGCGCATCGACCAGCAGACCGCGCGTCAACCAGATTTCATGTCCGGTGGTGATTTCGGTCGCGATCGCCGCGAACCGGATCGGAAGATCGTCGATGCGTGTCTTGCCGAGGGCGTCGTCGAGCCGTCGTACGAGATGCTTGCCGGAAATCAGCCCGCTGCCGCCGAACGACATGTCGAGATAGCCGAGGATGCCGCGAAAGGTGAGGCCGCGCGCCCATGCCTCGAACTCGTCCAGTCGGCCAGCAGCGTGGCAGCCACCGACGACCGCGCCGATCGAGGTGCCGACGATAACGTCGGGAATGATATTGTTGGCGAGCAGGACGCGCATGACGCCGATATGTGCGAAACCGCGAGCAGCGCCGCCGCCGAGTGCCAGGCCGATACTGGGGCGCACCAGTTCAGGCTCGCGGCCGGGCGTGGTTTCGACGGTGGTCGGTACCGTAGCGTCAGCGGCGCGATCGCCGTTCGATTTGGTTCCGAACAATCCTTCAAACACGAGACCAATCCATGATCACGCCGGACTCGGCCGCAGCGGCCGAGTCGGCTGCAATGTCAGCAAATCAGCCGCCAAATCGCGTCACCACGTCTGCAAGTGCGGGGCGCGTGCGATCCTCGACAGTTCTTGCGGGCGTGCCGATATGCACGAAGCCGACGATGCGCTCGTGCGGCGCCAGGCCGAACTTGTCGACGACCGCGCGATCATAGGCGTACCATTCCGTTAACCAGCTCGATGCGTAGCCGAGGGCATTGGCCGCCGTCACCAGATTCATCGCGGCAGCGCCAGCGGACATCAATTGCTCCCATTCCGGGATCTTGACGTGCGGCGCCGCACGACTGACCACCGCGATCACCAGCGGCGCGCGGGACAGCCGCTGGCGCTCGAACGTGATCTGGTCGTCGGTGGCATCCGGGCGATTGGCGACAAACACGGCAGCGATGATTTCGCCGGCGCGCTGTCGCGCTTCGCCCTCGAACAGGATGAAACGCCACGGCGCCAGCTTGCCGTGGTCGGGGACACGCGAGGCGACCGTCAGCAGTGTGTCGATCTCGGCCGCGGTTGGGCCAGGTTCGTGCAGGTCGATCGGCCTGACCGAGCGACGGGTCTGCAGGGTGTCCGGCTGGAGCGGGGAGCTAAACTGCGGTTGAGACATGGCAATACCTGAAAAACATGAGAAAATTCGCTAGCATAACCGCTTCTGCGAGACAAACCGGGGCATTTTGGGGATGCGCCCGTGCGCGCATGACAGGCTTGAATTTGCCGCGATTCAGACGGACAAGACATCCTGTCATGGCAGGATTGCAGAGTATCGGGACCGCCGGGAGGAGCATGCAGCCGCTGGCATTTGTGGTCGCTTTGCTGCTTGGCTTAGGTCTGTCTGTGGTGCCCGGCATCGCGCAGAAGCTGCAGAGCCCTGCGACCTCGTCGCCGCTCCCAGCACAGCCACCAGGCGGGGGCTTCGGCTCGCCCGGCAGTAGCCTGCTGTCGCCGGGGGCGACGCTCTTTCCGCCGTCCGGCCCGCCGCATGGCGGGCCCCCCTCGATGCCGCATCTTGCCCCGATGGTCCCCGTTGGACAAAACGCGCTGGTGTTGAGCGCACGCTACGGCCCCGACGCGCCGGCCATCACCTCGGGGCTGATCTGGCGGATTTTCTCCGGCAAGCCGGACGAGAACGGCAACTATCGGCTCATCAAGGAAGAGAAAGCGGCTGCACCGACGGTGGTGCTGCCGCTCGGCAGCTATGTCGTGCATGTCAGCTTCGGGCTTGCCAATGCCGTCAAGACCGTACGACTGGCGGGCGAAACCGTACGCGAGCAGTTCGACCTTTCCGCCGGCGGGGTCCGCTTGCTTGGAAAGGTCGGCGATGTGCCAATTCCCGCCGGACAGATTTCCTTCGATATCTTTCCCGGCAGCCAGTTCGATGTCGGCGATCGCCGTCCGGTGGCCGAGCGCGTATTGACCGGCGATGTCGTCGTCGTGCCGGAGGGCACCTATTTTATCGTATCGAATTATGGCGACGGCAATTCCACCGTGCGCTCGGATATTCGCGTGCAGGCGAACCGGCTGACCGACGTCACCGTCAATCATCGTGCCGCTGTCATCACACTCAAACTGGTCAGCGGCCGCGGTGGTGAGGCGCTGCCGAGCACGGCATGGTCGGTGCTGACGCCGGGTGGCGACGTCATCAAGGAGTCGATCGGCGCGTTTCCCCGCGTAGTGCTGGCAGAAGGTGAGTATCGTGCCATCGCCCGCAACGAGGGGCGCGTCTACGAGCGCGAGTTCAAGGTCGTCGCCGGTGTTGATGGTGACGTCGAAGTGCTGGCGCGCTGAACTGCGGGCGCCGCCGGTTCTCTGCGGCCGCCCGCCGATTGATCCTAAAGCTTTTCACCGTTTCATCGAAACGCCGAAAGGCTTGTCCTTTCGATTTGACACGTCTTCTTCGCGCGAACCGGCGTCTGCTCGCTCGAAAACGCTCTAGCTGCCTGCACGTCTTGTATCCGGCGGCACCGCCTCTTCAGCCAGCATCTTCAGGGCGTCATCGAGCGCCATCACTTGCTGGCCTTCCTTGCCGAGGCGGCGGATCGAGACAAGGCGCTCGGCCGCCTCCTTCTTGCCGACAACGAGCAGCACCGGCGTCTTCGCTAGCGAGTGCTCGCGCACCTTGTAGTTGATCTTCTCGTTGCGCAGATCGGCTGAGACGCGCAGGCCGGCGCGCCGCGCGGCAGCCGCCACCTCATCCGCATAGGCATCGGCATCGGAGGTGATCGTCGCGACGATCGCCTGCGTCGGTGCCAGCCACAGTGGGAAATGGCCGGCATAGTGCTCGATCAGGATGCCGGTGAAGCGCTCCAGCGAGCCGAACATCGCGCGGTGCAGCATCACCGGCGTCACCTTGTTGGAATGCTCGTCGATATAGAACGCGCCGAGGCGGCCGGGCATGTTGAGGTCGACCTGTACGGTGCCGCACTGCCAGTCGCGGCCGATCGCGTCGCGCAGGACATATTCGAGCTTCGGGCCGTAGAAGGCGCCTTCGCCCTTGTTCAGCGTCCACGGCCGGCCCGATGCATCGAGCGCCTGTTGCAGCGCCTGTTCTGCCTTGTCCCATACCGCGTCGTCGCCGATACGCTTCTCCGGCCGGTCGGAGAACTTGATGCGAACATCGTCGAAGCCGAAGTCCTGATAGATGCTGAGGATGTGATCGTTGATCTTCAACGTCTCCTCGGCGATCTGCTCGGGAGTGATGAAGATATGGGCGTCGTCCTGGGTGAAGGCACGCACGCGCATCAGTCCGTGCAGCGCGCCCGACGGCTCGAAGCGGTGCACCTTGCCGAACTCACAGACCTTGAACGGCAGGTCGCGATAGGACTTCAGGCCATTCTTGAAAATCTGGATATGGCCGGGGCAGTTCATCGGCTTGATGACGAAGGTACGCTCGTCGTCCTCGCGCGTTTGCGTCAGGAACATGTTCTCGCGGAAGGTCGCCATGTGGCCGGATGCCACCCAGAGCGACGAATCCATGAGCTGCGGCGCGTTGACTTCGAGATAACCGCTCTCGTTCTGCCGGCGACGAATATAGCCTTCAAGCTGCTGGAACAGCGTCCAGCCCTTCGGATGCCAGAACACGCAGCCGGGTGCCTCTTCCTGAAAGTGAAAGAGGTCCATCTCGCGGCCGAGGCGGCGGTGGTCGCGCCTTTCCGCCTCCTCGATCTGTTTCAGATAGGCGTCGAGTTGATCCTGCTTGGCGAAGGCTGTGCCGTAGATGCGGGTCAGCATCGGATTGCGCGCGTCTCCGCGCCAATAGGCGCCGGCGACCTTCATCAGCTTGAACGCGTTTCCGATCTTGCCGGTCGAAGTCATATGCGGACCACGGCAGAGGTCGAACCAATCACCCTGTTTGTAGATCTTGATCGGTTCATTGCCGGGAATCGCGTCGACCAGTTCGACCTTGAAGGCCTCGCCCTTGTCGCGGAAGACCTGCTTGGTCTTCTCGCGATCCCAGACCTCCTTGGTAAAAGGCTGGTCGCGCGCGATGATCTCGCGCATCTTCTTCTCGATAGCGTCGAAGTCTTCCGGCGTGAACGGCTCGTTGCGGAAGAAGTCGTAATAGAAGCCGTTTTCGATCACCGGGCCGATGGTCACCTGCGTGCCCGGCCACAATGTCTGCACCGCTTCGGCTAGTACGTGGGCGGCGTCGTGGCGGATGAGCTCCAGCGCGCGGGGGTCCTCGCGATTGACGAACTCGATCTTCGCGTCGCGCTCGATCGGGTCGGACAAGTCGGCCAGCGTGCCGTCGAGAGCCATGGCGACGGTGCGCTTGGCAAGCGAGGGCGAGATACCCTTCGCGATGTCGAGACCGGTGATGCCTTGCGGGAATTCACGGCGTGCGCCGTCGGGGAAGGTCAGCGTGACCATTCTCTCACTCCTGTTGCTCACTCGCTGCCTACGAACGCAGGTAAGCGTTTTTGTTGATGCGCAGGGATTAGCGCAGGCGCTTCAGCGGTGCAACTCGGACGCGCGGGGCGGTTGCGGATTGGTGCCGCGCCAGCGGCCATAACGCCAGGGCAGATACCAGCAGGCGCCACCCGGCATGTGCTCGGGCACGAAATCGAGCCCGTGGGTGCCGAAGGGGTGGCAGCGCAGGATTCGCGCCAGCGTCATCCAGCCTCCGGCCCACAGGCCAAAGCGGGAGATGGCCTCGTCGCCATATTCCGAGCAACTGGGAATGTGGCGACAGCGCGGTCCGATCACCGGTGACAACGTATATTGATACATGCGCACCAGCCCCCGCGCTGCCTGGCGAGGGATCGACGACAGTCTGGCGCCGGGGTGTTTCATTCGGGTTCCGCAGTCTGGCCTGATCGGATCATAGCCGGTGCGGCGAGGGTTCGAGAGCCGGCAATCGGGTGTCGACAGACCACGTCATCTGGAACTCGTCCATCACGAAAAGGGCATCGGCAGAGGCTTTTTTGCACTAGACCGGCTCGGATCGCGATTAGTATTTTGACAGCGAAACGAGCGCGCCGCCCATACGGACAGGCGGGTCAACCGTCGTGACAGGGGCAGGCGGTGCGCAGGGGGACAGAAGATGGTTCGCGTATTGAATGCGGTCGCCGCGCTGTTGGCGGCCGCTGTCTGGGGGCTGCCTGCCGCGGCATCGGTTCCGGCGCCGCTGTCTGACCGGACGCTGCCGATGCGCTTCGAGTTGCGGCAGGATAGCTTGCGGCCGGACGGCGACCTGCGACAGGACGCGGCCGTCGATGCATGCGCAAAAGCCTGCCGGCGCTGGGTTGCCGCGACCGGCGTCATCACCGCCGACACGCCACGCGATTTCCTCGCTTTTGCCGAAGGAAAGGATATCCGGGGAGCGACGCTCGCGCTCGATTCCGACGGCGGCTCGGTGCTGGGTGCGCTGGCTTTCGGCCGTGCTGTGCGAGCCCTCGATATGACCACGACCGTCGGCCGCTCGGCTGGGCATGGACGGCTCGATCCGCATGCCGATTGTGAATCGATGTGTGCTTTCGTCCTGCTGGCCGGCGTGCGTCGCCATGTGCCGGAAGAGGCAGGCGTACTGGTCCATCAGATCTGGATCGGCGATCGTCGCGATGATCCGACGGCTGCAACCTATTCGGCGGAAGACCTCGTGCTGGTTCAGCGCGATATCGGCCGGATCGCGCAATATCTGGCGGATATGGGTGCTAGCCCCGAGGTCCTCGATCTTGCCCTGCGCATTCCGCCGTGGGAGCCGATGCATCGGTTGTCACGCGATGAACTGCGGCGCCTTCGGGTCGTGACGACGGACCGCCCATTCGACGGGCCTGCGCAGCCGCTTGTCGCGCACGCGGCAAGCTCCAAGCAGACGACGTCCGTGCAAGCAATACCGGCGGGCGCCCCGGCGGCCGACGGATTGCGGATTTGGCGTCTTCTCGATGACGTTGGCGGCGCGGCCTTGACGCGCCGGCATCCGCTGACGCTGGAGGGCGACGAGATCGGTACTTTCGATGTGACGTTTGCCTGCGGTCCAGGTCCGGACCGCTACCTGGTCAGCTATTCGGAATGGCGGCGTGCGGCGCATGCGTTGCCGCGCTCGGAAACAGCTTCGCCACAGGTGAAGATCACCATCGGCCGGTTTTCAATTCCGCTGACCGTTTCGGCGGCGGCGCCGTCAGACGGCGATTATGAAGCCGACCTGTTTGCCAGCGGCACGGTGCCGGACGAGGCGATGCAGGCATTTGCCGATCTGTCCGGCCGATCGCTCACCGTGTCGACCACCGGTGCCGGTATCGAGAAAACCTCGATTCGGATCGGCAACACCGGCTTTGCCCGTAGCTTGCCGCAGCTAACCGCGAGTTGTGAGGCAATGGCTGCGCGGCAGCAGGCCAGGTCGTCGCCCGCCAGACCGCCGCTAAAGCCCGGTACGCTCGTGCAGGCAGGAGATCTCACGCGGAATTGAAGCGGCTATCCGGCGTTTCCGCCGGCTTGCTGGCTGATCTTCTCACCGCGCGCCTTCTCGATCTGGTCGATTGCCGAAACCACGGCGTCAAAGGTCAGCAGGGTCGACGCATGCCGCGCCTTGTAGTCGCGCACCGGCTCCAGAACCGCGAAATCCGCCCATTTTCCGGACGGTGGGGTACCGTTTTCCTTCAACATTTTGCGGACTGTTTCGCGCAATGCGCGCAGCTCGGAGGCGCTGGCGCCGACAATATGGCTGGCCATCAGCGAGGACGAGGCCTGGCCCAGCGCGCAGGCTTTGACGACATGCGCGAAATCCGAAACCACCGGGCCGTCCATCTTCAGGTCGATGGTGACGGTGGAGCCGCACAGTTTGGAGTGTGCCGTCGCAGTCGCGTCAGGTTCTGCAAGTCGGCCGATCCGCGGGATATTGCCGGCCAGATCGAGAATTCGGTTGTTATAGACGTCGTTGAGCATGGTCTTTGGAACCCCCGCCGTCGCCTTGCTGGAAACAGGTGGACAACTTGATCCGGCGAGGTCTGAAACACTATATAGGGCCTGACCCTGCGGAACGTGAAGGGGTTCGCGTTCCGGGCATGGCGTGTTTCAGCCATGCCTAGGGGATTGCGGCGTCGGGCATGACGTAGCCACCCCGGTGACACTCCCGGAGCATCCGCCATGGTGGCGGGGAGGCCCCGGTCGAACGGAGAGACCGTCATGGACGCTAGCAGCAAGACCAATGTCAAACCGTGGCCCAAGGCCAGCCTGCCGCCGGAATTGGCGCCACCGCCGGAGCCGGCGCAGCCGCGTCCCTCGCGCGAGACGGCAGAAGCTGCGGTGCGCACGCTGCTCGCCTATGCCGGCGACGATCCCGCGCGTGAGGGCCTGCTCGATACACCGAAACGCGTCGTCGACGCCTATGACGAAATGTTCCAGGGCTATCGTGAGAGCGCGCTGGACGTGCTCGACAAGACGTTCGGCGAGATCGGCAGTTACAACGATTTCGTGCTGGTGAAGGACATCACCTTCAACTCCCACTGCGAGCATCACATCATGCCGTTCTTCGGCCGGGCGCATATCGCCTATAAGCCGGTGGACCGCGTGGTCGGCCTCTCCAAACTCGCGCGCCTCGTCGATGTGTTCGCGCGTCGCCTGCAGACGCAGGAGCACATGACCTCTCAGATCGCCACTGCGCTGGAGCATGTGCTGCAGCCGCGCGGCGTTGCCGTCATGCTCGAAGCCGAGCATATGTGCATGTCGATCCGTGGCGTCACCAAGCCGGGTTCGCTGACGGTGACAACGCAGTTCTCGGGATTGTTCCTGGACAACCCGCAGGAGCAGGTTCGCTTCATGACGATGGTGCGCGGCGGCCAGATCTAAAAGATCGCCTGCTGTAGCGGCTTGCGAGGTTTGTCTTGACGACAGCCGATCCTTCATTCGCTTTTGCAAAGCGCGGCGCGCCCTCCGAGATCGAAGAAGGGCGTGATTTTGCACCGAAGTTCGACCGCGACGGATTGATCACTGCCGTCGTGGTCGATGCGGCTTCGCATGCGGTGCTGATGCTTGCGCATATGAATGACGAGGCGTTGCGGCGTACGCTGGATAGCGGCGAGGCGCATTTCTTCAGTCGCTCGCGCCAGCGTCTGTGGAAGAAGGGCGAGGAATCCGGCCACGTCCTTCGTGTCGTCGAGATGCGCACGGATTGCGATCAGGATGCGGTACTGATCGCGGTTGAACAGGTCGGGGCAGGGGTCTGTCACACCGGCCGCCGCTCCTGCTTCTATCGTACCGTAACGCTCGATCCGTCGGGGCGGCCGGTCCTGGATTTTGTCGATGCGGATAAGGTGTTCGACCCGAAGGCGGTTTACGGCAAGCCGCCGGCAACAGAGCCTCGATAGTGATATTGAGGTTGATCGACGATCGTGTCGATCAGCGTGCGGAGGTCGGCGTCTTCTTGCCGGCGATGAAGCCGATCATCACTGCTTCGAGTAGCGCTGCAATCTGCATGTTCTGGGGCGACGACAGCAAGGCAGCGATCTTCTGGCTTTCCGGCGTAGGTTTGCGGCGGGTCATCCACAGCGTCAGCAGAACCAGCACAGCGATCGCCGCATAGGCAACGCCGATTAAGAGCCGTGCCGTCAGTGCGCCATAGCTGGCTTCCAGCGCCATGGTCCCGGCAATACTGAGATGATAGAGCGCGATCAGGCCGGCGGCCATGATCGCCGTGTATCCTGCAATCCGCCGGACCATGCGGCCGACGAGATGCGAGACGACGGTCTCGACGATTGTGCCCATGACATTCCCCCCGTGTCCTTTTGCCCTACCGCCGCGATAAGCCAAGCAGAAAGCCGACCCCTGCGGCGATGGCGAGCATCAGCATCGGCCGCTGATCAACCTCGGCGCTCAGGCGCTTGACTGCATCGGAGCCGATACGGCTGGCTTCGTCGACAACTTTCTCCGAAGCGTTGCTGGCGCCGTCGCGGATGCGGGCGGTGATGCCGGCCAGCGCTTCACTGACGAAATCCTGGATTTCGCTGGCTCCCTCCGACACTTCTTTCTTGGCGGTTGCGTTCAAACGACGAAGCCGCTTCTCGAGATCCGCCATCAGCGTTTCAATGGCCTCGATTTCTTCGGCGGTGGAAGCGGACAGTTTTGAACGCGCGGTCATATGAACCTCTCGATGATCTCACTGGGTACTGCTCGCGGCATCCCGCGTGACGTATTGCGTGCCGTCTGCGACGCCCTTTCAACGCTGGGTGTGCGGCAAAGTTCCCTCCCGGAGCGCGGCGGCAGCCGGAACCGGTATGAGTGCCGACGCGGCGCCTGTCTGCGCATAAGGATCGCTGAATAAAAGGAGACAAAAAGGAAATGGCGTAGCCGGCTTTTGAGGGCCGGCTACGCCGAACAGGCCGGCCGAGCACGAGGGGGAGGGGGAAGCGGCCGGTCACCCATTCAACGTCTGATTGGGGTGAAAGTTCCCCGGGTGTCCGGTTAGTGCGAACAATGTCGCAATCACAGGCGCGTCATTGTTAATGGTTTTCAACGGCGTCACCCCAAAGCGGGAGCCCGAAGCCGATGTCGCTGACATAAATGTGATCTGCCCGGCGCAAGCCGCTTGCTCACGCTGCGTGTGTCGTTGCAGTACGCGGAAGCGGCCAATTTTTTAGGTCTGAATGCCGCTTATCGTGTCCTTCGACGCGAGACGTCCTTGCTTCTTCCCACCGAACATCGTTGCGGCTCTTGAGACTGGTCCTGCTTCCCGCGTTTGGTCGCAGGAACCAAGGCAACGAATTGCACGTTCTCGAGCAGGCTCAATTGCGTGTGTGGGAGACGTGTGATGTTGAATTTCGCCTCTTCTCTCGCCGCCTGTTTTGCGATTGTCCTGGCACTCGAATACGCCAATCCGGCCGGGGCGACGCTGATCGACCGGGACGCTGTCGCTCCGCAAGCCGTCCAACAGGTCAACCGCGCCGGCAAGAGCGATCGTCTGCCTGGCTCTCAGTTGCAGGATGGCTCTCTCAAAAAGGAGACCATCAACGTGCCGACCCGGGTTCTCGTGGGTTGCGATGCTGCTTTCAGCAGCTTGGCATCTGATGCCCGCGGAAATTTTGCAACGCATTGCCTGTCGTGAAGCGACGATCTGCGGTTGCTTGCCCCGCGGTTGCTTGCCCCTTGACGGATTCAAAAGATCAGGACGTGACGGCGAGGTTTCCATGGCCATCGATGCCGATATGACTCATCGCTCCAACGCGCTGTTTTCCGCCATTGTCGCGACCGTTGCCGCTAACCGGGGAGCCAAACTGACGGTCATGGAAATTGCGCGACGTGTGGGGGCCGGTGTCGATACGACGGCGGCATGTATCGCGCTGCACCGCCACTTCCGGTTTGAAGCGAGCAGGGGTGAACGAGAAACGGGGGCGGTGCTGGCTCTTCCTTTGACGTCCGAACTTGCGATGCCGTCAGCCGAAGACATGATCGACGAGACGGCGCTCGGGCTCGAAGCTGGCCAAGCCTGAGCCAGGAGAGGCCGATTTAGATTCGGCCGAGCAAAACAAGGATGAGCACAATAATCAGGATCGTTCCGATCAGCCCCGACGGACCATATCCCCAACCGCCGCTGTAGCCCCAGGTCGGAATAGCGCCGATCAATGTCAGAATCAGAATGACGATAAGGATGGTGCCGAGTGTCATGGTGCGCCCCTTCAGTTTGGCTATGCAACGGGTGGGTGCGCTGATGGTTCCATGTGGTTTCATCTGCTGCTTGTCGATCGCTTGTGGGCAGACTGATCCGCCGTCTGTCCCTGCTTCCTCGATTGCCGACGGGATCTTCCGTCCTCTCCGATGAGGCGGGGAACACCGCTGTGGCCGCGACGTTGAAAGGAGGAGACGTGATCATCAGGGAGATTGTCGGATGAAGATCAACTCTGCCGCCTTGGCGGCTCTGGGCTTCGGTGTCGTGGTGATGATATCGGGACCGGTTCTTGCACAAGCGCCGGACAGGACGAGGGTCGGGAGTCTGACCTGCGACATCTCTGGCGGGATCGGCATGATCATCACATCGAAAAAATCGGTTGCCTGTGTGTTTACCCCGGCGAATGCGGATGCCCCGCGCGAGGTCTACACCGGTTCGATCACCAAGTTCGGCATTGATATCGGTGCGACGGCAGGCGGCGAAATGATCTGGTCGGTTTTCGCGCCGAGCAATCGCCAGTTCGGCGCATTGGCGGGCGACTATATCGGCGGCAGCGCCGAGGCGACGGTCGGGGCCGGCCTTGGCGCCAACGTTCTGGTCGGTGGCTCCAATCGAACCGTTGCACTGCAGCCGGTGTCAGTGCAGGGCCAGACGGGGTTGAATGTCGCAGCCGGTGTGACCGGGCTGCAGCTTCGCCCGGCCCGCTAGTTCGCGTGGCTTTGGACGGTGTCTCTGTGAGAATGCGCGCCGTCAAATGAGCAGATGCTCGGGCCGGTGCCGGGCCTGATGGCTGGCCCACGCGTGTTCGCCGAGCCTTAAGATTGGATGCTCGCGCCTTCTGCACGGACACGAAAATCCGCAATGCCGCTGCCGCTTGCGCAACCGGCATTGTCATCCCTGTACAGCCAGCTTACGCGGAAAGACTGGACCAAAGGGCGCCGACCCTCTATATCGTGGCCGCGCTTCGCGTTGTTGCGAATGAGTGCAGCAAATGCGCAAAGCGTGCCAGCCAAGTCTTTGATATCAAAGACATTTCGGTGGGAGATCGTCCAATGGTAGGACAGCGGACTCTGACTCCGTTAATCTAGGTTCGAATCCTAGTCTCCCAGCCACCTGATCCCTTCGGCTTTCCAACTTTCTCTGTAGAGCTGGGTGACCGGCTAGCTGCTCAGCCGGATGATTCGCTTTCTTCTCCAACTCGACGACTGCTCGATCAGCGCTGGGTCGCCGCGGACATGAAAGAGTGAGCATCGAGCGTCTGCCGCATCAGGTCAGTATCGGCCGGGTCGACCGAAACGGTGATGGACGATATCACTCCCTCGCTCCTTGAGCTCGGCAATCGAGGCGATACCCATCAGCGCCAGCGTCTTGTCGATTTCCTCACGGAGAACCGTAATGATGTCGGCGACGCCGCGCTCTCCGGCGGCTGCCAGGGCGAAGGTGTAGGCTCTGCCGAGCATGACGCCATCCGCGCCGAGAGCGATCGCCTTGACGATGTCCGTGCCGCGGCGGATGCCGCCGTCGAACATGACGCAGAAATCCGCGCCCACGGCATGCCGCACGGCAGGCAACGCCTGGATGGTGCTTGATACGCCGTCGAGCTGCCGTCCGCCGTGGTTCGAAACGACGATACCGTCCGCACCTGCGTCCTTCGCCCGTGCCGCATCCTCGGGGCTCATCACACCCTTGATGACGAGGATCCCTTTCCACCGCGACCGGATCCAGGCGACATCGTTCCAGGTCAGCGACGGATCGATGCCTTTCGACAAGTTCGCGGCCTGCGCCAGGATGCCTCGTCCGAAATCAGGCCGGTGGTCGATGGCGCGGACCGAGCGGCCACCGCGCAGTCCGATATCCAGAAGCCAGCGGGGTTTGGTCGCCAGCTTCAGCATCAGCGATGGAGTCAGATGGGTGAGGGAGCGGAAGCCGTTGCGCAGATCGCGTTCGCGAACCGCAGTGACGGTGCAGTCGACGGTTACGAACAACACGTCGGCGCCCGCAGCGGCCGCTGCCGCCATCATCTCATCCGCCAGCAGCCGGTCCTTGAGCACATAGAGTTGAAAGTGCAGAGGTCCGGCGGTTGCCCGTCGCAGATCGGCGAGCGAAGCGATCGAGAAGGTCGACAGGCAGAGCGCGGTGCCTGCCGCATGTGCGGCGCGCGCTGCTTTCTGTTCGCCGTTGCTGGCATAGAGGCCGAGGAAGCCCACCGGGCCGAGCATGAAAGGAAGCGAAAATTTCCGGCCGAGAAAATGCGTTGCCAGGTCCGGGGTATGTGCGCCTGTCAGAACGCTTTGCTTGAGCAATATGTCGCCGAAGTCTGCTTCGTTCGCCTGCCGCGTTTTCTCCGCGAAGGCGCCGCCGTCGATGTAATCGAAGAAGATACGGGGAAGGCGTCGCCGGGCCAGCCTGCGGGCGTCTTCCACATTGACGATCGCCATCCTTGCTCCTTGCGGACAGCGGAATGCTGTCCGTCGCTACAGCCGGCCGGTCAGCCGGCTGTCTGCGTGATGTCGAGAAGGTCGAGGCCGTTACGGCGGGCGCAGTCGATAGCCGCCTCGTAACCGGCGTCGGCGTGCCGCATGACGCCGGTCGCGGGGTCGTTCCATAGCACGCGGCCGATTTTCTCCGCCGCCTCCGGCGATCCGTCAGCAATCAGCGCGATGCCGGAGTGCTGCGAATAACCCATGCCGACGCCGCCGCCGTGGTGGAACGAAACCCAGGTGGCACCGCAGGCGGAATTCAGAAGCGCATTGAGGATCGGCCAGTCGGACACTGCGTCCGATCCGTCCAGCATCGCTTCCGTTTCCCGCATCGGCGAGGCGACCGAGCCTGAGTCCATGTGGTCGCGGCCGATGACGACTGGCGCTTTCAATTCGCCACGCGCGACCATCTCGTTGAAGGCAAGTCCGACACGATGCCGGTCGCCCAGGCCGAGCCAGCAGATGCGCGACGGCAGGCCCTGGAACTTGATGTGAGCACGCGCCTGATCGAGCCAGTTGCCGAGGAAGGCATCGTCCGGAACCAGTTCGCGAACTTTCGCGTCGGTACGGTAGATGTCTTCCGGGTCGCCGGACAGTGCCACCCAGCGGAATGGGCCTTTGCCAAGGCAGAACAGCGGGCGCACATAGGCTTCGACGAAACCGGGATAGGTGAAGGCGTCCGCAACGCCTTTTTCCTTCGCCATCGCGCGGATGTTGTTGCCGTAGTCGAGAGCGACGGAGCCTTTGGCCTTGAATGCGAGGATCGCATTCACTTCCTTTGCCATCGATTGCTTGGCGGCGTCCGCTGTGCCGGCGGGGTCGCGCTCCTGTCGCTCGCCCCATTGCTCGAGTGTCCAGCCCGAAGGCAAGTAGCCGTGTACCGGATCGTGCGCGGAGGTTTGGTCGGTCACCACGTCCGGCACCAGGCCGCGTCGCAGGATCTCATCGTAAATATCGGCAGCATTGCCGACGAGACCGATCGAAATCGCTTTGCCGTGTTTCGTCGCCTCGGCGATCCGCGCCAGCGCATCGTCAAGGTTGTTCGCGGAGTGCTGCAGATAGCCCGTACGTTGGCGGAATTCGATGCGGCTCGGCTGGCATTCGACCACAAGGATCGAGGCGCCAGCCATGGTCGCGCCGAGCGGCTGCGCGCCGCCCATGCCGCCGAGCCCGGCGGTGAGGATCCAGCGCCCGGCGAGACTGCCGCCGAAATGCCGGCGGCCGATCTCGGAGAAGGTTTCGTACGTGCCCTGAACGATGCCCTGCGAGCCGATATAGATCCACGAGCCGGCCGTCATCTGACCGTACATCATCAGACCCTTGCGATCGAGTTCGTTGAAGTGGTCCCAGGTGGACCATTTCGGCACCAGGTTGCCGTTGGCGATGATGACGCGCGGCGCGCCGGGATGCGTCGGGAAGACACCGACCGGTTTTCCCGATTGCACGAGCAGGGTTTGATTGTCGTCGAGCCGTTTGAGCGTCTCGACGATGCGGTCGAACGCTGCCCAGTTGCGCGCGGCGCGGCCGATGCCGCCGTAAACCACGAGATCCGCCGGCCGCTCGGCAACGTCCGGATCGAGATTGTTCATCAGCAGACGGAGCGGCGCCTCGGTGCTCCAGGATTTAGCATTGAGGGTATTGCCGCGCGGTGCGCGGATAATCCGTTCGTTCGAGCTGAGCATGGGTCGTCCTTCAGATGGCTTTGGCCGCGCGCAGTTTCGCGATCGCGGCGTCGTCGAGACCGAGTTCGTCGCGCAGCACGTCGTCGGTATCTTCGCCGAGGGTTGGGGCTCTCATCGGTGCCACCGGTGCAGCGTCGGAAAAGCGAACCGGCTGCGGCACGACCTGGATATCCCCGAGTTTTCCGTTGACGCCGGGCTGCAGTAGTTGCCGCGCTTCGACGTGGCCGCTCGCCAGCAGGTCGTCGAGCGACCAGATCGGAGCGGCCGGTACATCGCAGGCCTGCAGCTTCGCCAGTGCTTCCTGCCGAGTCAGAGAGGCAGCCCAGTCGCCGATGACCTGACGCAACTCCGATTCATGAACATTGCGGTCGTGATTGGTCTTGAAGCGCGGGTCTGCAGCCAGTTCCGGCTTGCCCATCGCTTCGTAGATGCGTTTGACGATCGCCTCCGAGAAACCGACGAGCACGATCTCGCCGTCGCGCGTCGCGAAGCTGTCGACCGGATAGGTCTCCGGATGACGGTTGCCGACGCGGCCGACCGGCCGATCGGTGAACAGCCGGCGCGACAGGTTGGTGAGCAGCATCGAGAAAATGGAATCGAGCATCGCGACTTCCAGCCGACGCCCGAAGCCGGTGCGCTCGCGGTCATAGAGTGCGGCGGCGATGCCCCATGCAGCGAACATGCCGGTGGCAATATCGGCGATGCTCTCGCCGACGGCCGTAGCGCGTCCGTCGCGCTCGCCGGTGACACTCATCAATCCGCTCATCGCCTGAATGACGAGGTCGAAGGCTGGCCAGTCGGCAAACGGACCTTGTTGGCCGAAGCCGGAGATCGACGCATAGATCAGGCGCGGATTGTCAGCCTGCAGCGTCGCATAATCGAGACCGAGACGTTCCATCACGCCGGGGCGGAAGTTCTCGACCAGCACGTCGGCACGCTTCGCCAGATCGCGGATCAGCGCGATGCCTTCCGGCGATTTCATATTGACGGTGATGCTGCGTTTGCCGCGGTTGAGCAGGGCGAAGTAGGTGCTTTCGCCGTTCACATGCGGTGCGAAAAAACGGCCTTCCTCTCCGAAGCCGGGCATTTCGACCTTGATGATCTCGGCGCCGAGATCGGCAAGCATCGCGGTGCAGAAGGGTCCTGACATCACACGGGTGAGATCCAGCACCCGGAGGCCCGCGAAGAGATGACGTGGAAGCTGCGTCATTGCTGCCGATCCTTGCTTGTCAGGGTCAACACGGCCTTGCCGGCGGTCCGGCGCTCTCCCAGTGCGGCGAGCGCTTGCGGCAGATTCTCGAAGGCAAAGCTGCCGCCGATATGCGGGCGGATCGCGCCGTCGCGCGCCATTGCCGTGAGTTTTTCGGAAACCCGCGCAAGCATCGCCTTGTCACGATCGTGGTTCCAGTAAACTCCGATCGCCGCGGCGCGCTTCAGCAGCAACCGGTTGGCGGGGATTTGCGGAATCTCGCCGGATGCAAAACCGACGATCAGGAAGCGTCCTTCCCATCCCAGCACGCGCAGGGCGTCCTTGCTGACCGCGCCGCCGACCGGATCGACGATGACGCCGACGCCGGTTTTTCCGGTCAGAGACTTTACCGTCTCGATCCAGTCTGGCTGGCGGTAGTCGACTGCCTCGTGTGCGCCATGCGCACGCGCCAGCGCGCATTTATCATCGCCGCCGGCTGCGGCAATGACGCGGGCTCCGAGATGACGGGCGATCTCAACCGCTGCAAGCCCGACGCCGCCGGCAGCCGCAAGCACGAGAACGCTCTCGCCAGCGTTGATTGTGGTGGCTTCGGTGAGCGCTACCATCGATGTTGTGTAGACGACGGGCAGGGCGGCGGCGCTGTCACTCGACAGGCTCGGCGGAATTCGGATGGCCATGTCGCCGCGTACCAGGACGTGCTCGGCAAATCCGCCCCAATCCACCTTGCTGGTGATCCGCTCGCCGACGTCCAGTCCGCTCTCGGCGCCCGCGGCAATAACGACGCCGGCGATTTCCTGGCCTGGAACGAAGGGGCGCGGCGGGCGAACCTGGTAGCGATCGTCGATCATCAGCAGATCGGAAAAATTAAGCGCCGCCGTGTCGACGCGCACCAGTGCCTGGTTGGCGGCCGGGGCTGCAATCTCGATTTCCGTCAGCGTCAGTTCGCCGATGCCTGCAGAAGGGGAGAGCCACGCGCGTGTCCGCATTGCAAAATCACCTGTATTCGTTGCCACCGTGCGCCCGTGTTTCAGGTGCTTCCGGCGATACGCGCCGCTACGCGCCGTCCGATATCCATCAGGACCGCCGCACCCTCGCTAATGACGTCGTCGTTCATCCGCTGGACAGGGGCGGCGATGGCGATCGAGCCGAGAGGCTGGCCGCGCGGTGTCAGCACCGGCACGGCGATGCCGGTCACGCCGGGATAGGTTTCCTCATAGGTGACGACGAAACCCTGCTCGTGAATTTTTTCGATGTCCTTGCGCAGTCCTTCGGCGCTGAGCGTCAGTGCCGGATTGACCGGCGTCAGGTCGCCCTCGAGCACGGCGTTCCTGTGCTGCTCCGGCAGATAGGCCAGCACCGCCTTGGCGGTGGCGCCGGAATGCAGCGGATAGGCGGTACCGATATGTTCGAAGACGCGGAGGCCGCCTTGCCGGCTCGGAATCTGCGCCAGGCACACGACATGCGCGTGAGCCTCGTCGTAGCCCGTCAGGATCACGGTTTCGGCGGTATTCTGCGCGATCTCTTCGAGCAGGTCGTAGCAGAGATCGACGAGATTGAACTGGAGTTGCGCCCGCCGTCCGAGATCGATGGCGGCGAAGCCGAGCGTATAGCGCCCTCGCTGCTCCAGAAGATAGCCGCGCGCGCATAAAAAACGCACCAACCGGCCGAGCGTCGAGCGCGACAGGCCGGTCTCGCGCACCAGTTCCGCTTGAATCCAGCTCGGGTGCTGTTCGGTGAACAGGTCGAGGATTTGAAAGGCTTTTTTCAAGAGTCCGACGCCGGCCTGACTGGCCGGGGCGGAATACTCATCTGAAAGAGCGTTGACAGCGGGCTTGTTCATTGCTCCTATTGTGGACCATATGCTCACAATATGGCAAGAGCCGAAAAAACCTCAGCTTGTGAGTACCGGTCAGGAAATAAGGCAAAGCGGGAGACGCCGAATGAAGTGGACTTGTCGTGGAAGGCAGGCGCTGTTGACGATCGTCGCGGCAACGCTCGCCGCGAGCGCGGCACATGCCGCCGGCATGAAGAAAGTGGCGATCTCGACCATCGTCGAGGTACCGCAACTGGTCGAAACCAAGGAAGGCGTAATTCAGGGACTCGCCGAAAAGGGTTTTGTCGCCGGCAAGAATCTGACGATCGAGTATCAGACCGCCAACGGCAACATGCCGACGCAGCAACAGATCGCCCGGAAGTTCGTTGGCGACGGTGCCGACGTGATCGTTCCGATCACCACGCCGACCGCGCAGGCAATGGCGACCGCGACCAGGGATGTGCCGATCGTCTTCGCGACGGTCGCCGATCCGGTGAAAGCCAAGCTGATCAAGGAATTCAAGCCGACGGGCACCAACATCACCGGCGTGTCGGATCAGCCGCCGATCCTCGAACAACTCAAGTTGATTCAGGAAATGGTGCCGAACGTGAAGAAGATCGGCTTCATCTATAATCCTGGTCTGGACAGCGCGCTTGCCGCGCTCGATTGGGTTCGCACTGCCGGCAAGGTGCTTGGTATCGAGGTTGTCGAAGCGCCGTCGCCCACCACCAACGAAGTGATCCCGGCGGCACGCAAGCTCGTCGGCAATGTCGACGCCATCTATGTCCCGAACGACACCACCGTCACTGCTGCGCTCGAAACGGTGGTCAAGATCGGTCAGGAAACTAAGATTCCGGTGTTCACCGGTGAAACCCGCGGCGTCGAGCGCGGCGCAGCCGGGTCGGTCGGCGTCGATTATATCCAGGTTGGGAAACTGACCGGCCACATGGTTGCCGAGATTCTGAACGGCCGTAAGCCCGGCGATATCGAGCCGATCATCGCCTATCAGAAGATGTCGAAGCTGCTCATCGCCGTGAACAAGAAATCGGCCGCCGCGATGGGCGCAACGATTCCGGCGGATGTGCTCGCGCGTGCAACCAAGATCGTTGAGTAATTGCAACCAATGCCGGCACCCTTCGGGTGCCGGCATTGGCGTGCTTGCACGACAATCTGCTTCTCCGAGAAACCCGTAAGGTATTACTCCGTCATGTCTCTCTATGAGCTGCTTGGGACGGTCGAGGTCGGCCTGGTATTCGGGCTGGTTGCACTTGGTGCATTTCTGACCTTCAAGATTCTCGATTTTCCTGATCTGACGGTCGAAGGCAGTTTTCCGCTTGGCGGCGCGGTCGCCGCAACGGTCATCCTGGTGTTCGGCTGGAATCCGTGGCTGGCGACCCTTGCTGCCGCCGGGGCGGGTTTCTGCGCCGGGTGGGTGACCGCTTATCTCAATGTACGCTTCAATATTCTCCACATTCTCGCGGGCATCCTCGTCGCGATCGCGCTCTACTCGGTCAACCTGCGCATCATGGATGGGCCGAACAAGCCGCTGCTGGGCGCGGAGACGGTATTCTCGGGCCTGCAGGGATGGGGCGTGCCGTCTTACATGCTCAGCCCGATCCTATTGCTGGTGCTGGTGCTCCTCATCAAACTCGCGCTCGATCTGTTCCTGCGTACCGGCATCGGGCTCGGCATGCGCGCCGCCGGCGCCAATCCGGCGATGGCGGAAGCAAACGGCATCAATGTTGGCTGGATGAAGCTGTTCGGCATTGGCCTCGCCAATGCCCTGACGGCTCTTGCCGGTGCCCTGTTCGCGCAGATTTTCGGAGCGGCCGATGCCTATATGGGGATAGGCGTCATCATCATCGGTCTAGCGTCGGTGATCGTCGGCATGTCGCTGCTGCCGACGCGGACGATCATGCAGGCAACATTCGCCTGTCTGTTCGGCGCGCTGCTTTATCGCTTCGCCGTGGCGTTTTCGCTCAATGCCGACTTTCTCGGTTTGAAGGCGTCGGACGTCCAACTTGTCACCGCGATCCTCGTGGTGCTGACGCTGGTGAGCCAGTCTTCGCGCTCCGGCCTGGGTAAATTGTTGAGACGGAAATCGCGATGATCGAAGCCACCAACATCGGCGTTACTTTCAACAAGGGCACGCCACTGCAGGCGATTGCGCTGCGCAATGTGTCGCTGACGGTTCCGGACGGGCAGTTTCTGACCGTGATCGGCTCGAATGGCGCCGGCAAGTCAACATTCCTCAACGCCATCGCCGGACTGGTAAAGCCGGAAGCAGGCTCGGTCACCGTGGCCGGATCGGATGTGACGGCCTGGCCGGTTTACCGGCGCGCCAAGCTCATCTCGCGCGTCTTCCAGGACCCGAAGATGGGCACCTGCGAGGATCTCACGATCCTGGAAAATTTTGCGCTGGCACATAACCGCACGCATCCGCGCGGGCTGTCGTTCGCCATCGATCGGTCGATCCGTGAACGGACCGCCGAGCGCGTCAAGCTGCTTGGTCTCAATCTGGAGAACCGGCTCGACGACAAGGTCGGGCTGCTCTCGGGCGGACAGCGTCAGGCGGTCAGTCTGCTGATGGCAACGACCGGCGAAACCCGTGTGCTGCTGCTCGACGAACATACGGCGGCGCTCGATCCGAAGACGGCGGAATTTGTCATGGAGCTGACACGCAAGATCGTTGCCGAGCTCAAATTGACTTCCGTCATGGTGACACACTCGATGGCGCAGGCGCTGCACTACGGTGACCGCACCGTGATGTTCCATCGCGGCAACATCATATTCGATGTATCCGGCGAACGTCGCGCTGCGCTGACGGTTCCGGAATTGCTCGACCTGTTCAAACGCGATCAGGGCGAAGAGCTTTCCGACGACGCATTGCTGCTGGGCTGACGATCGCGACTGGCTGGCTGATGGAAGGACGATCCGTGTCAAACCAATCCATGAATGAAGCGCTCGAGATGATCCCGGGTGCAGTGCCGCTCGGTGGCTGGCGTCGGATCCTCCGCGAGGGCCCGAAGGTCCGGTTCGGCGCCGATGCCCGCGCAACGGTCGTTGCCGGCCATGAAGCGGTCAAAGCTCTGATCGCGACCGGCCGGCCGATCTATGCGGTGAATACCGGATTCGGGAAGCTCGCCAGCGTGCGGATCGATTCCGCCGATCTGGTTCAGCTTCAGCGAAACCTGATCCTGTCGCATAGCGCCGGCACTGGCGAATTGCTGAGCGATGATCTGGTGCGCCTGATCCTGTTGATGAAAGCCGCGGCGCTGGCGCAGGGTTATTCCGGCGTACGTTGGGAGCTGGTCGAAGCGTTGCTGACGCTCGCCAATGCCGGCGTATATCCGTGCATCCCCGCTAAAGGTTCGGTTGGCGCGTCGGGCGATCTCGCGCCGCTCTCGCATATGGCGGCGGCGCTGATGGGCGAGGGGACGGTCCGGCACCAGGGGCGGGTCATGCCGGCGAAAGAGGGGCTCGCGCTCGCCGGGCTTGAGCCGATGGCTTTTGGCCCGAAAGAGGGAGTCGCACTTATCAACGGTACGCAGGTGTCGACGGCGCTGGCCCTTCATGGATTGTTTCTGGTCGAGGACGTATTGCGTGCGGCACTGGTCACCGGCGCGCTGTCAGTTGAGGCCTGCCGCGGCAATGATGCACCGTTCGATGCACGCATCCAGGCGGTGCGCCGGCATCAGGGACAGCAGGATGTCGCGGCGGTTTTCCGCGCACTGCTCGCAAACAGCCCGATCCGTGAAACCGATCGTGCATTGCTGAAGGTGCAGGACCCTTATTGTTTGCGCTGCCAGCCGCAGGTGATGGGGGCCTGTCTCGATAATCTCCGGCACGCGGCGGCGACGCTGGCGACGGAAGCCAATGCGGTGTCCGACAACCCGCTGGTGTTCCCGGAGGATCGCGATGTGCTCTCCGGCGGCAATTTCCACGCCGAGCCGGTGGCTTTCGCCGCTGACATCATCGCGATGGTGGTCTGTGAGATCGGGTCGATGTCGGAGCGCCGCCAGGCGATGCTGGTCGACTCGTCGCTGTCCGGTCTGCCGGCCTTCCTGATCGAAAATTCCGGGCTCAACTCCGGCTTCATGATCGCGCAGGTAACCGCAGCGGCGCTGACGAGCGAGAACAAGATGCTGGCGCATCCGGCATCGGTGGATTCCATCCCGACGTCGGCGAACCAGGAAGACCATGTCTCGATGGCCTGTCATGGTGCCTATCGGCTCGGCCAGATGGCCGACAATGCCGCCACCATCATCGCGCTGGAATGGCTGGCAGCGGCGCAGGGCGTCGATTTCCGCAAGCCGCTGACCGCTTCGCCTCCGCTGGCTGAAGCGGTGGCGCGACTGCGACAGCAGGTGGCGCATCTCGATCGCGATCGCTACTTCGCCGCCGATATCGCTGCAGCCAAGGACATGATGCTGGCGGGAGTTCTGGCCGACATCGTCGATGCGCCGCTGCTCGATGCCGGCGTCGCGTGAACCCGCTAGTCAAAAAAAGAGACACGCATTGATGTGGATCGCTCATATTCCTTACGGTGAAGCCGACGGACGCCTGAAGCCGTTATACGATCGGATCAAGGGCCCCGACGACAATGTCGATAACATCATGCTGGCTCACAGCCTCCGTCCGCACACGATGGAGGGGCATATGGCTATCTATAAATACGTTCTGCATCACGCATCGAATACGACACCGAAATGGTTTCTGGAAACGCTCGGTGTCTATGTCAGCCAGCTCAATGGTTGCAATTACTGTGTCGATCATCACTTCTCGGGCTTGATCCGGCTGGTCGGTATCGAGCGCGCCAACGCCTTGCGCGCGGCGATCGAGACGAGCTCACTTGCCGATGTATTCAACGAGCAGGAAGTCGCCGCGTTGCGCTACGCCGAAGCGCTGACGCGCGCGCCGCAGGCAAGCGATGCCTTGCGCGGTCATGTCGAAGCCATGCGCAAGGCCGGCGTCGACGACGGCCGCATCCTCGAGGCCAACCAGGTTGTAGCTTATTTCAATTACGCCAACCGCACGGTGCTCGGCCTCGGTGTCACCACTGACGGCGATATCCTCGGTCTGTCGCCCGGCAATTCGGACAATCCCAATGACTGGTCCCACCGCTGACGATATCATTTCGCCACGCATTCAGCGGCTGAAGGTTGTTCCGCCGCAGGTTAAACCGCCGGATCTTGGTCCGTTGCGTCCGGTGCGCAGCCTGCATCTCAACGAATCCCCGTTCGCCCCGGCGCCTTCGGTGGTCGCGGCGATGCAGCAGGCCGCGGCCCAGCTCAATCGCTATCCCGATCACGACGGGAGCGAACTGGTCGACGCGCTATCCGCACGCATCGGTGTGCCGGCGGAGCGTATCGTCATCGGCGCCGGCACCAACGAATTGCTCTACGCCAGCGCCGATATCGCGCTTGATCCGGGTTATGAAGCGATTGCTCCCGACCCCGGATTCCCGACCTATGCCAAGACCATCGCCATGCGCGGTGGTATCTATGTCGGCGTTCCAGTGCGAGACGACGGGGTGGTGGATATCCCGGCGATGCTCAAGGCGGTGACGCCGCGGACGCGATTGGTCTTCGTGGCGACGCCGCATAATCCGACCGGCGGTATGCTGAAACAAGCCGATATCGAATTGCTGGTTCGCGAGCTGCCGGACAACGTGCTGCTGCATTTCGACGAAGCCTATTATGAGTTCGGCCGGCATGCCGGCGGACCCGATGCGCTGCCGATTCTCGAAGGGCGCAAGGGGCCGTGGATCGCGACGCGCAGCTTTTCCAAGGCGTTCGGTCTCGCCGGCGTTCGTATCGGTTATGGCCTCGCGCATTCGCGCGACCTCGCCGATGCCTATCGCAAGATCCGCGTTAATTTCAGCGTCAATGCGATTGCGCTGGCCGGTGCGCGCGCTGCGCTAGATGCGACGGGACATATGGCCGCGCTGCTCGATCACACGGCAGGCGAGCGCAAGCGCCTCGCGGGAGCGCTGGAAGAGATCGGCTTCCAGGCCCTGCCGAGCGCGGCAAACTTTCTCACGGTCAAGACGCCGAAACCGGCGCATGCACTCGCAGCCGCGCTGCAGGCGGAGAATATTTTCGTACTGCCGTTCCCTTGGCCGGGAACACCGGGCGCGATCCGCATCACTATTGGATCAAGCGAAGATACGGATGCTGTTGTTGCTGCCATCCCGCGGCTGTTGAAGACCCTATGACCGGTATCGCCGAAACGCTGCGCGGCATCGTTGGGCCGGGTGGCGTTCTGGAGACGCGCGAAGATTGCGCCGGCTACGAAGGCGATCTGACGAAATTAGCCGGTGGCAAGGTAGCCTGCGTCGTGCGGCCGCGCACCGTTGCTGAAGTTGCCGCTGTCCTTGCCGCGTGTTCGGCGACGGAGGATATCGCGGTGATTCCGCGCGGCGGTGGCACCGGCCTTGCCGGCGGCGCGACTCCGGCTGTGGACCGCATCAATGTCATCCTGTCGTTGGAGCGTATGCGTGCCGTACGCTCTGTCGACCCGCTCGGCAATGTGATGATCGTCGAAGCTGGCTGCTCGCTGCATGATGCGCGGGCGGCCGCGGCGGCGGAAGGGCGATTGCTGGGGCTCGATCACGGCGGCTTGTCGAGCCAGATCGGCGGAAATCTCGCGACCAATGCAGGCGGCAACAATGTGCTGCGCTACGGTATGGCGCGGGAGCAGGTGCTCGGACTCGAGGTAGTGCTAGCCGACGGTCGCGTCGTCTCGCAATTGTCGCCGTTGCGCAAAAACAACGCAGGCTACGATCTGAAGCATATTTTCCTCGGCGCGGAGGGAACGTTGGGGGTGATCACCGCCGCGACGTTGCGACTTCGGCCAGCGCCCCAGAAGCGGATAACTGCGTGTATCGGACTGCCGTCGCTCGATGCCGTACTGGCGATGTTCGGCCGGACACAGACCGCGCTGGGCGAAGCCGTCAGCGCCTTCGAGGTTATGTCGCGCGCCAGCCTCGAATTGTATTTTGCTCATGTCGGCAAGTGTCGCGAGCCGTTCGACACGATCACGCCTTGGGTCGTTCTGCTGGAAGCCGACAGCGCCAGCCATCATTTCGACCTGGATGGCGCGGGCGAAGCGCTGATCGCGGGGGCGATGGAAGAGGAATTGATCGTCGACGGCACCATCGCCGCCAATGAGACGCAGCGGCTGTCGCTGTGGGGGCTGCGCGAGGGTATTCCGAACGCGATGATCGAGACCGCAGCCGGTTTGAAAAGCGATACGGCAGTGCCGATAGCCGCCATCGCCACGTTCGATGCGCAGGCGCGCCGCGCCGTTGAGGCCGTCGTATCGGGCTGCGTCCCAGTGCCGTTCGGGCATGTCGGAGACGGTAATATTCATTTCAACGTGTTGCCGCCGCCGGATATGCCGGATGAGGCATTTCGTGCGCAGTGGCCAGCGCTCGCGCGCGCGATCGAGGATGCGGCGCTTGCCCTTGGGGGAACGGTTAGCGCAGAGCACGGCATCGGCCTGCTGAAACGGGATGCTCTCAGGCGTATGCGATCGGTAGCGGAACTCGATGTCATGCGCAGTGTGAAGCAGGCACTCGATCCGCGCAACCTGCTGAACCCGGGCAAGATCCTCTAGGCGCATTGCTGTTAAAGGAACAGCATTTTCTTGTCGGAGCGCTCCCGTCAGAACGTGACGCTTTTGGCATCTGCGTTCTTAGCGGCGCCAGAACCCGATCAGATAGAGATCGATTCCGGTCGTTGACTCGGCGTCCCTGACGGGCCGGATCGTCATTTCGCGCGCGTTCATGCGTTCGTACTCCGGACGCCCGATGGCTCCGCTCTCGCCGTCGCCGATCTGTGTTACGGCTCCATTGATAATGCATTCGATGCCGCCGCCACGCGGCATGGTGATGATCGCCTCCGCGTCGAGCGGCACCGCGATTGCTTCAGTGACGTGATGACGGGTCATGCGGTGGCGGTAGCGATCGCGTCGGCTCATCACATTGAGATCGTCGATCGGGCCGTCGACGAGCGTTGCCGCTGCGTCGGCATCGCCGGGGAAAACATGCGGCGGCGATGTCTGAGTGAGCGTCACCGCTGGTGTGTCGGCCACGGTCAGCCGGATGCCATGGCCGTGAAGAACGGCGAGGGTGCGGTCGATGTCGGGAAACCGCGAGAACGGCCCCGGCGTCGCCACATGCGCCATGCTGATTCGCCAGTCGAAATCGTCGAGTGTGGCGTTCGCCGGAGCGATCGCCACCTCGGTCGTCGCACCGCCGCCGTTCTTCCATGGCATGCGGCGATAGTCGGCGGCGCGAACGATGCGCATGATTCAACCCAACGGTCAGCCGAGGCTCGGCAGTTTCAGGTGATGCTCCCGGGCGCAGGCGATCGCCTCGTCATAGCCGGCATCGGCATGACGCATCACGCCGGTGGCGGGGTCGTTCCACAGCACGCGCTCGAGGCGCTTGGCCGCCTCCGGCGTGCCGTCGGCGACGATCACCATGCCGGCATGCTGCGAATAACCGATGCCGACGCCGCCGCCATGATGCAGCGATACCCAGGTGGCGCCGCTCGCGCAGTTGATCAGCGCGTTGAGCAGTGGCCAGTCGGACACCGCATCGGAGCCGTCCTTCATGGCTTCGGTTTCGCGGTTCGGGCTGGCGACGCTGCCGGAGTCGAGATGATCGCGGCCGATCACCACCGGTGCGCTCAGTTCGCCCTTCGCTACCATCTCGTTGAAGGCGAGGCCGATCCGGTGGCGGTCGCCGAGGCCGACCCAGCAGATGCGAGCCGGCAGGCCCTGGAACTTGATGCGCTTGCGCGCCATGTCGAGCCAGTTATGCAGATGCTTGTTGTCGGGCAGCAGCTCCTTCACCTTCTGATCGGTCTTGTAGATGTCTTCCGGGTTGCCGGAGAGGGCGGCCCAGCGGAACGGACCGATGCCGCGGCAGAACAGCGGCCTGATATAGGCGGGCACGAAGCCCGGAAAGTCGAAGGCGTTGGTCAGGCCTTCTTCCTTCGCCATCTGACGGATGTTGTTGCCGTAGTCGAGCGTCGGGATGCCCATCTTGTGGAAGTCGAGCATCGCCTGCACATGTTCGACCATCGATCGGCGCGCTGCCTTGGCCACGGCCTGCGGGTCGCTCTCGCGTTTGGCTTCCCATTGTTCGAGCGTCCAGCCCTTCGGCAGATAACCGTTGACCGGATCGTGCGCCGAAGTCTGGTCGGTGACGACGTCCGGCTTGACGCCACGACGCACCAGTTCGGGGAAAATGTCGGCAGCGTTGCCGAGCACGCCGACCGAGACCGGCTTGTTCTCCTTACAGGCCTTTTCGATGATCGCCAGCGCCTCGTCGAGGTCCTTCGCCTGCACGTCGAGATAGCCGGTCTTCAGCCGCATCTCGATGCGGCTTGGCTGGCATTCGACCGCGAGGCAGGAGGCGCCCGCCATCGTGGCGGCGAGCGGCTGCGCGCCGCCCATGCCGCCGAGACCGGCGGTGAGAATCCACTTGCCGGCAAGGCTGCCGCCATAGTGTCGTCGGCCGACTTCGACGAAGGTTTCGTAGGTGCCCTGAACGATGCCCTGCGAGCCGATATAGATCCACGAGCCGGCCGTCATCTGGCCATACATCATCAGGCCCTTGCGATCGAGCTCATGGAAATGATCCCAGGTGCCCCAGTGCGGCACCAGGTTTGAGTTGGCGATCAGCACGCGCGGGGCGTCGACATGCGTGCGGAATACGCCGACGGGCTTGCCGGACTGCACGATCAGCGTTTCGTCGGCTTCGAGGTTGCGCAGCGACGCGACGATCCGGTCAAAGCTCTCCCAGTTGCGCGCCGCGCGGCCGATGCCGCCATAGACGACGAGTTCGTTCGGCTTCTCGGCCACCTCGGCGTCGAGATTGTTCATCAACATGCGCAGCGGCGCCTCGGTGAGCCAACTCTTGGCCGTGAGTGTGTTGCCATGCGGCGCGCGGATGGAACGGGTGTTGTCGATACGGGTCATCAAACGGTCTCCAGGTTCAGACGATCGGAATCAGGCGGGTTGGCCGCCGAACTGCAGGCAGGTTTTCAGGATATCGGTGAGCACGGCGCGCATCGGCGCGGCATAGGCGGCATCGTAGGGCGTCGGCCACGCGCCTTCGGATACGGGACCGGGCGTCTCGCGCATGTAGCCCCGGCAGGACAACTCCATCTGCACCGCGTGCACGCCGTTCTCCGGCTTGCCGTGGTTGCGCGTGATGAAGCCGCCCTTGAAACGGCCATTGACGATATGACTGAATTGCGAGCTGGCGCAGATCCGTTCCACTGCCGTTGCGAGTTGGGGTGAGCAGCTTGCACCGGAATTGGTGCCGATGTTGAACACCGGAAGTTCGCCCTCGAACAGGCGCGGGATCAGCGAGCGGATCGAGTGGCAGTCATAGAGCACGATGCGTCCATGCGCGCCGTGCAGGCGGCTGATCTCTTCTGCCAGTGCCGCATGGTAGGGATCAAAAAAGCGTCGGCGCCGCTCGGCAATCTCGTCGGCTGTCGGTTGCTGGCCGCCCTTGTAAAGCGGCTCGCCGTCGAACGTGGTCGTGGGGCACAGTTCCGTGGTCGCCTGGCCGGGATAGAGCGATATGCCCGACGGATCGCGGTTGACGTCGATCACGGTGCGCGAGATTCCGGTGTGAACGATTGTCGCGTCGAGCTGTTCGGCGAAGTCGTAGAGCTTGTCGATCCACCAGTCGGCATCCTTGCGCGTCAGCCACGGCGAGACGAGCCGCGCTTCGTATTCGGCCGGCAGCGTGGTTCCGGTGTGGGGGAACGAGACGATAAGCGGCGCCTGTCCACGTCTGACGGTCAACCAGTCGGGCTTCAACAAATTTTCCTTCGACAAATCTTGCTTTAGCGAGTCCTGCATTCGCCCCTCCACACGCGCTGTTCGAGCGGATTGAAGCCGATCCGGTAGACGAGTTCTGCCGGGCGTTCGATATTCCAGATCGCCAGATCGCAGTTTTTACCGTGCTCGAGCGTGCCGACATCGGACAGTCTGCCGAGCGCGCGCGCCGCTTCGCGTGTCACGCCGGCGATCAGTTCGTCGATGGTCAGGCGGAACAGTGTGGCGCCCATATTCATGGTAAGCAGCAAGGAGGTGATCGGCGAGGTGCCGGGATTACAGTCGGTGGCGATCGCCATCTTCGTGCCATGGCGGCGGAAGGCTTCGATCGGCGGCAACTGCTTTTCGCGCAGCACGTAGAATGCGCCCGGCAGCAGCACGGCGACGGTGCCAGCCTTGGCCATCGCCTTAGCGCCGGCGTCGTCGGTATATTCGAGATGATCGGCCGACAGCGCGTCGTAGCGGGCGGCAAGCGCTGCGCCATGCAGGTTCGAGAGTTGGTCGGCGTGCAGCTTGACCGGAAGCCCTTCAGCTTTCGCTGCGTCGAAGACGCGGGCGATCTGCTCCGGCGAGAAGGCGATGCCTTCGCAGAAGGCGTCAACCGCGTCCGCCAGTCGGGCGCCGACGATCTCGGGGATCATCGCGCAGACCGCATCGATATAGGCATCCTTGTTTATCTGCTCGGGCGGCAGGGCATGCGCGCCGAGGAATGTTGTCGTCACGTCGACCGCGCGCTCGCGACCGAGACGGCGTGCGGCGTGCAGCATCCGCACTTCCGTCTCGCGGTCGAGACCGTAGCCGGATTTGATCTCGATGGTGGTGACGCCTTCCGCCATCAGATGGTCGAGCCGCGGTAGCGCAGTCGCTACCAGTTGGTCCTCGCTTGCGGAGCGTGTCGCTTTCACCGTCGAGACGATGCCGCCGCCGGCGCGTGCGATCTCCTCATAGGAGACACCGGCAAGCCGCTGCTCGAATTCGTGCGCGCGGTCGCCGCCGAACACCAGATGCGTGTGGCAGTCGATCAGGCCCGGTGTGATCCAGCGGCCGTCGAGCGCGATGCGCTCCTTTGCATCCCACCCCGTGGGGAGGTCGGCTGCCGGGCCGACGAAAGCGATCCGGCCGTTCTTGGCGGCAATGGCCGCGTTTTCGATGACGCCAAGGCCGGGGCGCGCCGCGTCAAGCGTCGCCAGCCGCGCGTCGAGCCATATCGTGTCGAACCGCATCCGCAACTCCGGTCGTCGTGGGCTGCTTAATTGTATATACAATATTGTCGGGATGGGGGAGATTGTCTATACAAAAATGGCCCGATTGTTCCTGCTGGGGATGATACGGTAGCAGGCTGATAGGAGGGTCCGGTGTCCCGTTCGTTCTTTTTCGATCATGCGCTGCTGCCGGAAGGCTGGCGCGAGGATGTCCGCCTGACAGTTGCGGAGGGCGTCATCGCCGCCGTCGAGGTGGATGCGCCACGCGCCGGCGCCGAGGCGGTTGCCGGACTGGCGCTGCCGGGGCTGCCGAACCTGCATTGTCATACCTTCCAGCGCGGCATGGCCGGTTTGGCGGAACGCCGGGGACCGGCGGGCGACAGTTTCTGGACCTGGCGCGACGTGATGTACCGCTTCCTCGGCCGCCTGACGCCCGAGGATGTCGAGGCGATCGCCGCCTTCGCCTATGTCGAGATGCTGGAGCGTGGCTTCACCACCGTCGGCGAGTTCCACTATCTGCATCACGGCGCTGACGGCGAGCCCTATGCCGAACTTGGGGAGATGTCGTTCCGCATCGCGGCGGCAGCGGAGGAAACGGGCATCGGCCTGACGCTACTGCCGGCACTTTACGGCTATGCCGGTTTCGGCGCGCAGCCGCCGACTGCGGGGCAGCGTCGATTCATCAACGATCCGGAGCGTTTCCTGCGGCTGGTCGAGCGCGCCCGTGCCGCTGTTGCCCCGCTCCCGGCGGGAGTGGTCGGCATCGCGCCGCATTCGCTGCGCGCGGTGACGCCGCAGACATTGCGCACTGTCACCGAAGCGACGCCGGGCGGTCCGATCCATATCCACATCGCCGAGCAGACGAAGGAGGTGGATGATTGCGTCGCCTGGTCGGGACGGCGGCCGGTAGAGTGGCTGCTCGATCATGCACCGGTGGACGAGCGCTGGTGCCTCGTACACGCAACGCATATGACCGCGTATGAGACTGAAGGTGTTGCGCGTACGCGCGCCGTTGCCGGGCTGTGTCCATTAACCGAAGCTTCGCTTGGTGACGGCACGTTCAATGGGCCGGCGTTCCTTGCCGCAGGCGGGCGGTTCGGCGTTGGCAGCGATTCCAATATCGAGATCGACGCGCCCGGCGAATTGCGTCAGCTCGAATACAGCCAGCGGCTCGCGCATCGCGCTCGTAACGTCATGACGACTGCGGAAGGCGAATCGACGGGCTCCCGCCTGTTTGCCGAAGCGCTCAAGGGCGGTGCCCAGGCGCTGGCACGTCCGATCGGCGAACTGGCAGTGGGACGCCGCGCCGACATCGTCGTGCTCGACGCGGACCATCCCGATTTTGCCTCGCCGAACTCCGCTCACCGGTTGGATGCCTGGGTGTTCTCGGCCGGGCGCTCTGCCGTCCGGACTGTGTTTACCTCGGGCGAGAAGGTCGTCGAGGATGGGCAGCATCGGCACCGCCATCGGCTTCGTGCGCGCTATCAGGCGACGATCAAGAGATTGCTCGATGTCTGAGTCACGGCGCACGGAAAAGGACGATACCCCCGAGGCGTTGCCGCGCTACGGTGAGATACGCCGAGAACTGGAGACAGCCATCGTATCGGGCGAGTGGCCGCCCGGCCACCGGGTGCCGTCCGAACAGGAACTGCTCAAGCGCTACGGCTGCTCGCGCATGACGGTGAACAAGGCATTGAGTGCGCTGGCTGCTGCCGGTCTGATCGTGCGGCGCCGACGCTCCGGCAGTTTTGTTGCCGCGCCTGACAACGAGGCCAACGTTCTGCAGATCCGGCCGGTGGAAGAGGACGTCCGGCGCGAAAACAAACGCTACAGTCTGCACATCGATCGGCGGGTGGAGCGCAAGGCGAGCCGGCGAGACGCGATCCGTCTCTCGGTTGCTGCCGGAACTCCGGTGCTGGCGCTCGACTGCGTGCATTTCGCCGACCGACGGCCCTTTGCTTTTGAGGAACGTCTGATCAATCTCGCGTCCGTTCCCTCGGCACGCGACGAAGCGTTTCACGACATCTCGCCGGGGCACTGGCTATTGAACAAGGTGCCGTGGAGTGAGGCGGAGCATCATATCCGCGCGGTGAACGCCTCCGCAGTCATGGCTGCGGCGCTCGACATTGGCGTTGGCGACGCCTGCCTCGTCGTCGAGCGCCGGACGTTGAACGCCGGACAGGCCGTCACGCATGTGATCCTGAGTTATCCCGGCAGCCGGCACGAGCTTGTCGCGCGTTTCAATCCCGCTGCTTGATGGGGCAGTCGGCAGGTAAAGTCGGCATGGATATGCGCTCGGATGACGACAGGAGCCTCTCGGCCGCGAGAGGGGTTCCGCCGGCGGACGGCGCCGCGGCCTCGCGCGATGGCGATCGTCCGGTTGTCGGCATCTTCAGCATGCTCGCCGGCTGCCTGCTCATCACCCTCAACGACGCAGCCACCAAATGGCTGACCGGTGGCTACCCGGTTACCGAGATTATATTTTTACGCGGTGTCCTGTCGGCGCTGATGATCGTCGCTATCGTTGGCGGACAGCGGCAGGTGGCGGCGCTGCTGCCGTACGATCTGCGTTTTCAGATTTATCGCGCCGGCCTGTTTGTGATGACGGTGGCGCTGTTCACCGTCGGCCTGAAGCTGCTGCCGCTGCCGGTCGTTACCGCCATCAGCTTCGCCTCGCCAATTATCATGACAGTGCTGGCGGGGCCGCTGCTCGGTGAGCGGGCCGGGTGGCAACTCTGGCTCGCCGTCTTTGCCGGCTTCGCCGGGGTGGTGCTTATCATCGATCCGGGAACCGACAGTTGGGGCTGGGCGGCGCTGGTTCCTCTTGGCTGCGCGCTGTCGTCGGCGCTGCGCGATATCACCACCCGGCAGCTGACCGCCCGCGAATCGACCCAGTCGATCCTGTTCGTGACCGCGGTAGTGACGACGCTTGCCGGACTGGTCTTTGCGCCGTTCGGTGGCTGGCTGGTGCCGACGCTGCAGGACTGGGCGCTGTTCGTCTTCGTCGGCGCGTCGCAACTCGCCGGCCATTATTTTCTGGTGCAGGCCTTCCGCCTGGCGCCGGCGGTGGTGCTCGCACCGTTCAAATATTCGATGATCGTCTGGGCGCTGGTGCTCGCCTTCGTTGTCTGGGGAGAGGTGCCCTCGGCGGCAATGTCGGCGGGCGCAGTCATTGTCATCGGCAGCGGCCTGTTCATCTTCTATCGCGAACGGGTGCGCTGACGATCTGTCAGTTACCCGATGCGGACTGCTCGGGTGTCGGCGGTTGACAGCCGCCGGTTTTTTCTTCGGCTGCGATTGACACTCGGGGCGAACAGGATACTAAATATAGTCGTCACGGTCCCTTGAATCGCAAGATCGAGGGCCAAGAGGGAAGCCGGTGAGCCGTCAGGGCAAGGCCGGCGCTGCCCCCGCAACTGTAAGCGGTAGCTGAAGTCCATTCTGCGTCACTGGGGCTGAAAAGCTTCGG
>DATMEV010000080.1:0-18153 GCA_035556795.1 Pseudolabrys sp. | reverse complement strand
TTTGCATCGTTCCTTCGTTTCCCCTAAGACAAGATCAACAAACAGAGCGGGAGGAATGATGTCGAAACTCAGACTGTCCGTTGCGGTCGGACCCTATGATCGCACCCGAGCGCTGATCGATGGCGCGGTGCAGATCGACGGCGTCGATCCGGTGTGCATGACGCTGTCGCCCGAGGAAATCTTCTTCCGCGCCTTCCGCAATCAGGAATTCGACATCTGCGAATTGTCGCTGTCGAGCTCGACGGTGAAGACCGCTCAGGGCGACTTCCCCTATGTCGGCGTACCGGCCTTCGTTTCCCGCGCTTTCCGCCACACCTCGATCTATGTGCGCACCGACCGGGTGAAGAAGCCCGAAGATCTGAAGGGCCGCAAGATCGGCCTGCCGGAATATCAGCTCACCGCCAATGTCTGGGCACGCGCGCTGCTGCAAGACGATTTCGGCGTCAAACCCTCCGATGTCACCTGGGTGCGTGGCGGCATCGAGGATGCCGACCGGCCGGAGAAGATTTCGGTCAAGCTGCCGCCCGATGTGCGGCTCGAAGCGGCGCCTGCGGGCAAGAGCATTTCGCGGCTACTGGCGGAGGGCGAGATCGACGGTTTCATCGCGCCGCGTCCGCCGTCGGTGCCGGCGGGGACGCCGAATATCGGCTGGCTGTTTCCCGATCCGGTCGCAGCGGCGACGGATTACTTCAGGCGCACCGGCATTTTCCCGATCATGCATATCGTCGGCGTGCGGCGCACATTGGCCGAGCAGCATCCGTGGCTGCCGGGCGCGGTGCTCAAGGCGTTCGAGGCGTCGAAGGCGCAGGCGCTGGCGCTGCTGAGCGACACATCCGCCACCAAGGTGACGCTGCCCTTCGTCGAGGAGCGGCTGGCCGAGGCGCGGCAGGCGATGGGTGAGGATTTCTGGTCCTATGGCGTCGGGCCGAACCGCAAGACGCTGGAGAGCTTCTTCAAGCACCACCATGCGCAGGGCCTGTCGTCGCGGCTGGTGACGCCGGAAGACCTGTTCCATCCCTCGACCCTGGAGAGCTTCAAACTCTAGCTAGCGCTTCGCCGGCTTCAGCCGGATGTGGATGTTCTTCTCCTGCGTGAAGGCCAGCATCTCCTCGAAGCATTCCTCGCGGCCGAGGCCGGACTGCTTGAAGCCGCCGAACGGTGCGCCGAGGAAGTGCTTGCTCACTTCGTTGATCCAGACGAAGCCGGCTTCGACCGCCATTGCGGTACGATGCGCAGCATCGAGATTGTTGGTCCAGATCGAGGCAGTGAGGCCGTATTCGACCGCATTGACCTCGCGCAGCATGATATCCGGGTCGCGCCATTTGAGGATCGACAGCACCGGCCCGAAAATCTCCTCGCGGGCGATACGCATCTGCATGGTGACATCGGCGAACACGGTGGGTTCGACATAGAAGCCTTTGGCGAGCGCCGGATCGGAGGGATGCTTGCCGCCGTGGACGATCCGCGCGCCATCCGATTTGCCGGCCTCGATATAGCTCAGCACCTTGTCGTATTGCGCCTTCGAGATGATGGCACCCATCGTCGTCGCCGGATCGGTCGGGATGCCTGGCCTGAAATGCGCGATGCGCGCTTTCACCCGCTCGACCACTGCATCGTAGATCGCCTCGTGGATGAAGGCACGGCTGGTCGAGCCACAGGACTGGCCGCACCAGGTGAAGTTCATGCCGCCCACGACGCCGGCGGCGACTTCGTCCGGATCGGCATCGGGAAAGGCGATCAACGCGTTCTTGCCGCCAAGTTCGAGCATGGTGCGCTTCACCGTGTCGGCGGCGGCCTTCATCACTGCGCGGCCGGTCGGCACGCTGCCGATCAGCGCAATCATCGCGACGTCGGGATGGCTGGCAAGGCGTTGTCCGGCCTCGCGTCCGCCCGGCACGACGTTGAACACGCCCGGCGGCAGCAGGCCGCCGATCAATTCCGCCAGCCGCAGCGACGACAGCGGCGCCTGTTCCGGCGGCTTGACGATGACGACATTGCCGGCGGCGAGGGGAGCCGCCGATTTGCCGGCGCAGAACATGAACGGATGGTTGAACGGGATGATCCGCCCGACGACGCCAAGCGGTTCGCGCATCGAGAAGTTTACCGCGTCCGGGCCCATCGGGATCGAGGCGCCTTTCGTCTCGGTGACGAAGCCGGCGAAGAACTCCATCTGTGCCGCCGCGACCAGCGCGTCGGAGGTCATCTCGGTCACCGGATTGCCGCAGTCGGCGGCGTCGATCATCGCCAGTTCGCGAGCGTTGTCGCGCAGCAGCCGCGCGATCTCGCGCAGGATCTTGGCGCGTTCGAGCGGCAGCACGTTGCGCCATTCCCGGAAGGCAGCCTGCGCCACAGCGACCGCGGCGTCGATATCGTCGGCGCCGGCATCGGCGACGCGTCCCAGCGATTGGCCGGTGCCCGGGTTGATTGTGTCGACGTAGCGGCCGCTCTTCGGCTCGTGCCACGCACCGCCGTAATAGGCGCCGCGATTGTTCGGCAGGGCAAGTGCATGGCCGGCGGCAGCGGCGGGCGAAACGGTCAGTGTCATGGCGTCAGGTCCTCACTTCGAATGCGCGCGATCCGTTCCGCAATTCGTATCCTGCCCGGATCACGTTTTATCGCCGCTTGATCTGGTCGAGGCCGCCGAGGCGGCCGACCAGCGCATTGGCACCGATCGCCAGCACGAACAGCACGATCAGCATCGCGTACATGCGCGGCATGTCGAACAGACTGTAAGCCTGAATGATCAGGTAGCCGATGCCCTTGTTGGACAGCTTGGTCTCGGCAAGCAGCGTGCCGATGAGGCCGATGCCGAGTCCGAGTCGAACACCGTTGATGATCGGATGGCGCATCGCCGGGATGTAGATCTTCGTGGTCATCTGCCAGGTGGTGGCGCGGAAGCTCTTGCCGACGCGGATCAGCACCTTGTCGATCTCGCGCATGCCGGCGGCGACCGATAGCGCGATCGGGAAGAAGCAGGAGAGCGCGCCCATGGCCACCTTCGAGGCTGGCCCGACGCCGAACCACATGATCAGGATCGGGAAGAAGATGATCTTCGGCGTCGGTCCCAGATAGTACAGATAGGATTCGTAGGCCATGCCAAGGAAGCGGTTGCCGCCGAGGACGAGGCCGACGACGAGACCGAAGAAGCCGCCGATCAGCAGCGCCAGCGCGATTTCGCCGGCGGTCACCGCAAGATGGAAATAGTATTCGCCGGTCGTCAGCAACGTGACGATGGCCCCGGCGATTGCCGAAAGCGACGGCACCACGTCGCGGTACAGCAGGCCGGAGCGCGACAGCAGTTCCCAGGCGACAAGCACCGTGACGATGATTCCGACCCGCAGCAGCGTGACCGGATCGGTCCATCGGCGCACCGGCGCCGCGGCGGTCAATGAGCCGGTCGTAGCCATCGTTCGATCCTTTCGAGCGTCATGAAGAACAGCACGCTGACCAGAATGACGAAACAGATCGCCGCATAGGTGCCGGGCAGATCGTAGCGTTCCGCCAGCTCGTTGATGAGCTGTCCGAGACCGCCGTAATTGATCAGGAACTCGACGCCGACGATATTGATGAGCGCGAAGATCAGCCCGAGCCGCACGCCGACGAAGATCGTCGGCAGCGCTGCGGGAAACAGGATCTTCCAGAATGTCTGCATCGGCGTCAGGTTGAAGCTCTTGCCGACATTGATCAGCACCTTTCTGGTGTCCGACAGGCCTTCGAGCGTCTTCAGGATCACCGGTGGCAGTGCCGCGGTGAAGCCGATCATGATGATCGTCCAGGCGCTGCGCCCGAAGATCACCAGGAACAACGGATACATCAGCACCACAGGCGCGGAGGCGAGCGCCGCCACCCAGGTTTCGCAGGCTTGCTGCAGCAGGCGGAACCGGTGCATCAGCACGCCGCCGAGGATACCGAACACGGTCAGCATCACGCCGGCGGTCAGGCACTCGCTCGCCGTCAGCAGGAAGCGGCGGGCGATGTTCTCCTCGACGATCACCCGCTCGAAGCTGAGCATGATCTCCGATGGCGGCGGCACGATATAGCGGTTGAGAATGTCGGTCTGGACCAGCAGTTCCATGATGGCGAAGAATACCACCAGCGATCCGACGCCGAGCGCCGTCGCCAGAAGGTCGCTGCGGTGGCGGGCGATCATGACGATGCCCTGGGGTTGCCGCGGCTCGTCTCGTCGTCCTGCATGCCGCGGCTGGCTTCTTCGCGCAGATCAGCCCAGATCTGCGCGACATAGCGGCCAAAGGCCTCGCTGCCGACGATCTCCGAGGTGCGCGGACGCGGCAGATCGATCTCGACGATACGCTTGGTCCTGCCGGGCCGATAGCTCATCACCAGGATGCGGTCCGACATCTGCACCGCCTCGGTGATGTTGTGCGTGATCAGCAGCGTCGTCTGATGCAGCTCCTGCTGAATCTGCAACACCTTGTCGCCGAGCAGCAGTCGCGTCTGTTCGTCGAGCGCCGCGAAGGGCTCGTCCATCAGCAGGATCTTCGGCTCCGAGGCGAGCGTGCGGGCAAGCGAGACGCGCTGACGCATGCCGCCGGAGAGTTCGCCCGGGAAGCGCCGCTCGAAGCCGTGAAGGCCGACAAGCTCGATGAAGTGGCGCGCTCGCTCCATGCGTTGCGCTTTCGGAATGCCGGCGATTTCGAGCGGGAAGGCGACATTGTCGATGACGCTGCGCCACGGGAAAGTGGATTCCTCCTGGAACACCATGCCGATCGAAGGATGCGGACCGACGATGGTCTCGCCCTCGATCGCCACCCGTCCGTCATGCTCGGTCAACAACCCGCCGACGACGTTGAACACCGTCGACTTGCCGCAGCCGGACGGGCCGATGATCGACAGGAATTCGCCCTTGCGGACGGTCAGCGAGACATTCTCGACCGCGATGACTGGACCGTCCGGCGTCTGGAATTCGACGTGCAGGTTATCGACGTCGAGAATGGTCGGCGTCGCGGTGTTGGGATTCGGCGCCGCGCGCGGCGATGGTGACGAAACGGGCATGAGTCCTCAGATGTTCCTCTGGAGCGCTTTTTATTGTCGTTTTTCTGGTCTTTTTCTTGATCCTGTTCTTCGGTCTTGTTCTTCGACCTCAATCGCCTTTCCTCGACATGACGGCCGTCGTTGCCGGCGCGTAGCCAGGCTCGACGCGCACATCGACGACGGCGACGCCCCCATTGTCGACTGTCGCGATGGCCTTGGCAAAGACTTCTGTCAGGTCCTGCGCCGTGGTGACCGGACCGAAACCTTCCGCGCCTTGTGCCCGCGCCATCGCCGCGAGATCGATCTCCGGGTCGGCGATGCGCTGGCCGATCCAGCGGTTCTCCACCGGCCGGCTGCGCATGCGGGCGACGCGTTCCTGGTGCAGTTCGTCGTTGAAGAACGAACGGTTATTGGCGACGACGATCAGCAGCGGGATGCGGTAATGCACCGCCGTCCATAGTGCCGTGACGCCCATCAGGAAATCGCCGTCGCCGCAGACAGCGACCGGCAAGCGGCCGCTGCCTTTCAGGGCGAGCGCCGCGCCGACGGAAATGCCTGGCCCGCCGCCGACGCCGCCGCCGCCGTCGGAGCCGAGATAGTCGAGCGGGTGACGGAACGGCCAACTCGCGCCGTTCCACGACAGCGATACATGCGTCAGGCTCGCCGGCCGCTCGCCGACGGCGGCGCGCAGCGCAGCCGCCAGATGGTCGACGGTCAGCCCGTCGCCCGGTTTGTCCGGTGCGTCGGGCCTGTGCTCCGGCTGGGGGCGGGCGAGTGCTATCGGCAGGGCGGCGAGAAGCGCCGGCACCGCCTGATCCGGATCGCAGGCGAGGAACAGGTCGACCGGCGGGAGCCCCTGGTGATCCATGCTCCAGCCGTTGTGCAGGTGGTGATCGATCGACACCTGAATGATGGTCGCCGCCGGCGGTCCCGCTGGCGTGCCGGCGTGTTTGAGCGTGCCGGCGAGATCGACCCAGTCGAGGCTGAGGATCACGTCCGCCGCCCGCAGCGCGTCGAGAGCCTTCGGTACCGGCGCGATCATCCCCGGCGCGCCGGCGTGCAGCGGGTGATCCGTGGGGAAGGAGGCGGAGATCTTCAGGTCGGTGATAACGCGGGCACCGAGCCGTTCGGCGAGCGCGATGCGCGCCGCCCAGCCGGCTTCGCTGCGCGAACAGCGGCCGGCGAGGATGACTGGATGTTTGGCATCGGCGAGCAGTTGCGCGGCGCGCGCGAGCGCATCCGGCGCCGGTCCGGCATCGGCTTGCGGCATGAAGCGACGCGCATCGAGCGGCGGCACCGGTTCGGCGAGCGGCGCTTCCTGCATGCCGGCGTCGAGATTGATGTAGACCGGTCCCCTGGGAGCGGTATTGGCCATCCAGCAGCCGCGCAGCAGGGCCTCGCGAGCCGCAGCCGGAGAGGCCGGCTGGTCATCCCACTTGGTGTAGCCGCGCAGCAGTGCGCCCTGATCGCGCGCGGTATGGATCCAGTCGATCCATGGGCGGCGCCTGGCGGCATCGACCGGCCCCGTGGCGCCGAGAAGGACGAGCGGCATGCGATCGCACCAGGCGTTGAACACTGCCATGGTCGCGTGCATCAGCCCGACATTGGAGTGCACGCAGGCCGCCATCGCGCGGTCGGTCACCTTGGCGTAGCCGTGGGCGATGGCGACAGCCGATTCCTCATGGAGGCACAGCAGCATCTGCGGCGCCGCATTGCCGAGATAGTTGACCAGGCTGTCGTGGAGGCCACGATAGCTCGCTCCCGGATTGAGCGCGATATAGGGAATGTCGAGCGCCCGCAGCGCGTCGGCAACGATATCGCTGCCGAATTGCGGAGCATTGAGACCAGCCGGCGTCGGTCGTTCGATCGGCGCTGCGCGTCGTGTTTCGTCGGCGGAAGTCACGCATCCTCCATGATGTCCCGCGGTCATGATGTCCTGCAGTCACGCCCCGCGCTGATCGTTTTCGTCCCTGTCGATCCGGGCTTGTTCGCCACCCGGTTGCCCATCGCAGCGGGATCTCACCCCGCGCGTTGCGAGAACTATAGGCTTTGACATTCGTCCGGATAAGCCAATAAATCGGAAAGATATTGTTGCATCAAATTTGACAATCGGCGGACGGAGCCATGTATGGACCGCTTTCGGACGATGGAAAGTTTCGTTCGGGTGGTGCGCTCGGGCAGCTTCACCATTGCCGGCCATCAGCTTGGCCTGTCGCGCGCGCTGGTGTCCCGCCATGTGAGCGAGCTCGAACGCCGGCTCGGCATCCGGCTGCTCAACCGTTCGACGCGCTCGCTCAGTCTGACCGATGAGGGCCGCGCTTATCTGGATTTCTGCGAGCGGATTTTCCGCGACATCGAAGACGGCGAACGCCTGGCGATGCGCGCCCGGCAGGAGGTCAGCGGCACGCTGCGTGTGGTCGCGCCGAAATCGTTCGGCTCGCTGCATCTCGCCGATGCGGCGATCGCTTTTGCCCGGGTGCAGACGCGCCTGCATGTGTCGCTCAGCCTTGAGGATGTGGCTTTCCGGCGGCCCTATGAATTCGTCGAGCGGGGTCTCGATCTGGCGCTGCGTATTTCGTCGCTTCGCAATTCATCGCTGATGGAAGAGAAGATCGCGATGCTCGACTGGATGGTTTGCGCCTCGCCGGACTATCTTGACGAAGCCGGGCGGCCGTCCCGCCCCGAGGAGCTCGCCGGCCATCGCTGCCTCATCCACACAAACGTGACGGCGCATGACCGCATCTGGCGTTTCGAGCCGGTGAAGGGGCGGCCGCCGGGGGAAGGGCGCGGCGTGTCGGTGAAGGTCAGCGGTGCGTTCTTCTCGAACAGCGCGCTGGCGCTGCGCAAGGCGGCGCTCGCCGGGCTCGGCATTGCGCTGGTGCCACGCTATGTCGTCGCCGACGATCTGGCGCGCGCGACGCTTCTCAAGGTGCTGCCGCGCCATCGGCCGCCGCCCCGACCACTGTTTGCCGTCTATCCGCGCGCCGCGACGCCGCCGCCACGGGTGCGGCTCTTCGTGGCCTTCCTGCGCGACTGGATCGAGAAGGAGAACGTCAACGACCGGCGGCGTTGATCGTGACGATGCGGATGCCCGGCGCGATCGCGCGCGAGGCATATCGGTTCAACGCATCTGCCGCAGGCGGGCGAGCACTTTCAGCCCTGCATAGCCGTCCGCCGGCTCCATGCCGACCTTTTGCTGGAATGCCTTGATTGCTTTCATCGTGTCGGTGCCGACGCGGCCATCGCTTCCTTGCGTATCGAAGCCGAGAGCGGTGAGACGTTTCTGCAATTCCTGCATCTCGGCGAGCGTCGGTGCCCGTTCGCCGCCGGGGAACTGCTGACGGAACGGCGGGTCGCCACGAATGAGATCCCCCAGATGCACCAGCGCCAGCGTGTAGCTGGACGAGGGGTTGTAGGAACGCACCGCGAAAAAATTCTGACCGACGAGAAAAGCCGGGCCGCCGGCCTGCGGCAGCCATAGCCGGGCGCGTTCGTCAGGCCGCTCGAAGGCGTCGCCGTCGGCGCGCGCGAGGCCGAGGTCGCGCCATTGCCGGTAGCTGCGCCAGGTGCGGTTGTCGGCAAGGCGCGCGCTGGCGCCGTCGAGCATCACCTCGCAGCCCCAGCTTTCGCCGCGGCGATAGCGGCCGCGGCTGACCAGATAATGCGCGGTGCCGGCGAAGGCGTCACCGACCTGAAACGGATTGACGCGGCCGTCCTTGTTGTAGTCGACGCCGATATTGAGCCATACCTCCGGCATCCACTGTGTGTGCCCCATGGCGCCGGCCCATGAGCCGATCATCTGCTGCGGCGTTGCCCAGCCGCGATCGACGATCACCAGCGCATTGAGCAGTTCCGCTTCCCAGTATTTGCGTCGGCGCGGTTCGCCGTACGCAAGCGCGGCGAGGGCAGGGATGACGGGGCGCATATATTTCGGATTGTCGATGACGTCGCCGAAGGAGGACTCCATGCCCCACAGGCCGAGCATGATGAAGCGGTCGACGCCGTAGTCGCGCTCGATGCGCCCGAGCAGCGAGGCATATTCGCGCGCGCGCTCCTGCCCGGCCTGGATCCGGAAACCGGAACAGCGACGGTTGATGTATTGCCACATCGCCTCGGTGAATTCGGGCTGCCGGCGATACTGCTCATAGACCGAGGTGTCGGGCTTCAGCGTGCCCATCACGCGGTCATAGGTTGTTTCGGAAATGCCGCGGCGGATGGCGCGCGGCCGGAACCGCTCGACCCATTGGCGGAAGGCAGCGGACTGTGCCGCCGCGCTGCCGCCGAGCATCAGCACGCCGGCCGCGGATGCCGCGCCGGCAAGCCAGTGCCGGCGGGACAGCACGACGGACGAACGGAACGGAACGCGCCGATTCATCGGAGCAGTCTATCGTCGAATGCGCGCTGTCCCAACCGCGACGGATGCGCGCGTCGGCGGGGGAACCATTGCTCTATTCATTGAGCATGATCCCTCGGGGCAAGCCCGTGGATGCCGTTCCGAAAACCGGCCCCTGCTTCGGCAGCCGTTTTCGGGATTATGCTCTATCGGTGCCGGCGATGGCGTTTCTTTGATGGCTTCTTGGCCTTGTGCCGTTTGGCTTTCGAGGATTTGGCCTTTTTCGATGTGGCGGATCTCGGCTTTGCCGAGGCGCGCTGCTCGATGATGTCGTCCGGCGCAGCCATCGGCGGCGTCATTATGGGCTCGTCTTCCAGCGCCTTGCCGCGCGCGCCGATCAGCCGCTCATAGGCTGCCACCAGCGTCATGTAGGGATTGACCCACACCCAGCCGTCGCGGGTGAACACCTGCGTGTCGAAATGCAGGTGATAGCTGGTTCCGCCTTCCTTCTTGTAGAAATTCCCGACCTTGCCGATCACCTCGCCGGCGCGCACGCGGCGCCCGCTGACGAGGCCATCGGCGTCCATGTGTTTCGGATCCATGTGCATATAGCGGAAACGGACATTCTCGCTCGCAGTGTTGGCGACGATGAATGCCGTTTCGTACACGACATAGCTTGGCGGATTGCGATGGATGATGCCGTCATGCGCGGCGACGACGTCGTGCTGATAGGGTTCGCAGCGGTCGGCCAGCGGGTTCTTCAGCACGCAATCGGAGGGACGCAGATCCTGTCCCTGATGGCCGACGCCGCCCGGGCATTGCCCGACCTGCGTGTCGCGCACCTCGCAGAAATTGTCACGCCACGGATAGGAGAAGTTCTGCTCGGCGGATTCGTCGAACACCAGCGGCAGGTTGTTGCGGCGACAGCGATAGATCGCGCCCTTGCGGCTCGTCCGCCCGACGCGGCCGGTCATGTAGCAGTCGCCCCATGGATTGAACGACTGCGATTTGGCGTAAGCCGGCGCCAGCGCGATCGGGAAGCGGATGCGCGCATAGACGTGATAGTCGGCACGGCCGCCGAAGGTCTTGTAGCCGGAATTGGCGATCAGGCTGCCGGGCCGGTGATAGGTGAAGGAACGCGACAGCGTCTGCGGCCGGGTCAGGTCGAGCGGCTGCGCCGATCGTGGCGGCTGCGGCGTGCCGCCGGCCACGTTGAGCGTCTTCAGGAAGCGCGCGGCGACGAGATCGGCATCCTTGCAGGAGAGGCGGCGCGCGGTGACGCGGCCGTTGAAGCACTGGATCGATACGACATAGGGCACGCCGAAGCGCTCGAATGCATAACGCAGATGCGCTTCGCGCAGCACGCGGCGCAGGCCCGGAAATCCCTCGAAGCCCTGCGGCGTAGTTTCTGATTCCGCGATATTCGGCCCGTCGAGTGCGTAGACGAAGGCCGCGCCGGACATCTCCACCTCGACCGGCCGGGCATAGCGCAGCGGCAGTCCATCCACTTCGCTCGCCTTGATGAAGAATGAGGCGTGATAACCGGCCGGGCCGGCTGAGAAGAACTTCGACGACGCGAACCCGCCCGGTTGTGCCGCCGCCTTGGCCGGATCGGTCAGTGTGGCCGGATCGAAGGGCAGCAGGACCGGCACGGTGCTGGCGGCGATGCCGGGAAAACGCGGGTCGGCGAGGGCGTTCAGGCGCGCGAACAGGTCTGCGGTTGTGGCCTCGCCGCGGCCGGGGAGGCTCGCCGCCGCCGCTTCCCAGTCCGGGGTATTGGCGACGGTGGCCGGCTGCTGCATTTCGTCGGCCTGCGCACCGCCGGCCATCGCCAGAATCAGCGCGAGGATTGCGGCGCTTGCGCGATACGGACCCATCAGCGGTGGCGTCCTCCGGCTGGAGCAATCCCTCCGATCCGATGATGGCCCAGGCGCCGGCGTGAACCAACCGCCGCGCCATAGACGAAGCGGCCATGGGCGGCAGCATGCGTTGCCGCCGACGCGCGCATGTTTGCGGCGGTCAGTCCTTGGCACGCTCGACGTAGGAACCATCGGCGGTCATCACCACGATGCGCGTGCCAGTGACGACATGCTGCGGCACCATCGTGCGCACGCCGTTTGACAGCGTCGCCGGCTTGAACGAACCGGAGGCGGTCTGGCCCTTCAGCGCAGGCTCGGTTTCCACCACTTCGAGGGTCGCGCGCTGCGGGATTTCGATGGATACGGCGCTGCCATCGTGCACCGAGAGCTTCACCATCATGCTTTCCTGCAGATAGGCCTCGGCGTCGCCGATGACGTCGGACTGCACGGTCAACTGCTCGTAGTCGTCCGGATTCATGAAATGGAAGCCGTCGGCATCCTTGTAGAGGAACTGGTAGGTGCGTTCCTCGACATGGGCGCGCTCGACCTGATCGGTGGTCTTGTAGCGCTGCGAGGTCTTCACGCCGTCGCTGATACGGCGCATATCGATCTGGGTGACCGGCGTGCCCTTGCCGGGATGGATGTTTTCGGCGGTGAGGACGACATAAAGCCTGCCCTCGAGATCGACGATGTTGCCCTTGCGGAGCGAACTGGCAATGACTTTCACAGGCTCAATCCTTGAATGGCTGGCGGTTTATGGCCGCGGTGTCGGGCCGCAACATACTGATAATGCGGCCGAAGGCCAGTGCTTCCGGCCGGTTTTTTGGGTTTGCCGGTGACGATAGCGACCCCCTGGTGGAACCCGCAGACCCACGCCGACCGCCGACCGCTGCTGCGGGCGCGTGGGCGGATCCGCGAGGCATTGCGGCAATGGCTGCTGGCGCGGGATTTTACCGAGGTGGAGACTGCCGCCGTGCAGGTGTCGCCTGGTAACGAGACCCATCTGCATGCCTTCCGCACCGAACTGTTAACCCCCGCCCTGGATCGGCTGCCGCTCTATCTGCGGACCTCGCCGGAATTCGCGTGCAAGAAGCTGCTGGCTGCCGGCGAGACGCGGATTTTCGAATTCGCCCGTGTCTGGCGCAATCGCGAGCGCGGGGCACTGCACCACCCGGAATTCACCATGCTGGAATGGTATCGGGCCGGGGAGGGTTACGAGGTGCTGATGCAGGATTGCGAAGCGCTGATCCGGGCGGCGGCGGAAGCAGCCGGCGGCGGCCTGTGGTCGTATCGCGGCCGCCAGTGCGATCCGGCCGCGCCGCTGCAGCGGGTGACGGTGGCGGAGGCGTTTACGCGCTTCGCCGGCATCGACCTGCTGGCGATGCTCGACGGGACGCAGGGCGACCGGCCGGCGCTGGCTGAAGCTGCTGCCGCCGGCGGCTGCGCGGTGGCCGACGACGACACCTGGGGCGATATCGTCAGCAAGGTGCTGGTCGAGCGCATCGAACCGCGGCTCGGCATCGGTGCGCCGGTGGTGCTGTGCGACTACCCGCTGCCGATGGCGGCGCTGGCGCGCCCGAAGCCCGGCGCGGCAGGCGTGGCGGAGCGCTTCGAACTCTATGCGTGCGGCGTCGAACTGGCCAACGCCTTCGGCGAGTTGACCGACCCGCAGGAGCAGCGCCGCCGTTTTCTGGCGGACATGGCGGAGAAGCAGCGCATCTATGGCGAGCGCTATCCGCTCGACGAGGATTTCCTCGCGGCGCTCGCCATCATGCCGCAGGCAAGCGGCATCGCGCTCGGTTTCGACCGGCTGGTGATGCTGGCGACCGGCGCGCCGCGCATCGACCTGGTGATGTGGACGCCGGTCGCCGAAGGGTGAATAACACCGGCGCATTCATGAAAGGACGTCGCCATGGCAGCGACTTCGGCATCCGCGACTTCTGCATCTGGGACCTTGCGGACCCCCGACGACCTCATCGACGCCGGTCTGGTGTCCGAGGCGGAGCGCGACGCTCTCTCTCGCGTCGCCGGGCGCTATGCCGTGGCGGTGCCGCAAGCGCTGGCCGATCTGATCGACCCCACCGATCCTGACGATCCGATCGCGCGCCAGTTCGTACCCGATGCGGCAGAGCTCGAGACGACGCCGCAGGAGAATGGCGACCCGATCGGCGACAATACCCATTCGCCGGTCGAGGGCATCGTGCATCGCTATCCCGACCGGGTGCTGCTGAAGATCGTGCATGTCTGTGCCGTCTATTGCCGCTTCTGCTTCCGCCGCGAGATGGTCGGGCCGGGCAAGCCGAATGCTCTTTCCAGAACGGCGCTGGCCGAGGCGCTCGATTATATCCGCGGCCATTCCGCCATCTGGGAGGTGATCCTCACCGGCGGCGATCCGCTGGTGCTGTCGCCGCGGCGGCTGAAAGCCGTGATGCAGGAACTGGCGGGGATCGACCATGTCAAGGTGATCCGCATCCACACGCGGCTGCCGGTCGCCGACCCGGCGGCGATCACAGCCGAACTGGTGCGCGCGATGAAAGCGAAGGGCAAAGCGGTGTATGTGGCGTTGCATGCCAATCACGCGCGCGAACTCACCGAGGCGGCCCGTGCCGCATGCGCGCGAATGATCGACGCCGGCATTCCGATGCTGAGCCAGACGGTGCTGCTGCGGGGCGTCAACGACGATGTCGGGACGCTGACCGCGCTGATGCGCGCTTTGGTCGAGACCCGCATCAAACCGTATTACCTGCACCACGGCGATCTGGCGCCGGGTACCGGTCATCTGCGGACGGGCTTTGACGCGGGGCAGGCGCTGATGCGTCAGTTGCGTGGCCGCGTTTCCGGCCTCTGCCAGCCCGACTATGTGCTCGATATTCCCGGCGGATTCGGCAAGTCGCCGGTCGGACCGGCTTATCTCGTGCGCGAGGAGGGGGCGATATCGGTCGAGGATTTCAACGGCAATCGCCACCGTTATCCGACCGAACCGGCGATCTCTCCCACCGCGCCGCGCGTCAAGGCATAGGCGCTGCCGGCGCTCAATAGAGAAGGTCGATCAGCGCCGGCGCGATCGCGAGCGCGACGAAGCCGATCAGCATCACGACCAGCACGGCCGAGCCGATGAACGATGCGTCGCGACGCAAGGTTATGCGGATATGTTTGTTCGGCATGGCTTGCGGCTCCGGGTCCGAATGTATTTCGGAAGCAGGAACACCGGACCGGCGGCTCGGCCGCAGCAGCAGCGCGGGCCCTCAGTCGATCCGCAGCAAGAGGGTTAACACGCAGCCGTCGCCGACCGCCATCATACGGAAGGCGCAAACGGTGGCTGCAAGCAATGGAATGGCAGGAATGGCGCGCCCTAGCGGAATCGAACCGCTCTCTCCACCGTGAAAGGGTGGCGTCCTAACCGATAGACGAAGGGCGCGCGAAGCGGCGCGAGGTATAGTGGGCTTGGGCGCGACCGGCAAGTCGGTTCGTGCCGGTTTCATGCCGCTGGAACGCAGTTCGGGCCGGTTCAAGGTGGAAAAGCGCGCAAAATTGCCGGCGGAAGCCAGATCCGGAGCCTTCGCCGGCAAATTTTCTGAAAAACCCGGCTGACTGTCGCGGTGAGATGGCTGCCGATGGCGGCACGATCACAGGCTGCGACAGGCGAATCCGAGCAGCGCCGCCGCTGCATCAGAGGGAAGACGGGGGCGGCAGAATGCGTCCGGGAGCACGAGCGGCCGGCGGCCGTTCCCAGGACCGCGCTTTGCGCGGTCCTGTCGCCGGACTGTCACCACCGGGCCGTCACCACTTGCCGGTGTTCTCCATCGACACCCAGGGTTCCCGCGGCGGCAGCGCCTTGCCCTTTTGCAGCAGTTCGATCGAATGCCGGTCGGGCGAGCGGACGAAGGCCATCATCCCGTCGCGCGGCGGCCGGTTGATCGTGACGCCGGCACGCATCAGCCGCTCGCAGGTCGCGTAGATGTCGTCGACCTCGTAGGCGAGGTGGCCGAAATGGCGCGCCTCGCCGTAGTCCTCGGTATCCCAGTTGTAGGTCAGTTCGACGAGCGGTGCGCCGCGGCCGGCGTCCTTTGCCGCATGCGATACCAGATCGGCATCGCCCGGCGCGGCGAGGAACACCAGCGTGTAGCGGTTCTTTTCGTCCACGCGGCGGTTCGTTTCCTTCAGGCCGAGCTTGTTGCAATAGAAATCGAGTGCGTCGTCGAGATTGCGGACGCGCAGCATCGTGTGCAGATATCGCATGATGAAATCTCCGGTGACTGGACAGTCGCGGCTTCTGACCGGTGCCGCGAGGCCGGCTCGATCCGCCGATTGGTTAGTTAATCATGTCCGAGCCTGATCTGAAGAGTGCCGTGGAGGAACTGCGCCGGCTGGTCGATGGCGCGGCAACGGTGTTGCCGTTCACCGGTGCAGGGATCTCCACCGAGTGCGGGATTCCCGACTTTCGCTCGCCGGGCGGCCTGTGGTCGCGCAATCGTCCGATCCCGTTCGATGCCTTCATGGCGAGCCGGGAGATGCGCGACGAATCCTGGCGTCGGCGTTTCGCGCTGCAGGAGCATTTCGCTGGGGCCAGGCCGGGGCGGGGGCATCGGGCGCTGGAGAGCCTCCATCGCCGCGGCAAGGTGCGCGGCCTGATCACCCAGAACATCGACAACCTGCATCAGGCGTCCGGCATTCCTGACGCCGATATCGTCGAACTGCACGGTAACACCACCTACGCCGTCTGCCTGACCTGCGAGAAGCGTTACGAGATCGCCTGGGTCAGGGGCAGTTTCGACCAGCAACAGCGCACGCCGGACTGCATCGCCTGCGGCGGCTACATCAAGACGGCGACGATTTCGTTCGGACAGGCGATGCCGGCCGGACCGATGCGCCGGGCGGAAGAACTCACGCGCACCTGCGACCTCTTTCTGGCGATCGGATCGTCGCTGGTCGTCTGGCCTGCGGCCGGCTTTCCGTTGATGGCGAAACGCAATGGTGCCGCGCTCGTCATCATCAATCGCGAACCGACCGATCTCGACGAATTCGCCGATCTCGTCGTGCATCACGATATCGGCGACGTGCTCGCGTCCTTCATTGCCGCGTGATGCTTCGAGCGATTCGTCGTGGCTTCCGCAAAGACCCGGCTGTGTGCAAGTCCATTTTGTCCTTTGCCACCTATGCGTGGGTGATATCTTTCATGCATAGATTCGTGGAAGCGCCCGCAAGAGGCGCCAGAAAAACGGCAACGTCGCGGCGTCATGACGTCGAACGGGATTGAATCAAAGATGCCACGCACAGGCTTCGATCTCCGCTCCACAGCCGGCGGACAGATCAGCGACGACACCACTGCAAGCATCATCGAGATTGCCGGCGCGATCAAATGGTTTGATGTCGCCAAGGGCTTCGGCTTCATCGTTCCCGACAACGGCCTTCCGGATGTTCTGCTGCATGTAACCTGTCTGCGCCGCGACGGTTTCCAGACCGCTTATGAGGGCGCACGCATCGTCTGCGAAGTGTTGCAGCGGCCGCGCGGATTGCAGGCCCTGCGGGTGATCTCGATGGACGAGAGCACCGCGGTGCATCCGGCGCAGATGCCGCCCCCGCGCACGCATGTCACCGTGACGCCGACCAGCGGCCTCGAACGCGCGCAGGTGAAGTGGTTCAACCGGCTGCGCGGTTTCGGCTTCGTCACGCGTGGCGAGGGGACGCCCGACATCTTCGTGCACATGGAGACGCTGCGCCGCTACGGCCTGACCGAACTGAGGCCGGGCCAGATGGTGCTGGTGCGCTTCGGCCCCGGACCGAAGGGCATGATGGCGTCCGAGGTTCGACCCGACGGCGAACCGCACGGACTGGCCTCGCATTAAGCGGGCCTTCGCATAGAAGGCATCACCCCGAACGACGGGCGTGAGCCCGGGTAGGGTCCGCAACGCGATTCCGGATTGCGTGCCGATATGCTTTCCAGAACGCCTGCCAGATGTCCCGGAGAGTGGCGGAACGGTGCTGGAACGGACGGACGCGCCTGACCGTCATCGCTGCGTGTGAACGAAGCTCGCCCCCGGCTTGCGACGCCGGCTTGCCCGGTCGCCTTTCGGCGAGCCGTTCTCTTCCTCGTGGTCTGGCTGTCTTGCCGCATCCGTTGCGGCGGGATATGTCGTTCGGATGCGCATCGCTTTCCTCCGAACGCTCGTGCTCGGCCTCCTGCTGGTTCTTGGAGCTGTGGTCTCTGGGGCTGCGGTCTCGGGAGCCGCCGTCCTGCAGACGGTCGAGATCGCCACGCGCTCCGGCGTCCATGCCTTCTCTGTCGAGATGGCGACGAACGATGCTGAGCGGGCGAAAGGCCTGATGTACCGCAAGGAACTGCCGGAAGGCCGCGGCATGCTGTTCGACTTTGGCCGGGACCAGGAAGTCTCGATGTGGATGAAAAACACCTATGTCTCGCTGGACATGATCTTCATCCGGGCCGATGGCCGCATCGCGCGGATTGCGGAGAACACCGAGCCGTTGTCGACGCGGATCGTCTCCTCCGGCGGGCCGGTTCGAGCGGTGCTCGAGGTGGTCGCCGGAACGGCCCGGAAGCTCGGTATCGCGCCGGGTGACCGTGTTGCCCATCCGCTGTTCCAGCCGCGCTGAATGCCGGCGCTCGATGTCGTGTCGCCTCTAGCGGAACATCCGCGGTAACCGCGGTCGCCCGTGCGTGTGATGCTGCGTGGCGGCGGTTTGATGCTTCCGCTGCTTGCTGGGCAAGGGCGAAGCGTGTATCGCAGCCGGCAGGAGATGAAGTCTTGCGGCCGGGTCTTTTGGGCCGGCTTGTCAGGACAGCGTCTCGGGCAATGTGGCGGGACGACCGAGCGGGATTTATGCCGGTCTGCGGGTCCGTCCTTGCGAACGGGGATCCGGTTGGATCCGGAGCGTAGCGCAGCCCGGTAGCGCATCTGCTTTGGGAGCAGAGGGTCGCAGGTTCGAATCCTGCCGCTCCGACCACCGTTC
>DATMEV010000079.1:0-73253 GCA_035556795.1 Pseudolabrys sp. | reverse complement strand
TCGCGGCGTCCCGCGCCTGTGTTACGCGGTGCCGCCGACGGTGATGCGGTCCATCCGCAGCGATGGCTGGCCGACGCCGACCGGCACGCCCTGACCGTTCTTGCCGCAGGTGCCGATGCCGGGATCGAGCGCGAAGTCGTTGCCGATCATCGAGATGCGGTGCAGGTCAGTCGGGCCGTTGCCGATCAGCATCGCGCCTTTCACCGGCGCGGTGACCTTGCCGTTCTCGATCTTGTAGGCCTCGGTGCACTGGAAGACATATTTGCCCGAGGTGATATCGACCTGGCCGCCGCCGAAATTCACGGCGTAGAGGCCGTTCTTCACCGAGGCGATGATCTCCTGCGGGTCGTGCGCGCCGGCGAGCATATAGGTATTGGTCATGCGCGGCATCGGCACATGCGCGTGGCTCTCGCGGCGGCCGTTGCCGGTCGGCTGCATGTTCATCAGCCGCGCGTTCTGGCGGTCCTGCATATAGCCGACGAGGATGCCGTCCTCGATCAGCACGGTGCGGCCGGTGGGCGTGCCCTCGTCGTCGATCGACAGCGAGCCGCGCCGCGCCGCGATGGTGCCGTCGTCCACCACGGTGACGCCCTTCGCCGCCACCTGCTGGCCCATCAGGCCGGCGAAGGCGGAGGTCTTCTTGCGGTTGAAGTCGCCTTCGAGGCCGTGGCCGACGGCTTCGTGCAGCATCACGCCGGGCCAGCCGGAGCCGAGCACCACGTCCATCTCGCCGGCGGGGGCGGACACCGCGTCGAGATTGACCAGGGCCTGCCGCACGGCTTCATCGACCGCGTTTTGCCATGAATGGGTTTCGATGAAGCGCTGATAGCCCTCGCGGCCGCCGAAGCCGTGGCTGCCGGTTTCCTGCCGGGTGCCGTCGCCGACGACGACCGAGACATTGAGCCGGACCAGAGGCCGGATATCGCGATAGGTTTCGCCGTCGGGGCGCAGGATCTCGACCACCTGCCAGGTGGCGGCGAGGCTGGCGCTGACCTGGCGCACGCGCGGGTCCTTGGCGCGGGCATAGGCATCGATGGTTTCGAGCAGCACGACCTTGGCGTCGAAGGCCGGCGCGGCGAGCGGGTTGCCGTCGCCGTAAAGCTTGCGGTTGGTGCGCGCCGGCGCGCCGGCGAAGTGCCCGGAATAGCCGTGCTTGACGGCCCGCACCGCATCGGCGGCGCGCGCCAGCGCTGCTTCCGACATGTCCGAGGCATGGGCGTAGCCGACCGCATCGTCCTTGACGGCGCGCAGGCCGAAGCCTTGCGCGGTGTCGTAGGTCGCCTGCTTCAGCCGTCCGTTGTCGAAGGCCAGCACTTCCGCCTGGCGGTATTCGAGGAACAGTTCGCCGTCGTCGGCGCCCTCCAGACCGTGATTCAGGTGGCGGGCGACGACGGCGCGGTCGAGGCCGGCGCGGTCGATCAGCGAGGTGATGTCGCTCATGCGGGAATCCTTTGGTTCTCCCTGAGATAGGGAGGCGGCCGGGCCTTCGACAGCCCCCGTCAGATCGGCGGCAGCTTGAGCCAGTTGGCGGCGGCGCTGAGCACCAGATTGACGGCGAGCGCCGCCAGCAGCAAGCCCATGATCCGCCGCAGCAACTGGGTGCCGCCCTGGCGGATCAGCCGCTCGATCGGATGCGCGGCGAGGAAGATCGTCAAGAGGCCGATCAGCACCACCACCAGCGCGCCGGCGGTGATCACCTGTTCGGAGGGCGCGAAGCGGTTGTTGTCCATCAACAGGACCATGGTCAGCATCGCGCCGGGGCCGGCGATGATCGGGGTCGCCAGTGGATAGACCGCGAGCGAGGTGACGTGCGCGCGGCGGTTGTCGGCGTTGGCCGCGCCCTGCGGGACGGCATGAGTGGCTTCGCCCAGCACCATGGAGAGCGCGAACAGGAACAGCACGATACCGCCGGCGATCTGGAACGACAGGAGCGAGACGCCCATGGCGTGCAGCAGGATCTGCCCGGCAAAACCGAACGCGGCGAGGATGAGGAAGGAGAACGCCACCGAGAGGCAGGCGGCGCGCCGCCGCTCTGCGGCATCGAGTCCGGTGGTCGCGCCGATGAACATCGGCAGATGACTCATCGGATCGAGCACCGCCCACAGCGTGACGATCTGGGTCAGGAACAGCGTTTGATCCGGCAGCATGCGCCCCCCTCGCATCCTCTCCGGCGGCGGCGCCGCCGGTCCGCCGTTACGGCAGCTTGTCGTAGCCTTCGCCGAAGCCCTTCAGACTGAGCGGAAAGCCGATGCCTTCCTCGGGGGTCTGGAAGATGATGAAGGTCGCGGTCGTGCCGCTGCGCAACTGCTTGATCAGGTTGTCGTCCATGATCACCTCGGCGATGCAGCCGTTCGGCAGGCAGCGGACGAAGCCGGCGCGCCCGACATCCTTGTCGTCGATCTTCAGCCCGAGGCCGCTCGGCAGCAGCACCGACAGCGGCGCCACCACCCGCAGCATGCTGCTTTTATGGTCGGCGGTTTTGAGCACCAGCACCGTCAGCGAGATATTGGCGCGGCTTTCGTCGACGACGGTCTGCATCAGCGCGCATTGCTCGCCCTGGGCGCCCGGCGGCGTGTCGCAACGGATCTGCCATTCCTGATGGACAGAGCGGACGGCGCCCTGGGCCGCGGCCGGCGGTGCCGTCAGGCTATTGGCGACCAGAGCGAGCGCCAGCAGCCCCGGCAGGGCGAGGCCGGCGGTGCCGATTCGCCGGCCCGTCGGATTTAATCTGCGGATAAAAAAAGACGTGGCGACGGCGCCCAGAGACAGTGATTGGCGGAAGATGCCCATTATCGGTCCCGAATCCTGTGTCGCCCGCGATGAAACCGCTTGGGATCATGGCATTGCACCTATGTCAAGCAAGCGGAGCTTACGCCAGAAGCACCATGAATATGGCGGGCGCGCGATGCGTCTAGGCCTTTTGGCTGATTTCGCGGGCCGGAGCCAAGAATTCATGTCCACAATCAAGACCCTTCGTCGCATTGGAGCCATAACAAGGTGCATTGCGGCAGGGCTGGAATTATGGTTTGAGGAGCCGGGATTCCCCCTATCCCGCCGCATGTCCGCCTACCGCCACGCCCGTGGCCACGCGCGTCAGCGGGCTGAAGCCGCACCGGTCGACGTGCGGGACGCCGGGGCCGGTCAATGATGGATGGTTGACCGGAGTCTATGGAGCGAACACGACAATGTTCAAGCGGTTGATCGGATTTTCGGTCGTACTTCTCGCGATGGTCGCCGGCAGCGGCGCGGCGCTTGCTGCGGAGCTGGGCCAGCCCATGCCATGGCAACTCGGCCTGCAGGGCTCGGTGACGCCGGTGATGGACGACATCACCTGGTTCCACGATTTCCTGCTCTGGATTATCGGCGCGATCGTCGTCTTCGTGCTTGCCCTGCTCATCATCGTGATTTTCAAATTCAACGCGAAGGCCAACCCGGTGCCCTCGCGAACCACGCACAATACCGCCATCGAGGTGATCTGGACGGTGGTGCCGGTGCTCATCCTGACGGCGGTCGCCGTTCCCTCGTTCCGGCTGCTGTTCCACCAGCTTCATGTGCCGCCGGCCGACATCACCGTGAAGGCGACCGGCAAGCAGTGGTTCTGGACCTACAATTATCCCGACGCGAAGTTCGAATTCGATTCGCTGCTGGTTGCCGAAAAGGATCTCAAGCCGGGCCAGCCGCGGCTTCTGACCGTCGACAACGAAATGGTGGTTCCGGTGAACAAGGTGGTGCGCGTGCTGACCACCGGCGCCGATGTCATCCACGCTTTTGCCGTGCCGTCCTTCGGTATCAAGATCGACTCGATCCCCGGCCGGCTCAACGAGACCTGGTTCAAGGCGACGCGCGAAGGCACCTATCACGGCCAGTGCTCGGAGCTGTGCGGCAAGGACCACGCTTTCATGCCGATCGTCGTCAGGGTGGTCAGCGAGAAGGACTACGCCGCCTGGCTTGAACAGGCGAAGCAGAAATATGCGAGCACGGATACGCCGGCGGATGGTGCGCGCCAGACCGCGCAGCTTTCCGGCGCGATGACACAATAACGACAGTTGAGAACGGCCGAGGACCTGACGATGGCTACAGCCCAAGCCCACCACGCCCCCGACAATCACGCCCACGGCCACCCGACGGGATGGCGTCGCTACGTCTATTCGACCAACCACAAGGACATCGGCACGATGTACCTGGTGTTTGCGCTGATGGCGGGTGTCATCGGCGGCGTCATGTCGATCGTGATCCGGGCCGAGCTGATGCATCCGGGCATGCAGATCTTCCATGAGCCGACGGCGTTCAACGTCTTCACCAGCTCCCACGGCCTGATCATGATCTTCTTCATGGTCATGCCGGCGATGATCGGCGGCTTCGGCAACTGGTTCGTGCCGCTCATGATCGGCGCGCCGGACATGGCGTTCCCGCGCATGAACAACATCTCGTTCTGGCTGCTGCCGGTGTCGTTCGCGCTGCTGATCATCTCGATGTTCGTCGAGGGCGAGCCCGGCTCCGCCGGCGCCGGAACCGGCTGGACGCTCTATCCGCCGTTGTCGACCAGCGGCAATCCCGGCCCGTCGGTGGACTTCACGATTCTGTCGGTTCACGTCGCCGGCGCGTCGTCGATCCTCGGCGCCATCAACTTCATCACCACCATTTTCAACATGCGCGCGCCCGGCATGACCATGCACAAGATGCCGCTATTCGCATGGTCGGTGCTGGTGACCGTGTTCCTGCTGCTGTTGTCGCTGCCGGTTCTGGCCGGCGCGATCACCATGCTGCTGACCGACCGCAATTTCGGCACCACCTTCTTCGCCGGTGACGGCGGCGGCGACCCGGTGCTCTACCAGCATCTGTTCTGGTTCTTCGGCCACCCGGAAGTCTACATTCTCATTCTGCCGGGCTTCGGCATCGTCAGCCACATCGTGTCGACCTTCTCGAAGAAGCCGATCTTCGGCTATCTCGGCATGGCCTATGCGATGGTCGCGATCGGCGGCGTCGGCTTCGTCGTTTGGGCGCACCACATGTATACGGTGGGCATGTCGTCGGGCGCGCAGGCCTATTTCGTCGCCGCCACGATGGTGATCGCGGTGCCGACCGGCATCAAGATCTTCTCGTGGATCGCCACGATGTGGGGCGGCTCGATCGATTTCCGCGCGCCGATGGTCTGGGCGATGGGCTTCATCTTCCTGTTCACGGTCGGCGGCGTCACCGGCGTCGTGCTTGCCAATGCCGGCGTCGACCGCGTGCTGCAGGATACCTATTACGTCGTCGCGCACTTCCACTACGTGCTGTCGCTCGGCGCCGTCTTCGCCATCTTCGCGGGCTGGTACTACTGGTTCCCGAAGATGAGCGGCTACATGTACAACGACACCATCGCCAAGGTGCATTTCTGGGTCACGTTCATCGGCGTGAACATGATCTTCTTTCCGCAGCACTTCCTCGGTCTCGCCGGCATGCCGCGCCGCTATGTCGATTATCCGGATGCCTTCGCCGGCTGGAATCTGGTGTCGTCCTACGGCTCGTATATTTCCGGTTTCGGCGTTCTGATCTTCTTCTTCGGCATCGTCGAGGCCTTCTCGAAGAAGCGGATCGCCGGCAACAATCCGTGGGGTCCGGGTGCGACGACGCTGGAATGGACGCTGACGTCGCCGCCGCCGTTCCATCAGTTCGAGACGCTGCCCCGTATCAAGTAACGGGGCGGCGGGCAGCAGGCGGAGAGGATGAAGGGTTATGGCACTCGTCAACGAAAGCGCTGATCTGCGCGGCCCGCTCGGGGTCGACCGGGCGCTGGCGTCTGCGGGGCTTGCCCAATCCGGTCTCGTCCAGCCGAGCCTGGCGTCCGGCCGCGACTATCTGGCGCTGCTCAAGCCGCGGGTGATGTCGCTTGTCATCTTCACCGCGCTGGTGGGGATGGCGGTGGCGCCCGGCCATGTTCATCCGGTCATCGGTTTCACGGCGCTGTTGTGCATCGCCGTCGGCGCCGGTGCCGCCGGCGCGCTGAACATGTGGTACGAGGCGGATATCGACGCCAAGATGATCCGCACGCTGAAGCGCCCGATCCCGGCGGGGCGCATCCAGCCGGGCGAGGCGCTGGCCTTCGGGCTGACGCTGTCGGTCGGCTCGGTGGTGGTGCTCGGCCTGCTGGTCAATCTGCTGGCCGCGGCCCTGCTGGCCTTCACCATCTTCTTCTACGCGGTCGTCTATACGATCTGGCTGAAGCGCTCGACGCCGCAGAACATCGTCATCGGCGGCGCCGCCGGCGCCTTCCCGCCGATGATCGGCTGGGCGGCGGTGACCGGCGACCTGTCGCTCGAGCCGCTGATCCTGTTCCTCATCATCTTCATCTGGACGCCGCCGCATTTCTGGGCGCTGGCGCTCTATCGCTCCGACGATTATGCGCGCGCCGGCGTGCCGATGCTGCCGGTGGTCGCCGGCGAGCGCGAGACGCGCCGCCAGATCCTGTTCTATACGCTGGCGCTGGTGCCGCTCGGCATGGCGCCGTGGTTCCTCGGCTATGCCGGCCTCATCTATGGCGCGGTTGCGCTGGTCACCGGTGCGGTGATGCTGCTGATCGCCTGGCAGATCTGGCGCGAGCGGTCGCCGGCGGACACCGCCTGCCGCAACATGTTCGCGTTCTCGATCCTTTATCTGTTTCTGCTCTTTGCAGTGCTGCTGGTCGAGCGTGGCTGGGGCGGCCTGCTCCCCTGGGCGGCGACGTGATGGCATTGGCGATGAATACGGAACAGCCTCAACAGGATGACAAGGACGAGGGCATCGTCCTGACGGAGGAGCAGAAGCGCGCGCGCCGCTCGCGTTCGATCGCGCTGGCGCTCGTGCTGGTGGCGCTGGTGATCCTGTTTTATGTCGTCACTCTGGTGAAGGGACCGGCCGTGCTGGTCAGGCCGCTATGAGCAGCAAGCTGCCGATCAGCAGGCGCGATACGATCGTCGCCCTCGGCTGCGGAGCCTTCGTCGGCATGATGGTCGGCGCCTCCTATGCCGCCGTGCCGCTCTACGACTGGTTCTGCCGTACCACGGGGTTCGGCGGCACGACGCAGGTTGCGCAATCGGCCCCCGGCCACGTTCTCGATCGGCAGATCATCGTCCGCTTCGACGGCAACGTGATGCCCGGCTTGCCGTGGAAGTTCGAGCCCGAACAGACCTCGATGAAGGTGCGGATCGGCGAGGTGGTCACCGCGCTCTACAAGGTGACCAATATGGCGGCGCGCGAGACCTACGCGCAGGCCGGCTACAACGTCACACCGCCGACGGTCGGGCTTTATTTCCAGAAGATCAACTGCTTCTGCTTCACCGAACAGACGATGAAGCCCGGCGAGACGCGCGAGATGGCTGTCGTGTTCTATGTCGATCCGAAGATCGTGCAGGATGCGGAGCAGGACGGGCTGAACACGATCACGCTGTCCTATACCTTCTTTCCGCAGCGCGAGGCGCCGCAGCCCCTCGCCAATGCAGCAGGCAAGCCGCCCGCGGGGCGCAGTTAAGGATTTGAACGGAGACGACGATGGCTGAGGCGCACGCAAAGCAGCACGATTATCACCTGGTCGATCCGAGCCCCTGGCCGGTGGTCGGCTCGCTGGCCGCCTTCATCACGGCGGTTGGCGGCGTCTCCTGGATGCATCATCTATACGCGGCCGCACCGCTGGTCTTCGGCCTCGGCGTGATCGGCATCCTCTATACGATGTTCGGCTGGTGGCGCGACGTGGTGCGCGAAGCGCAGTACCGCGGCGACCACACCCGCGTGGTGCAGATCCATCACCGCTACGGCATGATCCTGTTCATCACCTCGGAGGTGATGTTCTTCGTTGCCTGGTTCTGGGCCTATTTCAACACCGCGCTGTTCCCCGCCGACCCGCATGAACTGTCGCGGCTGGCGGCGACCGGCGGCGTCTGGCCGCCGAAGAGCATCGAGACTTTCGACCCGTGGCATCTGCCGCTGCTCAACACGCTGATCCTGCTCACCTCGGGCACGACGATCACCTGGGCGCATCACGCGCTGCTGGAAAACGATCGCAAGGGCCTGAAGTGGGGCCTGATCCTGACGATCGTGCTCGGCGCGATCTTCACCTGCGTGCAGGCCTACGAATACATGCACGCGACCTTCGCGTTCAGCGGCCATATCTACGGGGCCACCTTCTTCATGGCGACCGGCTTCCATGGCTTCCATGTCATCGTCGGCACCATCTTCCTGCTCGTCTGTCTCTTCCGGGCGCTCGCCGGCCACTTCACGCCGCAGCAGCATCTCGGCTTCGAGTTCGCCGCCTGGTACTGGCACTTCGTCGACGTCGTCTGGCTGTTCCTGTTCGCGTCGATCTATGTGTGGGGCAGCGGCACGACAGCCGGACACTGAGCGGAATGACCCGTTTCGGAAAGGGCGGCCATCGCGCCGCCCTTTTTGCGTTTCAGGAAGCCTGACGATGAGCGAGCAGCCACCAGCGGCAATGACGGCGCACGCCGGCCGGCCGATGATTCGCGGTCTGCGCTGCCGGTGCCCGCGCTGCGGCGAGGGCAGGTTGCTGCAGGGTTTCCTGCGCCTGCGTCCGCGTTGCGAGCATTGCGGCCTCGATTATGCGTTTGCCGATTCCGGCGACGGCCCGGCGGTCTTCGTCATCCTGATCAGCGGCTTCGTCGTCGTGTTCGCGGCGCTTGCCGTCGAATTCGCCTATCAGCCGCCTTACTGGGTGCATGTCGTGCTGTGGCTGCCGCTGATCCTGGTCGCCACGCTGGCGCCGCTGCGTCTGCTCAAGGGCGTACTGATCGCGTTGCAGTATCATCATCGCGCAGCCGAGGCGCGCCCGCAGGGACAGCCGGAATGACGGTTCAGGCATCCGCCCGCTCTTCCCGCGGCTGGTTCGTGCCGACGCTGGCGGCGCTGTGCGCGCTCGCCGTGCTGATCGGGCTTGGCATGTGGCAGCTCGACCGCAAGGCCTGGAAGGAAAACCTGATCTCGACCATCACCGCGCGGCTCGCCGCCACGCCGGTCGTCGGCGTGCCGCCGCGCAGCCAGTGGCAGACGCTCGAACGCGCCCAGATGGAGTATCGCCGCGTCACCGTTCCGGTCGAGTTCCTCAACGATCAGGAGGCGCTGGTCTACACGATCGGTTCGGCGCTGCGGCCGGACGTCAAGGGCCTCGGTTATTGGGTGTTCACGCCGGCGCGGCTGCCGGGCGGCAGCATCGTCGTCGTCAATCGCGGTTTCGTGCCGGCCGAACGGAAGGACCCGGCGACGCGGCGCGAGGGGCAGGTGAGCGGCCCGGTCGATATTGTCGGCGTGCTGCGCTGGCCGGACGAGCGCGGCCTGTTCACGCCCGACGACGAGCCGCAGCACAATATCTGGTATGTGCGCGACCCGGCAGTGATCGGCCCGGCGAAACACTGGGGAAGCGTGGCGCCGTTTTTCATCGACCTGGAAACGCCGGAGCCGCCGGGCGGCCTGCCGCGGGCCGGTCCGGTGGAATTGCGCCTTCCCGACAACCATCTGCAATACGCGCTGACCTGGTTCGGTCTCGCTCTGACGCTTGTCGGCGTCTATGTCGCCTTCATGATCTCGCGGTTCCGGCGCCGGGCATGATCCCGAAAAGTGGGAACCGGTTTTCGGGGATGATCATGCGCGAAGAAAAAACGGGCATGATCCTGGATACGCCGTTCTTGCCCAATGCGGCGCGAGCGAATAGTGTCGCCGCCGAACCCGAGCTGTTGGTCAGAAAACTTCGATAATTCAATGCGTTATGTGTCCACTCGGGGGCTTGCCCCCTCGCTTGATTTCGTCGAGGTGATGCTCGCGGGCCTGGCGCGCGACGGCGGCCTCTATGTGCCGGAGCAGTGGCCGGTTCTCGCCGACCCGGATATCGCCGCCTTCGCCGGCAAGTCCTATGCCGAGGTCGCGGTCGAGGTGATCCGTCCGTTCGCCGGTGCGGCGCTGCCCGAAGGCGAACTGCTGCGGCTGGCGCGCGCCGCCTATGGCACGTTCCGCCATCCGGCGGTGGTGCCGCTGGCGCAGGTCGATGCGAATCTGTTTGTCGCCGAGCTGTTCCACGGGCCGACGCTGGCGTTCAAGGATCTGGCGATGCAGCTCGTCGCGCGGATGATGGACCATGTGCTGCGCGCGCGGGGCGAGCGCACCACCATCGTCGTCGCCACCTCCGGCGACACCGGCGGCGCCGCCGTCGAGGCGTTCCGCGGCCGCGAGCAGGTCGATGTCGTCGTGCTGTTTCCGCACAACCGCGTCTCCGACGTACAGCGGCTGATGATGACCACGGCGAAGGACAGCAATGTCCACGCGATCGCCGTCGAAGGCACGTTCGACGATTGCCAGGCGCTGGTGAAGGCGCTGTTCAATCATCACGCCTTCCGCGACCGGGTGAAGCTCTCCGGCGTCAATTCGATCAACTGGGCGCGCATCGTCGCGCAGGTGGTCTATTATTTCACCGCCGCCGTGGCGCTCGGCGCGCCGCACCGCAAGCTGTCCTTCACCGTGCCGACGGGGAATTTCGGCGACATCTTCGCCGGCTATGTCGCGTCGAAGATGGGATTGCCGGTCGAGCGGCTGACCGTCGCCACCAATGTCAACGACATCCTGGCGCGCACGCTGGCCACCGGCGTCTACGAGCCGCGCGAGGTGGTGGCGACCTCCTCGCCGTCGATGGATATCCAGGTGTCGTCGAATTTCGAGCGGCTGCTGTTCGATGCTTACGGCCGCGACGCCGCCGCGGTGCGCGGTCTGATGGATGCGCTCGCCCAGTCGGGGCGCTTCGAGATCGCGCCATCGGCACTGGCGCGCATCGGAGAACTGTTTGCCGCCGGCAGCACCGACGAGGACGAGACCGCCGCCACCATCCGCACGACGTTGCAGGAGGCGGGCTATTTCGTCGATCCGCATACCGCGGTTGCGCTCTCCGTCGCGAAGCGGCAGCCGCGCGACCCGGCGGTGCCGATGGTCGTGCTGTCGACCGCGCACGCGGCGAAATTCCCGGATGCGGTCGAGGTGGCCTGCGGCGTGCGGCCGTCGCTGCCCGACTGGCTGTCCGATCTCACGACACGCGACGAGAAGATGACGGTGCTGCCGCCGGATCAGGCGGCGATCGAACGGTTCGTGCTCGCGGTATCGCGCGCGGCGCAGGAGGGAGTGCCGGCATGACCGTGCGCACGACGAAGCTGCCATCCGGCCTGACGGTGGTGACCGACGAGATGCCGCATCTGCAGACTGCCTCGCTTGGCATCTGGACCGGCGCCGGCAGCCGCGACGAATTGCCGGCGGAGCACGGCATCGCGCATATGCTCGAACATATGGCGTTCAAGGGCACGCGCCGGCGCAATGCCCGGCAGATCGCCGAGGAGATCGAAGCGGTCGGCGGCGATCTCAATGCCGCGACCAGCGTCGAGAGCACCGGCTATTTCGCGCGCGTGCTCAAGGCCGACGTGCCGCTGGCGCTCGACGTGCTCTCCGACATCCTGACCGAGCCGACATTCGTCGCCGAGGAATTGCAGCGCGAGCAGAATGTCATCGTGCAGGAGATCGGCGCGGTCAACGACACGCCGGACGATCTGGTCTTTGAATATTTGCAGGAGACGGCGTTCCCCGATCAGCCGATCGGTCGCGCGATCCTCGGCACGCCGGAGACCGTCCGCTCCTTCGATGCGCCGGCGCTGCGCGCCTATCTGGCGCGCAATTATCGCGGCCCGGACATGGTGCTGGTGGCGGCGGGCGCCGTCGATCACGATCAACTCGTTGCCGACGCCGGCAACCGGCTGGCGTCTTTCGCCGGTCCGCAGGCGCCGGTGCCGCAGGCGGCGCAGTTCGGCGGCGGCGTGCGGCTGGAGGATCGCGACCTCGAACAGGTGCATGTGACGCTGGCGCTCGAAGGCCTGCCGGCGCGGCATCCGGAGTTGCATGCGCTGCAGGTGTTCACCGGCGTGCTGGGCGGCGGCATGTCCTCACGCCTGTTCCAGCAGGTGCGCGAGCAGCGTGGCCTTTGCTACACCATCCACACGTTTCATATGCCCTATGTCGATACCGGCATGTTCGCTCTGTACGCCGGCACGGATGCCGGCGACGCGACGGAGTTGATGCAGGTCTGCGTCGACGAGATTGCCGATGCGGCGCAGACGATCACCGAGGCGGAGGTGGCGCGCGTCAAGACGCAGATGAAGGCGGGGCTGCTGATGGCGCTGGAAAGCTCCGAGGCGCGCACCAGCCAGCTTGCCCGCCAGATGCTGATCTACGGGCGGCCGATCTCGCTCGAGGAGATCGTCGCCAAGATCGACGCGGTGACGATGGAGCGCACGCGCGCCGCCGGCCGGTTGCTGCTGTCGCGCGGGCGACTCGCGGTTGCCACGCTCGGGCCGGATCGCGGTCTCGACAAGGCCGTGACCATCGCCGAAGGATTGGTACGCCGCGCGGCTTAGCGCTAGACTTATTCCATGGCCTTCTTCCGCTCCGTCAATTTCACCGAACCCGCGACGACGATTGCCGGCGACGGCGTCGAATTGCGGGCGCCGGCAATGGCGGACTATGCCGAATGGGCGGAGTTGCGGGCGCGCAGCCGCGAATTCCTCACGCCATGGGAGCCGACCTGGCCGGCGGACGATCTGACCCGCGGGGCATACCGGCGCCGGCTGCGCCGCTATTCCGACGATCAGCGCGCCGACCTCGCTTATGCGTTTCTGCTGTTCCGCACGCACGACAATGCGTTGCTCGGCGGCCTGACGCTGGCGAATGTCCGGCGCGGCGTGGCGCAGGCGGCGACGCTCGGCTACTGGATGGGCGCGCCGCATGCCGGCAAGGGCTATATGACGGCGGCGTTGCAGGCGGTGCTGCCGTTTTCCTACGGTGCGTTGCGGCTGCACCGGGTCGAGGCGGCCTGTATTCCCACCAACAAGGCGTCGATCCGTCTGCTGGAAAAGACCGGCTTCCAGCGCGAGGGGCTGGCGCGCGAATATCTCTGCATCAATGGCGTCTGGCAGGACCATCTGCTGTTCGGCCGCACCAGGTCTGCGCCGGTATGACCTGCTCGTTTGGACGGGCATGGTCCGACGGCGCGGCCCGGTGGCCTGGTCTGGTGCGGACGATGCCGCGTTGAGGCGCTCGCCGCGGCGCTGTTATAACCCTGGTCGAAGATCTGGAATGGAAGGGCTCATGCACGATCGGACTGTATCCACGCGTCCCGCGACCGCGCGGGCTGGCCGCATGCTTGCCGGTCTTATGCTCGCCGCTTTCCTCGGGGGCTGTTCGTCATCGTCGGTCGGCGATCTGTTCGGATCGTCATCGTCACCCACTTCGGCATCCGCGACTTCGCCGGCTTCGGCTGCTCCCGCCGCCGATGCGGCTGCGGTCGCGCAGGCCGCGGCCGATTTCGACTGCCCGTCGGTGGAGATCCGTTCGGGCGCATCCACCTTGCTGGTGGCGGCGACGCCGAAAGGCGCCGAGGCTTCGGCCAACGATCTGCGCTATCAGGGCAGCATCGTGCGCACGGCGCGCGAATGCGCACTCAATGCCGGCATCGTCACGCTGCGGGTCGGCATCGAGGGCCGGATCGTCGTCGGACCGGCCGGCGGCCAGGGGCAGGTCGATGTGCCGATGCGCATCGCGGTGGTCGAGGAAGGTCCGAACCCGAAGACCATTGCCACCAAGCTCTATCGCACCACGGTGGCAATGCCGGCCGACCAGGGCAGCGTCAATTTCTCCATCGTCGCCGACGACCTGGCGTTTCCGATGCCGCGTGGCGGGGCGATCGACAAATACGTGGTCTATATCGGCTTCGATCCGCAGGCCGAGCCGGTGCGGGCGCAGCGTCGCCCGGCGCGCCGTAGCGCCAGATAGGCAAAGTCGTTGCCGTTTTAAGACGCATCGCCGACGGATCGGCGATGCGCCTCGCCATCGGGGAGACGACGGGAAGATAAAGACTCTCCCGCGCAGAGAGGAGCCGGGCCGCGGTGCGCCGGACCGCGCCTCAGCCTCTTCCCGAGCCTTTCCGATGTCGTTCCGATGTCTCCCGGACCCTTGCGATCTCTTGCTATCCCTTGCGATCCCGCCGCCGGAAGGGCACGGAAGAATTCTTGACTTTATTCCTAAATGATTATAGTCCTATCGATGTCCTGCTGGTCGGGGGGCGCCATCTAGAGGCGTCTTGATGGCGGAGCAGCCCGGACGGTGCGGCGGCAGGTGGCCGGCGCGACGCACGGGGTCGGGGCCGGAGATGCGGCCCCTGTCGACGCGGCTTTCCGCGACGGCGGCTCGCAGCCCGCCGGACCCGGACCACCCCTGCCAAGGCCATGGGCACTACGACCCCGGCACAGCAGTCAGGTCAGTCCAAGAGCCGCAGCACGGAGCGCCGCAGGGCGCGCGCGTCTTCCCTCGCCGGAAGATGCGCTTCCGTTGCCGTCGCGAGGCGGCGGCGGACAACCACGACGTTGCGCCCGAGGCGCTCCGTCGCCCCTCGCTGCTGTCGAGGGGAGAGAAAGAACGCTCGGCGCCCCCGCGCCGTCAAACAACAGGGGCGATCACGCATGCCTGCACGCGGGAAAGAACGATGCGCATACCTGCGAAAACCGCAGCCTCCGGCAAAGCCGAGCGCCGGCTTTTTCAGGAGCGTGCTCTAGGATGCGCGGCCCTCGTAGCGATCGCGGCCGGCCACCAGCGCGGCGATCTTGCTGTCGGCGATCGAGCGCTTGAGCATCCAGAAGCCGCAGTCGGGATGGATATAGCGGACGCGACCCGGCCCGAGCACCTTGTCGGCGCGTTCGATCTGGCGGGCGATGGCATCGGCGCTCTCCGTCTCCGTCGCCTTGATGTCGACGACGCCCAGTCCCATGCCGATGTCGGAGCGCAGTTCGCGGAACGCCGCCAGCTCCTCCGGCGGCCGGTGCGAATTCTCCATGACGATGTGATCGACATGCAGACTGTTGAGATAGGCCATCAACCGATCCCAGCTGCCCTTCTGGATCGACTGGCCGCCGTAATTGCCGAAGCACAGATGCACCGCCGGCGTCGTCTTCACCGCATCGAGCACCCGGTTCATCGCCGCCGCCGCCCAGCGCCATTCCTCGGGATGGCCGGGCAGATTGGCCTCGTCGACCTGGATGACATCAGCCTCGATATGACGGACCTGCTCGGCCAGCGCGTCGGCAATCGCCATCGCCAGCGGTTCGATATCCCCGTAATGTTTGTCGAGCAGCGTCTTCGCCAACATATGCGGCCCGGTCAGCGTAAACTTGAACGGCTTCGAGGCCAGCATCCGCGACTTCTGGCAGGCCGCCGGCAGATCGAGCGTGCCGCAGGTGATCGGTCCGTCCACCACGCCCGGCGGCCGGGTCCGGAATTTCATTCCCTGATTTTGCCGATAGGCGAGAATTTCCTCGAAAGTCATCTCCGTGCGCACGCCCCCCAGCGGCACGACGAAATATTCGATCATGCCGTTGGTCTCGGGGTGGTTGACGTCGAAGCGCGACAGTTCGCCGTCGCAGACGAGGTCGATGCCCGCCCGCTCCTGCGTGGCAATGACGACGCGCGTTGCGTCGGCGACGGCCTGTTCCGACGGATTGGCGACCAGCCATTCCGGAAGAGGATAGGAACCGACCGTCGTGGTCTTGATACGCGCTTCAGCCATTTGTCATGCACTCCAATTCCAACGTGTCGTCAGTATCGCGTCGAGCCGGCCTTACTTCGGCAGGAAATCGAGCGAGTAGAACCGCTTCGGATCGGCCGCCGCATCCTTCTCGATCGCCTGATAGTCGACCATCATGTTGACCGAGGCAGCGAAGTTCGCGTCGCTGACGCGAAACGGCGACTGCCCCTTGGTCTCGTCGGTGTAATAGAGCGGAATCGTCAGCTTCAGCCCCGCCACCAGAGCAGCGCGAGGGCCGGCCTTCGGATAAGCGCGCAGCATCGCGTCGATCGCCGCCTCCGGATCCTTTTCCGTTTCCTGAACCGAGCGGATCGCCGCCTTCATGAAACCGCGAACCAGCGCCGCGCGCTTCGTCGCCGTATCCTTGCTGACGAGCAAACCCGAACTGATCAGATTGAGACCGTAGTCGGAGAACGGCATGACGGAGGTCGGCTTCTTCGACGCCTCCTCGATCTTCATGTTCTGATCCATGAGGTAGCCGAGCATCGCATGGGCGCGGCCGTTCACCACCGCATTGATCTTGGTCTGCGCATCGCCGCCGACGATGTTCATCTCGCTTTCCGTCAGCCCGACCTTTTTCAGGAACAGCGGCCAGACCTGCGAGGGCGCATCGCCCGGCGTCACGGCGACGGTCTTGCCCTTGAGATCCTGCGGCTTGCGGATGTTGTATTCGGTAAGGCTGATGACCGCCATCGGGCTCTTCTGCAGCAGCACGCCGGTGCTGATCACCGGCGCGCCTTTCGTTGCCGCCTTGATCATCGTCGGAATGTCGGCATAGCCGAAGTCCGCCGTTCCGCCTGCTACGGCCTGGATGGTGGATACCGAGCCCCGCCCTTCCTGAATGTCGAGGTCGATGCCCTCGGCGGCGAAATAGCCGCGCTCCTTGCCAAGGAAAAACGGCGCGTGCTCGCTGTAGGGATACCAGTTGAGCAGCAGCGTCGCTTTCTCGGCAGCCTGCACCGGCCACACGGTACCCATGCCGAGCGCCGCCGCCGCAAGCAGCGCTGCGCCGCCGGGTCTCAATGCGTTTCGAGCGAAGCAGCGAAGGGTTGCGCGAAATGCTGCAAATGCCACGGGGTAACCTCCGTCATTTCGTTTTTAACCGCTTGGTTAAACCCTATGGACGGTGTTCCCGCTCGTCAAGGCGAGGCAGGCACGACGAGCATCATCCCTCTTATGGAAACACAGAAATCTGCGTTGCCCACAAAACGCAAACGGCGGACCAAGGTCCGCCGTGACACGCAGGATTCATCGCAAGTCCGGTCAGCGCAGGTCCGGTTAATGCAAGACCGGCCAATACAAGTCCGGTCAGCGCGTGTGCGGCCGTTTGCGGAACAGACGGATGCTCATCTGGTCGTTGCCGATGATGCGAACTTCGGCTTCCGCACGGATGACGCGGCTTACCTTGCCGCTGGCGCGCCGCTGCGGCGCCGCCACATGCCTTGGCGCAACGCGCTTGCTGCGCACGGTGCGAGCAGAGCGATAGATTGCGCGGTGAGACGGCGCGACAACGCGCCCCGCATGTCCCTTCGTCCGGCGATAGCGATAGCCCGGCACCGGCTGATACGGCAGCGGCGCGACCGAAGGCCCGACGTAAGGATAAGCCCGCCTGGCATCGCGCGCCCGGTAATGGTTCGGAACGGCGTCATGCGTGACGATCACCCGGTTATAGCGGCCCTGCTGCGGATAGCCCGGCGCATAGCCGGGTTCATAATATTGCGCGCTGGCCCCGCCGAGGCCGGTCAGGAACACGACGGCAAGAGTCGCGACAGCAAGGGTCGCGACGAAGGTCAGTTTACGCATGCTGGGCATCGGAGGTCCTTAAATGCGTCCCGGCTTTCGGCGCGAGGCGCGTGTTTGTCCTTGGATTCAGAGTCATATCCACGTCCACGGCGGCTATTTCGGCACACCGGGATCGAAGCGCATGATGCGCGGCGGTTCCTCGCTGTAGCCGGGCGGCGTGGACCAATAGCGAAAATAGTCTTCCGGCGGCGGCGCCGGATGCTTCGGCAGCACCTCCCGCCGTCCGACCACCGGAATGCGGTCCGAGGCCGGATAAAAATGGCGATGCGCCCACGGTTCGCGCCACCAGCGGCGGACGTAGAACGGACTTTGGCCGACGAACTCGTAAACATCGGTCGTGCCGCCGCGAACGATCGCAGCGCTGCCGTAACCACCGGCATAGCCGCCGTTCCAGCTCAGATCCGCAGCCGCGGCCATGCCCGTCGCAAGGACAGCAGCCAGCAACGGAACACCGGCGGCAAGGGTTCTGCGCATACACATCTCGCGTATCACTCCATTCGACGGCATTTTAGCCGATATCGGTCGACATTGAGCATCGACGCCGAAAGGAATTGCGAGGTAACATTAACTTCGGGAGCACGCCGCCGCAGCGGGCGCAGCCCCTCCCGACGCAGCGGTGGACGTCGCGGGAACGGTTTTGGTTTGGCTCAGCCTTGTTTTCGCGACCACGGCCTAGCGCAACCTGGATTTAACCATGTGCCACGCAACCGCGGATGCTTAATGCCAAGATCCGGTAAACGCCCCGGCCCGACGGCACCCACCGCCGTACCAGCGCTGCGCACCGGCGCCGGCTTCCGTAAACGTTATGACGAGCTCGAGCGGCAGCGTCAGGTCCTCATCGACCGGCTGACGCTGATCAGCAAGGAAGCGCGCGGCCACCCGGCATGCAAGCGCGCGGCCAAACTTCTCAACGAAACCTATCGGCGCTCATCGCTGACGCAGCGGCTCGGCATCCTGCAGGCGGCAAGCTGGCTGCTGGCGGTAATCGAGGGACTGTCGCCGACCTTGTAAGCGCCGCGTGCCATACAGGCTCCCGGATCAGGCGCTCACTCCCACTCGATTGTTCCCGGCGGCTTGGACGTCACGTCGTAGACGACACGGTTGACGCCTTTGACCTCGTTGATGATGCGGGTTGCGACGCGACCGAGGAAGGCCATGTCGAACGGATAGAAATCCGCCGTCATGCCGTCGGTCGACGTGACGGCACGCAGACCGACAACAAAATCATAAGTACGGCCGTCGCCCATGACGCCCACCGTCTTCACCGGCAGGATCACCGCGAATGCCTGCCAGATCGTGTCGTAGAGACCGGCCTTGCGAATTTCATCGATATAGATCGCATCGGCGTTGCGCAGAATGTCGAGCTTCTCACGCGTAATCTCGGCCGGGCAGCGGATCGCCAGTCCCGGCCCCGGAAAGGGATGCCGCCCAACGAATACGTCCGGCAGACCGAGCTCGCGGCCAAGCGCGCGCACTTCGTCCTTGAACAGTTCGCGCAGCGGTTCGACCAGCTTCATGTTCATGCGTGCCGGCAGGCCGCCAACATTATGATGCGACTTGATCGTCACCGACGGTCCGCCGGTGAACGATACGCTTTCGATCACGTCGGGATAGAGCGTGCCCTGCGCAAGAAATTCCGCGCCGCCGAGTTTCTTCGCTTCGGCTTCGAACACGTCGATGAACAACTTGCCGATTGTCTTGCGCTTGACCTCGGGATCGGTGACGCCGGCAAGCGCGCCGAGAAACATATCGGACGCGTTCACGTGAACAAGCGGGATATTGTAGTGGTCGCGGAACAGCGACACGACCTGCTCCGCTTCGCCCTTGCGCAGCAGTCCGTGATCGACGAACACGCAGGTGAGCTGCGAGCCGATCGCCTCGTGGATCAGCACCGCCACCACCGATGAATCGACACCGCCGGACAGGCCGCAAATCACCTTGCCGTTGCCGACCTGCGCGCGGATATTGTCGATAGCCTCCTCGCGGAATGCCCGCATCGTCCAGTCGCCTTTCGCGCCGACGATCTTGCGGACAAAGTTGCGCAGCAGCGCCGCGCCCTGCGGCGTGTGCATCACCTCCAGATGAAACTGAGTGGCGTAGAAGCGCCGCGTATCGTCGGCGATCATCGCCAGCGGCGCGTTCTCGGAAACGCCGAGCACGCGAAAACCGGGCGGCAGTTGCGTGACGCGGTCGCCGTGGCTCATCCAGACCGGATAACGCCCGCCCTTCTGCCAGACGCCCTCGAGCAGCGGGCTCGCATCGTCGGTCACCTCAAGTTCGGCGCGACCGAACTCGCGATGATGTCCGCCTTCGACCTGGCCGCCGAGCTGATGCGCCATCGCCTGTTCGCCGTAACAGATGCCGAGCACCGGCACGCCGGCAGTGAAAATCTCCGGCGGTGCCAGCGGCGCATTGTCGGCATGCACCGAGGCAGGGCCGCCCGAGAGAATGACGCCTGAGGGTTTCATCCGGGCGAAGGCTTCCGCCGCCTTCTGGAACGGCACGATCTCGCTATAGACCTTCTCCTCCCGCACCCGCCGGGCGATCAGTTGCGTGACTTGAGACCCGAAATCGACGATGAGAATTTTGTCGTGATCGCTCATGTGAACGCCTAATCCTGATGCCGGAGGATCGAAACGAAGAAGCCGTCGGTGCCCGTCCGCCGCGGCGTCATCAGCAGCCCTTCTCCACTAAGCGGCGCGGCAGTCCGGAATGCCGGTGCGGCGTCGCCCAACGCCGCGATGACGGAGGCGGGTGGAAGCACCGAGAAGGCATGATGACGGCCGAGGAAGGCGCGGATCTGCGCGCCGTTCTCCTCTTCCAGCACCGAGCAGGTGATATAGGCGATGCGCCCGCCCGGCCTCAGCGAGGTGACGGCGCGGTCGAGCACCTCGGCCTGCTGGCGCAGCCGTTGCTCCAGTGCGCCGGGCCGCATGCGCCATTTGGCGTCGGGGTTGCGACGCCAGGCGCCGGTGCCGGAGCATGGCGCATCGATCAGCACCAGATCGCAGCGCCCGGCCAGTGCGGTCAGTTCGTTGCCGTCGCGGCGCGGCGCGATCACCTGCACATTGCGTGCGCCGGCTCGCTCGAGCCGCTCGTAGATCGGCGCGAGCCGCCGCTTGTCGCTGTCGGTCGCGTAGAGTTGCCCCTTGCCCTGCATCGACGCGGCCAGAGCAAGTGTTTTCCCGCCGGCGCCGGCGCACAGATCGAGCACCTGCTCGCCGGGCTGCACGCCTGCAAACAGCGCCGCGAGTTGCGAGCCTTCGTCCTGCACCTCGATTGCGCCTTTGATGAAGGCGGCTTCCGCGTGAATGCCGGGGTTTCTCGCATCCGGCGGCAGCACGATGCGCAAACCCGTCGGCGACCACGGCGTCTCCACTGCCGCGAGATCGGAAAGCGCCGCCTGCGCCTCCGCGCGCGTCGCCTTCAGCGTATTGACACGCAGATCGAGCGGCGCGCGCGACGCCAGCGCCGCCCCCTCCTGCGCGCGCAGATCGCCAAAGCTCGCCTGCATCTGCGGGTCGAGCCATTCCGGATAATCGCCGGCAATCCATGCGGGCATGCCGCCGGCTATTTCATGGTCAAGCCGGCGATGCTCCTCGTCGCTCAGCGGTGCCGGTGCGTGGCGTGAACCGTCGGCGAGCGCGGCAATGGCTTGCGTCGACAGTGCACGCTCGCGCCGCAACATGCCGAGCACGATCGCACGCGGCGTCGCCGCATCCATCAGGAAAGCGCTGGAGGCTTTCCGGCGCAGCGTATCGTAGACCAGCCCGGCAATCGCGGCGCGGTCGCCCGAACCGGCAAACCGGTGCGCCCTGCCCCACTCCTTCAGCGCATCGGCCGCTGGAATCCGATTCTGTTCGATCGTTCCGAAAATTTCGATGGCGGCGGCGAGCCGCGCGGCGGGTGTCATCGTTGTCTCACGGCAGGCCGAGCATGATCTTCACGATGAAGATCAGCCACATGATGGCGATGACCAGAACGCCGATGCCGAAGAATCCGCCGCGAGCGCGCAGATTGTTGCTCGTGACATGCACGAAGGCATGTACCAGCCGCGACGCTACGAAAATCCAAGCGAGCACCACGAACAGCAGATCGGCGTGGCGGGTGACAAGCGCCAGGATCGTCAGCACATAGAACAGCACCGGAACTTCGAACTGGTTCTGGAAGGCATAGCCGATCTGCAGCGTCCGCGTCGGCCAGTTGGGTTGCCGCAAGGCCACCTGCTCCGGCCGGATCTCGCCGCGGACCAGCGGCTTCATGCGCGCGCCGGCCAGCATGAAGCCCAGCACCAATGTCAGCACCACCTGAACGAACAGCGGAAGCAGGATGCTGGCAACCGACATGATCAGCCTACAGCCGGCTCGGATAGTTCGGGCTTTCGCGGGTGATCACCACGTCGTGGACATGGCTCTCGCGCAGTCCGGCATTGGAGATACGCACGAACTCGGCCTTCTTATGCAGATCCTCGATCGTGCGGGCGCCGACATAGCCCATGGCGGCGCGCAGGCCCCCGGACAGTTGATGCAGCACGGTCGCGGCGGCGCCCTTGTAAGGCACCTGCCCTTCGATGCCTTCCGGCACCAGCTTCAGCGTATCCTTGATGTCCTGCTGGAAATAGCGGTCGGCGGAGCCGCGCGACATCGCCGAGACCGAGCCCATGCCGCGATAGCTTTTGTAGGAACGGCCCTGATAGAGAAACACCTCGCCGGGTGTTTCGTCGGTGCCGGCGAGCAGCGAGCCGACCATCGCACAGTCGGCGCCGGCGGCGAGCGCCTTGGCGAGATCGCCGGAATATTTGATGCCGCCGTCGGCGATCACCGGGATGTCCTGCTTCTTCGCCGCCTCGACGCTGTCCATAATGGCGGTGAGTTGCGGCACGCCGACACCGGCAACGATGCGCGTCGTGCAGATGGAGCCGGGGCCGATACCGACCTTGATGGCGTCCGCGCCGGCGTCGATCAGCGCCTGCGTCCCTTCCGTGGTGGCGACATTGCCGGCCACCACCTGCACCGAATTCGACAATCGCTTGATCCGGTTGACGGCGGCCAGCACATGCTCGGAATGGCCATGCGCCGTATCGACAACGACGAGATCGACGCCCGCCGCAATCAGCGCTTCGGTGCGTGCAAAGCCCTTGTCGCCGACCGTCGTCGCGGCCGCGACGCGCAGCCGCCCCTGCTCGTCCTTGCAGGCATTGGGGTTGGCGACTGCCTTCTCGATATCCTTGACCGTGATCAGGCCGACGCAGCGGTACTGGTCGTCGACGACCAGCAACTTCTCGATCCGGTGCTGATGCAGGAGCCGCTTGGCCTCCTCCTGCTCGACCGCTTCCCGCACGGTGATCAGGCGATCCTTGGTCATCAGTTCGGAGACCTTCTGCCGCGGGTCGCGGGCAAACCGCACGTCGCGGTTGGTCAGGATGCCGACCAGCTTCGCCGGGCCGCTATGATGCGTGTGCTCCACCACCGGAATGCCGGAAATGTGATGATCCGCCATCAACTTCAGTGCATCGGCAAGTGTCGCGTCGGGATGGATGGTCAGCGGGTTCACCACCATGCCCGATTCGAATTTCTTCACTTGCCGGACCTGGGCCGCCTGATCCTCGGGCTCCATGTTGCGATGCAGGACGCCGATCCCACCCGCCTGCGCCATGGCGATGGCCATTCGCGCCTCGGTGACGGTATCCATGGCCGAGGCCAGGATCGGCATATTGACCGCGATCGACCTGGTGATGCGCGAGCGGATATCGACATCCGAGGGCATCACGTCCGACAGGCCCGGCTTCAGCAGCACGTCGTCGAACGTAAAGGCTTCGCGAGGGGCATCGATTGGAAAGCGCGGCATCGCCAACTCCGTTACCCGGGGCCATCGGATACCCGAATGCCAAAGGTGCGACAGGAACCTTAGGGGTTATACGACAACCCCGCGGGGAGCGAACCCCGCCGGCAAAACGGGCCCGTTCCGGGCCTGCTTTTGGATTGGCGCTGGTCGTTATCACGCCGCAGGTACGATTCCTAGAGCACGGACGGGAAAAGTGTGCAGCCGCTTCCCGCAAAGAACGACGCCCACAATATCCTGACGCGGAGAGACGATTCGGGGCTCCGCTGCCTGTTTTCAGGGGTGAAGCAGCTCCCTGCCCCGTTCGCCTAGCGGATAGCTCACCTGCTTCAGCCCGGCTTTTCAACGGCAGACGGCGGCCTTAAGAGCAGGGCAACAAGCGACCTGCGGACTCTGCCGCCCTTTGCGGCAACAAGCCCATCACCTGCGCTCCGCCATCGGGGCGTCTTGCCGAAAAGGTCTCTGTTCGCCGATGGCCCTCCCCCCGAACCGCCTCGTACCGCTGATCGTCGCCGTTGCCTTGTTCATGGAGAACATGGACTCGACGATCATCGCCACCTCTCTGCCGGCCATTGCCGACGACATCGGCACCAACCCGCTGGCGCTGAAGCTGGCGATCACCTCATACTTGCTGTCGCTCGCCGTCTTTATTCCGGCGAGCGGCTGGGTCGCGGACCGCTTCGGAACGCGCACCGTATTCCGGACGGCGATCGCGGTCTTCATGATCGGTTCGCTCGGCTGCGCATTTTCCGGCTCGCTTACCGATTTCGTGATCGCCCGCATCGTTCAGGGCATGGGCGGCGCGATGATGACGCCGGTCGGCCGGATGGTGCTGGTGCGCACCATCAGCAAGCGCGAACTGGTCGGCGCAATGGCCTGGGTCAGCGTCCCGGCCTTGATCGGGCCAGTTATCGGGCCCCCGGTCGGCGGTTTCCTGACGACCTATGCGACGTGGCACTGGATTTTCATCATCAATATCCCGATCGGGCTGATCGGGATCGTCCTGGTCACGCGCTATATCGAGAATATCCGCGCCCCGGAGCCGGCGCGGTTCGATCTCGTCGGCATGGTGATCGCGAGTCTCGGCATCGCCGGGGTGGCCTTCGGCTTCTCGGTGCTCGGGCTGAATTTCCTGCCCTGGACGGTGTCGGTGGGTCTGATCGCCGGAGGCGCCGTCGCGATCGTGCTCTACGTCTGGTACAGCCGGCGCATCCCGAACCCGGTGATCGACCTCTCGCTGCTGCGGCTGCCTACCTTCCGCGCCAGCATTGGCGGCGGCTTCCTCTTCCGCCTCGGCATGGGCTCGCTGTCGTTCCTGTTGCCGCTGCTGCTGCAGATCGGCTTCGGGATGACGCCTTTTCGATCCGGCCTCATCACCTTTGCGACCGCGCTGGGCGCCATCACGATGAAGCTCGGCGTCGCGCGCGTGCTGCGGCAGTTCGGTTTCCGTGCCGTACTCGTTATCAATGCACTGATCAGCGCCGCATTTCTCGCCATCTGCTCTCTGTTCACCATCGCCACGCCAGTGGCAGTGATCTTCGGATTGCTGGCGATCGGCGGCTTCTTCCGGTCGCTGCAATTCACATGCATCAACACCATCGCCTTCGCAGAGGTGGAACCGGAGCGGGTCGGCCGCGCGACCGCACTGATGAGCGTGGCGCAGCAATTATCGATCTCGACCGGCGTCGCGCTCGGCGCGCTGATCGTGGAGACGTCGGTGCATCTCAAGCTGGAACCGACCATCGGCGCCGACGATTTCGCGCTCGCATTTCTCATCACGGCGGCTATCTCTGCCTGCGCTGCGCTGATTTTCGCGCAACTGCCGAAAGATGCAGGTGCGGAACTCGCCAACCGGAACCCGTAACAGGGCCATCGGACTGGTCAGCGGTAAAGCGCGGTGCTTCTATGGACTTCGCGAATCTATGCGCGAATCCAGTACGCGAATCCCTGCGGGAGACGGAGACATCGATATGCGCGGCAGGTCCGGCAGACTTTGGCGGCGGACGTTCGGCGGCATGGCCGCAGCGCTGCTGGTCGTGGCCGCGACGATTCACCCGGTGCGTGCAGAACCCGCAACGACAGCCGGCGACCAACAGCGTCTCGCCGAATACGACGCCACGCTGGCGCGCAATCCGGACGACAGTGCTGTCCTGATCGCGCGCGCCAGGCTGCGCACCCGCGCCGGCGACATCAACGGCGCAATCGCCGATTACGGCCGCGCCGTGGCGCTACGGCCCGAGGCCGCGTTGTATCGCCAGCGCGCCGCATTGCTGCTGCTGCGGACCGACTATCGCATGGCGATCAACGATCTCGATCAGGCGATCCGGCTTGATCCGGACGACGGTGCCGCACTGCTGCTGCGCGGGCAGGCGCGCGAGACCCTGGGTGCCCGGCAAGGCGCCCTCGCCGACTATCGAAAGGCGCTGGCGCACGATCCGCGAAATGCCGAGGCCCACTCGGCGGCATCCCGTCTCGCGGCAATCCTGCCACAACAGCCGTCGGAGCAGCCCGACATCACCGGCTCGGTGCCTCCGGCGGATGTGCCGACCAAACCGGATATCGCACCGCCGGTGCGCAGCAACACTGCGGGACCATCCCCGGCGGCCATAACGCCGCAACAAGACAGGCCCCTGCGGATCGTGCGCGGCGGCGTCGCCAGCGAAATGATCGCCAGCAGCGGCTTGGAACCCGGTATCTATCATCTGCCGGACGCTCCGGCTCCGGAGACGGCGTCGCAGCAGAGTGTGTCATCCACGCAGAGCGGGGTCGCCCCACCGCCCAAGCCGAGGCAGCACGCCTCCCGAAACACGAAGCCGGCAAAGCGCCAGCTGCGGCGCGAAGCCCGCAACCGGACGCCAGGCTTCAACGATGCTTTTGGCGGAATCGGCCGACGTTAAGTTGGGGCTGTGTCTCAGCCGTCCGCAGACGGTGTGTCGCCACGGAAGCCGGTCGCCAGCAGGTAGAGTTCGGCCGAATCCGAGCGGCTCGCCGCCGGCTTGACGTGCCGCACGATAGCGAAATCCCGTTTCAGGGCGCTCAGCAAGGCCCCTTCGGTGCCACCCTGAAACACCTTGGCGAGAAACGCGCCTCCGGGCGCCAGCACCTCGCGGGCGAATTCCGCCGCCATCTCGACCAATGCAACGATCTTGAGATGGTCGGTGCGTCGATGGCCCGTGGTATTCGCCGCCATGTCGGACAGCACGATGTCGGCAGGCCCGTCGAGCATCGCCTTCAGACGCTCCGGCGCATCGTCGTCGGTGAAATCCATCTGAACGAACTGGACGCCTTCGAGCGGGTCGATATCGAGCAGGTCGATGGCAACCACACGCCCCTTCGGCCCGACGCGCTTGGCGGCGACCTGGCTCCACCCACCGGGCGCGGCGCCAAGATCGACCACCCGCGCGCCCGGCCTGAGCACGCGGTATTTATCGTCGATCTCCGTCAGCTTGAACGCGGCGCGCGAACGCAGCCCCTCGCGCTTGGCACGCGCCACATAAGGATCGTTGAGCTGGCGTTCGAGCCAGAGTTTCGACGACAGCGACCGTTTGTTGCCGGTTTTCACCCTGACCTTCAGCGAACGCGTGCCGCGTCCGCTGCCGGTTCCTTTCCCGCCGACACTCACGGCGAGGCAGCCCGGCTACCGTTCCATACACCGTCGTCGCGCATCAGGTCGACCAGCATGCCCTCTCGCAATCCACGATCGGCAACACGCAGCCGCCGGCAGGGAAACGCACGGCAAATGGCTTCCAGAATGGCGCAGCCGGCGAGCACCAGGTCGGCGCGCTCACGCCCGATACAGGGGCTGGCGATACGCTCCGCATAGCTCATCGACAGCAGCTTGCGCCCGACGACCCGCGCCTCCTCGGCGCTCATCCAGCAGCCATCGACGCGGCGACGCTCATACCGTTCAAGCGCGAGGTGAACGCCGGCGATCGTCGTCACCGTGCCGGAAGTGCCAAGCAGGTGCACGGCGCTGCGCCCGTTACCGAGATCGCGGCCGTGATCGGCCGCAAACGGCGCGATAATTGCGAGAACTTCCTCGACCATCGCCTCGTAGGTTGTCGGGGTCACGTCCCGGCCACCGTAACGTTCGGCCAGCGTCACGACGCCATGCGGCATGGAAATCCAGCCGTCGATCTGCGGCGGGGGCGGCCCGCCGCGCGCGGCACCGGGAGAACCGAGACGCACAAGTTCGGACGATCCGCCGCCGATGTCGAACAGTACGACCCCGCTCGCATGCGGATCGATCAGCGGCGTACAGCCGATCGCCGCCAACCGCGCCTCCGTTTCACGCTCGACGATCTCCAGCGTCAAACCGACTTCATTGGCGATCCGTTCGCGGAACGCCGCGCCGTTCTCCGCCGTGCGGCAAGCCTCGGTGGCAATCAGGCGCGCCCGCGTGACACCGCGGTTCGTCATCTTGTCCCGACAGATCGTCAACGCCTCGATCGCGCGGGCGATCGCCGCATCGCTCAGGCGGCCGGAATGCGAGACGCCTTCCCCCAGTCTGATAATGCGCGAAAATGCATCGATCACCCGGAATCCGCCGCCAGTCGGCCGCGCAACCAGCAAACGACAGTTGTTGGTGCCGAGATCGAGCGCGGCATAGGTTGCGACGCCACCGTCAGCCCCATGATGGTGCGGACGGCTGTGCGGGCGGCGCGAGGCTGACCCGTTCCCGTGCGGCCGCTCACGCGACACCGCCGGGCCGAGGCCAGGAATAGCCTGGACCCCCACTCCCATCTCGATCTTTTAACCTTCCTGGATGCCGGCAACGGCGGCATCCGGCCGCGCGTGGCGACAAACCTGTACCATCATCGTTAAAAGTTTAGCAGGGGCCGGCGGAGACGCAACCAAGCTGTTCATCCGCGGCTACGGCGAGCAACCCGAACGGCTCTCCGCTCAGAGCTGCCTTGTCGCCGACACAGCGCTCCGATATGGCACGACAGCCGCTGCCAGGGCATATGAATTCCATGGATATCGCGTCCGACGACACCAGACTCGCGCTCACCCAATTCGGCGTCGGCCAGCCGGTGCCCCGCAGCGAAGACCCGGTCCTGCTCCGCGGTCAGGGTCGCTACACGGACGACCTCGTCCTGCCGCGACAGGCCTATGCGGCGATCGTGCGCAGCCCGCATGCGCATGGCACCATCCGTCGCCTCGATACGGCCGCGGCGAAAACCATGCCCGGCGTGATCGCGGTCTATACTGCCGCGGATCTGACTGCTTATGGACCACTGAAATGCAACCTGCCGCTCAAAGGGCGCGACGGTTCGCCGATCCGTCAGGTGCCTCGCCCGGCACTGACACCCGACAAGGTGCGCTGGGTCGGCGACCCCGTCGCCTGCATCGTCGCGGAGACGACCGCGCAAGCGAAGGATGCGGCGGAAGCCGTGATTCTCGACATCGATCCGCTGCCGGCAGTGACGTCCGCCAGCGAGGCGGCGATGCCGGGCGCACCGCAGCTTTACGACGCCGTACCCGACAATCTGGTTCTCGACTATCACTACGGCGACGCCGAGAAGACCGCTGCCGCCTTTGCCCGCGCGGCCCATGTCGAGCGGCTGCCGATCCGCAATACGAGGCTCGTCGCCTCGCCGATGGAGCCCCGCGCCGCCGTTGCGGCGCATGACGCCAGTTCCGGCGCCTTCACGCTGCATACCGAAAGTCAGGGCGTCTTCGGCATGCGGGCGCAACTCGTCGCCATTCTCGGCACGACGACCGACAAGCTACGCGTGCTGACCGGCAATGTCGGCGGCTCCTTCGGGATGAAGGCTGCCGTCTATCCGGAATATATCTGCCTGCTGCATGCCGCCCGCGACCTCGGCCGTCCAGTCAAATGGACCGACGAACGGTCCGGAAGTTTCGTCTCGGATTCGCATGGCCGCGACCATGAAGTCGTCGGCGAACTGGCGCTCGACGCCGAAGGCCGCATCCTGGCGCTGCGGATCACCGGCCACGGCAATATGGGCGCCTATCTCGCGAATGTCGGGCCGATGCCGGCGACGATCAATACGGTAAAGAACGTCGCCAGCGTCTACCGCACGCCGCTGATCGAGGTGTCGTCGAAGCTGGCCTATACGAACACCACGCCGGTATCCGCCTATCGCGGCGCCGGGCGGCCGGAAGGCAACTATTACATGGAGCGGCTGATAGACAACGCAGCGCGCGCCATGGGTATCGACCGTGTCGAACTGCGCCGGCGCAATCTCATCGGTGTCGAGGCGTTCCCCTACGCGGCAGCCTCCGGCATGAACTATGACGGCGGCGACTTTCCGGCAGTGCTCAAGCACGCCGTGGCCTTCGCTGACGTCAAAGGCTTCGCCAAGCGCAAGCGCGAAAGCCGCAAGACCGGCAAGCTGCGCGGCCTCGGCATCGGCTGTTTTCTTGAGGTCACGGCCCCGGCCAACAAGGAGATGGGCGGCATCCGGTTCGATGCCGACGGCGGCGTGACGATCGTCACCGGTACGCTCGACTACGGTCAGGGCCATGCGACACCGTTCGCGCAGATCCTCGCCGAACGGCTCGGCGTTCCGTTCGATCGTATCCGGCTGCTGCAGGGCGACAGCGACGCGCTGCTCGCAGGCGGCGGCACCGGCGGCTCACGCTCGATCACCGCGAGCGGCCAAGCCATCGTCGAGGCGGCCGTGAAAGTGATCGACAATGGACGGCTGATCGCGGCGCATGTGCTGGAAGCCTCCGCCGAAGACATTGAATTCCATGGCGGTCGTTTCGTCATCGCCGGGACAGACCGCGCCATCCACATCATGGAACTGGCGCAGAAGCTGCGCTCCGGCCTCGCGCTGCCGCCCGACCTGCCGACGAGCCTCGATGTCGACCACGTCAGCGACGGGCCACCCTCGGCGTTTCCCAATGGCTGCCACATCGCAGAGGTGGAGATCGACCCGCAGACCGGCGTCGCCATGGTCGTCAAATACTCCGCGGTCAACGATTTCGGCACCGTCATCAATCCGCTGCTGGTCGAGGGCCAGACGCATGGCGGCGTGGTGCAGGGCATCGGTCAGGCTCTAATGGAAAACGTCAGCTTCGACGCAGACGGCCAGTTGCTGACCGGCTCCTACATGGATTATGCGCTGCCGCGCGCGCGCCACGCACCGATGTTCGAGGTCGTCAATCATCCGGTCCCGGCCAAGACCAATCCGCTCGGCACCAAGGGCTGCGGCGAAGCCGGCTGCGCCGGCGGCCTGACCTCCGTGATGAATGCCGTGGTCGATGCGCTTTCCGAGCACGGCATCACCCATATCGACATGCCGGCGAGCCCGGCGCGGATCTGGCAGGCGCTGCAGGATGCGTCGCGGTAAGATGAGCGGCATCGCGTATCGCTGATTGCTCAACTCGATATACCGAATTGCGGCGCCAGCATGCGGTCATCGCATGGATTTTACCTGCTCGCTGCTGGATCGTTTCTGGCAATAGGTCGATAGTGCCTTCCGGAATCACGTCATGACCGAAGCAACCGAACTGACGCGCCCGTCGGGGAGCGATGAACTGCGTCTCGTCGGCGGCATCAGCGCTGCGCATTTCCTCTCGCACTACTACATCCTGTTGCTGCCGCCGCTGTTCCTGTTCGTGCGCGACGAATACAACGTCAGCTTCACCGCGCTGAGCTTCGCGCTCGCCGTCTTCAACATCGTGTCGGCCGCGCTACAGACGCCGGCAGGTTTCCTGGTCGACCGGATCAGCGCGCGGGTCGTGCTGGTGAGCGGCATCGTGCTTGGCGCGCTCGCCTTCATGATCGTCGCGCTGGTACATTCCTACTGGCTGCTGGTGGTGATGTTCGCGCTCGCCGGTCTCGGCAACACCGTCTACCATCCGGCAAACTATGCGCTGCTGGCGCGCCACGTCTCCGACGAGCGAATGGGGCCGGCCTATTCCGTGCATTCTTTCGCCGGATTTGCCGGCACTGCCGCAGCGCCGGTGACGTTGCTGCTGCTCGAAAGCCTGTGGGGCTGGCGCGGCGCAGTCTTCGCCTCCGCCATGTTCGGTTTCGCCGTCGCGGCGCTGGTCCTGATGATCGGGGACGCTCCGCAGGTTTCCAAGAGCGGGAAGAGCAGCGGCAACTCCGCACCGACGGCCTGGCGCCTGCTGCTCTCCGGTCCCATCCTGCGCAACCTTCTGTTCTATCTGCTGCTGGCGATCCTCAGTTCCGGCATGAACGGCTATTCGGTCGTTGCGCTCAACGCGCTGCACGCCACACCGCTCGCCGTCGCCAATACGGCGCTGACCTGCTACCTGACGGCGACCGCGATCGGCGTCCTCCTTGGTGGATTCGTGGTGATGCGCACGTCGCGTCATGTGTTCGTCGCCGCCGCCAGCCTCGGCATCGCCGCGCTGATCACCCTGAGCATTGGCCTGTTCGACCTCGGCACCCTGCTGCTGATCCTCACCATGTCGGTCAGCGGCCTATTCACCGGACTGCTGGTGCCGTCACGCGACCTCATCGTGCGCGCCGCAACTCCTCCCGGTTCGTTCGGGAAAGTGTTCGGCTTCGTCTCCAGCGGATTCAATCTCGGCGGCATCATCGGGCCGATTATTTTCGGCCTGCTGATGGACCACGGTCATCCTCAATTCGTATTCGTGCTCGTCGCCGCCGCCTGTGCGCTGTGCATCGTGACGGTCGCCGGCGGCACACGCCGCGAATAACTCATACGCGCGGAATCTCGGTTCCGTAGGTTCGATCCGCACATTCTCGCCTTATTCAATTCCCACCTTATCGGGAACCGATCGGTCTTGGTACCGTTATCCGGTTTCTGGAGGTTTTATGTTATCGCGCTACAAGCGGGTGTCGGGCTGATGTGCGGCATCTGCGGTGAATTGACGTTTAACGGTCGCCCACAGCTCTCCACCATTCAGTCCATGGCCGATGTCATGCACAGTCGTGGCCCGGACTCGCAAGGCGTGTTCGCGCGCGACCATCTGGCCTTGGGTCATTGCCGCCTCAGCATCATTGACGTGGCAGCGCCATCGCAACAGCCGATGATCGATAGCGAGCTGGGACTCGCCATCGTTTTCAATGGCTGCATCTATAATTATCGCGCGCTGCGTGAGACGCTGACGAAGAAAGGCTATCGCTTCTTCTCGGGCGGCGACACGGAAGTGATCCTGAAAGCGTTCCATGCCTGGGGGACACGCTGCGTCGAGCGTTTCCACGGCATGTTTGCCTTCGCGATCTGGGAACGCGACAGCGGCCGCGTCACGCTGGCGCGCGACCGGCTCGGCATCAAGCCGCTTTATCTTTCCGAAACCCCGGGCCGTCTGCGCTTCGCCTCGACGCTGCCAGCGCTTGTCGCTGCCGGCGATGTCGACACCCGCATCGATCCGGTCGGGCTGCATCAATATATGAGCCTGCACGCGGTCGTGCCGGCTCCGCGTACCATTCTTAAAGGCGTCAAAAAACTTCCGCCGGCGACGATCATGACCATCGACGCTGACGGCCGTCGACGCAAGCGCGTCTACTGGCATCTGTCGATGCAGCAACAGGCTCAGGACCGCGCAATGACCGAACAGGAATGGAAGGAAGCGACGCTGGATGCGTTGACGCGCGCCGTCGAACGCCGACGCGTCGCCGACGTCCCGGTCGGCGTGCTGCTCTCCGGCGGTCTCGACAGTTCGCTGGTTGTCGGCCTGATGGCCAAGGCCGGCCACACCGATCTCAAGACGTTTGCGATCGGCTTTGAAAGTATCGGCGATCTCAGCGGCGACGAGTTCCGCTATTCCGATCTCATCGCCCGCCATTACGGCACCGATCATCACCAGATCCGCATCGGCGCCGAACGCATGCTGACTGCCCTGCCCGGCGCCATCGCCGCGATGTCGGAGCCGATGATGAGCCACGATGCCGTCGGCTTCTATCTGCTGTCGCAGGAGGTGTCGCAACACGTCAAGGTCGTGCAGAGCGGCCAGGGCGCCGACGAAATATTCGGCGGCTACCACTGGTACCCGCCGCTAATGCATTCCAACGACGTGTCGTCAGATTATCGCAGCATCTATTTCGATCGCGATCACGCCGAGATGCAGGAAACGCTTTCCGACGATGTCCTCGGCGCCGATTACAGCCGCGACTTCATCGAGACGCATTTCGAGAGATCGCGCGCCACGCAGCCGATCGACAAAGTACTCGCACTCGATACGGAGATCATGCTCGTCGACGATCCGGTCAAGCGCGTCGATAACATGACCATGGCATGGAGCCTCGAAGCACGGGTCCCCTTCCTCGATCACGAACTCGTCGAACTCGCCGGCCGGATTCCGCCGGATCTGAAAATTCGCGACGGCGGCAAATACATCCTCAAGGAAGCAGCACGCGATGTCATTCCCTCGGAGGTCATCGACCGGCCGAAAGGCTACTTCCCCGTCCCGGCGTTAAAGTATCTGCGCGGTCCCTATCGGGATTATGTTCGCGACATTCTCAATGAGCCGGAGGCGCGTCAGCGCGGCCTGTTCAAGCGCGACTATGTCGAGCGGCTGCTCGACAATCCCGAGGGGAATTTGACGCCCAAAGGTCACTCGAAGCTGTGGCAGGTGGCGCTGCTGGAGGGCTGGCTGCAGGCGCACAACATTCACTAAGCCGCCCCCCGCAACCCCGCGCTGTTCTATTCGGCGGCGACCTGCAGACGCTCGAGAAACGGCAGGATTTCGACGGCGCAACCGGCACGCGCCACCACCACATGGTTGGGCGGAACCTCGATCCATTCCGACGGATTGTCATCGAGCGGCTCGGAGACGAGCAGAGCGCCGTGGCTGCTCTGCCGGTAATAGAGCGTGTTGGCGTCATCATGCACGGCGTAGCGAAAGCCGTAGAGATCGCGGCCGTTCGACAGAGCCGAGGTGAACCGCAACTTGTCGCTGGCGCCGTTGCGGGTGAGAAGCCGCGCGAGCACGGTGAGGGTGCGCTCGGTCGCGCCGACCGGATCCTCGTTGATTCCGTGCGCCATCATCGCCAGGAAAATCGCCTCGGAATCGGTCGTCCCGGTGCGCGCCGGATAGAGTTCGTCCGGGATCAACTCCTCGACCCGGCGGCGCAGACCGCTCCAATTCCCGACAAAGCCGTTGTGCATGAACATCCAGGAGCCGCAGGCGAAGGGATGGCAGTTCTGGCGTGTCACCGGCGTCCCCGTCGAGGCCCGCACGTGCGCGAAGAACAGATGCGAACGGATGTGCCGGCACAGATAGCGCAGGTTCTCGTCCGACCAGGCCGGCCGCAATTCGCGATACAGCCCCGGCTCCGGGTGATGGCTGTACCAGCCGAGGCCGAATCCGTCGCCGTTGGTGCTGGCCGTCGACTGCAGCGCATGCAGGCTCTGGGACACCAGCGAATGGGCGGGTTCGGTGACGTAATGTTCGAGTGCGATCGTATCGCCGCTATATGCGATCCAACGGCACATTCCCTGATCTCCTTGGTATTCGAGCCGGACGTCGCGGGAATCATCGGCAAAAATGGTTGTTTTCAGGCAAACATACCCGGCCCGTCGATATTTTCTGTCGCTGTGGCAGCACTGGAACACCAACGTCCGACGCCCGAAGCAGTTGCAGCCGCGGAAAGCCCGGCCACCGGCATCAGTCGGCCGAACGGCCCCAGCCGGCCCAGCCGCTGCCGGCGGCTGGCGCCTGGGAGCGTCTGACCGCGGGGGCTCGCGAGCGCACTGCATGATCGCGCGCCATGCGCGGCGTTGTCGCGGCCACGGGCGTCATCCGCCCCCTCGGCCCGGCGGCAGTACGCTGGCGCGACGACGCTCGCCGCGCGGTCATCGTTTCGCCGGAGACGACAATGGACGTCGCCCCGGCGCCGGCGGAACGAACCAGCGCGAATAACGTTGCCGCATGTTGCGGATGCAGCCGGATGCAGCCATGCGAAGCCGGCCCGCCCAGCCGCGCAATGTCGTAACTGCCGTGGATCGCGTAACCGCGATGAAAGAAGATCGAATAGGGCATCGGCGAATTATAGTATTTGCGCGAGAACCAGCGCCGCTCCAGCCGCTGAGGGGCATATGTGCCGTTCGGCGTACTGAAATTCGCGCGCCCGGTGGAGACATTCCACTGATGCCGCGGCACACCGTCGACACTGACCGTCATCCGCTGCGTCGTTTTGTCAACACGCACCAGAACGCCGGCCCGCGCCGCGGCAGCACCTGCAAACGCCATGACCAAAGCCAGTACGACGGCTTTACGCATCGTGAAATGCAGCCCCACAATTCAATACAAAACAAATACGATCGCCGCACGCCACCGATGCCGCGCGCAACGGCCGAGACGGACATTTTCCATAGTCTACGGAATATTGACTAAAGAACTCCTAGGGCACGAACCGTTCCGAAACGTGCTCCAGCATCAGGACGCGGAGCGAGATGTCGCCAGGACCAGCCCAGCATGTCCCTTCCCGGTTCACGCGGTTCGCACATGCCGTCTCCCGGTTCGCGGGGCAACCGACGACATTTCTCGCGGCCCTCGTGCTGGTGGTGTTCTGGGCGCTCTCCGGACCGCTGTTCGGCTATTCGGATGCCTGGCAGCTCGTCATCAATACGGGGACGACGATCGTCACCTTCCTGATGGTCTTCCTGATCCAGAACTCGCAGAATCGCGACTCCCTGGAAATCCAGCTCAAGCTCTCCGAACTGATCCTCGCAATGCGCGGGGCCCGTAACCGGTTTGCGTCGATGGAGGACCTTTCGGACGAAGAACTGGAAGCACTGCACAGGGAGTGCCGCGAACAGGCCGAACGGGCCGGCGACGCGCTCGAGAGGCGGCGCAGCACAGTAGCAAGCGGAGCGCGCACGGGTTAAAAAACATCGATTCTAAACCGACAGGAACCGGGAAGCCGGCAAATCGCCACAGTGATGGAACCAAGGCTTAATGTTTCTGTTATCTTTTGGCATTTTAGGCACAAGCGGGAGTAGACCATGAAAAAGATTCTTCTTGTCAGCGTGGCCGCGCTGGCTTTGGCAGGCTGCCAGACCGAGCGCCAGGACCGGACCCTCGGCGGCGCGCTGATCGGAGGCGGCGCCGGCGCACTCATCGGCGGATTGGCGACCGGAACGACCGGCGGCGCGCTCGCCGGCGGTGCGATCGGCGCGGCGAGCGGCGCGATCATCGGCAACGCAACGACGCCGGACCGCTGCCGTTATGTCGACCGCTACGGCCGCACCCGCTGGTATCGTTGCTGACGCAATTATTGCTCCTGACGAGGAAAAAGCCCGCGCATCGCGCGGGCTTTTTTCATGTCACCTCTTTCATGCTCTTTCATGGCTCCCGTTTCCTGTCCTGCATTTCTCGGTGTCCGGAGCGCTTCCACGTTGCCGCGCATTTTGCCGCTGGCTTGCCGGCTCTCGCTAAGCGGCAAACCGCATGATATGGGCGCTGTCTCACCCTTCCTCTTCCGCGAGACCCGCCCATGCCAGTCAAACGACCCGCCCCGCGCCTTGCCACCGTCGCGGAAAACAAGCGGACGCCCAAGCAACGCACCCTCGTGAAGGCCATCAGCTCCGGGCCGCGCGGCACGTTCAACAACAGCGGCCCATTTGCGATCTGGCTGCACGCACCGGAATTCGGCATGCCGGCGCAAGCGCTCGGCGGCTTTGCCCGGCTGCGTACCGGCGTACCCTCGCGCCTGTCGGAGTTCGCCATCATCGTTACCGCCCGGCTGTGGCGGGCGCATTACGAATGGCACGTTCACGCGCCGATCGCCGAGCGCGCCGGCGTCAAGGCAAAGACCATCGCCGAACTGCGCGCCGGCCGTATTCCACGGAGCGCCGCAAAAGACGAACGCATCGTCTATGACTTCATCCGCGAACTCTACAAGACCCGCCGGGTGAGCGACCGCACCTACAAGCGGCTGCACGACATTCTGGGGACCGCCGCGACCGTCGAGTTCGTCGGCATCCTCGGCTATTACGCAATGGTGGCGATGTCGCTGAACGTCTTCCGCATGCTGCCTCCGGAAGACAGCAAGCTGCCCTTCGGCAGCGAGCGCTGACACAACGCCGCCCGTCGCTGCGCAATCAGGTCGACGCCGGATATCGCCGGATCAGTCGGTTCTGCCGCACCAGGCTGCCGACGAAATCGCGCAGCCGCGTCGGCCGGAAGCCGCGCGCGCGGTTGCGCTTGCCGATCAGGAACAACAGCCGTTGCTGATCGACAAGTCTCCGGTAGACCTCGCCTACCGGCAATCGCGGATCCCAGACGTCGATCGCCTCGCCGCCGATACCGTTGACTTCGACGATGGAAAAATCCTCGCCGCGCGCCAGCGCTTCGACCGTGTCGAAACGCAGGTCGAAGCGTCCGTAGTGGAATTCGGTCATGCTGCAGGCGATGGCATCTATCCTGCGCGCCATCGCATCGGTGATATAGCGACGCCCATCCCGGTAGAGCGCCCCGGCGCGCTGATTGCCGATCAGGGCAATCTGCACGACCTCGCCGACAGCCGGAACGCGGGCCAGCTCATTCTCGCCGAGACCGCGATGTGTGGCGTCGCCCCCGAGATGCAGCTTGGCCTTCCAGCGGGCGCGCGCATCCTTGCCGATGAGATCGCGCACGCTTTCACGACCGTTGCCGACGACATGCGGGAAATAGCGGAAAGTCAGCGACAGAACGCGCCCCCGCCGCTCGCCGGGCAACCGCGCGTACAGCACGGCAGCCTCGCCGGCAAATGGCACATAGCGTTGCAGGATGATCGTCGCGTTCTCCGGGAAACCGGTGATATAGCCACGCAGTTCCTCTGCATTCGCGATCCGCCGCACACCGTGACCATGCCAGCCAATGTCGGGCTTGGCGATCAGCGGATAGGCGATACCGGAGCCAGTGATTGCCGCTTCGGCGCGTTCGACATCTGCGTCGACGCTCGCCGCACCGGCCCCACGGGTGACAATCGAGAAATCGGCGATCCATTTGCGTTCGTGCGGCGCAATATCGAGCAGGTAATCGCTTTTCGATTCTCCCCACATGCCGCCGGTGAAAATCCGCGGATTGGCAGCCGTCGGCAATGTGAAACTATGGTGGCGCAAGCTGAATCCGATCCAGCTCAGGATCAGCGGCAGATAGAACAACATCGGCGGAATGCGTTCTGCGATCGCCAGCCTGCGGTCGCCCAGCGTCAGCTCCGGCATGCCGCTGTGACCATAGACAATGCTGTTTTCGGTCTGCTCGGGAGCATCCGCAGTTTTGACCAGCGCAAAGATGCGCCGGCGGATCAGCGCAATCGCCGTCAGCCCGACGAACAGCAGAGGCCATGCCCAAAGGCCGACATGGCTTTCGAGCGCATCGCCGAAGGCCATCACCAGATAGAGCATGACCGGCAGATAGAGCGCCGAGACGATCAGCGTCGCGACAGTAAAGCGCGCAAGCGAGACGCGCGCCCAGCCGCAGGCGACGAAGGCGACGAACACGATGCCCGGCACGACGCGGCACAATGCGACAATCGCGAAGACATTGTTCCTGAGCGTTGTCCCCAGATATTGAACGCGCTCGTCGACCGCGTAGCGTTTCAGCCATGGAACGGAGCGGGCGGCAAAGCCGAGGCCGTAGAGCGCGAAGTCGCTGGCGACGATCCCGAAATAAAGACATCCGGCGACGAGCAGCGAGGGCATCGCATCGTTGACGATAAGATAGCCGCCGAGAATGATCGCCAGGTCTTCGTGCGCAAACGGCAGGAACAGCAGCGACAGAATTTGCGCGAACCAGGATACGTCGCCCGAGGCGACAAGCCACGATGCGATAGCGTCGAACACGCGCAGTCCCCCAATACTTTACCGCGAGCGTCCAGACGACCGCGCCTCCGACGCCCCCGCCCAATTCGGGTACGCGTCTGCAGACCGTCATCTCGATCAGGAATTTCAGATCTGAAAGCGGTAGAGTCCCCCGCCGCTATTTAGACCGACCGTCGCAAGGCCGACAAGATATAAACAACACATCAACACCGCTTGCTTGCATGGTGATGCTCGTAACTGTTGCGCCATGCTAGAGTGCGGGCATGTCGATGAACAAATCTTCATCAGAAGATAACGGGGACCGTGTAATCCCCCTGCGCGGCAACCGGACATCCCACCCGCCTGCCCCCGCCCCGGCCGATGACGACCTCCGCCGTTTCGAGCAGGAGGGCGCGGAATCTCCTGAGGCCTACCGCCACCGGATGAAAGTCAATCTGGCAGCCCTCGCCTTCGTGCTGGTGCTGATCGGCGCCGCTGTCTGGATGGCGGATGCCATGTTCACCATGCGCAAGAACCAGGATTGCGTGCTCACCGGCCGACGGACCTGCGCGACGGTCGACTATATCCCGCAGGCGCGATGATCAGGGGCGCTCCAGAGCCAACTGGACACGCGCCAGCCCTGAAAATCCCAGCACGCGGGCTGCCGCCGGCGACAGGTCGATCACCCGGCCGCGGACGAACGGTCCCCGGTCATTGATCCGCACCACCACGGCACGACCATTGCGCATGTTGGTCACCCGCACGTGGGTGCCAAACGGCAGGGTCCGGTGGGCGGCGGTCATGGCGCCGGAACGGTGGATTTCCCCGCTCGCGGTTTTGCCTCCGGAATGAGCTTTGGAATAGACCGAGGCGACGCCGGTCCAGCGTCCGGCCGGTTCGGCGGCCGCGACCGTGGCGGTGAGCGGAATCGCCATGCACAGGGTCAATAGACGCTTTCGCATGCCCACTCCCGTCGCTGTGTCAGAAACCGGCCCGCTAACGGACGAATAAGTCCAAAACGGGGAAAAAGTTTCCCCGTTTTGGCCACATCGGCACTTCCCCGGTCCCGGACCCGGCATTGAACTCGCCGCCCCTCTTCGCTATACGGGCAAGCGCTTTCGAACGGGTCGGAGCCGGCCCGGGCAGCGTTGTCGGCTACCCCTGTTTCCACCGAGATTTACCGATGTCTTCGACTTTCGATACCGTTGCGAATATTATCGCCGAGACGTGCGATATCCCGCGTGAGACGATCACGCCCGAAAGTCACGCCATCAACGATCTCGGAATCGACAGCCTCGATTTCCTCGATATCGCCTTCGCGATCGACAAGGCCTTCGGCATCAAGCTGCCGCTGGAACAGTGGACGCAGGAGGTCAACGACGGCAAGGCCACGACCGAACAGTATTTCGTGCTGAAGAACCTTGCCGCCCGCATCGACGATCTCGTCGCTGCCAAGGGAGCCTGATCCGGCCGAGCATGCGCCTTGAGTATTTCCAGCTTATCGACAGGATCGTCGATCTCAATCCGGCCGAACGGACGATAGCAGTCGAAGCGACGGTTCCGACCGAAAGCACCATCTTCGAAGGCCACTTTCCCGGCCATCCGCTGATGCCCGGCGTGTTGCTGGCCGAGGCGATGGCGCAGACCTCCGGCTGGCTGATCATCGCGCTCAACCGCTTCGAGCGCATGCCGTTCCTGGCGGCAATCAAGGAACTGAAGCTGCGCAGCTTCGTCCAGCCCGGCCAGCAACTGGCGCTCGACGCCACCCTCGTCCATGACGGCTCGGGCTTCGCGATGACCCGGGCGCGGACACACGTCGAAGGCAAGCTGGTCTGCGACGCCACCATCACCTTCCGGGTCGTCGAATTTCCCAATCCCGAGATGCGCGGGCACATGGAATCGCTCGCCAAGGTGCTCGAATTCCCGATGGGAGCGCTGGCCGATGGCTGATACCGTCAACGAGACCTGGATCACCGGCCTCGGTATCGTCTCCTGCCTCGGCGAAGGCCCGCAGGCGCACTGGCAGGCGCTGACGCAGGGACAGATCAAGACCGACACCGCGACTTTCGCGCCGTTCGTCGTCCACCCGATCGTGCCGCTCAACCTCGACACGCAGATCCCGAAAAAGGGCGATCAGCGCCAGATGGAAGCCTGGCAGCGGATCGGCACCTACGCAGCCGGGCTGGCGCTCGATTCGGCCGGGGTGAAGGGCAACAAGGACATCCTGTCGCATATGGACATGATCGTCGCGGCCGGCGGCGGCGAACGCGACGTCACCGTCGATGGCGCGATCCTCACCGGCATCGGCAAGGCTGCCGATCCGGAGGCCTTCCTCAACGAGCGGTTGATGAACGACCTGCGCCCGACCCTGTTCCTGGCGCAGCTCTCCAACCTGCTCGCCGGCAATATCTCCATCGTCCACGGCGTCACCGGCTCGTCCCGGACGTTCATGGGTGAAGAGGCCGCCGGCGTCGATGCCGTGCGCATCGCTGTTTCGCGTATCGCGGCCGGCCAGAGCGAGATCGCGCTCGTCGGCGGCGCGCATAACGGCGAGCGGCAGGATCTGCTGATGCTCTACGAGTTCGGCTCGCATGCGCTCAAGGACGCGCATCTGCCGGTGTGGGAGCGCGGCACGAAGGGCGGCTTCGCGCTCGGCTCGCTCGGCGCCTTCCTGGTGCTGGAATCCCGCGAACATGCCCTCGCCCGCGGTGCGAAGCCGCTGGCCCGCATCGCGACGGTGATGTCGGATCGCAGCGACCGCAAGGACGGCGCGGCGCGCGACGCTATGCGCCGGATGTGGAAGGCCATCGAGCCGCGCCTCAAGCCCGGTCACGCGGTTATCTCCGGGGCAAGCGGCGCCGCCGCCGCCACCGGCGAGGAACGGGCCTTCCTCGAAAGTCTGCCGGATATTGCCGTGCGCGCCACCGGTACCTATCTCGGGCATGGGCTGGAGCCGCAGTTTCCGATGAACATCGCGCTCGCAGCCCTGGCGCTCGACCATGCGACGTTGTTCCCGCCGCGCGATGCGTCCGGGCTGGAGAAACCGATGGACGCGCCGCTGACGCAGGTCGTCGTCACCGGAGTCGGCCACTGGCGCGGCGAAGGCCTGGCACTGATCGAACGGGCGGACTGAAACAGGGGCTAGGCATCATGGCATCGATACGCGACACCGCCGGCCGCCCTATCGTTGTCGTCACCGGCATGGGCGTGGTCACATCGCTCGGTACCGGCAAGGACGACAACTGGACGAAACTGTGCGCCGGCCAGTCGGGCATCCACGCGATTTCGCGTTTCCCGACCGACGGCCTGCGCACGCGCATTGCCGGTACCATCGATTTCCTGTCGCGCGAGCCGCTCAACGCCGCGGCGATGTCGGAAAAGCTCGCCGATCTCGTAGTCGAGGAAGCAATCGCCCAATCCGGCATCGGCGCGAAGGGCGACTTCCCCGGCCCGCTATTCCTGGCGGTCCCACCGGTCGAACTGGAATGGCCGCAACGCCGCGACGTCGCCGCCGCCTCCGGCGGCAATGGCGATATCGGCTACCAGGATCTGTTGCGCGTCAGCGCACAATTCCCGGCCTATCATTCGCGTTTCATGTTCGGCTCAGTTGCCGACCATCTCGCCGACCGCTTCGGCACCAGAGGCTCGCCGATCTCGCTGTCGACCGCCTGTGCCTCTGGGGCCACCGCGATCCAGCTCGGCGTCGAAGCGATCCGCCGCGGCGAGACCGAGGCGGCGCTGTGCGTCGGCTCCGACGGCTCGGTCAACCAGGAATCGCTGGTCCGCTTCTCCCTGCTCTCAGCCCTGTCGACGCAGAACGAGGTGCCGGAAGCCGCGTCGAAACCATTCTCGAAGAACCGCGACGGCTTCGTCATGGCCGAGGGCGCCGGCGCGCTGGTGCTGGAAAGCTATGAATCGGCGAAAGCACGCGGCGCAACGATTCTCGGCGTGATCGAAGGCTGCGGCGAACTGGCGGACAGCTTCCACCGCACGCGATCGAGCCCCGACGGCAAACCGATCATCGGCTGCATCGCCAATGCGATCCGCGATGCCGGCCTGTCGCCGGACGATATCGACCATATCAACGCCCACGGCACTTCGACGCCGGAAAACGACAAGATGGAATATACCGGCCTTGCCGCCGTGCTCGGCGAGCGGGCGAAAGCGTTACCGATCACCTCCAACAAGTCGATGATCGGCCATACGCTCTCTGCTGCCGGCGCGGTCGAGGCGGTGATCTCGCTGCTGACCCTCCTGCACCAGCGCATTCCTCCGACCATCAACTACGCCGTGCCCGACCCGGCGATTCCGCTCGACATCGTCGGCAATGCCGCGCGCAACGTGGCGGTTCGCCATGTCCTGTCGAACTCCTTCGGTTTCGGCGGTCAAAACGTGTCGCTGATCCTCGGGCGCGAGCCGGGCTGATCCGACTACGGGTATTGCCCGGGTTGACGCCGCCCCGATGGCGGGTCATCCACGGCCTGTCATCGTTTCAACCGTTGCTATCCCGGACCCCTCCATGCGCGCGCTTACCCTGGTCGCAGACCGCCAGCTCGAACTTGCCGATGTCCCGCCGCCGCCGGCGCCCGGCCCCGGCGAAGTCCAGGTTCGCATCAAGGCGGTCGGTCTCAATCATCTCGATCTCTGGGGCTTTCGCGGCATGGCCTTCGCCAAACGCAAAATGCCTCTGGTGGTCGGCGCGGAAGCCGCCGGCGAGATCGCCGCGACCGGCGCCGGCGTCACCGCGCTGAAGGCGGGCGACCCGGTCGTCATGTATGGCGCGCTGACCTGCGGCACCTGCCGCGCCTGCCGCGAGGGCCGCGACAACCTCTGCGAGGCCGTCGGCGGCATCATGGGCTTCCATGTCGATGGCTTCGCGCGCGATCTCGTCAACATGCCGGCGCGGCTGGTCGTCCCGGTCCCGGCCGGGATCACGATGCGCGACGCCGCCTGCGCGCCGATCGCCTTCGGCACCGTGCAGCACATGCTGTTCGACAATGCCAGACTGCAGCCCGATGAAACGGTGCTGGTCCATGCCGGTGGTTCGGGCATCGGCACCGTCGCGATCAAGATGGCAAAGGCGATCGGCTGCACCGTCATCACCACGGTCGGCAGCGACGAGAAGGCGGAGAAAGCCAAGGCGCTGGGTGCCGACCACGTCATCAACTACCGCAAGGACCGTTTCGAGACGATCACCCGCAAGCTGACGAACAAGAAGGGCGTCGACGTGGTGTTCGAGCATGTCGGCGGCGAAGGCTTCAACGGATCGCTGCTGGTGCTCAAGCGCGGCGGACGGCTCGTGACCTGCGGCTCGACTGCCGGGCCGACAGTGCAGATCAACCTGATGCAGCTCTTCCAGCAGCAATACCGGATTTTCGGTTCGTTCGGCTGCACCATCCGCAATATCCGCGAGAGCCTTGCAAAGATGGCCGACGGCATGCTGCCGGTGATCGACACCGAAGTGCCGCTTGCCGAATTCGAGCGCGGCCTGGCGCGGCTCGAAGGCCGGCAGGTCTTCGGCAAAGTCATCGTGACGTTCTAGCGAGCGCGATGATGATCAACCGGCCCGCAAAGCCCGAGCCCCTCTGATGGCTTCGCGACCTTTAAAGACTTTCCTCGACGCACTGCTCGGCCGCCTGACCGTCGCGATGCTGAAGCTGCTCCGGCTGGTGGACCGCCGCCGCATCGCTCCCGGTGCCGCCTGGGTGATGCGCAAGGTGGGGCCGCTCCTGAAAGAGCACAAGCTCGCCCGCGCTCAGCTCACCGCGGCGCTCCCGGACAAATCACCGGCGGAGATCGAGCGGATTCTCGCCGGCGTCTGGGACAATCTCGGCCGCGTCGGCGCCGAATTCGCGCATATGGACCGGTTCCGCGTCGACGATCCCGACAATCCCGGGCCGGTCGATATCGTCTATACGCCGGAGGTGCTGGAGCGCTTTCACCGGCTGCGCACCGATGGCAAACCGGCGCTGATCTTCACTGCGCATCTGGCCAACTGGGAGCTGCCGGCGGTCGTCGCCGCCGCGCACGGGCTCGATGCCATCTCGGTCTATCGCCGCCCGAATATCGCCGCCGTCGCCGACGCGGTGGTCGCGATCCGCGCCGGCAGCATGGGCACGCTGATGGCAACGGCCATGGACACGCCGGTCAAGCTCGCCGACGCGCTGGCGCAGGGCCGCCATGTCGGCATGCTGGTCGACCAGTACAGCGTGCGCGGTGTCGAGGTGACGTTCTTTGGCCAGCGCACCCGCGCCAATCCGCTGATCGCACGGCTGGCGCGCCACATCGACTGCCCGATCCACGGCGTGCGGATGATCCGCCTCCCCGGCGGCAACCGCTTCCAGGCGGACTTGACCGAAGCGGTCCCGCCGGTGCGCGATGCCGACGGCGCGCTCGACGTGCAGGCAACGATGCAGGCAATCACCTCGGTCGTCGAGAGCTGGGTGCGCGAATATCCCGAGCAATGGCTCTGGCTGCATCGCCGCTGGCGACCGGACGACCGGCGCTGAGCCTTCTCACCAGCCGGTCTTGATCCGCACCCACAGCCGGTTGATGAGGCGCTGAGTACGCGCATCGTGCGCCCGCACGATGTAGAGCTTCTTCATCATCGCTGCGTCGGGATAGACGCCGGGATCCTCGAACACCGCCTTATCGATCAGCGGCTGGCTCGCCAGATTGCCGTTGGCATAGGAGATGAAGTTCGAGTTCTTCGCCGCCACGTCGGGCCGCAGCAGATAGTCGATCAGGGCATAGGCCTCGTCGACATTCTTCGCATCTTTCGGGATCGACAGATTGTCGAACCACATCTGCGCGCCCTCTTTCGGAATCACATAGGCGATCTCGACGCCGTTCTTCGCTTCTGCGGCGCGCTTCTGCGCCTGTTTGATGTCGCCGGACCAGCCGACCACCAGGCAGATCTCGCCGGTCGCCAGCGCATTGAGATATTCCGAGGAATGAAACTTGCGCACATACGGGCGCAATTGCGCGATCAGCGCCGCAGCCTTGTCGAGTGCCGCGGGGTCGAGGCTGTTGACGTCGAGATCGAGATAATGGAGCGCGGCCGGAAGGATGTCCGCTGCCGAATCCAGCATATGCACGCCGCATTGCTTGAAGCGCGCCAGATTCTCCGGTTTGAAGATCGTATCCCAGCTATCGATCCCGGCGCCGGGACCGAGGATCTCGCGGATCTTGCGGACATTGTAACCAATGCCGGTCGTGCCCCACATGTAATTTACGGCAAAACGATTGCCGGGATCGTAGGTCGCCAGGCGCTGTTCGATATCCGGCCAGAGATTCTTGCTGTTCGGCAGCCGTTGTCTGTCGAGCGGTAGAAAAACGCTCGCGCCAATCTGCCGTTCGAGAAAATACGCCGTCGGCACAACGAGGTCGTAACCGGAATTGCCCGTCAGCAGCTTCGTTTCCAGCATCTCGTTGGCATCGAAGGTATGATAGCGCACCTCGATACCGGTTTCTTTGGTGAATGCGGCGAGCACCGCTGGGTCGATATAGTCAGACCAGTTGTAGACGTTGACGATGCGCTTGCCGCCGGCCGCCGGCCCGGCGACAAGCAGCGCCAGCGCCACGGCGACAGCGCCGATCCACCGCAACGCCGGCATTCGCCCTGCCCTCATTTCGCGCGACGCAACGCGCCCGCGAGGCGCTCCAGCGCCGTGTCGAGCGTATGGTCGCTCTTGGCAAAGCAGAAGCGGACCACCGAGCGCACCGGCTCGACGGCGTAGAATGCCGAGACCGGGATCGCCGCGACCTTGTATTCGCTCACCAGCCGCTTGCAGAATGTCTCGTCGTCCTCGTTGAGACCGAGCGGCGCCAGATCGACATTGAGAAAATAGGTGCCCTGCGCGTCGAGGGTCGGAAAGCCAAGCCCGCGCAGACCGGCGGCCAGCCGGTCGCGACTGCGTTGCAGACTCGTCCGCATCTGCACGAAATAGTCGTCCGGTTTCGTCAGACCGTAAGCAACCGCCACCTGCAGGTTCGGCGGCGTTGTGAAGGTGAGGAACTGGTGTGCTTTCGCCAGCACCCGCAGGATCGGCGGCGCGGCACAGACAAAACCGACCTTCCACCCGGTGAGCGAGAAAATCTTGCCGGCGGAGCCGATCTTCACGCAGCGCTCGCGCATGTTCGGCAGCGCCATCAGCGGAATATGCTCGCAGCCGTCGAACACCACATGCTCCCACACCTCGTCACAGACGGCGATGGCGTTGAAGCGCTCGCAATAACGCGCCAGCAGTTCGAGGTCCTCGCGGCGGTACACCGTGCCGGTCGGGTTGAGCGGGTTGTTGAACATCACCACCCTGGTCTTGGGCGTGAAGGCGCGCTCCAGCATCTCTTCGGTAAAGCGCCAGTGCGGCGGCTCCAGCCGCACAAAGCGCGGCGCACCGCCGGCACGGCGCACCATCGGCGCATAGGCGTCGTAGAACGGCTGGAACAGCACCACCTCGTCGCCGGGTTCGATCAGGCCGAGCAGCGCGCCGGCCAGCGCTTCCGTCGCGCCGGACGTCACCATGACTTCGCTGTCGGGATCGAGCGCCAGCCCTTGCCAGTGGTGATAGTGATCGGCGATGGCGCGGCGCAGTTCCGGCAGACCAAGCATCGACGGATACTGATTCCAGCCGGACAGCACCGCCTCGGCCGCCTTGCGTCGCACATCCTCGGGACCGGGGTCGTCGGGGAAACCCTGGCCGAGATTGATCGCCTCGTGCTCTCGCGCGAGCGACGACATGACCTCGAAAATCGTGGTCGGAAGGTCGGAAAAAATCGAGTTCATGTTGCTGTCGTTGGTCTCATCAGCCCGGGACTTTGGTCGGCAAGCCCGCGGCCTTCCATGCGATCATGCCACCAGCCAGGTGGTGGTCGTAGGGCAGCCCGCCCGTCTGCGCGGCCAGCGATGCCGTCACCGAACGTTTGCCAGAGCGGCAGGCGAACACGACCTGTCGCCCCTGGGGATCCGGGATCGCGTCAGGGTCGAAGGTCGAGAGCGGCACCGCCACGCCGTCGGGATAGGCTTCCGCAGCCGTCTCGTTCGGCTCGCGCACATCGACGAGCAGGATTGTCCCCTCGACCAGACCGCGCGCCACCTCCTGCGGGGTCAGATCATGGACCTGCGGTGGACGATCATCGGTCATTCGTACAGCGCCTCAGATACCGGCCTCAGATTTCGGCAGCCCGGCATGGCCGCGCCGGAACGCTTCAAGCCTAGCCGCATTTCCAATGCTTCGCACCATGCCGCGCATGGCATCAGATTGCTACCTGCGTACCGATCTCGACTACCCGGCCGGTCGGAATCTGAAAAAACTCGGAAGCGTCGCTCGACGTACGCGCCAGGCCGATGAACAGCCGGTCCTGCCAGCGCGGCATCTCCGACTGCGGCGACGGCTTCAGCGCCCGGCGCGACAGGAAGAACGAGGTCGACATGATGTCGAACTGCCAGCCATGTTTGCGGGCGATCGCCAGCGCCTTGGGCACGTTGGGCGATTCCATATAGCCGAATTTGAGCACCACCCGCTGGAAACGCTCGTTCACCGGCGTGATCCGCACCCTGTCTTCCCCTTTGACGCGCGGCGTGTCGGCGACATGGATGGTCAGGATGACGTTGTTCTCGTGCAGCACCTTGTTGTGCTTGAGATTGTGCAGAAGCGCGGTCGGCGCAAAGTCCGGCGTGCTGGTGAAGAACACCGCCGTGCCCGGCACCAGATGCGGCAACTTCTTGTTCAGGCTGCGCAGCAACGTTTCGAGCGGCACCTCGGTGCGGCGGGTCTTGCTGCTGAGCAGATTGGTGCCGCGCCGCCAGGTCAGGATCAGCAGCACCATGACGATGCCGAACAGGATCGGCACCCAAGCGCCTTCCAGGAGTTTCAGCAGGTTGGCCGAGAAGAATACGGCATCGACGAAGATCAGCGGCACCATCATCAGCGCCGCCTGCCAGAACTTCATCTGCCACAGCTTCCAGGCGACTAGGAACGCCAGCAGGCCGTCGACCACCATGGTCGTCGCCACCGCAATGCCGTAGGCGTGCGACAGGGCGCTCGAGGTACGGAACAGGCCGACCAGCAGCATGACACCGATGAACAGCGCCACGGTGACGCGGGGAATGTAGATCTGCCCGACATGCGAGGCCGAGGTGTGCTGGATCGCAAGCCGCGGCAGCAGGCCGAGCTGGATCGCCTGATGCACCAGCGAATAGGCGCCGGTAATCACCGCCTGACTGGCGATCACCGTGGCCGCTGTCGCCAGGATCACCATCGGCAGCAGCAGCGCTTCCGGCAATAACAGGAAGAACGGGTTCTCGATCGCCGCCGGATCGGACAGCACCTTGGCACCCTGCCCGAAATAGTTGAGCAGCAGCGACGGCAGGATCAGTCCGAGCCACGCGACCTGGATCGGCTTGCGGCCGAAATGTCCGAGATCGGCATAAAGCGCCTCGCCGCCGGTGACGCACAGAAACACCGCGCCAAGCGCGATCAGGCCGATATGGCCGTTCTGCAGGACGAATTCGACGGCATAGACCGGATTGATCGCATAGAGCACCTGCGGATCGTCGCTGATATGCAAAAGACCGCTCACGGCAATGGCAAGGAACCACACCGTCATTACCGGGCCGAAAAACGCAGCGACCCGTGCGGTGCCGTGGCTCTGCGCCGCGAACAGGAGGACAAGGATCACCAGCGCGATCGGCACCACATAGTCGGTCAGGCTCGGTACCGCGAGCTGCAATCCCTCGACGGCGGAGAGCACCGAAATCGCCGGCGTGATGACGGAATCGCCCAGAAACATCGAGGCGCCGATGATGCCAAGGATGAACACCACCACAGTGCGCCGACCGAGACCGCGGGTTGCCAGCGCCGTCAGCGAGAGCGTCCCGCCCTCGCCGTTGTTGTCGGCGCGCAGCAGGATCAGCACATATTTCAGCGTCACCGTGATGACCAGCGACCAGACGATCAGTGACAGAACACCAAGCACCGTCGCCCGCGTCGGCACGCCGTTCTCGCTCGCCGCGCGCACCGCTTCGCGAAAGGCATAGAGCGGACTGGTGCCGATGTCGCCATAGACGACCCCGACACTGCCCAGCGACAGCGCCCAGAAGCCGACCGGCGCCGGCGTTTCGTTTTCGACCACCGCATCTGGCGGCGCGGCTTCGTTCAATCCGTTGCTCATGCTCAACCGTTGCGCTGAATCCGCAGATCAGATGGAAACCGCACCGCGGCGGCCTGGACGAGACGCGGCTTATATCACGTCGGCAACGGGGCACGAGACTGCCGCTGCTCGTTCATGGAATACCAGGGTTTCCGGCGGAACCGGCGATTACGGCTTGAAATTCGGGGGAATGGGCGGCTCCTCCCGCATCAGGGTGATGGTCACCCGCCGGTTCGACGACAAAGTGGGATTATCGGGGAACAAAGGTTCGGTATCCGCCTTGCCGGCGACCATGAAGATATTCCCGGAGCGCACGCCCTCGCTCTGCAGGATCTGCCGGATCGCATTGGCGCGATCGGCGGAGAGGTCCCATGGCGCATAATCAGGCTGCGGCATGCGCACCGTTGCCGTGTGCCCGGTGATCGTCAGGCGGTAAGGCATGGCTTTCAACGCCGGCGCCATCCGCGCGATCAGCCTGCGGGTGCGCTCGTTCGGCACCCGCGAGCCTTCGGCGAACATCGCGCGCCCGTCCTGATCGATGATCTGGATATTCAGGCCGTCCCTGGTCTCCTCCAGCATCACGTTCTTCGAGGCTTCGGTGATCTCGGGCATGTCCTGCAGCGCCTGCCGCAGCGATGCCGCTGCCAGCGCGAATTTCTGGTCTTCCTTGAAGCGGGCGCCGTAAGCGCGATTGTGGTCCTTCTCGTCGTCGCTCGGCATCGGCGAGGCTTCGTCGGGCGAGATATTGGCGGCGTTCTTCAGGCGCGGGCGCGTCGGCAAGCCGGGAATCTCGATAATACCGGAATAGCGGGTCTTGTCCTGGACCCCGAAGGCCTCGCGCATCGAGCCGGCGACCACCTGCATTTTCTGCTGATCCTGGGTCGAGAAGGCGACGAGCATCACGAAGAAAGCCATCAGCAGCGCCATCAGATCGGCAAAGGTGACGAACCAGCCGTGACCGCCTGTGTGTCCGCCCCGTTTCTTAGCCATCGCGATTACGCCTTCACGCTGCGGCCGTCAGGTCATGCCGCGACCGCGGCGACTGCGTCGTCGGGATTGTGGCGATGCTTCTCGGGCAGATAGGCCATCAGCATTTCGCGCACCAGTGTCGGACTCTTTGCCTCCCGCATCATCAACACGCCGTCGATGATCAGGGTCCGGTTGACTTCCTCGTCGACCAGCTTGCCATGCAGCTTGTCGGCGATCGGCAGGCAGATGAGGTTGGCGACGAGCGCGCCGTAGAGCGTCGCCAGCAGCGCCACCGCCATATAGGGGCCGAGTTTCGACGGATCCGTCATGTTGGCAAACATCTGCACCATACCGATCAGCGTGCCGATCATGCCGAAAGCCGGCGCGCAATCACCGATCGCGCGATAGATTTTCTGGCCCTCGTCGAGATGTGTCAGGAAGTTGTCGCGATCGCGCTCGAGATTGTCGCGGATGAAATCGCCGTCATAGCCGTCGGCGACGAAGCGCAGCCCTTTCGCCAGAAACGGGTCGTCAACCTGCACTTTTTCGAGTCCGATCGGCCCCTGCTTGCGGACGATCTCGGCGAGACCGGCGATCTCGTCGACCAGTTCACTCTGGGTCGTGCGCCGCATCGTGAAGGCGAACTTCATGCCGAGCGGCAGGCCATGCAACATGGCAACCAGCGGAAAGCGGATCAGCGTTGCGGCGAAGGAGCCGCCGAAAATGATGATGACGGCGTGCGAGTCGTAGAACATCCGGAAGTCGCCGCCCATCAGGATCAGCGTGGCGACGACGATTGCCCCAGCAATCAGGCCAAGGCCGGTGGTGATATCCATCAAATTGCTCCGGTATCCGAAGACGAGCACGCCTGAAGGCTGCCGGAGAGCCTAGCCGCGGCCGATTAACGGGGCGTAAAGGGTAAGAAATCGTGAATCGCCCCCTTCCCGCGCGGACGCGCGCGGGCAAGAGAGGACACGACAGGCCACAACAGAATATGGAGACCCGCTGCCGGCTGGTAAGGCCGGCCCAAAAGCGGCTGATGCGCAGACCTTCAGTTCAGCCGCGCCGGCCGCTCGTCGGAATCGGTCTGCGGGTCCGCGCCGCCGGGTTGCACCGGCGGCGGCGCGGCTTCAGGCTTCCCTGACGCCGTCTGCGCCGCAGGCGTCGCGACGACATGGCCGGCAGCCGCGGCCCGTGCATGCGCCTGCCACGACAGCCAGCCGAACGGCAGCGCCCCGAGATACAGCAGCGTGCAGATCGTCAGCACCTCGAATGGATAGGCCAGCAGCAGGGCAAAAAACAGCACCGCAACGACAAAGATCGGCAGGACCATTTCCGGCCGCACGCGCTTGCCGAACTGCTTGCCGGAAAACACCGGCAGCCGCGACACCATCAGGAAGGCGATACTCAGCACATAAACGAAGGTGAACGCGGTCAGGGCCCAGCCGCGCTCGAGGCCGAGGAAGTTGGCGTAGATCGGCAGCAGGACGGTGATCGCGCCCGCCGGCGCCGGAATGCCGGTGAAGAAATTTCCCGCCCAGGCCGGCTGGTCGGGATCGTCGATCATCACATTGAAGCGCGCGAGCCGCAGGGCGCCGCAGATGGCGAAGACCAGCGCGGCGATCCATCCGACCGATTTGAAGTCGTGCAGTCCCCAGAAGTACAGGATCAGCGCCGGCGCGACGCCGAAATTGACGAAATCGGCAAGGCTGTCGAGTTCGGCGCCGAAACGCGACGTGCCCTTGAGCAGCCGCGCGACCCGCCCGTCCACCCCGTCGAGCAGCGCCGCGAAGACGATCGCCGCCAAAGCGAGATCGAGCTTGTTCTCGAAGGCCAGGCGGATCGCCGTCAGCCCGGCGCAGAGCGCCAACAGCGTGATGACGTTCGGCACCAGCATGCGGACGGGAATCGTCTTGAACCGGCGACGACGTTCGGGATCGATCGGATTGAAAACCATGATGCCGATATATAGCGCGATTTGCCATCGCGCGCGACGGGCTGCGGAACCTGCCGCGCCCACCCCCGCTGCGGAAATCTTGTGCATGACTGCCTTCTGCTACGCCTTTCGCGGTAGAAGCCCGCAAGGAAACACGTTAGGATTGCAGACGTCGTAATAGAAATTCCGAAAATTCAACACGTTAGCTGCAGACCCCTGGTGGTCTACAACTTGCCTGCTGGGTCTGCGTCTTCCTCTGTAGACATCGGAGTTGCGATATGACGACCCAAGCCATCGAACAGCCTGCCGCCATTCCGTCAACGCGCTGGTTCCAGCTCGCGCTGGGCCTCATCGCCATGGCATCGATCTCCAGCCCGCAATATGTCTGGACGCTCTTCACCAAGCCTTTCCAGGACAGCCTCGGCGCGACGCTGGCCGCCGTACAGGTCACCTTCTCGCTGCTGATCGTTCTGCAGACCTGGCTTTCGCCACTGCAGGGCTATCTCGTGGACCGCTACGGGCCACGGCTCCTCATCGCCATCGGTTGCTCGCTTTCCGGGCTCGGGTGGATCACGTCCGCCTATGTTTCGAGCATCATCGGCCTTTATCTGACCTACGGCCTGCTCTGCGGCGTCGGCACCGGTATCGTCTATATCGGCATCATCGGCTTGATGGTGCGCTGGTTTCCCGACCGCCGCGGCTTCGCCACCGGCGTGGTCGCGGCCGGCTATGGCTTCGGCGCGATCCTTACCACCTTCCCGATCGACACGATGATCAAGACCGCCGGCCATCAGCACACGCTGGTGGTGTTCGGCATCATCCTCGGCGTGATCGGCGCCGCCGCGGCGCTGATGATGCGCTCTCCGACCTCCAGCGACCGCCTGCCGCCGCCGGCCGTTCTCGTCGGCGTCCGCGACGTCGGGCCGAAGGAAATGCTCCGCACCCCGGTGTTCTGGGTGATGTTCGTCATGATGACCATGATGTCCACCGGCGGCCTGATGATCATCTCGCAGTTCGCGAGCTTCGCGCGCGATTTCGGCGTCGCCCATATCGTCATCTGGGGGATGGCGGCGTTACCCTTGGCCTTGACCGTCGATCGTATCACCAACGGCCTGACCCGGCCGTTCTTCGGCTGGGTGTCCGATCACATCGGGCGGGAAAACACGATGGCGCTTGCCTTCCTGCTTGAAGCCGCGTCGGTGACGCTGCTGGTGCTGTTCCGCGACAACGCGATGGCGTTCGTGCTCCTGTCCGCGGTCGTGTTCTTCGGCTGGGGCGAGATCTTCTCGCTGTTCCCCTCGACCCTGACCGACACGTTCGGCACCCGGCACGCGACCACCAATTACGGCTTCCTGTATATGGCGCAGGGCATCGGCTCGGTCCTCGGCGGACCGATCGCGGCGTTGCTCTATCTCCAGACGGGAAGCTGGCTGCCGGTATTCGGCATCATCATCGCCATGGACGCCCTGACCGGCATCCTCGCGCTGACGCTACTTAAACCGATGCGGCAACGATATCTGCAATCGACCTGAACGCGGCCGACCGGGCCGGCTTCACCCGGCCCGGTAACTCCGCGCCGCGTCGGCGGCGAGCAGATCGGCGAGCACGGTCTCGCCGGCGATCGCCGTCTGCCCGACGGCGACGAGCGGCGCGGTGCCGACAGGCAGATAGACGTCGAGGCGCGAGCCGAAGCGGATCATGCCAAACCGCTCTCCGGCGCCGAGCATGTGCCCTTCCCGGACGAAGCAGAGGATACGCCGCGCCACCAGCCCGGCGATCTGGACGACGGCGATCCGCTGCGTCGGCGTCGCGATCACCAGCGCGTTTCGCTCGTTATGCTCGCTCGCCTTGTCGAGGTCGGCGTTAAGGAACTTGCCCTTGTGATAGACGATGCGCTCGACGCGGCCGGCGAGCGGGCTGCGGTTCACATGGCAGTCGAACACGCTCATGAAGATCGAGACGCGCGGCAGCGGCGTGGTGCCGAGGCCGAGCTCCGGCGGCGGCACCGCCAGTTGCACCAGGCTGACGCGGCCGTCGGCAGGCGAGACGACGAGCCCGTCGCGCACCGGCGTCACGCGCGGCGGATCGCGGAAGAAATAGACGCACCACAGCGTCAGCACCGTGCCGATCCAGCCGAGCGGCGTCCACAGCCAGAACAGCACCAGACTGACCAGCGCGAAAATGCCGATGAACGGATAGCCCTCGGGGCTGATCGGCACCATCTGCGAACGGATCGAATTGACGATCGACATCAGTCCTCACTCTGCGGCGTCTAGCGGTTCGGGGAACGGGCGGCGATCGGTGGTGGCCTCGCCGAGGTCGTCCGCCACCGGCGGCGGGTTGCGGTTCGGCGCCGCCGCCTGCTCCTCGGCGAGCGCCAGCTTTTCGCGCGCCTCTTCGGCTTCGCGCTGGCGGTTCCACATGCTGGCATAAAGCCCGCCGCGGGCGAGTAACTGCGCATGGCTGCCACGTTCGACGATCTCGCCGGCGTCAAGCACGATGATCTCGTCGGCGCCGACGATGGTCGATAGCCGGTGCGCAATCACCAGCGCGGTGCGATTCCGGGCGACGCGCTCGAGCGCGTCCTGGATTTCCTTCTCGGTATGGCTGTCGAGCGCCGAGGTCGCCTCGTCGAGGATCAGGATCGGCGGCGCCTTGAGGATCGTGCGGGCGATCGCCACGCGTTGCTTCTCGCCGCCGGAAAGCTTGAGGCCGCGCTCGCCGACTTCCGTTTCATAGCCCATCGGGGAGCGGCGGATGAAACCATCGATCTGCGCCAACCGCGCGGCCTCTTCCACTTCGGCATCGCTCGCGTCCCAGCGGCCATAGCGGATATTGTAGCGGATCGTGTCGTTGAACAGCACGGTGTCCTGCGGCACGATGCCGATGATCTGGCGCACCGACTGCTGCGTCACCGTGCTGATATCCTGGCCGTCGATCGTGATACGGCCGGCGCTAAGATCGTAGAAGCGGTAGAGCAGCCGCGAGATGGTCGACTTGCCGGCGCCGGAAGGCCCGACCACCGCCACCGTCCGTCCGGCCGGCACCTCGAAGCTGATGCCCTTGAGGATCGGCCGCGACGGCTCGTAGGCGAAGGCGACATTCTCGAACCGGATGGTCCCCGGCCCAACCTTGATCGCCGGTGCGTCGGACCGGTCGACGATCTCCGGCTTGCGGCCGAGGATCGAGAACATCATCTCAATGTCGATCACCGCCTGCTTGATCTCGCGATAGAGCATGCCCATCAGGTTGAGCGGCTGATAGAGCTGGATCATCATGGCGTTGATCATGACGAAATCGCCGACCGTATTGGTGCCGGCGGCGATGCCGCGCACGCACATCAGCATGGTCAGCGTCAGCCCGGCGGTAAAGATCAGCGCCTGCCCGGCGTTGAGCACCGCGAGCGAGGTATAGGCACTGACGCTCGCCGCCTCGTAGCGCGCCATCGCCTTGTCGTAGCGGGCAAGCTCGCGCTGCTCGGCGCTGAAATATTTCACCGTCTCGTAATTGAGCAGCGAGTCGATCGCCTTGGTATTGGCGTCGCTATCGCTCTCGTTCATCCGCTTGCGGATGCCGATGCGCCATTCGGTGGCGTAATAGGTATACGCCATATAAAGCGCCACCGTCACCAGGATGACGACGACATAGCGCCAGTCGAACTGCCAGAACAGCACGGCCACGAGCAGCGACAGTTCGACCGCCGTCGGCACCGCCTGCAGGATCACCATGCGGACGATGGTCTCGATGCCGTTGCGGCCGCGCTCCAGCACGCGCGTCAGGCCGCCGGTCTTGCGCTCCAGATGGAAACGCAGCGACAGGAGGTGCATGTGCTCGAAGGTCATCAAGGCGAGACGCCGCACAGCATGCATCGCCACCTTGGCGAAGACGCCGTCGCGCAGTTGCGTGATGCCGGCCATGAGGATGCGGGTGCCGCCATAGGCAATGGTCATCGCCGCCGGTACGGCAAGCGCCCAGCCGATGGCGCCGCTGAGCCATTCGGCGTCGGCGGCCGGTGTCGGCGCCCCCTGCCCGGTCAGCGCATCGGTCGCCCATTTGAACGTGAACGGGACCGCCATGGTGGCGAGCTTGGCGACAAGCAGCAGCAGCAGCGCCCACAGCACCCGCAGCTTCAGATCGTGACGATCGGACGGCCAGATATAGGGCCAGAGATTGGTCAGCGTCTGCAGCAGCGACGCCTGCTCCACCGGCGGCGCCGCATGCGGCATCCCCGGGGGCGTCTCGTCAGGCTGTCGGTCAGGCGCGCGACTCATTCCTTCTCCGCACCGCGTCCGCGGCAAAACGGACCGGCTGAATGGATCGGAAACAGGCCGCCGGCTCCGTCCATATAGGGAGATTCTCGGACATATTCATCCCGTGCAAGGATGGCTTGACGGCGGACGTCCCGACAGGCACATCCCGAGCTGATCCCATGAGCAAAATCAACAAAATCTGCGTTTATTGCGGTTCCGGCCTGGGCAGCGACCCCGGCTTCGCCGCAGCCGCCGAGGAACTCGGACAGGCGATGGCCACGGCCGGCATCGGCTTGGTTTACGGTGGCGGCAATGTCGGCCTGATGGGCACGATCGCCCGCTCGGTGCTCAACCACGGCGGCGAGGTGATCGGCATCATCCCCGAATTCCTGATGACGCGGGAGCGCGCACTGCGCCAGGCGCACGAGCTGATCGTCACCGCCAACATGCACGAGCGCAAACAGAAGATGTTCGATGCCGCCGATGCCTTCGTGGCGCTGCCCGGCGGCGTCGGCACGCTGGAAGAACTGGTCGAGCAACTGACCTGGGCGCAGCTCGGCCAGCACAAGAAGCCCATCCTGCTCGCCAATATCAACGGTTTCTGGGATCCGCTGTCCCGTCTGCTCGATCACATGCGGCAAACACAGTTCATCCGTCAGGGCATGCCGGTCGCGGTGCAGGTCGCCAATACGGTGCCCGAGATCATTCCGATGCTCCAGGCGACCGTCGCCGGCATCCCGGAAGCAGACAAGCAGATGGATCTGACGCCGACCAGCAAGATGTAACGCGGTCGGCGTCCGCCGGCCCCGTCAGACCGGCGCGCCGGATTTCAGCAGCTTGTAGACGATGGAATCCATCAGCGCCTGGAACGAGGCGGCGATGACGTTGGCGGACACGCCGACCGTCGTCCAGCGCGCACCGGTCTCGTCGCGGCTCTCGATAGTGACGCGGGTGACCGCCTCGGTGCCGCCGTTGAGGATACGGACACGGTAATCGGTAAGTTCGAGCCCATCGATATAGCGCTGGTATTTTCCGAGGTCCTTGCGCAGCGCGTGATCGAGCGCATTGACCGGGCCGTTGCCTTCCGCCGCCGAGAGGAACGTGTCGTCGCCAATCTGCACCTTGACCACCGCCATGGTCACGGTGACGCGTTCGCCCAGCGCATTGTCGCGCTGTTCAACATTGACGTCGAACTGCGTGACATCGAAATAGTCGAGCACGCTGCCGAGCGCACGCCTTGCCAGCAACTCGAACGAGGCGCCGGCGGCTTCGTAGGAATAGCCGAGCGTCTGGCGTTCCTTGACCGTTTCCAGCAGCCGCCCGACGCGCGGATCGTCCTTGTCGAGAGCCAAGCCGATCTTGTCGAGCTCGGCGAGGACGTTCGATTTTCCCGCCTGCTCCGATACGAGGACCTGCCGCATATTGCCGACCGCCTCGGGCGTCACATGCTCATAAGTGGTCGGGTCCTTGATGATCGCCGAAGCGTGGATGCCGGCCTTGGTGGTGAAGGCGCTTTCGCCGACATAGGGCGCATGCCGGTTCGACGCGCGGTTGAGCAGTTCGTCGAGCTTGCGCGACACGTCCGGCAGCTTCCGCAAACTCGCGTCGGTGACGCCGATATCGAAACGGGCAGCGAACTCCGGTTTCAGCTTCAGGGTCGGGATGATCGACACCAGATTGGCATTGCCGCAGCGCTCGCCGAGCCCGTTCAGCGTGCCCTGAATCTGCCGTACGCCGGCGCGAACCGCGGCGAACGAATTGGCGACCGCCTGCTCCGTGTCGTTGTGCGCATGAATGCCCAGATGGTCGCCAGGCACATATTCGGTCACCGCGCGCACGATCGCCTCGACCTCATGCGGCAGCGTTCCGCCATTGGTGTCGCACAGCACCACCCAGCGCGCGCCGACGTCATAGGCCGCCTTCGCGCAGGCCACGGCGTAGTCCGGATTGGCCTTGTAGCCATCGAAGAAGTGCTCGCAGTCGAGCAGTACCTCGCGCCCCTTCGCCTTCGCCGCCGTCACGCTGTCGCGGATGGAGGCGAGATTTTCCTCGTTGGTCGTCTCCAGCGCCACCTTGACGTGATAGTCCCACGACTTGGCGACGAAGCAGATCGCATCCGCCGCCGCATCGAGCAGCATCGCCAGACCAGGATCGTTGGAGGCGGAACGGCCGGGACGCCGCGTCATGCCGAAGGCGGTAAAAGCCGCATTCTTCAGGCCGCGGTGCTGCGCGAACACCTCGGTATCGGTCTGGTTCGCACCCGGATAGCCGGCCTCGACATAATCGACGCCGAGTTCATCGAGCATCGCAGCGATCGCCAGCTTGTCATGCAAGGTGAAGTCGACGCCATTGGTCTGCGCGCCGTCGCGCAGCGTGGTGTCGAACAGATAGAGCCGCTCCTTGCGATGCGGTTGATCAGCTTCACGCCCGTCAGTCATCACCACCAAACCCCGAACACATACAGCGCCAGACCGAGCGCGGCAGCGAGCACGACAAATTTCAGCACGATGTAATAGAGCCAGTGACGCGGAAACGGCGTATCCGGTCGTTTCATGAATTCGCTCCCGATGGCGTCAACGGTTTATACATCGTCGTATTGGCGAGCCATTCTCCGGCCCGCGAAACGGTGTTGCGCTTCTGCGGCTCGAAACCGCGCCGCGCAAAGAAGCCCAGCGCCGTATCCGACGCTTCGGTTGTCAGCCGCATCGCCCCGCGCGCCCTGGCGAGCTTTTCGATGGCATCGAGCAGGATCGTCGCGACGCCCGCACCGGCCGCCGCCGGATGCACATAGAGCATGTCGATCTCCTCGGTGCCGGCGAGCGAGATGAAGCCGACCGCCGAACCGTTGAGCGTGCCGATCAACGTCAACTGCTGGCCGAGCCGACCGGCAAAGGTTTCCAGGTCGTCGGCCGACGACGTCCATGCGTCCTGCTGCGCCTCGCTGTAGTCGTCGCCGGTCAGTTCCTCGACACTGGCGCGGAAGATGTCGGCGAGGAACGGCGCGTCCTGCGGCAGGAAAGGCCGCAACGCGATCTGCGGGTGCGCGACGGCGCTCACGGCGCCAGCTCCCATGTCGTGCCGTCCCTGGAATCCTTCAGGATGACGCCCATCGCCTGCAACTCGTCACGAATACGGTCGGACTCCGCAAAGTTCTTCGCCGTGCGTGCCGCACGACGCTTGTCGATCAGCGCGGCGATGGCTGTCTCATCAACCTTGCGTCGGCTCTGCGGCCGCCGCGTAAAACCGAGCGCAGCGAGCGTCGCGGCGAGTGCAGCGCCGTCGCCACGGCCATGCATGGCATGCAGTTCGGCAATCGCCTTCGGCATGTTGATGTCGTCGCACAGCGCCTCGTAGACGCCCGGCGCGATCGGCCCCGGCGCAATCGAATCCGATGTCTGCGCCTCGATGCCATCCATCAATGTCCGCAAGCTGGAAAAGCTTTCCTCCAGACCGCGCAGCGTCCAGTCGATCGGCTGACGATAATGGGTGCGCAGCATGTTGAAGCGCAGCACCTCGCCCGGCCAGTCTTTCAGCAGATCGTCGATGGTGAGGAAGTTGCCGAGGGACTTCGACATCTTCTCGCCTTCGACCTGCAGGAAGCCGTTGTGCATCCAGAAATTCGCCATCACCGGCGTGTGGAAAGCGCAGCGCGACTGGGCGATCTCGTTCTCATGGTGCGGGAAGACGAGGTCGATGCCGCCGCCGTGGATATCGAAGGTCTCCCCGAGATGCTTCCACGACATCGCCGAACACTCGATATGCCAGCCGGGGCGGCCGGGCGTGTCGATGCCGCACGGCGAGGGCCAGCCGGGCTCGCCCTCCTTCGAGGGCTTCCACAGCACGAAATCCATCGGGTCTTTCTTGTAGGGGGCGACCTCGACGCGGGCGCCGGCCACCATCTCGTCGAGCGAGCGGTTCGACAGGCGGCCGTAATCGGTCATCGCCGCGACATGAAAGAGCACATGGCCTTCCGCGACATAGGCGCAGTCGTTGGCGACCAGCTGCTCGATCAGCGTTTTCATCTCCGCGATATGTTCGGTGGCGCGGGGTTCGACGGTCGGCGGCAGGCAGCCGAGCGCCGCCACGTCGGCCTTGAAATTGGCGTAGGTTTCCTCGGTGAGCTGACGAATTGGGATGCCGCGTTCGGCGGCCCGCGCATTGATCTTGTCGTCCACGTCGGTGATGTTGCGGACATAGACGACATGGTCGGCGCCATAGATCTGGCGCAGCAGACGGAACAGCACGTCGAAGACGATCACCGGCCGGGCATTGCCGATATGGGCGTGGTCGTAGACCGTCGGCCCGCAGACATACATTCGCACGCGCGCGGGATCGATCGGCTGAAATGGCCGTTTCTCGCGCGTCAGCGTATCGTAAAGCTTCAAATCCATGGGTCACCCTGGCCCCGCCGGCCGGGCGTCCCTTCGTATCTCGATTCGAGAAAAGACGGCCGCAGCCAGCGAGGGTCCGCTAGCGAATAATCTCCGGGCAAATGCCGCAGATATGGTCGAGGCCGTTCACGGGCGGGACAATGGGCATCCGCGCGCATCGCGTCAAGGGTGCAGCGCACCTTCCGCTTTCCGGTCAGGCCCCTGTCCGATCGTTCGAGCCTCCTGACCCTCCCCCCGGGCTTCCATCCCCTGTCGCCGGCGCAAGACACGCCCGGATTTGAGGGCATCAGGAGAGCCCATCCACCCGGTTCCGCCGCCTCCCCGAAGTTAACGGGACCTTCAAGATTTCAGCGGCATTCTCGCGGACCGGGTGCGGCGTTTTCCGCCAGCCCTCGGCTTTATCCGGCAGATTTCCCCATGCGCAGCCTGTTTGCGGCCTTCTCCCTTCTGGTGTTCTGTACCGGTGCGCCGGCCACCGAGCTTGCTGCCGACCTTGCCGCCGCGCCTGCAGCCCAGCCCGACCGGCGCCTGTTCATCGTCGCCAACAATCCGGACGGCTACGGCATCGACCGCTGCCTCGCCAATGGCGAGCGTTGCGGCGCGGCCATCGCCACCTCGTTCTGCCGTGCCCGCGCTTTCTCCGCCGCGCGCTCGTTCCACCGGGTCGATCGCGACGAGATCACCGGCGCGATCCCGGTGAGTGGCCCGACAGGTCCATGCAGCGGCGGATTGTGCCAGGATTTCGTCGCTATCGAGTGCGCGCGCTGAGGCGGACGGCAAAGCCGCGACTGCCAGCACCGCTCGCTCATCCTTGGCTCATCCTTGGCTCATCCCTGGTTCATCTATCGGTCTTCGCCAGTGCGATCGCCTCGCGCAATATGTCGACATCGCCGACGTGGTTGGCGAGGATCAGCACCAGCCGCGTATCGAGCGCTGCCGCATCGGCCTCGGAGAGGCCGCGGCGCGCTTCCACCAGTGCCGTGTAGATGGCGTCGGCAGCAGCGACCTCCGCATCGGTATTGAGTCTGCTCATTCCATCCTGCCCCGCTTCTGCGATCGCATCGCCACACCATGTTAGATCGCGCCGCGTGGCATGGGAACTCGCGGCCGGAACCGGCGCGATAAATCCGCACCGTCATCGATGTTCCCGGAACGAATGCACAGTTGCCGGGTTTCTCCACGCAACGACAATGCAGGAGGTTTCGATGACGGCGGCCGCGATGCGGACGATGTACAAGAGTCACCCGGACCATCCGCCCTATGGCGAAGCGATGAGCCGTTGCGTCGATACATGTTTCACCTGCCTTGAAGCATGCTCCACCTGCGCCGATGCGTGCCTGTCGGAACGTTCCGTCGCCACGCTGATCAACTGCATCCGTCTCAATCTCGATTGCGCCGACGCCTGCGCGGCAACGGGCCGGATCGTTACCCGCGCCAACAAGGCCGGGAACCGTCAGCCGCTGGAAGCGCAACTGACGACCTGCATTGCCTTCTGCCGCGCCTGCGCACGCGAATGTGCCAATCATGCCGACATGCACAAGCACTGCCGCGTCTGCATGGAAGCCTGCAACGCATGTGCGGCCGCGTGCGAAGCCATGCTCAATGCACTGCGGATGCCGGCTTAAAGCACGATCCGCAAAGCACGACCGGTCCTTGGGCAAGAAGTGCGTTTCGACAAATCCTGAGCGCGCCTCAGCCTCACGGCATAGCCAGCGCGCGGCGATGCGCCGCCGCGATTTTCGCCGCATCGAACATACGCCAGCGCGCCGCCAGATGCTGGTCTGGCCGCAGCAGATAGGTCGAGCCGGGCGCCGCATCGAAGCGCTGGGCGAACAGGCCGGCATGATCGGCAAGATCAATATGATCGGCAAATTCGTTGCCGACTGTCGTCAGGGCGAGGCCCAAAGGAACGTCCACAGGCGCAAGCGCGCCGACATGCAGAAGCTGAAACCCGCCCGTCAGATGCTGCAGCAGGCTGCCGGCGACACCGCTGCGATCCGTCACCGGCGCATCGGGCACCGGCGCGCCGAGCCGCGCGGAGCCGGCGAACGGCGCCTCGTCCGGCGTGCTCAGCGGCGTCTCGTAAACCGTCGCCACCGACAGCCGCCCCGAATTGACCATCCGCCGGGCGAAGGCGGCGCGCGGCGCCAGCGTCAGCACCGCATTGCGCAAGGCATGTTCGGCCGGCGAACGCGGCGCGATGAAATCGGTCGAGCGGGTGGAGTGACCGATATTCTCGTCCGCGGCCTGCATCCGCTCGGCATCATAGCTGTCGAGGAGTTCTGAACCGGCCTCGCCGTTGAGCACCGCTGCGAGCTTCCAGCCGAGATTGTCGGCATCCTGGATGCCGGAATTGGCGCCGCGCGCGCCGAACGGCGAGAGCTGATGCGCGCTGTCGCCGACGAAGATCACCCGGCCGTGGACAAAGCGGTCGATGCGACGGCAATTGAAACGATAGATCGATATCCAGTCGACACTGAAGGAGCGACCGTCGAGCATCCGTTCGATGCGCGGCAGATAGCGTTCCGGCTTCAGTTCCGCCTCGATATCCGCGTCGGGACCGAGTTGCAGATCGACGCGCCAGCAGTCGTCTGGCTGGCGATGCAGCAGCGCCGACTGGCCGGTGTGGAATGGCGGGTCGAACCAGAAGCGCCGCTCCGTCGGAATGTCGTCGGCGTGCATGCGCACATCGACGATCAGAAACTTCTCCTCGAAGGTATGGCCGGAAAATTCCAGGCCGAGCATGTCGCGCATCGCGGAGCGCGCCCCGTCGGCAGCGATCACCCAGTCAGCAGCGATCGCATAGGGCCCCTCCGGCGTGTCGATCGACAGATGGACGCCGTCGTTGCGCGCCTCGAGCCCGACGATCCTATTCTTCCACCGCAGGTCGATCGCGTCGAGCGCGGCCGCGCGCTCCACCAAGGCGCGCTCCACATAATACTGTTGCAGGTTGATGAAGGCCGGCATCTTGTGGCCGCCTTCCGGCAGCAGGTCGAAGGAATAGACGAGTTCGTCGCCGAGAAACACCTTGCCGAGTTGCCAGGTGACGCCGCGTGCGACGAGCGCGTCGCCGACGCCGAGCCGGTCCCAAATCTCCAGCGTGCGCTTGGCCCAGCAGATGCCGCGCGAGCCTTCACCGATGCGGTCGGAATCGTCCAGGACCACGACCTTCACACCGCGCAAGGCCAGATCGATCGCCGCGGTGAGACCGACCGGACCGGCGCCGACCACCACGACACGGTGATGCGCCGCCGGCCCGTCCTGATCCGGTGAGTGATGATAATCGTAATGATAGAGCGTCTTGTGCTGCGACCCGGTCATGCGACAGCCTCCGCCGCGACGCCGACCGGGCCGCCACGCCCGATCAGAACTCCTTGCTCATCGTCTTGTCGATCGAATAGTCGCCGGCGCCGCGGATCAGGAAGACCAGCGACACGACCAGCAGCAGCCAGGAATATTCGGAGCCGCCCGACGTCCAGAAGAAGCCTTTCGCCGAGGTGAACCACACCGCATTGATCATGAAGATGAACACCAGCAGCGAGGCCGCCCGGGTGAACAGGCCGAGGATCAGACAGATGCCGCCGACCACTTCGGTCAGCCCCACGATCGTGACCCACAAGGCACCGGGCCTGTAGCCGATGGTTTCGAAAAGCTGGCTGAAGCGCTCGAACCCGAGACCGCCGAACCAGCCGAACAGTTTCTGGCAACCGTGCGGGATGAGAATTACGCCGAGCGCCACGCGCAACAGCGGCAACACGAGAGGTTCGAGACCAGCATAAACAGGTGAAAGCGCGGGAATGAAAAGACGCGAACGTTCTGTAGCCATCCTTGCCCCCTTTCCGGCCGCTCTGTCGGCAGCCGCGTTGCAAAGCTAGCATAGGTCGCGCTCCCCACAACTGCCGGCCGGCGTGGGGCGGTGCCCCACCGCTTATCCCTGCAGGGCTGCCCACATCTCCCGGTCGCGCTCCGCCGTCCAGATCTGCGGCCACTCGATGCCGCGCGCTTCGTCGAATGCCCGCGAGACGTTGAACGGCATGCAGTGTTCATAGATCGCATAGGACGAGAACTTCGGATCCATCGCCGCCTTGGTGGCATCGAAGGTCTCCTTGAGTGAACGCCCTTTGGCCACCTGCTCGCTAACGGTCCCGTACAAGGTCGTCAGGAAGTCGCCGGTCATGGCGATGCCGTCCGCCACCATCTTCGGGTCGGTGAGCGCCGCGCCACGGCCGGGCACCAGCGCCTTCGCCTTCATCTCCGCGAGGATATCGAGCGTCGCCGGCCAATCGCCGAAATGCGCATCGCCGCAATAGCAGGCCGAGCGGTATTCGACGAGGTCGCCGGAGAACACGACATTCGCGTCCGGCACCACCGCGATCACGTCGCCGGCGGTATGGCCACGGCCGATATGCATGATGCGCACTTCGCGCTTGCCGAGCCAGACCGTCATCTGACCGGGAAAGGTGATGGTCGGCCAGGTCAGCCCCGGTATCGTCTCCACCGCCCGGAACAGCCGCGGGAAGCGGCCGATCTCGGAATCCATGTCCTGCTGGCCGCGCTCGGCGATCATTGCGCGGGCGGTATCGGAACAGATGATCCCGGCGTTCTTGTAGCCGGAGGCGCCGAGCACCCGCACCGCATGATAGTGCGTCAGCAGCACATATCTAATCGGCTTGTCGGTGACGGCGGCGACACGCGCGATAACATCCTGCGCCATCGCCGGTGTCGCCTGCGCGTCGATCACCATGACGGCGTCGTCGCCGACGATGATGCCGGAATTGGGATCGCCTTCCGCCGTATAGGCGTAAAGGCCCGGCCCCAGTTCGTCGAACGAAACCTTCTTGTCCGCCAGGTCAGTCGTCGACGCGAATCCTTTGACCGCCATCTTCACCTCCCACGCGCTGTCGCGGCGTCACCGATTGTGCCGCTCATTCAGCCGCGATGATAGCGCACCACCGTCTGGTCGATGGCGCCGAATATCGATCGCCCGGCATCGTCCTGCATGTCGATCGTCACCCGGTCTCCGAACGCCAGGAACGGCGTCGACGGTTTGCCGTTGCGGATGGTCTCGACCGTCCGCTGCTCGGCGATACAGGAATAGCCAACGCCGCCCTCGCTCACCGGCAGACCGGGCCCGCCGTCGGCTGCACGGTTGGAAATGGTGCCGGCGCCCAGGATGGTCCCCGCCGAGAGCGCCCGGGTTTTCGCCGCATGCATGATCAGCGTCGGGAAATCGAAGGTCATATCCTCGCTCGCCATCGGCCGGCCGAACGGCTTGCCGTTGATGAAGGTGAGGATTGGCCGGTGGACTTTCGCACCGTCGAAAGCAGCGCCGAGTTCGTCCGGCGTCGCCGCAACCGGCGTGAAGGCCGACGACGGTTTCGACTGCACGAAACCGAAACCCTTGGCGAGTTCGGGCCCGGTGACGTTGCGCAAGGTGACGTCGTTGACCAGCATGATCAGGCGGATCGCCGCGGCCGCTTCCTCGCGGGTCGCGCCCATCGGCACGTCGCCGAGGATGACGACGATCTCGGCTTCCAGATCGATGCCCCAGGCCTCGTCGGCCATGAGGATCGGATCGCGCGGCCCGAGGAAAACATCGGAGCCGCCCTGATACATCAGCGGATCGGTCCAGAACGTTTCCGGCACCGCGACGCCGCGCGCCTTGCGTACCAGCGCGACATGATTGACGTAAGCAGAGCCGTCGAGCCAGGCATAGGCGCGCGGCAATGGCGAGGCGCATTGCGCCGGATCGAACGGCCGGTGCGCCACACCGCCCGCCTCCAGCGCCTTCGACAGTTCGTCAAGCCGCGGCGCCAGGCGTTCCCAGTCATCGAGCGCCGTCTGCAAGGTCGGCGCGATACCGGCCGCATCGGCCGCCCGCGTCAGATCGCGCGACACGACCAGCAGCCGTCCGTCGCGTCCGCCCTTCAACGAAGCCAGCTTCATGGCAGCGCTATCCTATCGCGGATCGCGCCGCGTCGCGTCGAACATTTTCCTCAGGCCCGACCAGCAATCGATATAGTCGCGCTGTTGCGTCGGCAGGCCTTCCGCCCAGGCGGTGACACGCTGGCGAAACCGGGTCTCGAACATGAAGGCCAGCGTATTGGTGAGCTTGACCGGTTTCAACTCGACATTGCTGGCGTGCTCGAACGCATCGGCGTCCGGTCCGTGCGGCAGCATGGTGTTGTGCAGGCTGAAGCCGCCCGGCACGAAGCCTTCCGGCTTGGCATCGTAGACGCCGTACACCAGCCCCATGAACTCCGACATGATGTTGCGGTGATACCATGGCGGCCGGAACGTGTTTTCCGCGACCGCCCAGCGCTCGGGAAAAATGACGAAATCGACATTCGCGGTTCCCGGCGTTTCCGACGGCGATGTCATCACCGTGAAAATCGACGGATCGGGATGATCGAAGGCAATGGCGCCGACCGGCGAGAAGCGCCGCAAGTCATATTTGTACGGATAATAGTTGCCGTGCCAGGCGACGACATCGAGCGGCGAATGCGGCATCTCGGTCTGATGCAGATCGCCGCCCCATTTGACGATCAGCGTGCAGGGCTCCTCGCGATCCTCATAGGCGGCGACCGGCGCCAGAAAGTCCCGCGGATTGGCGAGGCAGTTGGCGCCGATCGGGCCGCGGTCCGGCAGCGTGAAGGCACCGCCATAGTTCTCGCAGACATAGCCGCGCGCCGGCCCGTCAATCAGTTCGACGCGGAAGACGACGCCGCGGGGAATGACGCAGATCTCGCCGGGCTCGATATCGATGACGCCGAATTCGGTGCGGAAACGCAGCCGCCCCTGCTCGGCCACCACCAGCATCTCGCCGTCGGCATTGAAGAAGTGCTCGTGCGTCATCGATTGCGTCACGAGCAGGACATGCGCGGCCATGCCGGCCATGCTTTCTGCGTCGCCGGCCGTGGTGGCGGTGAACAGTCCGCTGACGAATGTGCGCTTGTCATCCGGTAACGGCGTCGGTCCCCACCGGCGCTGGCCGAGCGGCTGGGTAGCATCCTCGCGCTCCGGCGCGGTGCGCAGCACGCCGCGATCGATGCGGACGAAACGGCCGGTATGGCGCACCGTCGGCCGCACCCGGTACAGCCAGGAGCGCTGGTTCGACGCCTGCGGCGCGGTGAAGGGCGAGCCGGACAATTGCTCGGCATAGAGACCGTAATTCACCTTCTGCGGCGAATTGCGACCGACGGGCAGTGCGCCCGGCAGCGCCTCGGTCTCGAAACTGTTGCCAAAGCCCGACATATAGCCTGCGGGTGTCGGACCCGACGCAATCGTGTCTCTCGACATCGGAAATCCTCCCGGTTCGCTATCGCGCATTTTTAGGCCGGTTTGGTTGCGCCCGCAACCAACAAGCCGGTCCGCGCGGGCACGTCTATCCCCTTGCATCCGCCACCGGCGCGTTGCGCGCCGGATCGACTTCCGTCATGGTCCGCCAGCAGATTCAATGGCTTCAGTGGCGGCTTCGGCGGCACCGAGGCCCTCGACGTCGGGGGGAGCACAGATTGCCAGCACGCTCTTCAGATCGCATCGCCCCGCCGCAGGATACCGGGTGGGCGTCGGCGCACGTCAACGCGAGGCAGCGTCTGCAATGCAACCATCAAACAGGGTCCGGGAACGGGGTTCACGCATGACCGAGGAGGCAACCCGCAGCGCCGACCTCCATCTCGAGACGTTCCTGCCCTATCGATTGAACGTCGTGTCGGCCCTGACCTCGCAGGCCCTGTCGCGGATTTATGCGGAGCGATACGGCATCGGGGTGCCGGAATGGCGCGTGCTGGTGACGCTCGGTCAGTATGGCACGATGACCGGCAAGGCGATCGGCCAGCACAGCCACATGCACAAGACCAAGGTGTCGCGCGCCGTCGCGCTGCTGGAAAAACGCAAGCTCGTCACCCGCAAGGTCAATCACAACGATCAACGCGAAGCGTTCCTTTCGCTGACCACCGCCGGCCGCACCATCTATGTCGATCTGGTGCCGACCGCGCTCGACTTCGAGCGCGAGTTGCTCGACGCGCTCGATCCGTCGGAGCGCGCAATGCTCGATCGCATGCTGGACAAATTGACAAAACGTTCAATGATGCTCGATGACAGTGCCGGAAAAGACTAGCAACGCCGACCTCCGGCAGCGCCGGATATCGCGATCGCCCTCGGAGGATCAACGCCGTGAAACTCTACTCGTATTTCCGTTCATCCGCCGCCTATCGGACGCGCATCGCACTCAATCTGAAGGGCCTGCCCTACGAGATGGCGTTCATACACCTCACCAGGGACGGCGGCCATCAGCACCGGCCCGACTATCGCGCCATCAATCCGCAGCAGCGAGTGCCGTCGCTGGTCCTCGACAACGGCGAGATCCTGACCCAGTCGCTGGCGATCATCGAGTATCTCGACGAGGCGCATCCGCAGCCGCCGCTGTTGCCGACCGACCTCATCGAGCGCGCCCGGGTGCGGGCGATGGCACAACTGATCGCCTGCGATATCCATCCGCTGAACAATCTGGCGCCACTGCAATATCTCAAGCGCGTGCTCCAACATGAGCAGGCCGAGATCGACACCTGGTACCACCACTGGATCCTGCAGGGCTTCGAGGCGCTGGAGACGATGATCGGCTCCGGGCTTTATCTGGCGGGCGACCATGTCACTCTCGCCGATATCTGCCTGGTGCCGCAGGTCTACAATGCGCGCCGGCTCAAAGTGCCGCTGGACCGTTTTCCGAAGATCGTCGCTGCCGATGCGGCCTGCATGCAGTTGCCGGCCTTCCAGAAAGCCAGCCCCGAGAATCAGCCCGACGCGGAATAGCACCTCTCCGCTTTCGTCTGATGACGCACCGACGACCGGCTGCTATAGCGCCTCCAGGCGAGGCGGGTATTTGGTTCGCGTGAAGAAAGCGCACCAGAACAGGAAACGAGAACTTCGCCTCTGACATCATCGGAAGCGAAAAGCTCTCGAGAGCCGATCTCTTCTTCGTGAAGCGGGCAATCCGAAGCGTGAAGATCGGCAACCTCACTCGCGTTGTTCTCTGGATGACCGGCGCGCTGCTGTCGTTCTCGGGAATGGCGGTGTCGATCCGCCTGCTCTCAGCAAGGCTCAATCTTTTCGAAATCCTCAGCATCCGCTCCGGCATCGGCCTTGCCATCATGCTGGTGCTGCTGGCGCTGAAGCCGGCCTACCGGCCGCTGATCCGCACGAACCGGATCGGCCTGCAGGTTTTCCGGAATTCCGTCCACTACGCGGCGCAATATTGCTGGGCTCTGGCGCTGACGCTGCTGCCGTTCGCCACCGTCTTCGCGCTGGAATTCATCGCGCCGGCATGGACGGCACTGCTGGCGGTCTGGCTGCTGCACGAGAAGCTGACCGGGAGCCGCATCGGCGTGGTGTTGCTGGGGCTTGCCGGAGTGCTGATCATCCTGCGGCCCGGCGTCTCGGACTTCCATCCGGCAGCCCTTCTCGTCCTTCTGGCGGCGGTCGGCTATGCGGTCGTGTTCATCTCGACGAAGCTGCTCACCTCGACGGAAACGACCTTCGGCATCATCTTCTGGATGACCGTCATCCAGTTGCCGCTCAGCCTCCTCGGCAGCGACATCACCTTCCCGATGCGCATGGACCAGCCCGCCGTGCTGGCGGCACTCACTCTCGGAATTGCCGGCACGACGTCGCATTACTGCCTGACCAACGCCTTCCGCGCCGGCGATGCAACGCTGGTGGTTCCGCTGGATTTCCTGCGCGTGCCGCTGATCGCGCTGATCGGCTGGGCCTTCTTCGGCGAGGCGCTGGACGTATGGGTATTCGTCGGCGCCGGCGTCATCCTCTCCGGCATCCTCTGGAACCTGCGCGCCGAGGCGTATCGGCCGCACTGAATTCGGTGCCCCGCCTCTCGCCCCGCGCGCCGTTTATCGTTAGATTGCCGCCGCCCTGACAGCCAAAACGAGGCCCGCCTCCTTGCGCATACCGTCCGCTGCCGCGTTCATCCTTGCCGTTTCCACCGTCGCGGCAACGGCGCAGTCGCCAATCTGCCAGCGGCTGGAGGCGCAACTGGCCTCGCTCGATCGCGGCAGCATGGACCCGGCGCGCGCCGAACAGATGCGCCGCTATGACGACACGCTCAATCGGCAACAATACGAATACGACCGGCTCAATGCCCAGGCGCGGCAGCTCGACTGCACCAGCTCCGGCTTCTTCTCGCTGTTCCAGTCACCATCGCCGCAATGCAATGCGCTGAACCGGCAGATCGAGCAGAGCCGCAACAACATCGCCCGTCTGCGCACCGAGATGCAGCAGATGAGCGGCAATCTCGATCGCGCCGGCCAGCGCCGCGCCTTGCTGACGGCGCTTGGCGAGAATGATTGCGGACCGCAATACCGCAGCGCCGCGGCGCCGCGGACCCTGTTCGACACGCTGTTCGGCCCGAGCCGGCGCAGCGGCGGCGGCGAAGCCATCTATTCCGACGAAGGCGCGGGAATGCCCAGCGGCACCTATCGCACCGTCTGCGTGCGCACCTGCGACGGCTACTATTATCCGATCTCGTTCGCCACCAATCCCGGCCGCTTTCAGGAGGACGAGCGCATCTGCCAGCGCACCTGCCCGGCGGCGCAAGTCTCCCTCTACACCTACCGCAATCCCGGCGAAGAGATCGCGCAGGCGGTCTCGCTTGGCGGCCAGAACTATTCCAGCCTGCCGACCGCATTCCGCTATCGTCAGCAATACGACGCGGCCTGCAGTTGCCGGCAGCCCGGACAAAGCTGGGCCGATGCGATGAAAGAGAGCGGCGCCACCGAATTCGATCGCGGCGATAGCGTGGTGACGCAGGATCGCGCCCGCCAGATGTCGTTGCCGCGCGACGCCAAAGGCCGCCCGATCAAGGATCCGGCAGTTCCGCCTTCGGCAAGGCCGGCCGCCTCGTCGTCCACGAACGCGGCCGACGACGGACTGCGCGGATCGACAGCGCCCAAACGCACGATCCGCACCGTCGGGCCGCAATTCCTGCCGGTGCAGTGAACCGGCTGCGATAGAGCGTTTTCGAGCGAAGTGGATACCGGTTCGCTTGAAGAAAACGCGTCAAAACAACAACCTAGAGCTTTGCTTTTGATTCCATCAAAAGCAAAAATGTTCTAGCGATCAGAAGTCGGCGGCGCTCGAGGCCATCGGCGGCGCGGCCATCAGACTCTCGTCCGCCTGCGGCAGCGGCGTGCCCGGATCGCGGAACCGGTTGGTGATCGGATAGCGGCGGTCACGGCCGAAATTCTTCAGCGTCACCTTGACGCCCGGCGCAGCCTGCCGGCGCTTGTACTCGGCGATATTCAGCAGTCTGTCGACGCGCATCACCGTGTCGCGATCATAGCCGGCGGCGACGATCGAGGTGACGGGCTCCTCCCCCTCCACCAGACGCCGCAGGATCGGATCGAGGATGTCATAGGGCGGCAGCGAATCCTCGTCTTTCTGGTCTTCCCGCAATTCCGCGCTCGGCGCGCGGGTGATGATCTGCGGCGGAATCACTTCGCCGTCGGGGCCGAGCGCGCCCTCGGGCTTCCACGCATTGCGCAGACGCGACAGCCTGAACACCTCGGTTTTGTAGAG